>JAIPUR010000019.1 GCA_020055655.1 Methanosarcinaceae archaeon | reverse complement strand
CACGCTCATGTGCAGTTACCACTTCATACAAATTGGAAGGTAGCTCCAGCCATAGGGCTTCTGTCTCCAGAGAGAATTCCGGCATGTCAAGGGAATACTGGCCAAGATCAGCATCACTACGCTGCTGTATCTTTTTGTAGCCGGTGACCTGCTGGGTTACATCAACATCACCAAAACCGACTTTTACGTCGGGATATGTTGGCAGTTCTTTACTCTCAACGCTGTCCCGAATAAAGATCTCAGAGGAAAACAGAGATCTGGTATAATATCCATCACGGGCTATTTCCACATGTATCTCTTTTTTGTCATGGTCTTGTTTTGTAACACAATATGGAGTGCCCTTGTTGATGTATACGGCACCTTCAAAGGCTTCCCTGTAAGCTCGAAGTTTACCAATATCCTTTTCCAAAGGCTTTCTGCTGATTTTGTCGATTATGATATATGCATCGTTCTCGATATTTCGAATGGAAACCTGCATATGTGCCTTATTGTCAAGTGAGCGTTTTTCAATAAGTCCTTCCAGTAGACCTTCTTCCTCAAGTACTTCAACAATGGCATGATATTCACTGCCAAAATATTTCTCATCCTCAGTTTTCAAAGGTATTTCTCTTGCAGCGCAAAGGAGATGGGTTGCCTGAATGTAACGGTTTGAAACGTTGATGACCGCCTCTTCACAATTTCTCCTGAAGAAATCCTTTGGATTTCGCATGTAATACTGGTCCAGAGCATTGGAGTCTGCCACAAGAACCACGATACTTTCCTGAGTTCCACGTCCTGCACGGCCTGCCTGCTGCCTTGCACTCATGATGGTGCCCGGGAAACCGTCCAGTATACAGGCATCCAGTCCACCGATGTCTATTCCCAATTCCAGGGCATTGGTGGATATAACGCCGTTGATTTCACCGGTAGAGAGTCCTTTTTCGATATTCTCACGCTCAGTTCCATGATATCCTCCCCTGTATGGACTTATATGCTTTCCTGCACCACGATTAGCTAGTATTTCCTGTGCCTGAACGTACATTCTCTCTACTTTCTGACGGGAGCGTGCAAACACTATAGTCTGGAAATCGTTATGTACAAATATACTGAACAGGTTCACCGTTTCCCTGAAACTGGATTTGCGTAGAGTGAAATTCCTTTTATTAACGTAAAGTGGTGGATTCCAGAACAGGAATTTTTGAGCACCTTGACCGGAACTGTCTCTGTCAATAAGACTAACATCACGCCCAATAAGTGCAGAAGTGTGTTCCACAGGATTTCCTATGGTTGCGGTGCAGCAGATGTACTGTGGTTTTGCACCGTAATGATCACAGATACGATTAAGCCTTCTAAGCAGGTTTGCCATGTGGCTGCCCATTACTCCACTGTAACTATGGCTCTCATCCAATACTATGATCTTAAGATTTGAAAGAAATGTTTGCCACTGCTGTTTCCACTGCAAAAAGCTCATGTGAAGCATTTCAGGATTGGTGAAGATCACTCTTGTGTTCCCGTATTTAACAGCATCCTTCTCAGCCTTGCTCATAGAACCTGTGAACCTGTCTATCTTCACCTTCAGGAACATGTGTTCACTGAAATCTAAAAAAGTCTGCAACTGGTCATTGACAAGAGCATTCAGTGGCGAGATATAGAGAGCAGTTGCAAAAGGATCTTCCAGCATCTTTTCAAAAATAGGAAGCATATAGCACATGGTCTTACCACTGGCGGTACTTGTGGACAGTACAATGTTCTCCCCATCTCTCGCTTTTTCAACAGCCTCTGCCTGATGCGAATAGAGCTGTTCGATTCCCATTTTACCAAGAGCATGTTTGATTAGTGGATTCATCTCCACTGGGCTGAATTGAGGCTCTTTTGGAGCTATGTCCTCAACATGTACAACCTGCCCCTCGTAGCCCCTGACTGATGTAATTGTCTTGATAAGATTGGAAACGTCCATTTTTAAGTATCCTCTTTTGGATGTAATGGGTGTGGAGGGTTAAAATCAGTTTCTGTTATAGATTATCCTGAAGCAAAGTTTGAAGGGGATATTGGAGTTCTGCAAAGGAGGCACTTAAAGATACTGGATGTGTGTATATCGGTAAGGAAGCCAACAAGGTTGAGATGTATCAGGATATTGAAAAATCGAGGGTCTTTATTTTGAGTTAAACTTCTGCTGAATCTAGGGAGGTTAAAAGGAAAAATGGTGATATTTTTTAAATTATGATATTACTTAAAAGAATCGACATTATATGTATTTTAGAAATATATTTATACAACCGCGTCAATCTAAATCCACACGATTTCGATTTGCCCTAAATATTTATATATCTATTTCCAGATCACAATGAAAATAAGAATTAATTCAATAGATTATAGGGGATCAATTGTTGATGGTCCCGGCATACGTACTGTCCTATTTGTCCAAGGATGTAAACACAGATGTGATTCGTGTCATAATCCTAATACATGGGAGATTGATGCAGGAATTTGGATTGATGTTAGTGATTTAGCTGCTGACATCAGGGTCAAATCAAAAAATAAGAAACTTACGATATCTGGGGGGGAGCCGCTTTTACAAATTCCAGCATTATTGGAACTGATTAAGTTCTTGGATGATTTCAATATTGTTTTGTATACAGGATACGAGCTTGAAAGTGTTCCGCATGCACTATTGTACAAACTTGAGTATATAAAGGTCGGCAAATACGAAAATATCAAAAGTTGTACTACTATTAGTTATGTTGGTTCTGATAATCAACAGTTTATCCATATCGGGAGATTGAAATATGAAGGGTGTTAAGGGTATTCAGTATGATAATGCTGCTCAAAGAAAAACCTATGTGGGTTATGTTTATAGAGCAGGGACCGAAGCTGTTAAGAAAAATCATCTGGATCAGCTAGACGAAAAGCATTCTCTTTTACATAGGGAAGGAAAAATACACATTCATGATCTTGAAGCATATGGCCAGACCTATAATTGTCTTCAGATGGATGTATTGCAAGGTTTTCCTTATGAAAGACTTATGACATTTTCTAATCACAGAAAAATAACTGAGATATTTAATCACTTTAGGGATTTAATCGTTAAATTGGGTAATGAGCAATCTGGAGGTATGGGTTTTCCAAACTTTGATGAGGACATTGCTGTTTTGGTCGACAGATTAGATATTGATGAAAGTGCGGAGAATCTTGGAATTTTAAAGGATTCTATAGAATCTTTTATTGACTGGCTCAACAACGCACGAGAGAGGTGTGGTCAGGTTACCTATTATGTTTCGTTAAATTTAGGCTTATCTACAAAAAAAATAGGTCGCTCAACCACAAAATGGGTTATTGAATACTTCAAAAATTCCTCTCCTGAAATTCTAAAACCCAATATTATCTTCAAGGTGAAAAAAGGAATAAACTACAACGAATGTGACAAAAACTATGACCTTTTTTGTCTTGCTCTGGAGTCCACATGCAAAAAAATGATTCCCACCTATCTACTATTTGATTCTAAAACAAATGAAAAATACGACCCAAAGAAGGTGGCTATAATGGGTTGTCGGACAAAAGTTGCTGATAACCTGTTTGGTGAGCCTTGCTCTACTGGACGTGGTAATGTGGCTTATATCTCTATTAATCTTCCTAGAATTGCTTTGGAAATAGATTGTGACTATCCTGACAAGAGTGGCCATGAAAAATTAGACATATTCAAAGGGAAATGGACAGATATTGCAATTTCAGTCAAAGAGATACTTATAGATAGATATCATCAACTATGCAAGCTTGAGTCTAGCGATTTTCCGTGTAACCATAAGTACAATCTCTGGATTAATAATTTTGAAACCGTCGAATCTCTTGAAGAGATATTTAAGAATGGGACTTTATCAATTGGTTTTATAGGTCTTTCAGAGGCTTTAGAAATTATGTCTGGAGAGCGATATTATGATTCGGAGGAAAACTATTCTGATGCTCTTGATCTCGTGAGGTACATGCGCGAGGTGGTAGACAGATTCAAGTTTGAGCATAATTTAAACTTTAATCTTCTTGGCTCTTCTGGAGAGTTCATATCAGGTAGGTTCCCTGAAATTGATAAACAGTATTTCTCTCACGATTTTATTGATAAGGATTTTTATACAAATTCATTCCATGTAAATGTCGATTCTGGTTTGCATCCAATTGAGAAAATTGCTATTGAAGGACCTTTCCACAGATATGCCAATGGTGGTTGTATATCCTATGTTGAATTTTCTTCTGCACCTTTAAACAATACTGAGGCAATTTCTGAAATTATTCAGGTGGGGATTGACAATGAGGTGAATTACTTGGGTATTAACTTCCCATTGGATAAATGTTGTAACTGTGGCAATGTTGGTACTTTTGATGATTGTTTCTCTTGTGGCAGCAAAGATGTGTTAAGAATTCGCAGAGTCTCTGGATATCTAGAAGAACTTGAGTTTTTCACAGCAGGAAAGAAAGCAGAAGTTGCTTTTAGAAAACCTAATTTGTAATGTAATTCTGGAGGTTAGAAATTTGCACATCGCGATTGAAGGAATGGATGGTGTTGGAAAAACAACTGCAGCTACAATCCTGGCCGACAGGTTAAACTTCAAGATTATTGAGAAACCATTACATTATATGTTGGACGTAGATGATAGTTTGACTAATTACATAAGAGTCAGGGACTACATCAATCAACAAGTTGATAATGATGCTCTAAGAGCATGGTTCTATGGATTGGGAAATATTTTTCTTTATCACCGATTCAAGAATGAGAACATTATCACAGACCGTCATTTTGCTTCAAATTATTATTGGTGTGGTTCAAAAGAAACCGAAAACATTTTTGAATGCATGATTAATTTGGTAGGTAAACCTGATTTTACTTTTCTTCTAGATGTTTCTTCAGGGGAAGGTGCCAGGAGAATAAAAAATAGAGATTTAGATGATCCCGACATAGTAAAAGCTGAATTATATCCAATAGCTAAAGAGAAAATGGAGACATTTCTTCAGAAATATGATATGGACTATGTTTCGATTGATACAACTAATCTAAGTCCTGAAGATGTTGTAGATAAAATGGTTTGGCACTTGGTTGAAAATAAACAGTTTGATTTGGAGAACAAAAATGAGCATCATCCTTAATGCTATCAACTATTTTTGGAAATTGGGTTTCAGTGAAGAAACAAATGATATTTATTTAAAAAAATATTCCGATTCTCAAAGTATTTCTCTTGATGTTGTTAATGAGACCTTTGATTATGGACACCTAATACATGTTGCTACTAACAGGTTTTTGAAGTTCTCGCAAAGAAATTTTATTATCCTTGAGGCAATAGACAGGTTTCTTAGAAAAGGTTACAAGCCTGAATACATACATCTAGGCAAAGATTCAACGTATGACTTTGCTATTGTAAAAAATCCAAATACGGTGTTCATAGCTGTCAGGTGCTTGGAATGGGAAGAACAATATGAAGCTGAGCTTTCCAAGATTAAAAATAATCCTTCTATTATAATGTCTTTTTTTGAAAAGAACCGCGATACTAAGTATTTCTGTGCATATACTTCTCGCTTAAAGGCAGGAACTATTGAATGCAAATATTTGGTATTTCCCCGGGGTTTTACTTCAATTAACAAAGAAATGTATCTTGCCGGACTTTTCGAAGATGAAAGTTATGCTTTTTCCCCTAAATTTGATGCATATAGATATCAAGATGCTGTGAAAAAGCGAAGTATTAGGTCTGTACATGATTTTAAAATACTTGATGCCACCCTAACAAAGTATAATGGGAGCAATCGATATGTGAGGATACCAGAAGGTGTGGAGAAACTTAAGAACAGTGTGTTTTGGAATTGTAACAATATAGTGAAGATAACGATTCCAAATACAGTCTCAAATCTAGGAGGAGACACTTTCTATAATTGTGAAAATCTTGTAGAACTTATTATTCCTGAAAGTGTTACGGTTATGGGCGACAATCCTTTTGCAAACTGTCCTAATTTGAATCTCATTAATAAAAGCTCTCATTTTGCCTTAAAGGATGGAGCATTATATGATAGAGATCTTACACGATTAATCTATTGTGCTATAAATCGTGAATCAGATGTGTTTGAGATTCCTGATGGTGTGATATCCATTAGTAAGCATGCATTTTACAACTGCTTTAATCTTAGAAAAATAGTAATTCCCCCAAGTGTCAAAATCATTGAAAATAATCCATTTTCAAATTTGCCTAAGTTACATATAGAGAACAATAGCCCTCATTTCATTTTTAAGGATGGGGCACTTTATAATAAAACCATGACAACGCTGTTCTATTTTGAACATGGAAGTGGAACAAGTGATCTTGTTATCCCTGAAGGGGTTGTCATTATTGGCAGGCATTCATTCTACAATTGTCAGACAATTAAGACAATTGGTATTCCTCAAAGTGTGAAGATAATCGGATATAACCCTTTCACGAATTCTTCTCTTACTTCCTTAATAAATCATAGTCCAGAATATGTATATGAGAATGATGCACTTTACAATAAGGATAAAACGGAGCTAATATTTTATTCAAAAACAAACCCTCGGAAGATGTTTGTGGTTCCTGGTGGTGTTAAAAAGATTGGTAGGAGCGCTTTTTTTGGCTGCAGTTACATTATGAATGTGATTCTACCCGATAGTGTAACAAGTATTGAGAGATCAGCATTTGCAAATTGCTCGAGTCTAGCTAATGTTTCTATTCCAGAAAATATGGTAAGCCTTGGTGAATGGGCATTTGTGAATTGTAAATATCTTAAAGAGCTCATCCTGCCCAAACAAACTACGACAGAAAAGCACACTTTCCTTAACTGTCCCGCAGAGATTGTGAGGAAACAATAAGATATTTTTAAGAATAATATCTCACTTATAAGGAGATTTTTATGAGTAATATTACAAAAAATAGGAAAAATGATCTTGTTTCGAAGATCTCCGAGTTGGAAACATATTTAGAAAACAGTTCTGTTCCTGAATATTATTTACAGATAGTATGTCAAATAAAAAACGAAATTCAAAAAGAGAAATATGGACTTGTTTTTGAAGAATGTACTGAGAATCAAGCTGGAAATGAAATATTAGGACTGATTGAAGATAAGAATCTTTTTATTGAAAATGGTAGTCGCATGAACTTGTTGATTGAAGGTGAAAATCTAGAGGCTCTTAGTATCCTCAAAAAACCCTATAATCACAAAATTGATGTGATTTGTATTGATCCGCCATATAACACTGGCATGGATTGGCTAAATTACAGTGATCATGGTTATTCTAGCGATGAAGACTCGTATTACCATAGTAAATGGCTTAGTTTCATGAAAAAGAGATTGAAATATGCCTATGATTTATTGTCTAATGAAGGTACTCTATTTATTAATATAGATGAACATGAGACTGGAACGCTTCTTCTATTATGCCATCAAATATTTGGGGAAAACAATGTAGACGTTCTTATATGGCCCAAAATTGATCCATATTTTGACGAAAATCGTGTTGATAAGTCTTTTAAGAACATCAAAATTGCTCATGAATATATTTTTGTCTGCTTCAAAAATAAAAAGAGTACCAATTTTAACAAAATTATGCTTCCTCAAGCAACTGATGGTAAAAGAGTAGGCAAGCTATCAGATATGGAAACCATATTGAAAGGGTTAGGTACGACCTCATCTGCAAAAGATGAGCTGGGTGAAATACTTGGTGATAGATACTGTTTCCAAACACCTAAACCGATGTCATTGATTAAAGAATTGATTAGAGCTTCTTCAAGGCCTAATTCAATAGTGCTCGATTTTTTTGCTGGCTCTGGTACAACAGGACATGCTGTAATGGACTTAAATAGAGAAGATCAAGGTGATAGATTATTTATTCTTGTCAATAACAATGAGAATAATATATGTAGAAATATAACGTACAAAAGATTAAAAAATGTAATTGAAAAAGAGAATTATGACGAGTGCTTGAAATATATCAAAATTGAGGCTCTGTAGAAAACATACTTAGATTTAAATTTTACATAACAATTTAAAAATAATTAATCCTCTGGGTATTACTTGTTGCAGAAAATACAAAAGGGGATGGTTATATTTTGCCAAATAAGTATTTTATGTTTGTTGATGCAACATTAGCCGTAGCATTCCTTCCATATCTTCAAATTTATGGTTGTATATTCTAAAAAAACCTAATAATCAAATATCCTTATTCTTCAGGAACATTTTCGCCATCCTAATCCATTCCTCAAGTCCGGGTCCCTCAAAGTCCTCGACCACAAAGTATAACAGAGTGGAGATATCAAGATGCTGTGGGAATTTTCCAGACATTCATTACATTGCACACAAAGCGATGCAAGTGTAGATTCGCCAGTTTCAAGTATACTATTCATCCTTGTTTAAATTCCAGCTCCACACCACTAGTATGCACGCAAATGAAATTGTATATTACTGCAACTATAACGCCTAAAATAAGACCAATGACACCAGAGATTAGTGACATTTTTAGCAAAGTTATTAGTGTCGTCTGGATTTCGCTTTCTCCATAAATTATTGCTATTGCGTATCCATGATTTGCTTCTAATACTGGTGCAAGCACCTTAATTAATAGTGGTAGGAAAACGCTCCAAAACATTCCAAATAAGAAACTCATTATCCCAAAGATAATCGCTACATTTTTTCCTAATGATATGGGATTGATTTTTGTAATAGTTGCAGTTGTCATGCGAGTTATCCTTTCATTGATTTCTTGATCTATCCAATTTTATATTGCAACCTCTTCAATTTCAAGTTTCAGCCCGCCAGTATATCTACTCATGAAGTTGAAAACCAGTGCAATGATCACACCTGTTATAAAACCAATAATAATATTCATCACAGGTATTATCATAGGTATAATAATTATTTTAACTATGACCATTATTTCAATAGGTCCAATTGCTTGGGAAATCATGAACAATAGCATAATCACTCCGAAAATGAAACCTATAACTGCAGAGATAATTGCAACTAATTTTCCCAATGATATAGCATTAATTTTTGTAATAGTTACAGTTGACATTTTTATATCAAACCCCGAAATAAGTATAAAAATAACAACATTGGATAAAAAGATAGTGATAGTTACTCATCTGGTTGTTAATACAAAATTAACTATAAATAAATCTATAAAGTTTCTTTAATATTAGCCTGTAACACATATCAATAACATTTTTAAATATAGCTCAGACACATTCTTTTTTGCTGGGTACCGCCTAAAGATGTTGATTTATATATTTTTAGATGGCCAATTTTTGTTTTTTATGCGTATTGGTTGAATGTTAAAAAGTAGAGTTTGCACAATTTAGTGTTACGAATTATAACGAAAGTATTAAATACAGTGATTATATTTGTATTAAACGTTTAATAACTCTAATTAATAATAAAATTAGTAATACTAAATTTCCCCCTAATATCCAAATTTTAGTATCAAGCTAAATCGGGGAATAATGCAGAATAGTTGATATTTCAAAATTTATACAGGAGTATTTGTGATGAAAAAATCATTGAGTATGTTATTGATAGGAATGCTACTAGTAGTGGCAGTTATGGTTTCTGGATGTGCGGACAGTAAAACAGAAGCATCAGGTACTGAAGAAATAAGAACGGATGAGTTAATTGCAGCAGTTGGAACCCATGGAGGAGAACCTGAATCTGGATTTAACCCTATTACAGGATGGGGTTACAACCATGAACCTTTAATCCAGAGTACTCTTTTTAATAGAAATAATAATGCTGCCTTTGTTGGCGATCTTGCTACCGAACACTCAGCTAGTGAAGATGGATATACATGGACTGTTACGATAAGGAACGATGTCAAGTTCCATGACGGAGAATCACTGACAGCAGAGGATGTAGCCTTCACATTCAATACTGCAGCAAATGCTGGGGGCAGTGTGGACCTTTCCATGCTGGAAAAAGCTACAACCATTGATGATGATACCATTAAATTTGAATTGAATGACAATCAGGCCACATTTATCAATAAACTGGCAGTTATAGGAATTGTCCCTGAACATGCATACAATGAAGACTACGGCCAGAGTCCAATAGGATCAGGGCCTTATGAATTTGTACAGTGGGATAAAGGACAACAGGTAATTCTGGAAGCAAATCCTGATTATTATGGAGATGAACCTTACTTCAAGAAACTAACCATTGTATTCATGGAAGCAGATACTGCTTTTGCCGCTGCGAAATCAGGCCAGATCGATCTGGCTGAAATTCCATCTTCCTATGCAAGCCAGAAAGTTGACGGAATGAAGGTAGTATCCCTAGATTCAATTGATGCCCGTGGAATCAGTTTCCCGATTCAGCCCGAGACAGGTGAAAAATCCGAGGATGGATATCCGATTGGGAACGATGTGACCTCTGACATTGCAATCAGAAAAGCACTGAACATAGGAATCGACAGGCAAAAGTTGGTCGATGCCGCACTGAACGGCCAGGGCGAGGAAGAGTTCACCGGTGTGGACAAACTACCATGGGGAAACAAAGATGCAATTTTTGAAGATGGAAACATTGATGAGGCTAAGAAAATATTAAATGACGCCGGCTGGAAAGACACTGATGGAGACGGTATTGTTGAAAAGAACGAAGTAAAAGCTGAATTTACTCTTTTATACGCTGCTAGTGCACAGGAAAGACAAGCTCTGGCAGTTTCAATTTCCGAAGAATCCAAAAAGATCGGTATCAACATAATACCCGAAGGTGCAAGTTGGGATAAGATCGATACCCTTGCCCTTTCAACTCCGGTTGTCTTCGGTTACGGTTCACTCGATCCGACCGACCTGTACCTGAAATACTACAGCAAGAGCTATGATCCCTCAAGCTACAACAACATAATAAAGTACAGCAATCCGACCGTGGACTCCCATTTAAGGGCTGCAATAACAAATCCAGATCAGAATGCTGCAAACAAGGATTGGCAGCTTGCAGCATGGGACGGAGATACAGGTTTCTCTTCTAAAGGCGATGCAACATGGATGTGGATGGCAACCGTTGACTACCTGTACATCATGGATGAGAAAATAGACATAGGTACACCAAAGATACAGCCACACGGTGCTGATATATTCGGAAATATTCTGGAATGGGAGCTCAAAGGGAACTAGATCCGTGGTTTGATTAACTGAGGGGGAATCTCTCAGTTCAACTTTTTTTAACCATAAACAAAGCTTTTGAAAATATCCCGAGCCACAACTTTACCAGAATGGAAATTGGAGGTCAAAGAGAGTGAAATATGAGAAATTAGGCATTTTTATGGGGAAAAAGACCCTCAAATTAATTGTTCTTTTAATATTTGTTTGCGTTGCCAGTTTCTGGATAGTGGAGCAATCCCCAATAGATCCTGTCAGGGCATATATTGGGGAAATGAGTATACAACCAGAACAAAAAGCAAAGATGGAAGAATACTGGGGAGTTAATACTCCTGCACATGAAAAATTTCTAAATTGGGCGGGTAGTGCTCTTGAAGGGGATTTTGGCACCTCACTGATATACAGGATGCCTGTGACAGATATAATTAAAGAACGATTTGCATCTTCTCTATTGCTCATGGCTTCTTCATGGGTGCTATCAGGAATTCTGGGATTTGTTTTAGGCATTGTAGCCGGGATGAAACACGGAACTTTTATTGATAAGGTAATAAAGACATACTGCTACATTCTGCTTGCCGCTCCAACTTTCTGGTTGGCATTGATCTTCTTATTGATATTTTCGGTAAACTTAGGATGGTTCCCGGTAGGTCTAAGTGTGCCTATAGGTGTTGCAAGTGGGGATGTGACTTTTTTTGACCGCATCCATCATTTGATACTTCCAACAATAACCCTTAGTCTGCTTGGAGTTGCCTCTATCGCAATGTTCACTCGTGAAAAATTAATTGAGGTTATGTCAAGTGATTATGTTCTATTTGCAAAGGCAAGAGGAGAAACAGGATTTGATCTGGTAAAAAGGCATGGAATCAGGAATGTTGCACTTCCGGCTATTACATTGCAGTTTTTAGGATTCAGTGAACTGTTTGGAGGAGCTGTACTAGTTGAGCAGGTGTTTTCTTATCCAGGTCTTGGTCAGGCTGCAGTGGCAGCGGGTTTAAGGTCAGATGTGCCCCTGCTTTTGGCAATAGTCATTGTCAGCACTTTGTTTGTCTATTCAGGAAATCTGATAGCCGATATAATCTATGAATTCGTTGACCCCAGAATAAAACAGCAGGAGACGAGGCCATGACTACTGCTGTTGTAAATGCTAACAGGGAACTATTCAAAGGAATCAACCTGCGACAGAAAACCATCATGCTGATTAGTTGCCTGTCATTGTTATTGATTGCAATCGTGGTTTCCAGTGCATTCATAGATGAGAATGCACTGTCAACTGACTTTGAATCAAAGAACCTTGCACCTTCTCTGGAACATCCTTTTGGAACAGACTGGATGGGAAGAGACATGTTTGTGCGAACTCTTGGCGGACTTGGTTTAAGTATAATAATTGGAGCTTTAGCTTCCTCGATCAGCACTATAATCAGTGTTTTTTTAGGTTTACTTTCAAGTATAGGTAAAATAGAGGATTCAATTGTATCCTGGCTGGTAGATCTATTTCTTTCAATACCACATCTCCTATTGATTATTTTGATCTCAATAGGATTTGGTGGAGGAGCTACCGGAGTTATCATAGGGGTTGCATTATCGCATTGGACAAGTCTTACACGAGTTGTAAGGGCAGAAGTCAAACAGATAAAAACCCAGGAATACATCCATATATCGCAAAAATTTGGAAAATCAAAGTGGTGGATCGCTAAAAATCATATTTTTCCTCATCTGCTTCCTCAGTTTGTATTAGGAACGATTGTAATGTTCCCCCATGCAATTCTGCATGAAGCATCAGTAACTTTTCTGGGCTTTGGACTTTCTCCACATGAACCGGCAATCGGCATTATCCTGTCAGAATCAATGAAATACCTTTCAGCAGGATACTGGTGGCTTGCATTTTTCCCGGGATTATCACTTCTGATCGTGATCCTGGTATTTGACTTAATAGGGGAAAATCTTGGAAAAATGCTAGATCCGAAAAAAGCTCACGAATAGAAACAGATAATTGTTGATGAAAATTGATTGAAATGATAAAAAGAGGTGAAGTATGAAAAATATATCTCAAGTAACTACTGATAAAAAGGATAAATCTGACGCTTTGCTAAAAGTCAAAGATGTTTCCCTTTCTTTTATCCAATATACCTCTGGACTGCGGCAAACCGAATTAAAAGTGATATCGAATTTGAGCATGGAAGCTTATAGTGGTGAAATCTTAGCGGTCGTTGGTTCCAGTGGTTCAGGGAAAAGTCTTCTGGCACATGCTATTTTAGGAATTCTTCCATCAAACGCACAACTTAGTGGCGGTATGGAATACAATGGCTACGACCTGAATCGGAAGAAAAAGGAGGAACTTCGAGGCAAAGAAATCGTCCTTATTCCCCAGTCAACCAAATACCTTGATCCCTTGATGAGAATTTCCAGTCAGGTCATAGGAAATACCGATGGGAAAAATGCAGAGTCCAGAAAGAATCTTCAGAGAGATATCTTTAAAAAATATGACCTAAAACCTGAGGTCGAAGGGATGTTCCCGCATGAACTTTCTGGAGGAATGACTCGAAGAGTCTTGGTTTCCACTGCCGTTATGGAATCGTCTAAGATTGTAATTGCAGATGAGCCCACACCGGGGCTGGATGAGAAAAACCTGAATGAAACACTAAGTTATTTCAAGAACATGGCAAAGAAAGGATATGCAGTCATCCTGATAACCCACGATATAGAAGCTGCATTGAAAATATCTGATAAGATTGCTATTTTCTACGCCGGAACCATCCTGGAAATTGCAAAATCCGGGGACTTTGCAGGTGAGGGAGAAAAACTCAGGCACCCGTATACAAGGGCATTATGGAATGCCCTGCCACAAAACAAGTTCCATGCCATAAAAGGCCACCATCCCATGCAGGATGAAGTGCTTGAAGGATGCTTCTTCTATAAAAGGTGCTCCACAGGGAATGAGAATTGCTCCAAATGTACCCCCAAACTGAAAATATTCAACGGGGGAATGGTGAGGTGCAATAATGCAGCTTAAAGGTGAGAATATCAGCTTCGGCTACAAGGAGAGCAATTTGATTTTACGGGATGTGGACATATCCCTTAGAAGCGGAGAAGTACTGGGCCTTGTGGGAGACAGCGGATGCGGTAAATCAACCCTGTGCAAAATATTGGCAGGATATGAAAAAAAACACAGAGGAAATGTAAGTATAGACGGTAATAATATTCCATCAAGTGGATATAATCCAGTCCAGCTTATCTTCCAGCATCCAGAAAAAGCGGTGAATCCAAAATGGAAAATGAAAGATATCTTAAAGGAAGGTCATGATGTTTCACAGGACATTCTGGAATCCTTTGGAATTAAAGAGAAATGGCTTAATAGATGGCCAAACGAACTTTCCGGAGGAGAGCTTCAAAGATTTGCCCTTGCAAGAGCTTTGGGGCCAAAAACAAAATTTTTGATCGCTGATGAGATCACAACTATGGTGGATGCTATAACTCAGGCTCAAATATGGGAGAGTATTTTAGGTATCGTTGAAGAGCTGAACGTGGGAGTTCTTGTTGTAAGCCACGATAAAAGTTTAATTAACAGATTGTGCCATGATGTAACTTATATGTCTGCCCTGAACCGCACTTAAAATAATTGTTTCAGTATAACAGGGAGGGATGAGGATATTTCAATTGAATCCCGGATGAGGATATTTCAATTGAATCCCTGTTATCGCTTTCTCAACAGTCTCTGCCTGATGCGAATAGAGCTGTTCGATCCCCATCTGCCCTAGGGCATGCTGCATCAGTGGATGCATCTCCACTGGGCTGAATTGAGGCTCTTTTGGAGCTATGTCCTCTATGTGGACTATCTGCCCTTCATAGCCTCTTGATTCTTAAACTGTCCTGATCAGCTCGGAAATGTCCATTTGTTAATCCTCAGTTTTTTAGAAGAATATAATTTAGATTTTGTGGGGTTAATGGAGTGAAGGGTAAAATCTGTTTCTGTCAGGGAATAAAGTTATCTTAGCAATGAGTTTGAAATCAAAAATAAGAGATTTAAGAAAATAATGCAAGTATCCTGATAGCTCAGGATAATTGCTTATTCTGTAACTATTGAAAAATCTCAAATATCCTTATTCGCCAGGAACATCTTTGCCATCCCAACCCTTTCTTCAAGGTCTGCTCCCTCTAATTCCTCGATCACAGATTCGGGAAGTCGGAAATTGCAAGATGCTGGGAGCATTTATTCAAGGAACTGCTTCTTCACCAATTTCTCTGATTCTATTGATAATGGCCTGTAACCCATTTGATCTTGCAGGTGACAGGTTTGATTTTAGCCCAATATCATCAATGAAATACAGATCAGTATTCAGGATATCTTCAGAATATCGGTTGTTAAAAACCCTGAGTAAAAGGGACATTATTCCTTTTGTGATCATGGCATCGCTGTCCAGTTCAAAGACCAGCTTACCATCATCAATATAACTTCTGATCCATACTTTGGATTGGCAACCACTGATCGAGTTTTCTTCAGTTCTGAACTTTTTATCCATATAGTCGATATTTCTGGCTGATTCTATTAGGAGCTCGTATTTATCGAACCAATCAAGACCTGCAAATTCCTGGATTATTTCATCCTGAATAGCGTCTTTCACCTGTACATCATCTCTACTTTTTCTATTCCTTCGATCAACATCTCTACATCTTCTTTTGTGTTGTACAATGCAAAGCTTGCTCTTACTGTTCCTTCAATACCCAGGCTATTCATCAATGGTTGGGCACAATGGTGTCCTGTCCTGACAGCAACCCCCATCTTGTCAAGTATCATTCCTGCATCATATTGATGAATTCCATTAAGATTGAATGAGATGGCTCCGCACATTTGAGGTGTATTTCCATAAATAGTTATGTTATCCTTTTCCAGCAGCCTTTCCTTCGCGTAGGAATAAATATCATGTTCATGCTTTTTTATGTTTTTCATGCCTATGCCCTTCATATAATCGATTGCCGCGCCAATACTGATAGCCCCTGCAATATCAGGGGTCCCTGCCTCAAATCTTAAAGGGGGTTCTGCATATGTTGTTTTCTCAAGGGTTACCTTGTCCACCATGCCACCACCACCTTTTGCAGGCATGATGTCGCTGAACCTTTTACTTGTATAAAGCACCCCGACACCGGTTGAAGCATACATTTTGTGGCCTGAAAAAGCCAGGAAATCACAATTAATATCTTTTATATCGAGAGGTAGGTGCTGTACCGATTGTGCAGCATCCACCAATACAGGAACATCATGCTCACTTGCAATCTTAGTGATCTCCTTGACCTCGTTAAGAGAACCCAGGACATTTGATGCATGGGAAATTGCCACTAGTTTTGTATCCTTTGTGATCTCCATAGATTCCGGCAGTAAATTACAGTCTTCATCCATTTGAATGGCTCTTAACTTTGCCCCTGCCATTTGCCAAGGTACGATATTGGAATGATGTTCTACACTTGTTACAAGGACTTCATTTCCCTTTAATGAAGGTTCAAGGGAACGTGCTACCTGATTAATTGAATCTGTGGTTCCGGCAGTGAATGTTACTTCATCTGGGTTCCGGGCTCCTATGAAATCACTTACTTTTTTTCTTGCAGCTTCATATTTCTCACTTGAAGCCTCACTCAGGTAATGGACGCCCCTGTGAATATTACTATAATCATCCCTATAAAGATCAGAGATCTTATCAATTACAGATTTTGGTTTCTGGGTTGTAGCGGCATTATCAAGATAAACCAGCCGTCTTCCGTATATTTCTTTTTCAAGAATCGGGAAGTCTTTTCTAAAATAAGTCATACTTTCACCATTTCAACAAGAGAGAACCATTCTTTCTCATCAGTGAATGTATTTTTCATAGTAAGTCCCGCTGCGTCTGCCAGCCTGCTAATACTCTCTGCAGTGTACTTGTGGGAGTTTTCAGTATGTATCGTTTCACCTTTCTTGAAAACGATTTTTTCTGAAAAGAACGGAATATCAATTTCAAGATCCTTTTTAGCTTCCAGATGCATTTCAATCCTGGAATTATTCTCATTAAAAAAGGCAACGTGTTCAAACTCCTCAGGATCAAAATCAGTCCCGAGATGAGAATTAGTAACTTTCAATATGTTCTTATTGAATTCCGCAGTGATTCCCTTGCTATCATTATAGGCTCTTTCAATGATATCAATATCTTTTACCATATCTATTCCAAGAAGGAGCCTATCGTCCCTGCTCATAATATCACCAAGATTTTCCATAAACTCAAATGCTTTTTCTTCGCTAAGGTTACCTATTGTGCTTCCGAAGAAGCAGAAAAACCTCCTTCTTTTTCCGGGGATATTTTCAAGATGCTCAAGGAAATCAGCAGTTATCCCGTGTATTGCCATTTCCGGATACTTTTCCTGAAGATTGCAGGCAGATCTTTCTATAGCTTCTTTGCAGATATCAACAGGATAATAGACTATACTTTGACGAATCTCTTCCGGAATTTCATCAAGTAACACGGATATCTTAGAGCAATCTCCGCTACCAAGCTCCACAAGGTCACAGTCCTTTATTTCACCCTTGAGTTTCCGGGCAGTAGACCTGAGCAGTAGCATTTCGATCTTTGGTTGATAGTACTCCTCAAGCTGTGTGATCTTTTCAAATAGCTCAGACCCATAATTGTCATAAAAATACATTGAAGGAAGCATCTTAGGCTCGGATGTCAGGCAATTAAGCAATTCTTCCTGAATTGAACTTTCCCCGACTTTCGGTATATGATCTTCTATAATCATTTTTCAGGTACTCCAGTTTCAAAAGGAAGGTTGTTGCTGCTCCATTCAAACCATCCTCCATCATAGACTGCTGCTTTCTCCCAGCCCATAAGCCATGCATTGAAGAATGCTTCACTGCCTCTCCATCCAGTTCCGCAGTAGAATGCGTTGCGTTTGTCTGGAGTTATGCCCATTCTTTTCCAGTTCTCAAAAACTTCCTGGTATTCACGCATGGTATGATCCAGGTTCCTGTAGTTCTCCATGTGGTAAGCATCAGTACCACAATCTCCGAAAACACAACCTGGAATCCTTCCTTTTTTCTCAATGTAATTGTAACCACTCACTTCCCCAATATATTCCGGCCAGCTTCTAACGCTTACAAGGTTTTTGTCACAGTCGGCAAGTATCTGCTTTGCTTCTTCAAGATCGACCATGATCTCATTTTTTTGGGGTATTTCAATTCCAAATGATGATCTGGAGTTTTCAAAGAATTCCCTTGTTTCTTCAAAACCTGAATCAAGCCAGGACTGGAGTCCTCCATTGAGTATGCGAATATCCTTAACACCCGCATAGAGCATTATGAATGCACAGCGAATTGCACCCAGATGACCGGCACTGCTTCCCGGGAAAGGATCATCATTGCTTGGTGAAGCGAACCTTCCGTAGAGAATCACGGTCGTATCATGGGTTATGCCTGCTTTTTCAAGGGTTTCTTTTAGTTCCTCAGGAGGGAGACGATTCCAGTCTTCAGTTGATTCAAGTGAATTAGTATCAAGTGCTATTGCTCCGGGAATATGTCCTCTATCATAATCTTCAGGATTCATGTAGTGGGCATGGCATATGACATATTTGTCATTGTCATATTCAGGAGCATTATCAGTATTAATGAGCTGATTCAGCCAACGTGCCGAGACCAGCTGCCGGTACTTTTCAAGATGCTCCATTGGAAGGTCCTTTTCAGCCCATTCAAGAAATGAATCGTAAACTGTAACATCGTGATAGCCGGCTCTTTCGAATTGCCTGGCTACTTCCTCTGTTTTTTCCTTATTATAGCCGTAGATCAGCAGGGAATCTTTAAGTAAAATACCCTTGCTTCTAACAATCTCTATCCAGTCGATATAATGTAACCATTTGTGAGGAAGTGACCTGGCACCTTTTATATGTCCTCCTCTTGCCTCGCCGGCTTCTTTCCAGCCATTATAAGCATCAATAGACCTTACATCTATCAATTTATAATCTTGTAAACTATCCAGTAACTCATCAGTTGATATACACACCATGATACATATATGGAAGGAACTGATATATATAATTTTGATTTATCTTTTACATACTTCAAAGCATGTTTCTTAAAAAACGCATTGAATGTGAAAACCACCGCATATCCTAATAGTAATCCCTCTTTTTATGGATTCTCAGTACAACCCACTGTAAATCCAAAGACGAAAATCATTTCATGAAATATACCAAGCAGTTTATTATCATACTTGCGATCTACTTCATGGGATGTTTTCTTCATATTATCTTACACTTTCCAATACCCTGGAATGCAAATGGGATAACAATTTTACTTATTATTTAAAATTGAGGATAGATCGTTTAAACCATATTCTCCGTCACTCACTTTTCCAGCTGGAAAAATGTCCTAAATATCTTAATAGAATCCAGGAAGTCCTGTTTACCCATGAGTTCCCTGCTTGAGTGCATTGCCAGCATTGGTACTCCTACATCTACTACATGAACGGGCATATATTTGCTGAGTAACGGACCCAGAGTCTTTCCTCCCGGTTGATCTGAGTGGTTTACGAATTTCTGATATTTCACACCGGCTTTATCGCATAATTGCTGGAAAGCCGCAATGGTCTCCACTTCCGATGCATAGGAACGATTGCCACTTATCTTGATTGTAATTCCCTTGTTCATTAGAGGCTTGTTAGTAATATCATTCTTTTCACTGTAATTTGGATGAAGTGCATGAGCACCATCGGCTGAAATTACAAAGGAGTCCATTGTTTGATGGCCGGATTCTTCTTCTGTCGTTTCCATGCTCATATGGACCTTTTGTAAAATAGTGCTTAGCATCATGGAGTCAGCACCTTGCTTTGTCATGGAGCCGATCTCTTCATTGTCCATTAATGCCACCATATTAATTCCTTCTTTATGCTTTGACCCTACAAGAGCTTCCATAGCTGCATACACCATTGACAGATCATCAATTCTCGGACAGGAGATGAATTCCTCTTTTGCTCCCACCAGCATAGCTTCTTCGCTGCAGTAGACATTCAGATCCATGTCCAGAATATTCTCCTGATCGACTCCAGTTTCTTCAGCAACCAGTTTCAGCAGATAATTATCCTTGATCTCATCCTCGATCAAATGGGTTAAAAGAGGTTGCATTTCCTTTTGTATCTTGATCTCCACACCTTTATTGACTTCACGATTCATATGGATCGATAAGTTAGGGATTGTAAGTATCGGTTTTTGAAAATCCAGATGGATCACTTTTGGCTCCAGGATCTCATGAGATCTTATCGCTATTCTTCCAGCGATGGATAAAGGACGGTCAAACCAGGTATTAAGAATGGGGCCACCATAATTCTCCACATTCAGTGTCAGTATTCCTTCAATGCTCAGTTCTGGATTTGGTTTTATCCTGAATCCCGGACTATCCGTATGAGCAACAATTATTTTCACACCTGTTGTCAGATCTTTTACACTTCCGGTAGTAAAGCCCACCAACATGGAAGGATAGGGGCTTAGATAGTATTTTCCCGATGCATCCAAGGTCCATTGTTCATTTAAACTCAATTCTGTAAAACCTTCGGCATGCAGACGTTCTTTTATGACATCAATCGTTTGAACAGCTGTTGTTGCTTTTTTCATGAATTCAAAAAAATCGTTGATATAATCTGTATTTACCATATTTCCACCTTTTAATAATACCAACATGTATTCAGCTTTGCAATGAATCTTCAATTAGTTTTATCGTTGTATATCATTGGCAATTATATTTGTAGTTACTCAGGGTAAATCTGAGTGAATTTGGGTTATTTTAAATAGTAGAATGATATCTCACATTAATGAAGGGAGCATATAATTTATAATTTTAAAAAGGGTTGAACTTATATGAAAAAACGATTACTTGAAGTTATATTTTTCTCAGAGAAAAGGAAAAATGTGCTTTTTCTATTACATGATGGACCTAAGGCCATGGAAGCTTTAGTCAATTCATTGAATACAACAAGACAATCCCTACTTCCGCAAATGAAAATCCTGCGTGAACATCAACTTATCACAAGTTCAAATGATGTTTATGAATTGACGTCCATCGGGAAATTAGTTGTAAATCCAATAGTCCCTTTTTTAAATACTATTGAAGTTCTTGATGGTGATGTTGATTACTGGGGAACTCATGATCTTGGTTTCATACCATCACAGCTTCTGGAAAGAATGCGTGAGCTTAGAAATTATGAGATAATAAGCCCGTCTTTTAGTGATGTATATAACCTCAATGAAAAAATATTAGAAACATCTCCTATTTCAAAGTCACATTACGGAATAATAACATATTTCCATCCAATGTTCCTTAAATTTGTATCGAAAATGATAGCAAATAATGTAAATGTCTACATAATAATGCCTCAAAAGGCTATTGAGAAAACTAAAAACGAGCAACTTCCGGACTTTGAAAAATTGTTAGAAAATAATTTATTCCATTTGTTTGTATATTCTGGAAATCTAAATTTAGTAGGTTTTGTATGTAATGATTATTATCTCTTTATGAGACAACTAAAAAATAATGGGGAATTTGAAACAAAATATGTCCTTTGTAATAATGAATGGGCATTAAAGTGGGGAAAGGAATTGTTTGACTATTATTTAAAGGATTCTACGCCGATCACGGAAATTTAATCACTGTTATTTTTTCATTTATCCATATTTTCTGTATTACTTTCAAATCTTGTAGCCAGCACTTTCTCAATGCGATTGCCGTCCATGGCTACAACCTCGTATTTTATTCCATTTACCTCAATGTGGTTTCCAATATTGGGAATACGATGAAGAATGAACATAATAAGCCCGGAGATCGTGTAGTAATACCCGTCCTCCTCTTCAGGGAAAGAATCAAGGGATAACGTTTCCTTCAGCTTTTCAATGGGTGTATCTCCATCGATAAGCCAGGAACCGTCTTCACGCATTACGATCTTGGGTATCTCCACAGTCTCTCCAAGGTCTCTGACATCCCCAACAATTGCTTCAAGTACGTCGTTGAGAGTGATGAATCCCTGGATATTCCCGTATTCATCAGCTATCATAGCTATATGTACTCCATTTTCCTTGAATGTTTCAAGGAGTTTCAGCACTAGGAGGGTTTCAGGAACGAAGAGCGCTTTTTTGATATACTTTTTCATGTCAACGACATCTGATTCCACTAGATTTGCCATGATATCCTTTGCGGAAATTATGCCAAGAATGTTGTCAACTTCTTTCTCATAAACAGGAAAGTAGGAATGACTGCTATCTATCATTTTCTGAAGGTTCACATCGATTTCGTCTTCCAGGTTCAAAGCGATTATCTCATTGCGATGTGTCATCAGGGATTCGACACGAAGGTCACCTACTTTAAGTACACCTTTGATCATGATCAGTTCAGCCTTCTCGAAAACCCCGCTTTTGGTTCCTTTCTCAAGCATGACTTTGACCTCTTCTTCTGTAATCGATGGTTCATACTCCTTGGGAACTTTCAGAAGCCGGAGTGTAGCATCGGTTGAAGCGCTGAGAATCAGCACCAATGGCTTTGCTATGGAAGAAAAGAGTCTCATAGGTTTTGCTACTCTGGATGCAATGGGTTCTGCCTTGTAGAGTGCAATTTTTTTTGGAACAAGTTCCCCGAATGTTAAAGTAAGGTAAGTGATCGTGACAACCACAATGCTAATTCCGAGTGAGTAACTATATGGAGCCAGTGCAGAGAACTGTGCAAAGTAAGAGGAAAGGCCCTTTGCTATGGTTGCTCCTCCGAATGCACCTGTGAATATCCCTATCAGAGTTATTCCTATCTGGATAGTTGAAAGGAAAGGTGTCAAGTTCTCTGAGATCTCAAGTGCTGCTGTCGCTCCACTATCTCCTCCATCTGCCTTTTGCCTTAGAGGTATCTTTCTCGATGAAACCAGTGCGAATTCAGACATCGCAAAAACACTGTTTAACAATATCAAAAGAACAATAATGATGATTTCAAGCATGTACGACATTATATAATATATATGGAACTGGTCACTTTTAAGTTTACTTGAAGGTTGTAACTTTAATATTCAGGCTGATTCTGTTGTTTATATTGGGAAAGAACCCAGTAATATTGATGGACAGGAGTTAGGTTAAAACTAGCTCAAGAGTTCATTGACGAAAAATGGATCGCTCAACAAATACTCAACCTGCCTCAAAAGATAGCTGAGGAATTGGGAGTTGATAGGAATGACCTTCCAGACGACAAGGAAATCCATTGGAAAAACTTTAAGGAAGATTGAAAAGGTTAATTTGTTCACTCCTGCAAGAAAAAGGTTGCTTCAGAGGCTATGTCTGTGACAAGCAATCAATTTTTATTATACCAATTGCGGATGTACTCAATATTTTTGGTAACACAAATCTATTTTTTACAAGCTTTTTAGCATCCACAATACTACCTTACTCCCATTTTTATATTTGCCAATGATATCTTGACATTGTTGAAATGTCTCCAAAATGCACCTCATATATCGCACTTATGTCTCATAATTTAAATAAAAATAGCATCTTCATATTTTCCAGGAAAAACAGTTAACCGAAAACAATAATACACCATCTATCCTTAAGCAGCGCATCAAACTTTAAAAAACGAAAGTGATCGCTTGAAGTACGCTAAACAATTTGCTATTATTCTTATTATTTGTTTTTTGGGTGACTTCCTGTCAGAATCACTGAACCTCCCTTTGCCGGGGAATGTTATGGGAATGGTGCTTTTACTTGTGTTTCTTTTGACAGGGCTTGTTAAAATGCCTATGATAGAGGAAACCACCAATTTCATGCTTAAACATTTGTCATTCTTCTTTGTACCGGCAGGTGTGGCTCTGATGACCTGTTTCACCTTGCTGGAAGGAAAATGGGCTGCTCTTATCTTCATATCCTTTGTATCCACGGTGATAATAGCAGTTGTAACAGGTCTGACAATTCAGATAATGATGCGCAGGGGGCAGGCTGATGATTGAAATAAATGATATCTTCTCCAATCCTCTGTTTGGTATCCTGATAACCTTGTTCACATTCCAAGCAGGCACTGTACTCTACAAAAGACTGAATTATTCGTTTCTGAATCCACTGGTAGTCAGCACTTTTCTGATAATCGGATTCCTCCTGATCTTCAATATATCATTTGAGGAATACAATTCAGGAGGCAGTTTCATCTCCTTCTTTTTAGGACCTGCTACCGTGATTCTTGCAGTGCCATTATACAGGAAGATCAGCTTGCTTCATGAGAATGCCATTGCCATAATTACCGGGATCACCGTTGGTTCGGCTACGGGTATAGCAAGTATAATCCTAATGGCCAAAATCTTCGGTCTGGATGAACTTGTGAGTACATCCCTTGTACCAAAATCTGTCACAACTCCCATTGGAATTGAATTATCAACCCAGCTTGGAGGTCTTCCAGCTATAACCATAGCAGGCATTGTTGTCACCGGTATTGTGGGAGCTGTAATGGGTCCTAACATCTGCAAGTTCTTCAAAATCGAGGATAAAGTTGCAGTTGGAATAGCAATAGGCACCTCGTCCCATGCACTTGGCACAACCAAAGCTGTAGAAATAGGGGAAACCGAAGGTGCCATGAGCAGTCTTGCCATCGGTATTGCAGGGCTTGTAACGGTTATTCTTGCGCCTCTATTGGTAAAGTTACTGATGTAGCCAGGGGGAAAGCTATGTTGTGATTCTTTTATACAGCAAAGGCAACATCTCGGGTAGCATCTGCACATCATCTATTATGGTATAAGCAATATCAGAGAAGATGTTATCAAGATATTCGCCCGGATCTGTATCAACGGTTATACAGAAAAAGTTGATATTCTTTCTATGGCCTTCCTGTATGGCAACTTTGGTATCTTCCTCTGCCATGAACCCCTGATAGTTCTCCTCTCCCCTATCTGAATCATATGGTTCCCCATCTGAGAGGAGAATGATGATCTTTGTCTTTGCACTGAGTTCCTCAAGTTTTGTGATAGAATGACGGATGGCAGGTCCAAGACGGGTATTTGAGGCAGGATTCAGCAAACTTATCCTGCGAGAAACATCTTCTGAGAGTTTGTCATCAAAATCCTTGACCATGAAGTACTCTACATCTTCCCTGCTACGTCCGGAAAAGGCGTATGTTGCATAGTTATCGCCTATGCTTTCAAGAGCCTGTAGCATGATTATAAGAGCATCTTTTTCCACGTCAAGTATGGTTCTGCCTGTCTGATCAAGTGCTTTCTGGGTAGAGGCACTAACATCAATAAGGAAAAGAGTAGCCACATCCCGCTCATGTTTATCCCATCTGATATACAGGTTATCATCCGGATTGATACCACACTTTCTTTCTATCAGTGCATCAATAAAAGCATCTATATCTATCTCTGTGCCATCAGTCTGGGATTTTAGCTTGTGAAATGCCTGGGGTTTCATTTTGCTGAAAATACTTTTGATAAGAGTGATCTCATTGCTGTAACGCTTCATAGCATCAACATAATAATCGGCAGAACCTCCAATGGTTTCGACCTCATGAACAGTACACCAGTTGGACTTATAGTCACCTATTACAGCATCCCATTCATCATATTTGTAGCTGCCAATGATCTTCCTCTTCTTATCCTTAGCAGATCTGGGTTCCTTCTCTTCCTCTTCCTGAGGTCTTTCCTCTTCAGAGGTCAGATCGGTCTCGGTCTCAGGAATGAAATTCTTGATTATATTTTCAGTTGATCTTGCTAACGTCGAATCATTTTGTGAGAATGCACCGATTCCCATACCCCTGTAATCAATGTTCCTGACCATCTCATATTCCATATCATCAAGTGGTCCGTATTTCATGTCAAGCAGCCTGTATATTTGAAAGGATGCTTCCAGTGATTCCTGAATATTTGAATTCTTTCTAAAAACGTCATTTTCCAGAAAGATTGCTGCTTTATCCAGAAGATCCTTCGTATCTTTGCTCATATCAAATTCCGGATAATAGCCGGTGGATATCCAGAGCAATGCATCAATGAATTCCTCAATTACCCCTTCAGGTTTTTCTCTTTCCCGAAGCATATCTATTCTGACATTCTCAAGGTCAGGGCGTATACCTTTGTACTTATCCATAACAAGGAACTCAACTCGGGCATCCTCGATCACACCAAGTATGCTTGCTGCAAGTACCTGGTTTGGTAACATCGATAGAACATCTGAAATATCAACCAGATCAGATGCTTCCAATCCTTCCAGTACCTTCACATTATTCTTACTGTTGTATACCTTGTCAATACACTCCACAAGGTCTGAAATTTCATTGAATGGAAGTTCCAGTGAGCTAAAATGCACATGCCCCACCTCATGCATCATACTGAGCTTGTATATCCTGAAATTATCCTCAAAATTCCCGAATCTGCTAAGTTTTGGTGCCAGATATACTGTATTTCCTGCAATAATCGGATTTAATGAATTTGCATCCTGCTCATTTTGGATCTGCAATAAATTTCTTGAACGTATCTTGAAGTTCACACCTGAAAGGCCCAATGCATAATAACGCAGCACAGATGTGATATTTTTAAGCGTGACAGAACCTGTGAGGTTCTCGACATAGTCCTTTGAGCCTTTTGACTTCAGGGTAAAATATGATCTACCTGAAGCAGGATTATCCTCAAAGACCTCAATTCCTTTCAATGCCCATTCCTCAAGTTCATTGACATTAAGCTTATTTAGAATTGTAGGGGAATGTGAGAAATAATTATTTGACAGATTCTTATCTAAATCATATATCCTAATCCCGATACCAGCCCACTTTCGAATGTCTTCAACGTTAAAATTCTCAAGTGCTGCCGGTAGGTCCCTACAAAAAGCTGCAGCAAGTGACCAGTCAGTTTCAAGTAGCATTTCTGCTGTACTGAATATGTCAGCATATTCTCCATGTTTTACTTTTTTCAGGGAAATGAATGAATTTTTGTAGTAAGTTGAACCAAGATCAGAATTTTCTTTTGATATTACTAAACCTATTTCAGTCCATCTGCTGAATTGGGCAATATTTAGCAATTTGAAAACGTGTATGCAATTTTCAAAATATGATTCAACGCACTCAAAATTGATATCAGCTATTTCTATACCTTTGTCTATTAGATACAATCTTTCTTTCTTTGTCAGGGAATCTGAAATGACATGCATTCCCTTGAGACTGCCATCTATAAATGAGCGGAATGACTGTCTGTCACGGAACAATTTGTCAGCACCTCTTCGTGCCCAAATCCGAAGCTCATCAATTTCTATGGTATCAAGCAGATCATGACTTCTGTCAAAATATGCTATCGCGGCATTTCCACCAACCATTACATTCTCAACGATTGCAATCTCTGCGGCTACGTCTATCCATTTCTCAAAGCCTTCATCATTAAGCTTAATGAGTGCGTAAGGTGCATTTTTAAAGAGTGCTAATTTAACAGACTCGTTTTTCGCCTGGAAATCTATTAAAGACTGGATCACTTTTTTTCTTCTTTCCGGAGAAATAAGAGGTAACACTTCCCTACTTGATGCTATCATATTAATGGCAGTGAGCCAATGGTTCTTACTGATCTGATGGATCATATGGCAATAGAGCACGAATTCATCATTAGCTAGATAAGATAAAAGATATGGAAGGTTCTCAAAATATGCTTCTGCAACCTTTATATTCGTATCTGAAAAATTTTCACCTACTTCAACAAGTTCCAAAAATCTCTCTGTTTCTGTAGATGAAACAAGTTTGCCTGTGAACTTACAGAAAGCAACGGCGAGCGATTTGTTTTTCTTTGCCAGGGATATTTCTATATTTGTCCAGTTTTCAAGTAGCTCTATGCCACCTTTTCTCAATATGGGGACTGACGAGTCAAAGAAACCTTCAGAACATGAGATACTTAGATTGGAAACTTTATTTGCTATGCCCAGCCATTTCAAAAATACTCTTCTTCCTGTTAGGACATATATTTGTGGTGAGGCTGCAAGGTAGGACATCAAGACCTTTTCACCTTTATCCAGTATCCACTTTCCAGGTCTTAGAATAGTTTCCAGATCCTCATCAGAAAATCCGTGTAATTGCTCTGCTATGCATTTAATGTCTTCCGATCCAAGCTCGGGATACTTAAGTTCCAGTAACTGAGTAATTTCTTTTTCTTCCGCAATATGTCTGTCACTATAGTGTGGCAAAGTTCTGTCTCACTCCATCATTCCAGAATTGCATAAACTATCTCATCAATACTCTTTTGCAGATCCGAATTATCGGTGATGGATCTTACCATAGAAATGCTGCATGCTTCTTTTGGCTCTATGCCCTCATGAATGAGCTTTCCGGCATATATCAGTAAACGTGTGCTGACTCCTTCCTCGAGTCCATGATGTTTAAAATTCCTGATGCTCTGGCCAATTTCCACAAGGGATTCTGCCATATTTTCATCAATCCCACTCTCGTGGGCAACAATCTGTCTTTCAAGGTCAGCAGGAGGATAATAAAAATCGATTGCAACAAATCTTTGTCTTGTGCTTTGCTTTAGGTCTTTCACAACACTTTGATATCCCGGATTATAGGATATAGCAAACATGAACTCAGGTGATGCTTTAAGCAAGATCCCCAATTTATCTATAGGGATCATACGCCTGTCATCGGTCAATGGATGTATGACAACTATAGTATCCTTTCTGGCTTCCACTACTTCATCAAGATAACAAATCGCACCACTTTTAACAGCCTTAGAAAGTGGTCCGTCGTTCCATTCCACAGAACCGTCTTTGATGAGGAATCTTCCCACTAGGTCTGTTGCAGTAAGGTCCTCATGGCATGCAACTGTAATTAGTGGTCTTTTCAATTTGTAGGCCATATATTCCATAAAACGGGTTTTTCCACATCCTGTAGGTCCTTTCAAATTAACAGGCAGCTGATTTTTGTAAGCTGCAGTAAATATTTCTATCTCATTGCCAATTGGAACATAATATGGTTCCTCTTCAATAAAATACTCCTCAACGGCCAATTCTTCAGATAAAGTACATTCCAGCGCCATAAAATTATTTCCTTTTTTGATTTAACTAATGCATCTTTCTCTTACTTATATCTGCTCTGCGGGAGATATTATATATAAAAATAACATAATACAACTCATGATCTTGTCACAGCTTGATCTTATTATCGAGTTGATCAGATCTTTGATCATGGGATTCACTGTTGGAATCTCTGCTGCAATGATTCCTGGTCCAATGATGTTCACAACAGTCGGTATTGCTCTTAAAAAAGGCTGGAAGACAGGTATTTTTGTATTTACAGGCCATGCTTTTGTTGAATCTATGATATTCCTTCTAATAATAGTAGGTGTAGCAGCCATTATTGGAGAAGAAATGATATCGTACATGACTATAGTAGGTGGAGTAGTTATGTTCATTTTCGGTATTTTTCTGATAAAAAGTGCAAAACATGTATCAGAGATAAACATATCCGAATCTGCCAGTAAGGTGGATCTGTGTTCAAGCCCGGTTTCTGCAGGTGCTGTGACAACTGCCTTTAATCCAACTGTACTTATCTGGTGGCTAACAGCCGGAAGTTCCATCCTTCTTCAGGCATATCTCGTGGGAATTTTTGCAGTTTTATCATTTGTTCTTGGTCATTGGATAGCAGACCTTCTGGTTCTGGTAACTGTATCTTCTTCTTGTTCAAAGGGAAAAGAAATGGTATCTCCACGTGCACATGAGAGAATATTATATCTTTGTGGTGCTTTCCTCATTATTTTTGGATCCTGGTTTCTTTTCAATTACAACAATTTCACTTCAATGCTTTAAATTCAATGTAATTTGAGGGAGTAGAGTTAAATACTGTAATTGAGACAGTTTTATGCAGATAATTTTGGATTCTAAATTCTATTCATCAGCTTTTAATAGACAACGGAGATACAAAAATGACAGATGATATGAACTCAAAAGAACGCTTTATTAACGCGCTCAAAGGAAAAGAAGTTGATAGAATGCCTTATGGTTATCTGTGGTTTGGAGCTGGAGATGCTGTTCTTGAAAAAATGGGTACAAGTCTGAATGATGCCTATCGTTCAGCTAAGGGTATTGCCAGAGCACAGATACTTGCAAGGGAAATGTATCACCATGACAACGTAATGGCTCCATGGGGATGTCTACTTGTGGAAGCTGAAGCTCTTGGAACAAAACTGGATCTAAGAGAGAATGAATACCCTAAGATCATTGAATATCCAATGGATTCATCCAAGGAATTTGATAAAATCGATCCTGATTCAATGAGAAAGTCTGAAAGAGTACAGACCATTGCTGAATCCATTAGTATAATGAATAAAGAACTAAATGATGAGGCCTTTATTTCCTGTGCAACATTAACGCCATTAATGCTTGTGTCCCAGTTAATTGGGGGAACCAAGATGTGCAGTGAAATGCTCTTTGATCCCGATAATTTCCATTCCATGCTTGATGTGCTCACAGAATGTTGTATCGAGTTTGCTGATATAATGCTTGAAGCAGGAGCTGACGGAATATTTGCAGAGAACGGGGAAAGTACAGCCGAGCTTTTCAGTCCTGATATGGCCGATGAATTTGGAGTACAGTACACAAAGAAGGTCTACTCCCATGTTCAGAAAAACGGTGGGTATGTAATATCACATAATTGTGCAGCACGTGCATTCCATGACCTTGAAATGAAACTCAAACCCGATGCTCTGAATTTTGCTTTTGGAAATGTGAAAAAGCTTGGAGAGGAATATGGTGTCGATTGCGATAAACTCCATAACCATAAAAGCATAGGTTGCAAACAGCGCTATTGCTACAGGGATTTCCAGAACTTCCAGGATGAAGGTATCTGCCTGATGGGCAATATAAATCCATATGTATTCACTTCGGAATCTCCATCTGATCTTGAATTTGAGGTCAATAGCTGCATGAGTGCTGCCCCTGAAAAAGGATTTATCCTTGCTACAGGTTGTGAAATTCCTCTCAGTATCCCAGCAGAAAAAATGGATGTGTTGTGGAAAACAATGAGTGCACGCTTCAAATGAAGCGTGATATTGTTCTTTTATTTATAGTTCAATTATTAAATAAACTTATTAAGTTCTCAAAATCCTGTCCTTTAGAATTTAAAGAGAAATCCACAACATTGGCAGAAGGATTCATATCTTTTAATGTGCTGCTTAATGCACTTATCTTTTCTGCAGAAGCATCATCGGTGTTTATAGAAAGAATTTGGGAATTTGTTATTTGAGTTTTGATAAGTTTTGGAATCTTGGTGATACTGGATTCCATCTGTTTAGCATCAATAACATAAAGTAATGGCGCAAATGTCATATCTTCATAGTTCATATTTTCAAGAGCTTCCTGTATATCATTTGGTATTGAACTGAATGGTAGTTCTATTATGATAAATTCAACATCAGGTATCTTTCTTATTTTTTCGATCTCATTTATCAGGTCGAATTGAAAGCTGCAAGGAACACAACTGGAGATCATTTCCCTTGGATGAATTCCAGGAACATCAATTATCTCACTTTTCACATCATGCTCGTCTGCTTCAGTAAGAACAACAGCTAGATTGCTCCCTTTAGCAGCAATATCTTTTGCAATTGCAAAAATTGTTCTCTTTTTCTCATTACCCGATAATCCAGAAGCAATAATTACTCGCATTAAATCCCTCCGTTAAGATAGTTGTTATATAAACATATAAAGTTATCATAGATAAATGAAAAAGGTCATTCTTTACTGAAATTCTGAATTCATATTTGCACTCCCAGCTAAATAAAGAAAAATAAAGTGAAGTGAAGTGAAAGTAGAGGTGATCAAGTTGGAACTAAATCAACTTTGAAGGTATTTTTCTGCAGCATCCTTCTCAGCATCCTTGATCTTTTTACCATATCCTTCCAAAATCAATTCTCCATCAACAAATAAACCAACAATAAAACATTTGTCATGAGCCATTCCCTGTTCACTTAAGACCCTATATTCGAAATCTGATTCTTGTTTATCGAAGAATTCTTTAATCTTTCCTTTAGGATTCAAATGAGGGATTTTGTTCAGTGCCTTTTCAAGTTCAAAAAATGTGTAAACGAATTTTCTTGCCTGGCAGTAACCTAAACTACCAAGATATATAGAGCCAATTAGAGATTCTATAATATCTGGTAACTTACCGTCAATATTAACATGAGGTCCACACAGGACATAATTATCAAGATCTAGTTTGTTTGCTATTGATTTCAAACTTTCATTTGAAACGAGTGTTTTTTTGAGATCTGTACAAACGCCTTCTATTGATTTACCTGTCTTCTTTGTGTAATCTTTAATTTCTTTGTCATAATAGGCATATTCTGCAACTATCAAACCAAGAACCGAATCCCCAAGAAATTCCAGCTTTTCATAATCTGTATCTTCGAGCTTATTAGCCTTTTTAAAAGTTGCCAGTTTTTCACTATCACCGCTAAAAAGAGAACCGTGTGTCAACGCCTGAATTAAAAGGCATTGATCTGCGAAATGAACATTGATTTTATTCTGAAAATCTTCCAGATCATCTGAATTCACACTAAGGTCATTATTCAATCTCACATTATCACTATTTATATTCAAATATTAAGGCTTTGTCCAAGAGATAAAAAAAATAAGATCGAATTCATTCAGTGAAAACGATGTTTACTTCTTTTACATCCCAGAGAGATTCGATTTTTTCAAGGGTATCTTCTTTGATCGCAGCTGCAAACTGGTGGGTAGATGGGAGGTCGATCAGTATTCTCACAACACCATCATTGACTTCTATCTTGCTTACCAGCTCTGTACGGATTATATCAAGACCGGCCATTGGGTTCATTACGTGCTTAAGCCGGCTTCTTACAACATCAACAGTTGTTGGCTCATTCTCAGTAATAAGTCCATGCTTTTCCTCATAATCACGAATAGCAGCTCTTAGACCTTCTACTGCCAATACGGAGCAATGTGCTTTAACAGGAGGAAGCCCACCCAATTCCTCAGTAGCTTCTTTCCAGGTGATTTTTTTTGCTTCTTCAAGTGTTTTGCCTTTTGCCATCTCGGTAATTATGGATGCTGTTGCAATATTTGATGCACAGCCATATGATTCGAACTTAGCATCTTCTATTATCATTGTTTCTTCGTTGACATCGAGATAAACTGCTACCATATCACCACATGCAGGACTTCCTTCCATCCCTTTTCCATCGGCTTCTTCTATTTTGCCAACATTTTTGGGATTCTTGAAATGCTCAAGAACTTTCTCACTGTATGGGAACTTCAATTTTATCACCTCTAATTACTATCATAAAGCGGACTTATAGCCCGGAGCTGTGCTACGATATCCTTTATTGAATCCATTACAGCATCAACATCTTCTTTGCTGTTATAGCGTCCAAATGTGAAACGAATTGATCCATGTGCTCTTTCGTGATCTCCGCCAATACCCATTATAACATGACTTGCTTCGAGGGAACGGCTAAAACACGCTGATCCTGTACTCACTGCAAAACCACGCATATCAAGATGTAGTGTCATGGACTCACCTTCCACATAATGGAATGTGATATTTGCATTCTGGGGTAATCTTTGATCTCTGCTTCCATTTAGTGTTACATGTGGTATTTCTTCTTCAGCACGCTTGATAGTATAATCACGCAGTGATGCAAGCTTTTCAGTCTCTTCAGCTGTCACTAGTTCTACTGCCTTTGCAAATCCAACGGCTGCAGGTATATTTTCAAGGCCGGCACGTCTATTCGCTTCCTGAAAACCGCCATCCATCCATTTATTTATGGGGGTACCTTCTCTGATGTACAAAGCTCCTATGCCACGTGGACCATGGATGGTATGGGCTGAGATTGTGATAAGATCGACAGGTATTTTTGTAACATCAATTGGCACTCTCATATAACTATGAGTTGCATCGGTGTGCATTACTAGATCTTTCTCTTTGCATATCTTAGCAATTGCTTCGATATTCTGAAGAGTACCTATCTCCTGGTTCGCATGCTGTATGGATACAAGTATAGTTTCATCTGTTATTGTATTTTTTAATTCTTCCAGATCAAGTATTCCTTCGGAATCTACATTTATAAAACTAACATTAAATCCCTGTTTTTCCATCATTTTTGCAGTGTTCAGGACTGAGAAATCCTCAATTTTTGAAATTATTATATGCTTCCCTTTTTTATCCTGCAGTGCCTGAGCAACACCTTTTATGGCCATATTACTTGACTCGGTGTCTCCTGATGTAAAAACAATTTCCTCTGCTGAAGCAGCAATGGACCTGGCAATCATTTCCCGGGCTTCCTGCAGTCCTTCTTTAGCATCTATTCCCATGGAATATCCAAATTCAGATGTTGCAACCGCATAAGTCTCAAAATAATACGGTTTCATAGCTTCCAGTACTTTTTCATCTAATCGTGTACTGGCAGCATTATCAAGATATGTCATTTCCCCAAACATTTATACCCTCCATTGTTGGTTATTATATGCAAATTATATGAAAAGCGTGATCTTTGCATCTTTGGCTTCATAGATGTAAGTTCCTACAGCGCCATAGTCATCTATCCATTCTTTATGCAGATCCTTTTTTCTGACGCCCATGATCTCCATGGTCATTTCACAGGCAATGATCTTACCTCCGAGGTCCTTGTAGTCTTCCATCAGCTTTTCCAGAGAGGCGACATTGGATTTTTGCATTTTCTTTCTGACCATCCATTTACCAAAGCCAAACATGTGCATCTTAGACAGGGGGCCTTTTCCAAGTCCATTCTTCTTAAGCCTCTGCAAACCCCAGAAAGTAAAATACATTGAGACATCCATTCCCATTGCAAGTGCACCGTTGGCTATTATTAGGGCACTGTACATTTTGTCAAAATCTCCGCTATGGACAACCAAAACAGCTTTATCAGGCATATCTTATCACCTATTTCTTTACTCTGATCTTCCATTCATCGTTCTTTTCTTCAATATCGACGACTTCAAGACCCATAACTTCAGATGCCATAGGTATTTCTACTTTTGATGCAGGATGGTTGCCTATGACTATTAGTTCATCCCCGGATGAAGCCTTTCGCAAAGCTTTACGGAACTCAACAAGAGGTACCGGACAGGTCTCCCCCCTCACATCAATTTCTACTTCTGTCATACTAACTCCCCATATAAGTAAAATCAATTCAGATATCCATATAATACTATTATCTTAGAGTATTTAAGAATGTTACTCATCAATTAGTCCTGACAAAAAAAGATCATATATAATTATTCTATTTATTAACATGTTAATAAATAGCACTATATTGGGTTGTAGTTAAGGCAGTGGAACATTATAAAACAGCGTCAATAAAACTGGTGCTCTTTTTTCAATATCAAAGACCTGTTTCGATATATCTCAAAACATTCCTCCTTATTTTAGACATAGGTCGATCAAAGGTATTTTTCTGTTTTATCCACTTTTCAATATTCTCCGTATCATTATTAGGCCAGTGACATTTATCAAAGCAATGAGTGAACCGCCAATTATATGCCGGGAATTTAGCAGTTCATTATTTTCTAAAGATTTATGGGAAGATGAACTAAAAACAATAGTCTCACTTTTTTGAAGATCGATTTTTTGTTCAAGTACATTGTTTTCGTCTGCATCTGGTAGAAATCTGATTGTATAATTAGGACCAGGTTCAATTCCTCTGAAAAGGCAGTTGCTGGTACTACTAGCTTCAGCAAGTATCATTCCATTATTCAGAAGAATTATGTTACCAGTTTCAAAGGTCTTTATGTTCAGTGTTATATGTTTTGTTACTGGTATTGTAGAACCATCTGCAAGCCTCAATTTATCCGGAAGCTCCAGAACTGAAAGAATTGTCGGGGGAATGTCCTCCTGACCAAATTCGCCTTGAACTAATCCACTTTTTACATTCGGGGAGGATATTACAAATGGGACCTTTTGTGCTTCTGTGGTTACGGAATATTTTTTCGATTGATGTCCACCGCGTGAATCTTCTGTGGAAAATGCCATGCCGTGATCAGCTGTCATGACGAATGCTATATTATTCTCATTACAGGTGTCGTAGAGAGTTTTACAAACACTATCTATTCCTTCTATAGTTGCAATATAACCTGAATCTTTTTTGTAGTGACCTGCAGAATCGGTGGCTCCTACGTTGATAGTAAGGATATAATGTTCTTCTGGATAAGTCCGTGCCATAAATTCAATGTTATTGATCGCAGTTTCAATTGCCCATTTATTGTAAGCATTGTATCTTTCTATAGAGCCTTCCGGGTAATTCTGTAGCTGAAAAGGAATTATGGATGCTTGATCTTGAAAGAACTTAGCTACATCCATTGATATTTTTTTGTTATCGATTGAGTGAATATTGGTCTTGACAAGCATTTCAGGATTGTTTATTGAGTTGGTAGCATCATGGACCACAACATTCTGTTCTTCGCACATGGATGAGAAATCACCCTTTTCCATGATTGCAAACGTCAGGTAATCATAATCGTGTGCCACATCGTATATCGTTGTGTCATATCCCCCAACAATATCTCCATCAGCCCTAGAGTAACCAGTAACTAGAACGGAATGTCCGGCTTCCGTATACGTTTGAGGTGCAACCACATCTAAAACCCGACAACTCTGGTCGAATATAAATGACATGTTGTCGTTGTCTGCTTTTTCAATAAGTGACCCATCTATTGCGTAGGGTGTAAACTCAGGATAAATATAACAAGAACTAACGCCATCCATTATTAATATAACAGCTCCATGTGGTGCATTTGTCGGGGCCACATCAACAATTATTGCACTGGCAGGGAAAATACATAAGCTTAGAACCAGTATACAGGCCAATATTCTTAAAATATATGCACAATTCAGAGAATCGTTTTTGAACATTGTACAAAATAATAATACTAAGTTTAATAATTTTTCGATTTAATTTTTAAAAATATTAAAGTTTTCACTCGCTTTTAAGCCCATCCTTAAAGAATATAGACAGGAACAGGATTAAGGCACTAATTGCAAAAAGAAGCTGGAATCCAAGTGTATTTAGGAAGAAACCAAGTAATATGGGCATGATTCCCAGGCCTGCATATGTGCTTGTATTGAAAAATCCCATTGCTACGCCTTTTTTTATGTTCATGTGAGTTACTGCTATTGGAAGCCCTATCATGCCAGCTCCTGTTCCCACTCCTATTAGTGTAAAACCGATCAATGGATATTTTATTGATATTAATGTACCCAGAGAAGCTATTATGATACCATATTTGATCATTTCCCGGTAATTTATATTGGCTCTTCCAACTACGATATTTGTTATCATTGAACTTACGTAGAGCAGTCCAATTGTTACTCCAAGCTCGGTTTTACTAAGAAAATCTTTACTAAAGTCCGGATAGAATGCCATTAAAACCCCACTGATACCGAAAAGCAGGAAAGTAGTTATCCATATACTTATGTAATTTTTGTTAAACAATATAAATCTAAATTTTCTTATCTCTGATATTACTGATGTTGTGAAGGGTTCTTTGCTTTTGATCCTTACAATGTTTGGTTGGGATCTGAGCATCAATAAACCTATCAGGAACAGGATGCCTGCAAGTCCGGTAAACAAAAATATACCGCCTCTGATGAACCATTGTGTTAGGTATCCTGCAATTGCTACACCAAGTGCCAGGCCAGCATTTAACAGGAAATTAAGCTCACCGATGTAACGATTCTTATTGACGTATTCAGATAGCATTGCATATGCAGCCGGGAAAAATGCACCACATGCAGATCCCTCCATGAAGCGTGCAACTATCAGGATATATAAGTTATCACTTATTGCTAAAAACATTCCAGAAACCAATGTCAGAAGTACTGACAGGACAATAAATCTTAAATGATCATAGCGGTCAGCAAGTATCCCGAAAGGAAGCATTGTTAGTAGTGCTCCAATGAAGTAACCTGAGAATAGTAAACTGGATGCAAAAGCTCCATTGCTTCCATTATTTGCTGCAGCAAGCTCTGGTAATACGGGAATAACCGCATCCGATAATCCCATTATCAAAAATATCGTTGAATATAGTAAAAATCTGTTTTTGTCCATTCCCTTTTACCCCTTGGCCTACAGGAAAAGGACTCAAAGTTAATAGTTATTACCATTGAAAAATATTGTTTATAATCACCTATTTACCCAATTATTTGAAAAATGAACTCTCATTTTTCCCCTCATTTTTTGAAATTGCTGAAAAACAACAATTGCTATTGCTGAATATACATATTAAATAATATGGTTTATTAATTATTATTTTCATATTTTGATAATATACAAAGTTGGTATTAAAGTAATATTGATTTAAAATGGATAAATTATTTAACAGGTAAAATATTATTTTTGTTAAATAATTTGTTTTACATACGATATGTGCATTGATCATTTGTGTACTTATTTATCAGAATAAACTTATCATTCTACATAAGAACTATTTATAAGCTTGTATTTATTATATATCAATATATTCCTTTAAAAAAGTGAGGTGTAATTTAATAAGTATAGCAAAAATTCAAAAATATCAGTATAATATCTATGAATGTTAATATTGTCAAAATGTATTTTACAAATTAATTTGATTTAACATATGCAATATTAATAGCAAGTACATACTCAAAATTTATTATTAAAGTAATAGATTATAGTGACATGATATTATAATTCTAAATATGTTTTTTAATTTAAATAATATTTACTAGAAGTGTTTATTAATTAATGCTATTTTTATAAAAATAAATCTAATTTCATTCTGCTACACTTTTTAATTGCTAAATATATTAATTAACATAGGTGAATAAAAACTAAAATTGTATAATTTATTACTAAGATGTAACATTTATTTTATAAAGTTTTGTGCTGATTTTCCTCTGATCACTTGAAAACACTGCAAATATGGTTCTATCGTCATGCTTATATATGTTAAATTTCAAATATACATATGTTCAAGGTGAAGTTGTTGGGTAGGGACATCACCGGCATCGATCATTTATCGATGCCATCACACTATTTTTATGCAACTTCTTGTTTAGTGCAATTTATATTATTTTGGATTGATGGAATCTATATTTAGTATTATTAAAAAATGGATGTGAAAAATCAATTTATTTATTGGAATTTTTCTATTGATTCTTTGTTCCATATTTTTGAATTTAATGATAGGTACTATTATTTTTATTGGCCTTCAATAACTACTACCATCATTGTTTAATCACTCAATACTTTAGCTATTTCGAATATAATTGATTTTTTTAGCTGACTGGAATCAAAGTAATATTTTTTATTCAATGATGCAACTTTTAGAATAGGAGTCTTTAAGAATTGCGTAAATAATTGGTAAAAGCAAAACATTAATATTTTACAAGTCCATAAGCATATCAAATTATTGCATTAGTTTAAATAACTCAATCTGTTTTTTTCTACTGTGTACATTTTCAAAACAATATATTAAGACTATATTTATAAAAATATTTTTAACTTGCTTAGTATAGGGGTTGTAAGTTAGAAACATATGAGTAAACTTTGCGTAAAATTAATTTTAGTGCTCAATTTTCTGAGAGTTATGAGTTGACAAAATTCAAAAAATGTAATAAAAATTGTTTACTAAATTACTATTAGTTATAAACAATTTCAACTCAGCAAATTATTATGACAGTGTGAGATTTTTCGCCAGATCTTGTCTAATTATCAGAAAAAATGCTTTTTTTACAAGTTTACAAAATATTTGTTTAATATAAGCCCCTATGCTACCGTTTTCAAAATAACGTAGCTAAAATCGTAATCAAGCGTACACAAAAATTCATTCTTATAGTCTATAATCATGCTTATTGAAATTTCGGAAAAACCATATTTTGTTATATTTCTGTTCAATGAGCTGTTCTAAAGTCTATATGAATAGAGCTGTTTCGGCCTTCAACCCCACTATTTAGTACAAAAAAGTATATGCTTTAGTTATACCAAGACAAATCTCATATTATTCTTATAGTATATGTAATGAACGAAGTTAATTAAGTGAATAACAAAAACAGTTTAAATTTAGTTCTATTTAGATGTATATTTTTAAAAAAGTAGTGCAGATTTAATGCTATGTGGATATGAACATATTCAATGCAAATAGTATAGAGTAAACACTCAAAAAACAATATTATAAATATAGCCTTATAATATACTCATTTTTAATAATAATATCTCAAAATATGCGTGAAAGTAATTAGTAAATTTTTGCAAATGTCGATTTTTGATATTTTTAGTAATATTCTAATTTTTATTGAACTGTATGCACTTTAAATTTTTGTTAAACGTCCGGATTTTACTTTGCATTGTTTTACTTTATTTAATATTTGTAGCAGTATACATTGTCTTAAATATTAAGCATAATGTCAAAAAGATCATTGAAGTCCTGGTATTTTTTCCGAGCTCGGTATAAATATTGTCGGACGTATTTTTGCTCTGATGCCTTCAGAAACATTGCTTCGATCTCAGCAGGTGAAAATACTGCACTCAGTTTATTAGCGGGAATTGATCGTAAATAATGTAATTCTTCAGTATCCATTGGTGCTTCGATTCTTGGCTCAATTATCTTATTTCCTGAACTACCGATCTTGGAGATGATATCAGAAGATATTGATTCTTCACCTAACCAGTTCCAGAGGGTGTCATAAACTATAGCATTAAAAAGATTACATTTTACGCATCTAGCGGCAACAATATTATTTTTTTCATGATTATGATAACTCACACTCTGTACATCAGAATTGCAATTAGTGCAGGTACCAATTATATTCTTTTCCTGACTGAGGGGTGGAAGTTCCACACTATCAAAATAAAGCGTGCTCTTTCCAGTATCATATTCATAAACCATAGAATCACCAAAACTAAACAATATTTATTCTAAATAATACTATAATACCTTAATGGAACAACAGAAAAAGTCTAAAGCTTTTTATAGGTATAGTCACATATATATAAATAGTACTTATAAAGATTAACATCGAGAGGTGTGGCTATGGAGTCAATTCGATTAAAAATTAAACGAAGGTTAAAAAAATTCATTGAACTTGATGGTAATGGCCTTCGCAGTTGCATACTATCCACTTTTCTGCAAGTAAAAGAAATTACTGTCGATGAATTACATGGAAAAATTAACAGCAACTATGATATTTCACGTAGTGCAGTTGCATCCATGGTAGGCTACATATATTCAAAATTGGGTGTATTAAGATCTTACAAAGAATCTTATAAAACACCTATAGTATACTCTTTGAAAGAGGAATATATCGATCTAATAAAGAATGCTCTTGAATCTAAAAGTGGATCATGCGCAGCATAATAGTATAAATCATACATGTCCATCATAAAAAACGCACCCCGTACATCGACAACTCTAGTAGTACGTTCCGATGCAAATGCACGTATTACACATTCAAGAGATCCTTATTACAATCTTATGAGACGTCTCTTTCAAGAAGAGACGACTGCAGTACGCGGTCAGAAATTTCTCATAATGGTCGAAGAGCGACAAAGAAATGGCAACCCCATTAAAACTAATGAATGGGAACAGCTACTTGAAGAGCTTGATATCGGCCGCGCCTCTTTTTATTCTATGCGCAACAAGTTACTTGGTGGAGGTCTCATCTCAAATAAAGGTGGAGAATACCGCTTATCCGGGCAATTTAGCAAGGATCTATTGGATATGGCACGCTGGTGGTGGACTGCAGTTTTAAATGAAAATCCTGAAAACCTCTAAGCAGCCGATAGATTAATATGTAACGTTTCCTATTAAGGAACTGTATTCATAGTAGCCCGGTAGTGTAGTGGTCAATCATGCAGGACTCTGGATCCCGCAACTTCGGTTCGAATCCGTGCCGGGCTATAAAACTTTTTTAGATAGTCTTCTATTAGAGGCGATTTTTTAGCATAACTTTACTAAAAAAACATATACTTTTCGGCTATTATGTGCACAACTCGAAAAATGAGCTTTAAACTTAGTTTTTAATTTTTAGACTGCTTGATATGTATGGCAAATATCAATCTATCTTTGAGGTAAAATCGATCAAGGATTAAATCTACGTCTGTATGTACAGTGAGAACGTAAGCGTTCAATTTGTAATTCTACGCCGGAGTTGGAACGATGGGAGTACCCTAGGGTGTGAAGAGCAAGGTACCAAAAAGTCACATTCTCATCCAAAAGACCATTATATGCATGAAATTTCCAGCAGTGATCAGAAGATATTACTGGTTGAGGATAACATCGTAAACCAGAAAGTGGCCCAAAGCATGCTCCAGAAGCTTGGTTTTAGTATAGATCGATCTTCTGTTCTGGAGTACGAGGAACATATGTGAAGACCAGATGATCCTCGTAACCGTAGCTTCTCGCAATCAAAACATTATTATCCAGGTCTTCCTCACTTATTCTGACAACCTGTTCACTGCCCGTCTCGACAGAATTCACAGTGAAGTATAAATTGCTAATTAGGATTACTGCAGTTAAGACAACAGCTACAGCAATTAAGGATAAAATGATCAACTTTATAACTTTGTTCAATTCCTACCACCTCAAATCTCGATTCGCCTAAATCTAATAGGTTCAAGTCATTTTACCATATCAGGAATTGTTTTTTCAAACATTTCTCCATTCTCTTCCCACATTACTTTTACTTCGATAAGCTTTCCCCATTCATCCATGTCTTGTTTGCTTAAATTGGCTGCATTAAATGTTGCATTACCTTTAAAGCCTTCCCAGGTATCAGACTCTAAGTTTCCAATATGTTTTGTATCTCCTTCAAGATCAATCAATCTTGATGATACTTCTGGATGAAGTATAACTTTACAGCTGACGTTTTTTGCCGTTATTTCTCCATTATTTCCGACACTAGCTGTCCATTGGATCTTTTGGATATCTGTTTGATCTTCACTAATGGAACCTACAGAATATCCAATATCTCCTGAAATTTCAACACCTTGTGCTTCATCGAATATACATCCTGACATAAAAATTGAAACAAAAGAGATCAGAACTAGAAATGATATTTTCAAGTTCTTTTTTCCACCTTTCTGCTTGCTTAGTTTATTTTTTGGAGTAAAATTCATAATATCACATTTCCCACAATAATTTTAAGATATATCATTCAGAAAATCTTTCGGTTCCACTGAAACCTGTAATTAAGGTATATGAACACAACATATATACTTATCGATAAATAGAAAAGAACTTCGATATTTAGCTAATGTATGACTATGAAAAATGAAAAATACAAAAATCAACAATTATCTAATTTTGGTTTAAATCCGAATATGTTTAATTTACATTCAAAGTAATGCTAAACAAATATTATATTTTATCAATTAAATGGCCTTTAAATGCAGCCTATAGAGATAAATAGTTTCAGAGATCTATTGAAATTCCTTGTCCTGGTTCAACTGAAGGCTGTTCATATGAAAGATTAAAAGCGGCTACCTGAGACATTGTAATTACAGTTATGTCTGCAAATTCACCGAACTTATTTCTTTCCTCAATAACAATTCCCATATCGCCCGGAAGCAGAGCAATTTCGTAGCATGCAAGTATATCAGAAAAGCGAAGATTTTCAGCACTATCTTAAGACAAAAGCGTCCTGCAAGCAGAGATCCTTCTTTTTTGTTTTTGATCATATACTGAATAGTACCTATGAACCCCTCATTTTTAGACATTTCATCCATCATTTTTTAAAACCCACAAATAAATATAGACTCTCATTTTTAAAAAGATTTCTATCAGAATTAAATCATCCGATTCAAATGGGATATGGAGGTTTTTATAGCCATCTGTACAAAAATATATGGGGGCTGATGATGCAGAGATTCTCCTTGAGAAAATGAGACTTGCATTTTTAGAAAAGCAAGACTTGTAAAATTACAGTGGATGCCAGAATGATATTGAGGTCTGCTAATGGGCACACTCATATAAAATCAGGCTGATGAGAATAATGAGCAGCGCCTATAAACCATCACCTTTTTTAGCCACCTGACAGCAATATCCAGCGCATCCTGCCTTGGAACTATCCCTTTCTCTATATATCCACTCAGAACAGCTCGCGTGTTCAAGTGTATCTTCTCCTCAATCTCCAATGCATCACATTCAGTGCCACCTTCATACTCAATTGTAGCACAAATGACAGCACCGGGCGTTGGCAATGAGATCAGGAGCACAGATGACACCTTTTTCGTCCAGATATTTCTCAGCATCGTGGCTCACAGGAATGTTTGCGCCTTAGAGAACTATTTTTACTGTGATATGATGAGCATTCTCTATATCGATGACATCTGGACGAGCAGCAGGAATCCATAGATCACAGTTGATATCTATGAGGTATTCATGAAATGAGATATCAGGTCAATTTCCTGTAACTCTTATTTCTATTTTGCCCTCTATATTTAATTTTGCTTTATTGGATTCTTTTTGCAACTCATTTTTCTTTTAATTGTCTTTCTTTTATTCATTTAGCCTTTTCACCAAATCTTCCTGGTAAAGCATAAATACACAGGAGCTAATTTAAAAGTGGGTAAAAAGTGAGGGTGATCCCTGAAATGACAAATAGATATCTTAAAGAACGATTGAAAGCTCTTATGGAAGAGCAGAAACTGGGAGTACTTGCGACTTTTCATGAGAATGAACCCTATACCAACCTTGTGGCTTTCCTGTCAAGTGATAATCTCAAATATATATTTTTTGTGACCCCAGTGTCCACGCGGAAATACTCCTATCTCAGTGAATCCAGGAAGGCATCCATGATGATAGATAACAGATCTAATGATGAGAGTGACTTCAAGGATGCCATGGCTGTAAACGCAACAGGAAAAGTACTAGAGATTGAAAAGTCGGATGATATCAAATTACTATATCTTGAAAAGCATCCCTACCTCATGGATTTCATCCAATCTCCTTCATCAGCTTTGATGAAGATGGATGTGGAAAGGTATATTGTTGCCAGTAAGTTCCAGAATGTCACAGAGGTAGATATGACATGAAAGAACTTGTGATACCTTTTGAAGAGATACAAAAAGAACATAATGAACTGATAGGATCAAAAGCTTTCTCTTTATATACCATAGCTGCCGAAGGTTTGCAAGTACCTCCTTTTGTGTGCATCACCACAAAAGCCTATGAGATGTTCCTGGATTCTAGCATATTGAGGGGAAAGATAACCATGGAACTTTCCAGAAAGGATGTCAAGGACATGCGTTGGGAGGAGATGTGGGATACATCCCTGAGGATAAGGAGGCATTTCCTGAACACAGCAATACCTGAAGCTCTTGAAATGGAAATGAGGCGCCAGTTAAACAAATTCTTCGGCGATTTGCCTGTAGTTGTCAGATCCTCAGCTCCAGGAGAGGATTCCAGCAATACATCCTTCGCGGGCTTGCATGAGTCTTATGTGAATGTTAAGGGAGTGGATCCAATTATTAAACATATCCGGCTTGTCTGGGCATCCCTGTGGTCAGATGCGGCTTTTCTCTACAGGGAAGAGCTGGGACTGGATATAGAACACAGCAGCATGGCGGTGATGGTGCAGGAACTCGTTGAGGGAGATGTCTCAGGAATTATCTTTAGCAGCAGTCCGGACAACACTGAACAGATGGCAATTGAAGCAGTACACGGACTGAACAAAGGACTTGTTGATGGTGATGTGGAACCGGATAGATGGATAGTAGACAGAGGATCGGGGCATATTGTTCAGCATACAAGTCCTTCAAGCCGCGAACTGGTTACACGATCGAGGGATACAGGAACCATTCTTGAAAAAACCGGTGTTGAGATAGCAAATAGTATTCCTCTGGATGATGATTATGTGCACAGGTTGTATGAAATAGCAATGGCACTGGAGAAGAGGTTTGGAATGCCTCAGGATATTGAATGGACCAGGAAGGGAGAAGATATCTTTGTACTTCAGTCAAGACCCATAACAACTACAGGTGACAAGAAAAAACTCTGGTATTTATCCCTCAGAAGGACCATGGATAATCTGGGGGAGCTCCGTAAAAGGGTAGAGAATGAATTGATCCCTGAAATGATAAAGGATGAAACAGTATTGAAAGCCATTGATATAAATGACATGAACAACGCTGAGCTTGCTGAAGAGATCATGCGAAGAGATGAGTTACATGAAAAATGGAAGCAGAGGTACATCGATGAGTTCATTCCGTTTGCCCACGGAATGAGGATGTTCGGTCAGGTCTACAATGATGTGATACGACCCTCCAACCCATACGAATTCATGGACCTGCTGTCTGGTTCAGGATTGCTAAGTGTGAGCAGGAACCATGAGCTTAACAGACTGGCAGGCATGCTGAGAAACGATGCTACACTTATGGAAAAAGCAAGGAACAATATCATTGAAGATGATTTTGGGGAAGGGGTCGAAGGCTTCTTTGATGAATTCGGACATTCGGGTTACTTCAAAGGAAGGGAAGATCTGCTGAGATTGATAATAGAGTTAGCTTCCAACCCTGAAAAGGAAATGCCAAGCAAAGCAGATGATGGTAAACTGGAAAAGCGCTTCATATCCGCCTTTTCCGAAAGTAACAGAAAGTGTGCGAAAGAATTGCTTGATACAGGACGCACAAGCTATCGATTGAGGGATGATGACAATATCTATCTGGGAAGAATAGAGGAACAGTATCTTTCATCTCTAAAAGAAGCAAAAAGCAGGATAGCAGCCAGATCAGTAAACAATGGCAATGATGCTATGGATTATGATATAGAGAAGGATGAATTGCTGAAAGCTCTTAATGATGGATCATACATTCCTGTGAAAAAAATGAGAGTTGAAGAAGAGAGCCTTGATGAGAAAGAACATAAACGTCAGATCCAGGGACAGCCTGCGGGGGAAGGATTTGTCAGCGGTATCGCCAGAGTGATAAACAGAAATCAGGAACTTTTCGATGTACGATTCGGAGAGATACTTATATGCGATTCCATTGACCCGAATATGACATTTGTGATGCCACTTGTTAGCGGTATAGTGGAACGCAGGGGTGGTATGCTAATCCACGGGGCGATCATCGCAAGGGAGTACGGTATTCCCTGCGTAACAGGAATACCTGATGCGACAAAGGTCATCAATACAGGGGATGAGTTGACAGTAGACGGCTATCTTGGAATTGTTACCATAAGCAGGAAGTATGGAAAGAATAGTTGATATTTTTCATTCTCTACAGTTAAGTCTCTAAGAGCGAAGGTTTTATATGCTTTTTTAGTCTGAACTCGTCATGTATAAATAATTTGAAATAAAACTTCTTTTCAGGTACTATTGATGTGTCTGATGTGGTTGAAAAGTGAGATACGTTACTAGCAAATTCGAATAAGTTGCCTTAATTGCAAATATACCTGGATATTTGTGATAATTATTTTACTTATAGGTAGATCGAGGAGTGATAATATGATGGGGGATGTATCTGAAAAAAAAATATTGATGGTTGTGGCACAGAAGGACTTCAGGGATGAGGAATTCTTTGATCCCAGAGATGTTTTTGAAGATGTGGGAATTACCATTACTGTGGCAAGTAGCACGACCAAAGAAGCAATAGGCATGCTTGGTGGCACAGTTGTGCCCGATATTGCTATTTCTGATGTTGTTATTGCTGATTATGATGCCATTGTTATATCTGGTGGTGGTGGTTCAAAGGAATACCTCTGGAACAATGTAGCCTTGCATGAGCTTGTGCTGCAGGCTTTTGAAATGGAAAAGGTGGTTGCAGCAATATGTGTGTCTCCTGTGATACTGGCAAAGGCCGGAATCCTTGAGGGAAAGCGTGCCACGGTATTTGCTGATCAGGCCAGCATTGCAGAACTTGAAAAGGCTGGTGCGTTCTATGAGGATGAGGATGTCATTGTTGTGGATAATATCATAACAGCCAGAGATCCTGCAAGTGCCATGAAATTCGGAAAGGCTGTTCTGGAAGCTCTTAAAAAGTATTGACTCTCAAAACTGAGAGTTATACTTCAATTTTTAGCAGGTCTGTGGCTATTCTCACATCTCCTTTGAAATTCCCTTTAATGTGCTCCAGAGCTTCTTCTTCGTGCCCCTGCATGTGAGGATAGAGATGCAACAGATAGAGTTGCTTTACGTTTAACGGGGTTTTTTCAAGCATTTGGCTGAACATATCAGGTGTGGTGTGATTTGTCATCTCGAAATTAAGAGGGAAGGAACATTCGTGTATTAGCAGGTCAGCACCGTCAGCAAGCTCGAATACAGGAATACACGGTTCTGTATCACCTGCATAGACTACTACTTTGCCATTATGCTCCACACGGTAGGTCAGGGAAGTGATGCTATGCACACCAGGGGCGGTGCTGACCTTACAATCGCATTCAGGATCGTCCAGCAAGAAGCTCTCCCCTGCTTCCACTTCGACTATATCTACTTCAAAGCGCCCCTCCAGATAGTCATAAACCGAGATCATCTGCTCGAACCACTCTTTTGTGCCCTTTGGACCGAAGATGCGCATGGCAGTCTTGCCCATGAGCCAGTTAGCCTTGAGCAGTGCTAGTACATCGCCCACATGATCCAGATGTAAGTGAGTCAAAAAAATGGTCTCAATATCCGTATGCTCATAACCGGATTCCTGTATTCTGCCTAAAACACCGCAGCCGCAATCGAAAAGCACCGGTTTACCGGAAATCTCCATGATAAGACCTGACTGCACCCTTCCAGCCTGGGGAATCCCAACTCCTGTTCCAAGAAACGTTATCTTCATACCAACTAGAATAAACGTTAAATAACTTAACTCTTATTAGAGGGATGTTATATC
>JAIPUR010000018.1 GCA_020055655.1 Methanosarcinaceae archaeon | reverse complement strand
TTGAAATCCGATTAGAATCCTTTGTACTTCAAGACCTCCGTGACACACTCCTTCCCAAACTCCTGTCCGGTGAATTATCAGTTGAAAACATCGAACTTGATGAAGCTAAGGTATAATTCATCAATATAATTTAAAAAAGATTAAATAAGTGTTGGAAGTAAACACTTACAACTAACAAAGAGATGCTCATGATGAACGAAGATCAACTCGAACAGTTATGTCTTGACTGGTTCAGGGAGAAGGACTGGGATGTAATTCATGGCCCTGATATTGCTTGTGATTCTTATCGTCCTGAGCGTGGTGATTATCATGAGGTTGTGTTAAAGAGGTATTTGCGCGAAGCACTGGTGCGTATTAACGGGGGATTACCGGAGAGTGCTGTTGAGCAGGCTTTAGCAAGTGTTTTACAACCAGAGGGGCTGGACCTGACGATCAATAACCGGGTGTTCCATCGGTTCTTGCTGGAAGGGGTTCCGGTCGAGTATAGCAGGGATGATGAAGTTATTCATGACAGGGTATTTTTGATCGATTTTGAGAGACTGGAGAATAATCGGTTCCTGGTGGTCAATCAGTTTACGATCCAGGGGATAAAACAGCCCAGAAGGCCGGATATTGTTTGTTTTATCAATGGTCTGCCTATTGCTGTCCTGGAGCTTAAGACTCCGGGTGACGAGAAGGTAAATATCTGGAACGCATACGAGCAGTTGCAGACCTATAAGGACGAAATAGCTGATCTTTTTGTATTCAACGAAGCACTGGTGATAAGTGACGGGTTCAATGCACGTGTCGGGTCGCTGACAGCTAACAAGGAACGATTCGGACCATGGCGTACCATCAAAAATGAAGATGATAAGCCGCTAATGGAATGGCAACTGGAGACAGTCGTCAGGGGATTTTTTGATAAGGAACTGCTGCTTGATTATCTTCGATATTTCATACTCTTTGAGCACGATGGCGCAAGCCTGATCAAAAAAATAGCCGGTTACCACCAGTTCCATGCGGTCCGGGAAGCGGTAAGAGTGACACTGATAGCATCACAAATGCCGGATGAGCACATGAGCCATGAAGCCCGTGCAAGCTATGGCAGAGAAGTAGTTCCCGGCAGCAAAAAGGCCGGAGTCATCTGGCATACCCAGGGGTCCGGTAAGAGCATCTTAATGTGCTGCTATGCCGGGAAACTATTGCAGCAGCCGGAAATGAACAATCCCACAATACTGGTAGTAACAGACCGCACCGACCTGGACGGACAACTCTTCAACACATTCTCCAATCTGCAGGAACTCTTCAAGCAAACACCCGTACAGGCTAAAAACCGGGAAGAACTGCGCCTCATGCTCTCTGAAAGAGAATCCGGCGGCATAATCTTCACAACCATACAGAAATTCGCACCCATAGGAGACGAGACCACACATCCGGTCCTGAATTCCCGTCATAACATCGTGGTGATCTCAGATGAAGCCCACCGCAGTCAATATGGAAGTAAAGGCCGCCTTGTCGATGTAAAGGATGAGAACGGCAAAGTCATCGGTAGTAAAATGGTATTCGGATATTCCAGATATCTGCGTGATGCCATACCAAATGCCACATTCATCGGATTCACAGGCACGCCGATATCAACAGATGACAAGGACACCTATGACGTATTTGGCAAAGAGATATCCATATATGACATACAGGATGCCGTTGATGACGGAGCAACTGTACCTATATTCTATGAATCACGCTTAGCAAAACTCGATTTGAACAACGAAAAAATAGCAGAGCTATCCACAAAGGTCGAGGAAATAGTCGAAGACGAAGAAGAGATATCCAGTCGTGAAAAGACAAAAAGTGAATGGAGCCGTCTGGAAAAACTCGTAGGTTCCACACCACGTATTCAGCAGGTGGCCATTGACCTTGTTCAGCACTTTGAAAAACGCAACGAATCAATGGAAGGGAAAGCCATGATCGTAGGCATGAGTCGCAGGATCTGTGTCGAACTCTACGACCAGATAACAGCACTGCGTCCGGAGTGGCATGATCCCGACCCAAAGAAAGGTGCCATAAAGGTCGTAATGACCGGCTCAGCATCCGATAAAAAAGACCTTCAGCCACATATCTACAACAAGAAAACCAAAAAGGATATCGAAAACCGCTTCAAGGACAGTAAAGACCCACTTAAGCTGGTCATAGTTCGTGACATGTGGCTCACAGGATTTGACGTACCATGCTGCAATACCATGTACATCGACAAACCCATGAAAGACCATAATCTGATACAAGCCACTGCAAGGGTCAATCGTGTATTCGGTAACAAACCCGGTGGTCTGGTAGTAGACTATATTGGAATTGCAAACGAGCTAAAACAAGCACTCAACAACTACACCGAAGCCAAAGGCAGAGGCGAACCCACAAGGAATGCCGAAGAAGCCTACTCCATAGTGCTGGAGAAAATGGATATCGTCCGTGGTATGTTCCACGGCTTCGATTACACAGGTTTTGAGACTCAGGCCTACAAGCTGTTAGTACCCGCAGCAAACCATATCTTAGGACTAGATGACGGCAAAAAGCGTTATCTGGACACCGTACTTGCCATCAACAAAGCATATTCACTATGCAGCACCCTTGATGAACTCGAACCATTACATTCTGAAATTGCATTCTTCTCAGCCGTGAAGACCGCTATTTCAAAATACACATCTGTTGACAAAAAACGGACACAGGAAGAAAAGAACTCTCTCCTTAAACAGATACTTGATAATTCCATTATTTCCGAAGGTGTAGTGGATGTATTCGAACTGGCAAGTCTGGAAAAACCAGATATCAGCCTCTTATCAGATGAATTCCTGGAAGATGTCCGACACATGGAATATCGCAATCTTGCAGTTGAATTACTGGAAAAACTGCTAAAAGACCAGATAAGATCAAGGTCTTCAAACAACGTTGTTCAGGAAAAGAAATACAGTGATCGTTTGCAGGAAACACTGCGAAAATACAATAATCGTGGCATTGAAACAGCCCAGGTCATCGAAGAACTCATCCAGATGGCAAAGGACTATCGTGAAGCTCTGAAACATGATGAGGAACTAGGCCTGAACCCTGATGAGATCGCATTCTACGATGCACTGGCAGACAACGAAAGTGCTGTGCGTGAATTGGGCGATGAGACCCTTAAAAAGATAGCTCGGGAAATTACCAAAAAATTACAAAAGTCTACAACAGTGGATTGGCAAGTGCGTGATAGTGTAAGAGCTAAATTGCGAATTCTTGTTCGTCGCACATTACAGAAATATAAGTATCCTCCAGACATGGCACCGGAAGCCATTGAATTAGTATTAAAGCAAGCTGAAGTTCTTTCAAATTCATGGACAAATTAAGAGTCATTAGAAGTAATGTAAAGAAGAATAGTTGTCATTTGTAATTATCTTCTTTGTCGCTTTCTATTACCCGGAAATCAGGTGCGGGGTAATAGGTAACGCCAAAAAACCAAACTTTCTTTAATTTTTAATTATTATTGCATCAAATTAAAAAAATCATTTTTCGGATTCACTATGATAAATCCATATTTTCTGTATTAGTGGCATTTTGGAAAAGCATAATATTTTGTTCATGAACAATATTGAACAAAAAGAAATTCATATTATATGGTTCATATACTTTTCCAATACCATTCTGAAATAATTCATCATATACATTGCTTAATTTGATTATTTTTATAATCAATTAATCATGTTCCCTGAAATCATAAACTATTATAGATATTCCAAACTCCGTTTATAATCATTTCCACTGCAAGTGCTGCAAGGAACAATCCAAGAAGTCTTGTTGTAACCATCATTCCAGTATATCCCATGAATTTAGATATTCTCCACGAATGAGTGAGCACGAACAAAGTAATAGCAAATGTTAACAATATAGCAAGTATAACCATTATTTTATAATCAAATGAAATTGCACCTTTAATAAGTAATATTATCGTTGCAATTGTAGCAGGTCCTGTGAGCATTGGTAAAGCAACGGGAAATATCCATATATCATCTCTTCTTAGTGATGCATCGATCTCTTTTTCTGTAATACTTTCCCTGGATGTTCGTGCTTGAAGCATATCAAATGAAATTGTGAAAAGTAGAATTCCACCAGCTATCCTTAAGGAATCAACGCGTACACCGAACATGTCTAAAATTAAAGTTCCACTTATAGCGAAGAAAATTGACAGCAAACTAGCTAACAAGACAGCACGCTTTGCAATTAGGTTCTTTTCTTCAAATGTCATTGAACTTGTCAGGGGTATAAACGCAAAAAGAGCGCCTATTGGGCTTACAATGATGAGCAGTGATATAAACGAGAAAATGAAATAACTCATAAGACTGCTTGTCATCTCTAAAGTTTCAATAGCCATATATATGTATATCCTTGTTTATTTTTATTTTTACTTTATTAGTGAGTCTTTTCATGTTAATGTAAATATAATAATTTCCTCGAAGCTTAGATCATATCTTATCCAAGCAACATAATCATCTTTTGTTAATTTTGGAGCTGTCTAATCAAAAAACACAAGGTCTTGAGATTTAACTTTGACCCCATAGTTTTTTGCCATATATTAAAGTTGTCTAACTGTAAGGCTTTGAAGTGCTTTTTTAGTTCTGCAAGTCTTTGTATTTCATCAGATACTTTGCTAGAAGAGGTTGATTTCTAATGAAACTTCAATTCCTTAACGGATACGGAATAGATATGCGTGTTAGCAATGCCAAACTATACATTAAGGATGATAGATTTTCAGTAAATGAAGAGCCTGAAAAACATAATCCTCTGGAGAGTTCACCAGAACATTATGATAAAACCCACGATCATGACCATTATACCGTTCTGCATCATCAGGGATACAAACATGATCTTCACTCCAAGCCTGGGACTGAATATACCCACATAATATGGCAGCATGCTCTTAATCCTGGGAACACTGGCCAGTATCCTTCCAATAATAAGGGCAAGTATAACATCCTTTGGTGTAAGTATCTCTGCCGTTAGAAGATTACCGGCTATGGTATAGGCAGCGATATTGCTGGCAAACCATCCGGCAACGATAGGTAGACCCTCTGCAGGTACATATCGGATCAAAAAAGAGTTACTCATCATGGATGATAACCAATCAAATATACCGGTCTCCATGAGCTGGAAAACAATTATAGATACCAGCACCATGGTTATGACTATCTTTTTCAGGGATGCCCCTGATCTTTTAGAGACCCCTATAACTGCTTGCCTGAAAGAGATCTTCTCAATGTTAGCATGGATATCCCCGTGGGTTTTGGGTTCAAGGAGAACACGGGCAGCGCCCAGAGCCATCAATGTCTTTAGAAAACCGATAAGTATCACTATACCCAGGTAGACAAGGCCGGTGCTGCCAAGCAGTACGACAACCACTGGCAGCAGGTCTCTTGAGAGCACTATGCTTGATGGGAACGAGTTTACCATTGTAGCGATGATGGTCTCCTTTCTATTGATGTGGTTATTCTCATGAAGCTTTGCTATCATGGAATTTCCCGCAGCAGATGAGCCAAAGGATGTGAGAAAACTCACACCTATCTCCTCCCTGAGATTTCCAAAACGCATCACGGGGGATGCAATGAAACCCAGTTTTTTGACCCATCCCATTTCCACGAGAATATCCATTATAATGGTCCCTACTATGATAGGAGGGATGACCTTAATGAGATAATCAAAAGATAAATACAGAGCATCGATCCACATTTGACTTCCATATTCTTCCATACAAGATAAGCGTTTTAGTAAAAACCATTAGAAGAATTCTAAAAACCCAACACTTAAAATTTTGGAAGATTAACCTTTAGCTTGAATTCACATGTAAGATAATTTTTCTATGAGACTTAAAGCAGCAAAATCCACAAGAAACCTGGAAAGCATTTGCTTAATTTTGGCATGGTCTATTATTGTTCTATTCCTCTAAAAATAATGAAAAGCTTGTTGAGCTTTTCTTTTTAATAGCCAATGAAGGTCTGAGATCCTGTATTATAGGAATTAGACGTTTTTATCTGCTTCATCCAGAATCTTATCTAGCTGGACCAGGGTGTTTTCCATTTGATCGATCTCTTCGCCATATCCTGCCCAGTTACCTTCGGCCAGATATTCCTGAGCCTTGTTGTAATGATCCAGTGCCTGTTGTGCAAGTTCACTTATAGTCGGTGGTAGACCTGCTTGTTCGGTCTCAGCCTCGTCTGTGAGTCTGCCTTCCACAAGCATCTGGAGAGCTTCCGGAAGATTCTCGCCCATAACAACTTTCTGCCCGGATGACACGATAACCCTTCTGAGTTCAGGGATCTCTGATTCTTCAGCACTTATGAACAAGGGCTCAGAGTAAAATATTGAATTACCGATTGGCACTACCAGTAAATTCCCTCTAATTACCCGGGATCCGGTCTGTCCCCACAAGGTTAACTGCTCGGAGATATCCGGATCCTGATCGATCCTGGACTCTATCAGTGTTGGACCATAGATGAGTTCGCCCTTTGGCAATTCGTAATGTTTTATCTCTCCATAATTTGGTTCATCACATCTAGCGGCTATCCATGCGATCATATTCTCCCTGTTTCTGGGCGTGAAAGGCTGTAATAATACCGATTCCAGTCCACCTCCGTTAGGAAGTTTTGTGATCATGTAATAAGGCTCCATATCAATGCTGCCTCCCCTGTATACCTCCTTTGGGATCTCCCACGCATCCTCTTTATTATAAAAAGTGTCTGCGTTTTTCATGTGGTAGTTCTCATACATGTTCATCTGAACCTTAAAGAAGTCCTTAGGGTATCGTATGTGCTTCTTAAGACCTGCTGGCATCTCACTGAACGGTTTGAAAAGGTCAGGAAATATCCTGGAATAAGTATTAACAACAGGTTCATCTTCCATCACGTAGAGATCCACAGTTCCATCATAAGCATCAATAACGACCTTTACAGAATTTCTGATGTAGTTGATACCGTAGAAATTTGATCCATAATAGTTCTCAGAATAAGGAAATTTGTCGGCAGTTGTATAAGCATCTATTATCCAGTAGATTCTTCCATCATATACCACGGGGTACGGGTCACTATCATATTCAAGGAATGGAGCTATGGTCTGTGCCCTTTCTTCGATCTGCCTGTGATACATCAACCGTGAATTATCATCTATGTATTCACTGAGGATGACATTTATCTCGCCAAAAGAATAGGCAAAGACAAGTCTTTTAAAAAAAGAATCCAGTAATATACCACTTCTGCCATCGTATTGGGTGAATACGTTCTGTTCTTCCCGTGGGTAGTCGAATTCTTCTTTTCCCGTATCTGCTATCTTGTATTCCTCAGTAAGCTCACCATAATATATGCGTGGATTGGATACATTGAAAATCCCTACAGGAGGAATATTCTGCAAAACAAATTCAGGTCTGCCATCAGAAGTTTTCGTGCTTACAGGATTCATTACAACCCCAAACCCGTGGGTGTAAACCAGACGCTCATTCACCCATGTCTTCGCTTCCGGAGCGAGCTGCATTGTATCCAGTTCCCTGGCAGATATCATGTACTGTCGGTACCCATCATCTATATGATATCGGTCGGTATCGACATCGTAGAATGTATAATAGGTTCGGATCTGCTGTAATTGTCTGTATGTTTGTTGAAGAGCCCTTCTATCCCATATTCGTATATTATCGGCGACCTGTGTATTATTTTCAAGTTCTGACAATGTAAATTTAGAATTTACTTCAAAGGATTTTTCTTCAATATCTGACAGACTAAAAGCCATTCTTGTGTAATTTATGTTATAATTCAAATATGGTTCTTCAAGTTGTATTTCCGTTGGTTCTACTTTGAACTGCTGATATACATTCGGCACAAAGGAACTTGCCAGAATGAACAAAATTATCAGAAATATGCTTGCAACTGGGATCCTGACATCTTTCAATTTAACATTTGTCATCAAAGCTATCGATATCAACAAGGACAGCGCGGTTAATATATTGAATATCGGAAGGCGAATATACACATCAGTGTATCCCGCACCAGCCACCACTCCATACTGGGAGAACAGAATTTCATATCTGTTAAGGAAAAAACCAAAAGCTATCAGCACAAAAATAGATGCAAGAAGTATCGAAATATGAACAAGGACTTTTGGAGGTAGTTCGAGCAATATATCCTTAACACTGGTTGTCTGTTCCAGGATATAACTTTCTGTAATATCTTCTTTCCTCTTTTTCTCCGGTTGGAATAAAGGTTCAAGTTTGTATATGTAACGGATCAGAACCAATATGAAAGCTATGATGGACAGAATCAGGAATCCCCCTCTCACAAGATGCAAGAATGGAAGCTGGAATACATAGAATCCTATATCGTTCATAAGAATGGGATCCTTTATTCCAAAAGTTGTATTATTCATGTAAAGGAGGATGGTTTTCCAATTACTGCTGAGTATGAGTCCAAAAAGGAATGAAAATACAACTGGCACAACCAAAATGGTCCGGGAATCCAATTTATCATATTCAATATTCTTATCAGCAAGTACCCTGCTTATTAAGGCCTCTGCAATCCTTGCGTTCACGTAGAGAAAGATGAACACGAATAAAAAAACGGGTATTCCTATGATCAATTTCCATTTCAGGATCGTTATAAAAACGGAAGTATAGCCGATCATATCAAACCACAGGTAATCGGTATAGATCCCAACGAAAGGACCTATAGCAAAAAAAAGTACAAGCAACAAAAGGAAAATGAACTTTGTGTCTTTCATAGCATATCCCTTAGTTCAATGTCCTGTCAAAGAATGTAAGCATCTGCCAGTAAGCATCCTCGGCTTCAAAACTCTGTGAGAGCTGTCCATCCTCAAGCATGAAACCATGGGGTTGACCCTGATATACCTTCAATTCAAAGTATTTGTCAGCAGTATCCAGTTCAGTGGAGTATCTATAGATATCTGATATATTGCTGGGCTGGTCATTGGTTCCGTGGATAATCAACATGGGTGCTTCAAGCCCCTCTACCACGTCAGCGGGTGTAGCCGGTCGATTCTCGTCTCCTCCTGAATATGGGAAACCATACCATGCAACCCCGGAATTGAATTCCTTGATCTCAGGAAGAAAGAGCATGGTGTATCTTCCACCTGCACAGAAGCCTGTCAATCCGAGAATATCGGTATTCACATCAGGCCTTGTTTTTGCATATTTCACAGAATCTCGTATCAATTGTTCTACAAGCGCATCGGATGGAGATGTCTCGAAAGTCTGCCACTCAGGAGCCACTACCACATACCCTTCAGAAGCAAACCTGTCGATGAGTTCTATATATCCCGGTTCCATCCCCCTGAATGAGTGTAACAGCACTATTGCCGGTTTTCTGTCTTCGGTTGCGGGTGCTGCTACGTACGCCGGATAGCTCAGATCAGAGCTTATAATCTCCACTTCCGTCCCTTCTACCTGAAACTCTATTGACCCGATAATGTTCTCATTATTGTCTACTGTTCCATCGGCAGCTTCATTTGTATTGCTGATGCAACCGGATAAAATAACAAAGAATATCATTAAGATACAAACTAGTAAATGTTTCATTTTAACCCCAGTTTAAATTAAGATCCTATCTTATTTCTACAATGCGCCTGGCTATAGCAAATATAGAAGAGTTTGATAGGATTAGATATATTGAACATAAAAAGTGAGATAAGAAATGGTGCCATAAGACCTAGCAACATTAGCACCATGTATACTTCTCTTCAATGTCTATCTCTTTAAGAATCCAATAGTGTAACTTAAGGAGATCCCCACATATCTTAGCCTGCCAATCAGCAACATCCTTTGGAAATGGATTTGTTAAGTTCCAAGTCTATGTAGTTAGAATAATCTCTCACCTTCAATTAACTTGAGTTCCTCATTTTTACAGGTGTAAAGAGCATAGCGTTTTGAAGATATACCATAATAGTTCCATATATTATCTTTTTCAGCCCTCAACAGATCAATATCTAAATTATAACGATTTGGAGCCTTTAAATAGTCAATGATCTTCTGTTCATGTTCAGGGGAAAACAAAGATAGAGTCAGTATCCATATATGCATGAACAGCACCAATTATCGAAATCCTGCTCTGTAGAAATCCTCATTTGAATAACAAATATAACCTTGAAATATCTGTCAAGGTTATGTACTAACAACTTAAATTTGACTTCTTTGACTTGATTCCAGTATTTTTTTGTCTTTACTTCTTCCCAATATTTCCTTTTCAGAACAGAGAAATTGTTTCAAGCAGATTTCTTTTATGGTACAATTCTTCATCAAATTCCCATACCATTTTTCTGCGGTATTTTCCTTTGATCTTCTTCCTTTTTGTCTTTCTTAAAGGAATGATGGCTATGGCTTTCAATTGCTCTCTTGTTAATGAATGTATATCTTTTGAATCGTACCCTTTATCCATTACATAGCACTTTGATCTGCGAGTTTTGTGACATTGCTTTAGCAATGCCAATGCATGTTTTGCATCATGCATAGGCTTACCTGATATCTTGAAACCAGTAACAATGAACTTTACAGTATCAACAGATATACTGGTTTTTAAGAAAGATCTTCGTTTCTTTCATGTTCTCCAAGAATAATAATAGCTACAGTGGCCACTAGAAAATCCACTTGAATCAATGGCGGTAATTTCTATTTGTTCACCATGGGAATAGAATAGTTTTAGTGTTTGTTTGAGCAATCCAGCAAAATATATAGAAACTTAATCTTGTAATGAATTTGTGAAGTCTAGTAAAGTGTGGAACCTGTCTAAGTCCGATTCTTGCTTTAACTTTGTCCATTAATTCAACTATTTCTATAATATCTCGATAATCCTCATCAAGATATTCTTTCAACAAAACCAATGTCATGAGCGGGTGCTGAGTATATTTTCTTTTAGAATACTTACAAATATAAAAATCTGGAGATGTGAGTTTCCTGATACATCTAGTGCTGTATCAACAAACTTTAAGTACTTATTAGAAATGCCATTAAATCAAATATTTAATGGGAGTTGCAGATTTCCAATCTGGAACAAACACAATCATCCCCTTTGTGTTTTCTTGTGGTAAGTAATACTCAGGGGATTAATCCTTTTTAAATTATTGTGCTAAAATAAAATGGAAAATCGGTTTTCTACAGAGCCCGAAATCCTCTAAATTAAAGATTTATACTGGTTTTAAAGAGTATTCTGAATCTTGAAATTTAGCATGTCAAGCGCACGATCATATTTTTCTTTGAGTTCAGATCTGCTGTTGCCTCCTATATAAATTTCAGCGAGTTCATAACTATAACTGTCCTGAAGTTCAAGTTGTTCAAGTTCTTGTCCTTCTTCCACTAACACGCTAATAATTGTATCAGGCATTTCTTTTATTACTTTTTCGATTGAGTCTTTTGATGGAACAGACACTACAGTCCCAACTTCAAATGTTCTTAGCATGAACTTAGAAGCATATTTAAACTTTCCATTGTTTCCTAATGGTGTTGGGTGTTCACCTAAAGCTATTTGTAACATAACCTGATGGTTAGATATGCCATGAACCTTCTCAAATAGATCTGCATGGGATTGAGATATACGTGTATTTACTTCCAGTAAATAAACTTCCTCTGTAAAAGTGTTATAGAAGAACTCCATGTTAAATGCAGAATTGTCAAATTTAATATGCTTTATGAAAGTAGTGGCAACGTCTCTTATCTTATCCTGTATCCATTGTTCTAAAGAGGAAGGATATTCATAGGAAGAGAATGATGAGAAATGGTTTTCTTTAAGAGAATCCACAACACCGTAAAAATTTATTTCACCGTTAAATACATAGCCTTCAACAGTGCACTGTCTGCCATATAAGGAACTTTCAATAATACAACTCTCTTTTATCTTAGAAATTGAGTCTGGTAACTCATGCATTTCTAGTAATTTCATAAAAGGTCTATGGATAAACTGGATATTATTTCGAATCTCCTCAATACTTACTTTAAACTGTTGTCTATTTGTAATTTCAAACGCTAAATAAGATCTAAATGATCGGAATGGTTTGATCCAAAAAGGAAATGGTATTTCTATGTTATTGAAAACATTCTCATCAAATGGGTCTACTGTCATAAAAGTTGGGATGTGCTTAGGTATACATTCTTGTTGTGCGAGCCTGCTCCAAAATTTATGTTCACATTTCAATACACTTTCAAAGTCAGGACCCTTTAGACCAAATTTACTTATTAAAATAGGCACAATATCCTGAGCTGGAAAATCAAAATAAGTGATTATTCCGCTAGGTCTGCCATCTACAGCATTTATGCGCTCTTCTGCAATAGAAATTAGTTTCTCAATATCAAAGTCATTAACATTTCGAATCTCATTGATATCTATAGCAGCATGAAATTTACAATCTTTAGCTGCAGGTACATTTTTTATTTTTTCTAGATTGAATTCATCCATTCCTACAATAAAAATATTTTTTGTCATTACAAAACCCCCTATTCAAATCATATCACGAGGGATGAGTTCATCCCAGCTTTTACTAAATATTCTAACATCCCCCAAATAAGCATCAAGTGTTGCTCTTATCTGAAAGTCAGTTGGTGTAGAAGTAAGCACAGTTCTTGTTATAGTTTTGACATTCCAGTTGCCACGTTTCAGAGTTCTTGTGCTTTCAACTTCTCCCCGAACCGTATTATAATCATTATTAGTATATGAATAAATCTCAGTGGCCTCTTTTCCCATCTCAAGATCGATCTTATCAAGTTTTAAGAGCGCGTCATTGTTGATTATTTGTTGTTTTACTTCATTTGTTGCAAGATTGTGCTGTACGGTCCATTCTCTTTTTGCAGGAGCCAGAAGTGTAGTTTTAATTGGTTCTGCTGAAACTGCTTCTCCAATACTGCGTAAATTTTCGTCAAGTTCACTTTTTTGTCTCACGGGCAGTATTAGTCTACCTCCGCTTTTGATGGTCAAAGATGCAGGTTCAGGACTTGGCCATGCAAAAGGCCAGTAGGAAGTTGAGATAGCCAGACGTATCTTATTTCCTGCCGGAAAATTTTGTGCAACATAATTCATCTTTATCTTAACCCTGTAACAATTATCTATTTCCAGGGCTTCAGGATCCTCATCACCATCTATGTGTGTTAGATTAAGAAGTCCATAAGTAATCCTTGTGGAAGTTCCCTCTCTACACAGATCATTAAGCCGAAGGGCGATCATAGATATGGGTTTATCAGACTTCAATTCAAGTTCGACTTCTGGACATCCAAGTATCTCAATGTCTTCTTCCAGGACAGGCGTGTCAAAAACAAGGGCTCCTCCATCTTCTTCATTCTGGTCGTGAGGAAGGTCAGTTAACTCTGAATATGAGTACCACTTGCCTGCAAAAAGGCCAACACTTAAAGGACTTCTGATGCTTGTTATTTCGTTTTTGATATTTGTTCTTTTGAGGTGGATCCTGCCCGGCGATAATAAAAAGGTTTCTTGTTCAACATTTTTGGATGGCCAGCTATTCTCTGCTATCCATCGACCAGGACTTTTTGGGATGAGAGGTGATACACTATCCTGCATCCAAAGACGTAACATGGGTTCATCGGCAAAGCTATTATCAATGCCCTTAAGCCATCGGTCCCACCAGATAACAGCCTCGTTCAAAAAATCAATTCCTTGGTCCCCTCCACATAAATTGGGGTACTTATGACCCCAGGAACCTATAAGGGCTTTACGAGGAACCTGTAAGTTTTCCATAAGTCTGAAAACGGTGTTGGAATAACCATCTGTCCATCCACTTACAGCGAAGACCGGACATGATATGGGGGCCTCGTCCTCTGCAATAGAAGCATGTTTCCAGTATTCATCTTTTCTCTGATGTTGAAGCCATTTCTTCAGCCAAAGACCACTACCCTCTAATCTTTCAAGCCACATATCTTTCCATTTCTCACCAACAATATCAGGATCTGGCGGGAGTGAATTGTAAGAGAACATAGTGGATGCCCATGAGAGGTTGTCTGTTAACATGCATCCTCCCATATAATGTACATCATCTTTATATCGGTCATCAGAAGATGAAACCGTAATTATGGCCTTCAGATATGGCGATCCAATTGAAGCTATTTGAAGAGCATTGAACCCTCCCCAGGAAATCCCCATCATTCCAATATTTCCTGTACACCAAGGTCTGGATGCTATCCATTCCAATGTTTCCAGTCCATCCTGCAGTTCCTGTGGCAGATATTCATCCTTCAAAACACCTTCTGAATCACCACTCCCTCGCATATCCACTCTGACAGATGCATACCCACGTTGAGCAAAATATCTGTGGATCATGGAATCGCGAACTGCTTTAAAATCACGTTTCCTGTAAGGAATGTATTCCAGAATGGCAGGTACCGGCTGATCATTTACATTCTCTGGTAACCATATCTTTGCCGCAAGTTTACAACCATCGGACATAGTTATCCATTCATTTTCGATTTCCATGAAAGTACAACCACTGTTATTCATTTGAACCCCTTTTTATATCCTATAAAAAATCCATATACTAGTTATAATGAATCCTACTTCTTCGCATAAGACTACTTCTTTCATCTCACATGAAAACAATTTTGTCATTTAATAGTTAGGATACTCAAACAACGCTCTTTTAAATCAAATACATATTGTCCTGAAGATCTACGCTTAAGATCCGATAGGTAACAGTTTTTCATACCGAAACTTCATAAGCGTGATACTGTGATATATTATTGATAAATCAACTAAATGTTATGAGACATGTTCTTTTAATTTACAATAGCAATGCTCAAGTAATTCAGGACTGGCATCCATTTCAATTACATCAAAATCAAATAGCTGTGCGAATTCGTCAACCATAGCATCAAAATTTTCTTCATAGCGTAGTCCAGTGTCAATTTTAGCTACAATCTTATATCCTACTTGTTCAAAAACAAACTTTGATGACTCTATATCATCAATGTCAGGAGTCATGCCTGCTGATACTATCATCTCACGCCAGTTGGCCGCCCACATGGGTGTCATAAAAAATGTACCAACGCCACTACATGCTCTTAGTTTTTCAAGATAAGCACCCCGACCACCAAGAACTGCACCTATGCAATCATCTATTATTTGTCCGTTTTTTTCTTTTAATATGTGAACAGGACAAGATAAGTCCTTTAAGTCTTCTTCTGTTTTTGCAAGAACATTTCCACAAAGACCATAGAAAAGGAGAATACCGTCAGAATATGAAGACATTTCTTCAGTGACAGCGTAAACAGCATTTTTGAGATCATCCGGGTAAGCATGCAGTGCGAGTTCTAGAATATCAATTATAAGAGTAATTTTGTCAGATTCATTGGAATCCAGATTTACTGGAATGGCCTCGAGAGGAAGAATTTCATATTTAATTCCTTCATTGTCTAACTTTTCAGCCAGCCTTCCACAATCATCATTTTCCACAAGTATCAATTTGTCAATTAATGAATCATTTTCCACAACATGGATGATTTCATCCTCAAATATTTTACAAGCTACGAAACTTATTACTGTCACACCATCACCTCTATAGCATATTACCAAATGTTCTGACTTCTAAAAATTGATACTCTAATTTAGAGTGAAATTACATATTATATAGAAGTTGCTAAATGAAACCAGTTTTTAATACTCCAGCAATATTTATTCAAATGTTTTTGAAATGCTTGATCTCTGCAATAAATACCGTACACTTTTTTCTTCTTGTATATATCCCGCACCTGATTTTAGGGTAATAGGTATTCTGAATTGAAAATATTCAGGATTTTAGAAAGTAATTCAAATTCATCAAAAAATATAAAAGTCGAAAATCTCTATAAATGTGTCAAATATAGAGGCAAAATATAGAGATTATCACTTATAATTCATTTTATATTCTCATCTTTAGTTTTCAAAGAAAGCTCATTTGCAAACCAAACAGTTCTTTGTGGGAATGCAATTTCAATTTCATTTTCTTCCAGTGTTTTCTTGATATTCCAAAGCATTTCCATTTTTACAGAATACCATTCCGTAGGAGGACACCAAATTCTTACAAGAATGGTTACTGCATTGTCTGCAAGCTCATGTACAAAAACTTGAGGGACAGGATTTTTAAGGGCTAATGGTTGTGCCTCAATTAGATCTTCGATGATGGCAATTGCCTTATCTGCATCATCATCATAACGGACCCCTACATTATATTCAAATCTTCTAGCAGAGTTTGCAACAAAATTCACTATATTAGTTGTGAAAACTGTTTCATTAGGAACTCTTATGTAAAGCCCATCGTATGTCCTCATAATTGTAGAAACCAAATTGATATCTTCTACAAATCCATAATTTCCCTCGATATTAATTTGGTCTCCTATTTTTACAGGGCGCTCTATCATCAGAAAAATGCCCGAAATTAGGTTTCCTACAATACTCTGACTGGCAAAACCAATGACTATACCCACAACACCACCAGCAACAAGAAGGCTGGATGCTTCAATTTTGAGTATTGGGAAAATGAACAACAATATTGAAAGAGTAATGATCCCATAATAGATCGTTTTGTTGAGTATATTGAGGTGCTCTTTTTCCATTTTTTCTTTCAATGAACGCTGAGTATATATTGTGGCTACTTTAGCAAAAATTAAAGAAATGAACAGGATTAAGACAACACTTATTGCATCTAGTACAATTCCAGATAATGAGGGTAAACTGTAAGGGAAAAATGTGCTATTGTTCATAATCCATGCTCCATTACACATTTTGATACATTAATTGCAATTTTGCGGGCTGTATAAAGTTCAACAGACCGCTTGAATAGTGAAGTTGTAGGTAGCAAAGTAAATGATGTTTCAGCAATTGATCTGCTTTGTATCTTCATGTTTGCTTTCATGGAAATCCTGCCATCACCATGATAGATTTTCATGCCATAAGCATTAAAAACTATTTGTGTTATCTCACTCCATTCATTGATATCGTTATTGATTTCTATTTCTATAGCTCCTTGGTGAAGTGAATTTATCTGTGGAATAGATGTGAATACTTCGCTTTTCCAGTATCTGCATATCAAACCATTGTTTTGTGGACCATACAATGTGAATTTTCCATTGTTGAAGCTGAATATGTCAAGTATTCGCAATTCCTTATCTGAAACAAAAACACCTATTTCTATAGGAAATGTCAAAAAAATAATTTGTTTGGATTTTGGACTAACTACTAATGGCTTTTCAAGTTCTATAAGCAAAAATGGACTTAGACTTTTAGGTAGGTTTACTGGCTCGATCGGGTTTATCAGTATCTCTGAATTTCCATTTAATATCATTTTTTCATAGATGTCATCATCATCTTGTCTTCTGTAAATAAGAATGCCATTTTCTTCTGAAACAGAAATAGGGACCTCACCAATTTTTACATCAAAAGGTGGTTTGTATGTACTAAAAACATCTTTCATTTAAACCTCATTCATAACCAGTTTTTCCTGTGGAAGTAAACTACCATTATGCTGGAAATAGAGATAATTGTAATCCAAACAAATGGATATCCCCATTTCCATTTTAATTCAGGCATGTATTCAAAGTTCATGCCATAGATACCTGCAATAAAAGTGAGGGGGATAAATATTGTTGCTATAATTGTCAAGAGCTTCATGACTTCATTCATGCGGTTGCTTACACTTGAAAGATATAAGTCGGCCATTCCCGAAAGCATCTCTCTATATGATTCTACTGAATCCATTATCTGGATCGTGTGGTCGTACAGGTCATTCAAAAAAATGACTGTTTCCTTATTCACCAATTCTGATTCACTACGCTTGAGAGTGTTAACAACTTCCCTTAACGGCCAAACAGACCTTCTTAAAAAAAACATCTCTCCTTTTATGTAGTGAATATCATGAAGCGTTTTCTTTTCTGGATTTTTGAGCAATTCTTCACTGATATCTTCAACATATTCTCCTATTTTTTCAAGTATAAAAAAATAATTGTCGAGCATTGCATCCATCAGGCTGTAGGCTAAATAATCAGACTTCACTTTTCTTATTCGACCTTTATTTTTTCTAATCCTCTCTCGAACAGGATCAAATACATCTTTTTCCACTTCCTGAAATGAAATGACGAAATTTTCACCTAAAATAATACTTACCTGCTCAAGGGTTATATCAATACCATCTTCATTGAAATAAACCATTTTCATGACAATATATAGATAGTCATCGAAGTCATCGACTTTTGGTCTTTGGTTAGTATTGAGGATATCTTCAAGAACCAGTGGATGAATATTAAAAAATTTTCCAATTTTCTCAATTATGCTTATGTTTTCAAGGCCACTTATGTTGATCCAGGTAATTGTGGAACTATCTTTGTATGAAAAAACATCTTCAATATCATTAATGACAGTTTCTTGAAAACTGTTAATATCATAATCTATTACTGTAATTTTAGTTTCTTCAGAGTATTTTTTACCTATTCTTACAAGTGTACCCGGTGGTAACCCTGCTTTTTTAGAAACTTTGTTTGAATACAATAATAGTACCCCCTAAAACCTCTAATTGTATTTTACTCTCAATAGAATATCAAATTAACTTAAATAGCAGAATTGAAAGATGATAACCCTTCAATATTGAATTGTCAGAAGTCATACCAAAGGAGCATCTTTATTTTCCGTATCTTCATTAAGTGGGTCAAATTCATCGTGATATGATTCTATGTAGTTGGAAATTTCTTCTGCTTCAGGATATTGCGCTATGTGAAATATGCCTTCTCCTTCATGTACAAGTGGGATATTTGTTTTTCCAATAACGATCCCAGATACCAATCTGATGACTTCTGTTTCTATTTCACCTAAAGGATCATTAATGTAAGCCAGTATGTCACCTTTATTGACTAGAGTTCCCAGAGGAACTATTGAACGTAGAATTCCGCTTTGTGAGGATCTTATCCAGTGAGTTGATTTGGATATAAAAGAATCATATACCTTCTTTTTTCTACTTTTTGCTCTCATTCCAATATGGGACATAGCTCCAAGTATACCCCTTACTCCTGCTCTAATTGCAAATTCATTAAATCGGAGCGCTTCGCCAGCTTCATACAAAAGTGCCGGAATATTATTTTCACTGGCTGCTTCACGTAGTGACCCGTCTCGTAATTGAGTATTGATCATAACAGGAACACCAAAAGAACGAGCAAAGGATTCTGTTTCCGGATCATCATTCAGACATGCACGTATCTGGGGTAAATTCTCTCGGGCAATTGCTCCCGTATGGAGATCGATTATATGTGTACAATGTTCAATTATCTCTACCATCAAAATATTTGCCATACGAGATGCCATAGAGCCTTTTTTTGAACCGGGGAACGAACGATTTAAATCCCTCCTGTCAGGCAAATAGCGAGATTGAGATACAAATCCGAATACATTTACAATTGGAATGGCTATGAGCGTACCTTTGAGATTGTTAACAGTTTTGTGTGCAAGTACACGGCGGATTATCTCTACACCATTGATCTCATCTCCATGAATTGCAGCACATATCAAAAGGCACGGTCCGGGTTTATGCCCATGTACCACATGAATTGGCATGGATTCTGAGGTATGCGTATAAAAGCTAGGTATAGAAAGTTCAATTGACTTCCGGGTTCCCGGCTGAATTGTTGTACCTGCTATTGTAATTGCTTGACGCATTGATCAACCTTTTCCACGAGTCTTAGTTTTTCCACACTGACCATTCTTTTCAACAAATTCAATTATCATGCCTGCAATATCTTTACCAGTAGCAGTTTCTATTCCTTGTAAGCCAGGACTGGAATTCACTTCCATTACTACTGGCCCATGGTTAGAGCGCAAAAGATCAACGCCAGCAACATTGAGACCCATTATTTTAGCAGCACGCACAGCAGTAGAACGTTCCTCGGGCGTGATCTTAATTACTTCTGCAGATCCACCTCTATGTATATTTGAACGAAACTCGCCTTCTGGTGCTTGTCTTTTCATTGCTGCAACAACTTTGCCACCGATAACAAAACAGCGGATATCAGCACCACTGGATTCTTTTATGTACTCCTGTATCAAAATGTTTGCCTTTACTCCCATAAAACCTTCTATCACACTTTCTGCGGCTTTTTGAGTTTCTGCTAATACAACACCAATACCCTGGGTTCCCTCAAGAATCTTAACAACTAGAGGAGCTCCACCAACCATTTTGATCATATCTTTAACATCATCGGGTTTACTTGCATACACAGTTATAGGTAAACCAACCCCTCTACGAGAAAGCAATTGCATAGAACGCAATTTATCTCTTGATCGAGTTATAGCTACAGATTCATTCACCGGATAAACTCCCATCATTTCAAACTGTCGCAGTACTGCAGCACCATAGTATGTAACAGATGAACCTACACGAGGAATCACAGCATCAAAATTCTCAAGCTCTTTACCCTTGTAGTGAACAGAGGGCTTATGAGAAGTAATGTTCATATAAACTCGTAATACATCGATCACCTGAGTTTCATGTCCTCTTTCTTCTGCAGCTTCGATCAATCTTTTAGAAGAATATAGATTGCGGTTTCTAGATAATAAGGCAATTTTCATATTTTAGCCTCCAATTTTTTATTGTATAGGAAGGGAGCATCAACTTCACCGTGTATAAATGATGCACTAGGATCCACCAGAGCCAAGCCTTTCATTGCATTACGGCCTAGCAACATCCTAAAACGCATTGTGTCCCTATCTGTAAGTGTTAATTCAATCGGGAAACGGTAAGCAGCAATTATGATATCAGTTTCGATTACATAGCGCATTTCTTGATGGCCACCTGAATCAGTAACCAAACGGCGATCTTTTAAAGGTGTTTTGCATTCTATCTGGAAACTTTGATTCTTTTGTATTGGATGAATAAAGAACTTAACTACATCAACATCATTCTCTTTGCAAACTTCCACGTTAAAAGCATGCAATGCTGATGTTTTTGCGCCGGTATCAACTTTGGCTTTTATTGCATGTAAACCCAGATCAGGCAGCTTTACCCACTCCCTCCATCCAAGCATTAATTTTTGTTCTGTTTTGTTCATAATGTTTTACACCATGATATTAAAAGTTTCAAGCAACTATTTTCATAACTATGAAAGTAGCTTGAATTTTAAATAAAGAATCTGTTAGTGCATAGCTATGCGCATAGGATATTTAAAAAATTATTTGTTTTAATGGTTATGATATAGCACCAATATGATTTAACTCATTCATGAAGTATAATAAATTTTCCATTAACATCTTGCTATGGTAGCTAACTCGTACTTTAAATTACGATCTGACAGCTTTGGTTAGTTTCTGAGCGCCACTGGGATTAAGTCTGAGGGAATAACCTTCATTTCTAATGAAATCCTTCTTATTTATGCCATTAGTTTCTATGCGAATTAAAAAACAAAATCAACAAGGAATTTAAAAGGCTCTTGCAGATTATACGCTAAACTATTCTCACTCGGACATAGCGCGCAAATAATTCATAACTACAATGGACTTATGAAACTTAGCTGCAATGAATTTGCTTGCTATCTTGATTCGAGTTTTATCATCTCCTGTAAAAAAAAGCTATATCATATACACAAATATAAATACTTAGAACACATCTATTTAGTTATGACAGATAATAAACGAAATGTAGGACCACGTAGACAACAAGGAAGAGGGAGCACTGGTAGAAAATTACCAATCTGTCATAAATGTAAAGCTGCTTATCTTGTTACTTTGTATGCTCAAGAAACAGTGCCCTTAAAAGGTAAAAGAAAATGGATTAAAAAGGGTTATTTCTGTAATAACTGTAATTATTTTGAACCTGTTAAAGATTCAGAAAACATCAAGTAAAGGAAATACTTCCATTTCCATTCGAATAATTGGGGATACTTGAGATTTCTACAGATCCAATTATGGAAAAAATTAAATTTTCATAATCTTTATACTAAATTGTCTCGTAGAAATTGGATGGTTCTATAATTTACATTCATACTCAACATTGGATAAGCATTCAATGTAATCTGGAGTTTTTTTTAGGATTGATCCATATATCATGATTTTGGTTTGAGGGAATGATATAGGAGAGATTGGGATAATGTTAGAAAAAATCGTAGAGGACTTTATTCTGGATCCACAGATCAACCATTTATCTAAATAGTCGAAATATGAGGGAACCATCAAAAGAATAGCTTCATATTAGGCCTGAAGGTAAAAATGTCATCGATAAACTTTCCCAACACATTAAAGAAATTCTTAAACAACAGGGATATTTATGTATTGCACCAAGTATCGATGATCGTTTTGAAGAGACAATAGGTACCTGGATTGATATCTACAGACCACTTACTAACAGTGACTATGGCAGTAATTGGTCACAAAGAAACGTAGCTTATGTTGCCGGATTGGGTAGCTTTGGTTTATCGAGAACCCTTATCACAAAGAAAGGAGTAGCAAGGAGTTTTACAAGTCTTATCACAAACATGAAACATGGGCCTACAAAAAAGGAATATCAGGGAATTTATGATTATTGTTCCATGTGTGGGTCTGTATCTCTAATTGCCCTCCAAAAGCGATCACTTTCGAAGGTAAAGACTACACATGCTGCTCTAAATTTATAGATAAAATCGATGAAAAATATGGACCGGGCAATGGATGTGGCAAATGCCAGGTTAAAGTCCCATGTTTAAATGGAATATCAAAAAGAAAAAAATCAGTGACACAGGACTTAATGAAATGTTAAGTGACATGGAAAACAGATGTATATAAATGAAATTATCAGATCGATATAAGGATCAAAGAGATCAAAGAGGCTATTACTCCTACCCATTGACGAGGTTCAAGTTGTTCCTTTAAAAATATACATGCCATCAATACTGTTACTACAGGACTCAACGATGATAGTATCGTAGCAACATCCAATCTTCCGGCTTCTGAAGCCAGTGCAAACAGGGAGGCACCTCCTGTATTGAATAATCCTGCAAGAATAACCAAGAGAATCACATTGGACGTGGGTTTTGTGACGGTCTTTGTTGATATTATGAATCCGGTGATCATGATAAATGCTGTAATTCTCGAAACTGTTAATGGCCAGTAGATCGCAGTGGTACTGAAATTATCAATGGATATAAAGAACAGGCCGAACAATGTACCTGCAATTAACGGATATTCCAGATCTTTTGCTTTTAACCTGGGTCCAGCATTCCTGTTGACAATGAACCATATCCCAATAAATGCAAAGATAAAACCCGCAATCTTAAATGCGGAAGGGATACCTTCATTCAAAATTGAATACATTACAGGTATGATCACCGCTATTACTGCAGCCATTGTAGCAACGATAATTATTTTCCCCCGGGACATACCGATATATAGTGCTATCAGACCTGCAGCTCCAAAGAATCCTGCAAACCCGCCCCACATAAGATAGTTCAGTGGAGGCAGATTTTCTGAAAATACAAATGCAAGTATCGGATATATAATAATACCCATGATCTGTGTGACCAGGACCACAGAATATGCACTTGTCTTCCTGGCAGCATACCCTCCTACAAAATCCCCTGCACCCCACGATAATGCAGATATAAGTCCAAAAAGGATCGCAAGAGTTTCAATAGTTAGCACTTTATGTCTCCGGTAATTTACAAATTACTTTAAATTATGTTTATGAAAAATGATTTTGCAATTATCAATCTGTATGCCACATTACCTCATAGTTATAGTTATTTTTGGATATCTATTACATCTGTCAAAAATTATATTCTATTGAGATAGTTTTGTTTTTGATGTTAATTATATCCATGGACCTGATCTTTGGGACGTATCTAAAGTAGTCACCCCTATATTTAATAGTGAATACGACACTTATATATGCTGCGAATACATTATAGCAATTGCTATCATGCAGAGTAGACTTCTCTAATATGCTACATAATATCCTTTAATTTCTCTACAAAGCAAAAAAAATCTATTAAATAAACAGGTTCAAAATATGGGATGGAAACTATCAAGAAGAACAAAGCAGCGTTTCAGACAATTTAGAGTTTGGAACTGAGCAGATCAATAAAAATGTGCTGGAGGCAATCTATGCAAAAGACAAAAAATGAAAAGGTATTGAGAGTCCACATTCCAGAAGGTATGCAGGTTTTGAGACACCATCTCTATGAGTATAAAAAAGGACTTCGACACCTCATTCTCCATACTGCAAATTCTTGCCATGAGCCGGATATCATAAAATTACTTGAAAAAAAGAATGTTAACTATCTGATCATCCCAGCTTCAAAAAAGAATATAAACATATTTTTTGGAGATGAAAAATGCATCAATATAATCAGAAAAATAGGGAATAAAAGCCTTTCAAATTATACAGATGAAGAGGATTTTATTCTTGGAATAATGCTTGGGTATGATAGGTTGCAGCAATGTGACAGATACCTTAAAAGAAGGGAAAATCGCAATAACGTTGAAGAACTCATTGGATAAAATATATCACTGACATTCTTTCTTTTTCTGTAGTCATTTTCCCTTATTCAGTAAATCTTTAAAATGTTGAAATTAGTATTACCATTAGTAACTACTTTCCCACATCTGTAATCTTTTCTTTACATGGACATTCAAGCTAAAAGGCTTATCAGCTCAAACACTGGCAGCTTCTTCAACAAATTGTTCAACTCTCATTTTAATAGAGTCTCTCAGTGACCTCATCTGTGTCAGTTGATCCTCTTCTGTTCCAGTAAATGATTCCGGATCAGGGAATGGCCAGTTCAGTTGAGTGTATGGTCTGGGAAATATTGGACAATCCTTCTCATGGGCTTTGTCACATACAGTGATTACATACTTGTAGAGTTTACCTTCCCTGAAAAGATCCCATGCAGATTGGGGTTTTTTATCTCTTAGATCAAAACCATCCTCTTCCAGAACCCTCTGGACTAAAGAATGAAGAGTAGTGGGATTCAAACCAGCACTTTCAACTTCAAAACGATTACCTGCAATTCTTCTCAGGTACTCTTCTGCTATTTGGCTCCTGCCACTGTTATGTACACAAATAAAGAGCACTTTTGTTTTATTATCACTATATACCATAGTACATCTAGTGTAAAATAAAAGCTAATAAAACTATTCTATATACTTTATATAGACATTATAGTTTATCGTAATTATAGAGAATATATGAGTTTCTTTGCTCCTGAAGTTCTGAGGCTGAGGCTAAGTGAATAAATCTCAGTTCTGGTGAAATCCTTATTACCAATAGATCGCTTTTCAATCAGATCTGTTACAAAAATATCCACAATAAACCTGAATGGCTCTTGGAGATCATAAATTTATAAGAACACGTCTACGACACATTATCTTAAATACTATAAAATAAATAATAAAATACATATACGCCATACTGACAATTATAATAGTCACTAACAAAAAGTATACTTAAAAGGAAAACATGACAACCGAAAAAAAAATGGTCAATATAAGAAACAACAAGGAATACCACTGTCCTGTAGAAGCAACCCTTGATGTCATTGGCGGAAAATGGAAACCTCTGATTCTCTGGCACCTTAAAGAAGTGGATGTTATACGATATAACAAACTACAACAAAGTCTTCATGGTGTTTCCCCCAGAATGTTGACAAAGCAGCTAAGAGAACTTGAAGAAGATGGACTGGTAAACCGGAAGATGTATCCGGAAATCCCTCCAAAAGTCGAATATTCACTAACTGAATTCGGCTGTACCGTTGCTCCTATACTCGAAGCACTTTGCGATTGGGGAAGTGAATATCTCGGCAGACAGTGTACGCTTGGACAGGATGAATAGTGCATTCGATCTGATAATCCAAATTATTTAATGTAAATAGATTCAACATCCTTATGTCCCTTTTTGATTTTTCTTGCGCATTTATTCCTCAAAATAGCCTTAAATTCCTGTTTTTAGATACTGTTTTTAGATACTATATGATTACTTCAAGTCAGATTGAAGTTTAAGGAGTGCCTAAATAATAACAGATCATATCATGGTATAAGGGGTAATAACCAATGAGAAATATACAAAAAATAATGACCTTACTTTTTATCTGTACTTTAGTTACAGCCACTCTTTTAGTATCCGGTTGCACCGAAAATGCACCTGATACAGAAGATGGTAAATCTGAAATAATTTCCCTTAATGATATAGTTGATACCGAATGGCAATGGTCAGGACTTATCGAAAGCGAACCTGCCATCCAATCTGTTGTTCCTGATCCGGAAAGCTACACTATCACCTTTGCAGATGATGGAACATATTCCATAAAAGCTGATTGTAACCGTGGCAGTGGAACTTATACGCTGAATAACAATGAATTGACACTAATCTCCGGCCCTATAACACTTGCATACTGTGGTTCCGAGTCACTTGATAGTCAGTATCTCTCCCTGTTGAGAAATGTAACAATTGTTTCAATGGACAATGATCAATTGATCCTTGGAATTGGAAATTACGATGACAGAATGATATTTGTTAAATACGAAAGTCTTTCAGATGAAAAAGATTCCGAAGCTCTCAGCAGTTTAAATGGAACTATATCTTCTATGGAAGATGGAGATTCATATCCATTGTTCCTGCTCGAGAGTGAAGAGATCAGAAATTCAGGATTTGCAAAAGGGATTAAGTTTGTGGTTTCAGAAGAAACTATAATATTAGAACCTAACGGAGGTCTTTTTGACATAGACAATGTAAAAGAAGGAATGAAAGTTAGAGTATTTTATAGTCCAATGTTGACAAAAAGTATTCCACCTATTGGGCAGGCTACATTAATTCAACTAGCTTAAAAACTTGTTTTACTTTTTACTTTTTAACTTCACTAGAGTATCTATATCAGTACTTTGAATCGGCATTCATTATCTCCGGAAAGAACTGTTTTTTCCATCAGGATGCCCACATCTCTACCAAGACCGATTCTAAATTTCTTTTTTAGATTTCCCATGGTACAATAACAGAGAGTTGGGGAAGTATCCTCCAAGTTCTCGTTGACAAGAGGGCAATAGCACTGGTCAAAGACAACATAGACATTGTCACCTTCTATTTTGACTCGCCATTGTTGAGACAGTTTTTCCAGAAAATCACGCTCATCATTGGAAGTATCCTTGATAGCTAGTAATCTTTCATCAGTAAAATGAGTGAATGGACAGCTTTCACCACATTTTTCCATAAGCTTAATTTTCATTTTATCATCAAGGTTATCATCCAGACTTTTAAGCATATCCTTGATCCATATATTCATAATTTCACTGATGTTTTCTTTTTACTAGTTATTATCGGAGTGGTTTATCTTGCTTTATTTTTGTTTGATCATTTACATTCTCATTTTGTATGAAGTTGGCAAAAGACTAATGAAATAGACAATTAATTGTAATTTATGAGTTTTGAAAATCCAGGTTTTTTTGAAGAAATAAGGATGGAATGGCTCTGGAACCGCATGGGTTATTTTCGTTACAAAAAATATGTATATGGATTACAATTAAAAGCTAATGAAAATGTCCTTGATTTTGGATGTGGAGCAGGTGCAGTTTCAAAATACATCGCAGAAACAGTTACAAATGGCAAAGTAGTTTGTATTGATACATCTGATTATTGGCTTACAAAAGCAAAGAAGAAACTAAATGAGTTTTCTAATGTTGAATACATTTGTGAAAAAATAGAAGATTCAGCTCTTCCTGACAATTATTTTGACTCTGTGATCATTCATTTTGTTCTTCATGATATTGATGAGGATAAAAGACAGGATGCAATAAATTCTCTTGCAGACAAGCTTAATAAGAAAGGCCAAATTCATATAAGAGAGCCCACAAGGCGTGATCACGGTTTGTACCCTGAAAAAATTGATGAGTGTATGACTAGTGCAGGCTTTTGCAAAATATATAGTAGCTACGGCAATTATTTTCTCTGGCCACATTACACGGCTACTTTTCAAAAATAGATATCTAAAATAAGGTTATAACATGAATGAAGTAAAAATTCTTGGGGTTGGTGGAAGCCCTCGAAAAAATGGAAATACCGATATCCTGCTTGATAGCTTCTTAAAAGGAGCAGAGTCAGCAGGTGTTAAAACAAAAAAAGTTCATTTGAAGGAGTATTCCATTGAATCCTGTATTGGCTGTGAAGCTTGCAGAAAAGATGGAACTTGTACCAGATCCCATGATGGAATGGAGCTTCTTTATCCTCAAATAGAAGAAGCTAAAGGTCTTATCCTTGGTTCTCCTGTTTATAATTACAATGTAACTGCAGAGATGAAAACCTTCATAGATCGCCTTTATCCATTTTATGAGTTCACTGAACAACGTCCGGGTCCTTATTTAAGCAAACTTGAAGACCAAGGACGAAAAGCACTTGTTTTTACAGTTTGCGAGCAGGTATTAGCCGATGAGATGGGATTTACCCTTGAAGCCATCAGTATGCCTCTTGAAGCACTTGGTTATGAGATATTTGACAGGTTTGAGGCTACCGGCTACTTCAGTAAAGGTGCGGTCTTAAAGGACGGAGATATTCTTGAAAAAGCATTTGAAGCGGGAAAAAAACTGGCACTGAATCTTAAGTAAATTATATTATAATTAATTAACTTAGATCAATTATTTTTCACATTTCTTGGAGAGATGTGAAATTATTTAATAAAAACAGGATAAGCATCAAAAAAGAATGTAGTGAGGAATTATCCTCACTCTGTTCCGAGAACTTCATCGAACTTTTCAGGATTCTCTGCAAGCCAGTCAGCTGCAGCTTCTTCTGCGGTCTTCCCTGAATCAATACCTATCATTATTGATTCGACGTCTGAAAGATCCATTTCGAAGTTCTGGATAAGCTGATTGAATTCTGGATTATCCTCTTCAAAACCAGTTCTTGTAAGGATTACCAGATTATCACTGTCTCCGTAGCTTCCCTGGGAATCTTCAAGGAATTTCAGTCCTTCAATACGGGCAAAGCTCCAGTGTGGCCTCCATAGTGTTGCAACCACCCATTCTTCGTTGTCGATCTTATCCTGAAGATCTGCAGTCATTCCTACAGTACTGCTGGAATAAAGCTCGAAATTACCAAGATCATAGTCAACCATGCAACTTTCTGTGTTCTGCATGATACCGGCACCAGGTTCAATGCCACTAATCTTGTTATCGAACTTATCAGCATTATCGTTAAGCTCTTCAATGGTATCGATAGGAACATACTCAGGAACTACAAGTCCGCACCTTGCTCCAGATGCTATTACCTGTGCTTGGACAAGATCATCACCATACTCTTCCCAGTAAGGTCCCTGGGTTCCAGGAAGCCATGCCTGGATAAGTACATCAACATCTCCCTGTGATGTAGCCTGATAAAGACCTCCAAGGTCTGCAGACACTATTTCATATTCATATCCACCTTCATCGAGAATCTGTGTGAAGACACTTCCAGTTGCACGTGAATCATCCCACTGTACAACTCCTATCTTTACAGGCTCTGCTGTAGATTCTTCGACTGCGCTCTCTTCACCTTCTGATGCACAACCAGCGACTAAGATAGCTAGTGTGATCATTAAACATGCTAATATTTTCATGTACTTTGCTTTCAACTAATTCCTCCTATTTTTATTTAAAAAATGTTTTGGATAGTTAACAGGCAAAAATGCCTGCTCTCTATCTTCAATCAAATTGCTTAGATACTAAACAATGGATTGATAAAAATTAAAAAAGAGATGGATGGGATTATTCGCCCAGCCACTCAGCAACCTTTTCAGGGTTATTATCTACCCACTTTCTGGCTGCTTCTTCTTCTGACATACCATTTTCCATGTCAGCCATAACGGACTGAATATCATCGTGAGTCCAGCTGAATCTGCTAATTATAGCATAGAGTTCAGGATTGTCTTCTGCCAGTCCCTTTCTTGCGAGTGTTTCAACGTGGTCAGCTTCTCCGTAGGCACCTTCGGTATCTTCAAGGTATTTCAGATCCCAGCGGCCGAATGCCCAGTGTGGTGACCATAGTGTGACAACTACCCATTCCTCATCTGCGATAGCACCATTAAGAGCTGCAGTCATTCCTGCACTACTGCTGGGGACGAGTTCATAGTCCAGAGCATATTCATCTATTGCAGTTTCTGTAACTGACATTATACCTGCACCTGGATCGATACCAATTATTTCACTATCGAACTTCTCCTTTTCAGCATTTAGCTCTTCGATAGAATCAATAGTTACATACTCAGGTACAACAAGACCAATACGACAGTCTTCAAGGTTTATGGCTACACTGTCAATATCTTCACCATATTGGTCCCAGTAGTTCTTTTGTGTCTGTGGAAGCCAGGCTGAGGTTGTAAAATCGAACTGACCATCAGCAACACCCTGATAAAGAGGGCCTCCGTCAACTGCAGTGATATCAACTTCATATCCTGCCTGCTCAAGTACGATCTTCATGACATTGGTACTTGCAATTTCTCCATCCCACAGGACATATCCTATCTTTACAGGCTCTGCTGTAGATTCTGTTCCCTCATCTGTTACTTCTCCTTCCTGGACGCATCCTGCTCCAATAAGGCTGACTAGAACTAACAGCATTATTAATACTGATTTTATTTTTCCATTCAATGTATCACAACTGTATTTACTATATTTTTAAATTACTTAGATGGTGTATTATGCGGAAAACCGCGATAAAAAGAAATTGCACCTTACTTTGGTGTAAGGTGCTGTGTGAATCTATCCAGTATGACCGCTATGATCACAATACCGAGCCCAGCCTCGAAACCCTGACCAATATCCACTCTCTGTATACCCACAAGCACCTGGTAACCCAAGCCCCTGGCACCGATCATGGCAGCAATGACTACCATTGAAAGGGAGAGCATAATACACTGATTTACCCCTGCCATTATACTTGGCATGGCAACCGGGATCTCAACCTTCAATAATTTCTGTAATGGTGTAGAGCCAAATGCATCTGCAACTTCAACCAGTTCTGTTGGAACTTGCTGGATTCCGAGATTTGTAAGACGGATGGCGGGTGGCATTGAGAACACAACAGTTGCTACAAGTCCTGGTACATTTCCAAGACCAAAGAATATAACTGCAGGTATCAGGTAGACAAATGATGGCATTGTCTGCATCAGGTCAAGTATGGGTTTAATGGTTTGGGCTAACATTTCATTCTTGGCTGAAATTATTCCCACGGGAATTGCTACTATAAGCGCTATAAATGCAGCTGTTAGCACCAGAGACAGAGTTTCCATGGAAAGTTCCCACATACCTAGATTATCGATCAGCACCAGTCCTAGTACGGTTCCTATCGCAAGCTTCAGGTTCTTACTGCTTAGCAGATAAGCTATAACTCCCAATAACAGTGCAAACACAATTGGAGGCAGCATAAGGAATGTATCATTGATCCCTGTTATCATAAAATCAGTGATATCGCTAAAAACATCAAGAACGAAGCCGAAATTCGAATCTATCCATCCGACAAATAACTCCACAGCTTCACCAAGTGGTAATTTTGGAATAATCATATTCATACCTCCTCTATGGCAAGTGCTCCAAGCACGCTACCTCTTACTATTATCCCTACGAGTCTATTATCTTCTCTGGCTACAGGAAGAGGTGAAGTGTTCTCTATAATAGGTATGAGTTCATTCAGCGGTGTATCAGGATGGACCACTGGTACATCCTTTATCATGGTATCCTGTAGAGTCTTGCCTTGCTTCAATCCCTCTACTGCGGAATCAACGTGTATGATACCTTTTAAAGATTTATCCCTGCCTACTACGAATAAGGATGATATTCCATGTTCCCTCATAAGTTGCAGAGCTACCTTAAGCCCTGAATTGATAGAAACAATTGGATCAGCCCTTTTCATTATAGCTTCTGCGGTGAATATTTTGGACCTGTCTACTCCTGCAACGAACTTGGCTACATAATCGTCAGCAGGATTAGTGAGTATCTCTTCAGCAGTTCCTATCTGAGCAATGTATCCATCGTTCATAATCATGATCCTGTCTCCCAATTTGAGAGCCTCGTCCAGATCATGGGAAACGAACACGATGGTCTTTTCCATCTTGTCTTCAAGTGCAAGGAGTTCGTCCTGCATCTCACTGCGTATTAGTGGATCCAGGGCACTGAATGCTTCATCCATCAACAGGATATCAGGATCTGTGGCAAGGGCCCTTGCAAGTCCTACTCTTTGCTGCATTCCTCCGCTAAGCTGGGTGGTCTTGCTGGCCTCGTGTCCTTTCAGGCCAACGGTCTCGATAGCTTCCATGGCACTTTTAACTCTTTCCTCTTTTGCTACTCCCTGGATCTCAAGTCCATACGCTACATTATCCAGTACACTGCGGTGGGGTATGAGTGCAAAACTCTGGAATACCATTCCAAGCTTATCTCTGCGCATTTCTCTGAGTTCTTCAGAATTGGCTGTGGCAATATCATCGCCATCTATGAGAATATGGCCATCTGTGGGATCTATAAGACGATTAAGGCATCGTAAAAGAGTTGACTTTCCTGAGCCTGAAAGGCCCATTATTACAAAGATCTCACCGTCATATACGTCGAAATTGATGTTATAAAGACCGACATTTAGTCCCGTCTTTTCTAAGACATCCTGTTTCGATGCCCCATTCTTAAGAAGAGAAAGTGCTTTCTGGGGCTTTTTCGCAAAGATTTTTGTAAGGTTCCGTACTTCTATTTTTTCATTTTGAATCATAAAACCTCAATACAAAAAATGCTTGATTAAATTAACATGCAATTTAAAATTAAAGTTATACTATATAGCTTATTCGACATATGATTGAAAAAGAAGCTCATTAGACCTTTATTTATCAAATCGTGGTATAAAATGATTTTTATGCAATGACGTATACTTTTAATTCAAACTAAAAAGGATGTTATAATATTATTGAACCAAAATTAAATATCACAAAAAAATTCCAAGATATACTTGACGGAAAAAGTGTGGATTATCCTATGGTAGGTACAGCCACTACAGCAGGAATAGTTGAGCTGATGGATATTTCCGGAGCAAGCAGGCCTGAAGCTGATAGGGATCCGGAAAAAATGGCAAAGCTTGCAGCTTCCTTTCACACGGATGCAAAGTTTGAGGTCATACGTTATCCCTTTGATGTGACAGTGGTGGGTGAGGCACTTGGATGTCAGATCGATACCGGCACAAGAGCAAGAACTCCATCAATAATCAGTCATCCTTTTGAGAGTAAACCTGAAGATATTGAAATACCTATAGACTTGATGAAAAGGGGAAGGGTACCTGTTGTAATAGAAGCATCACGTCTGCTCAGGAATGAACTTGGAATGAAAGTACCTATAATTGCAGGAATAGAAGGACCTGCTGATCTTGCTTCATATCTTTGTGGTATTAGCTCGTTCCTAATGTGGACTATACAGAAACCCGAAATTGCAAAGGCTGTTATAGATAAATGCATTGATGCCTGCATAATTTGTGCCAATGAATATCTTAATTCAGGTGCAAATGCAGTGGTAATGGCAGATTCCCTGTCATCCCCTGAGATGATGGGACCTGATGCATTCAAAGAACTTGTAAAACCTGCATTGGTCAGGTATAATGAGAGTGTAAAAGGCAATACTATACTTCACATATGTGGAGAGGTAGACAGTATTGTACCAGATATTCTTCAATGTGGCTTTAATGCAATTAGTGTTGAAGAAAATGTGAAAGATCTTAATAATATTATCTACCTTGCGCACAAAAACAATACAGCGGTGATCGGAAATATTTCCACTGCAAATACTCTGTATAGAAAGCCTCCGGAAGATGTCAGAAAAGAGGCTTTTAAATGTCTGGATGCAAAGATTGACATACTTGCTCCTGGTTGTGGTCTGGCCCCTGAAACACCTTTAAGAAATCTCCTGGCCATGTCCGAAGCAAGGGATGAGTTTAAACATTTGAAGGATAAAGTATAATTAATTTACAATTAACTGCAACCATTTTTGTCTTATATCCAATACTTATTTACGTAAGTTTCTGTTTGGGCAATATAAGGGGTAATGTATCTCAGGATAAAAGGAACAATTAATGTTGTTGCAATTACGTTACCAATAAACCATCCTTCAAATGTAGCTGTGAATTCAGTCCATGGAATTGTTTCGCTGACTACAAGGGACATTGATCCCCATAAAGCTCCAACCAGATTATTGAGTATGCAGGCAAAAATAAAAAACATTCCAAGATCCCTTTTTGTTCGTAGTAGAATATCGAGTTTGAAGTATGAAAAAGCTGCAATAGGAATCATTACTTGCCAGAGGTCAGCAAGAGACCATATGACATTCAATGAAAAAGGCATGTCAGCAAGAACTCCTGCACCTATCATGCATCCTATATATGCAGAAAGAGCACCCCACATTCCATACCAAATGGCAAAAATTATCATGAAAGCCACAGCAAAGTAAAGGCTTGACACACCGGATGCTGATGATAATGGTGCTTTAATAACTGCGAACCTTGATAAAAGTGAATTTATCAGTATAAGTAAAAGAAATATGTTCAAATATCCCAATAATGATTCAATATTTCTAATAATATCTTCCCCTGTGCATGCTGATATTTTCTATAATTATTCTTCAATGCTATCAATTTACAATTCTTAAATGATGCACATATATAAATACACTCACTTATATATAACAGATACTACTATTATTCGTTATATTTGGTCACCATATAAAGTATGAGGATGCACTGCAATGAAAACTCAAATCGATGATCTTGACCCGCTGAAACTAAAAAAATGGTTTCAGAAGCCATATTCAGTACCAGTGACTGTGCTTCTCATTTTCTTATTATTGCTATATCCTGCATGGTTATACGTTTCGAATTGGTTTGAAGGCATTTCTGATGATGGCTTGCTATTAAACGATGTGTATTTTATCAAAGCACTGTCATTTATTCTTATTCTTTTAGCCACAAATGTTGTTTACATTGTTCTTAGCAAACATGTTAATCTTTCACGAACACTAAAAGATCAGGAAGAACAACTAGATCTATATGAAATTAAGTTTCAAAATGTTATAAACAATGTTCCTGACGTTGCTGTTCAAGGATTTGACTCAGATTATTCTATTCATTACTGGAATGCTGCCAGCGAGAAAATGTATGGCTATTCAAAAAAAGAGGCTATGGGACAAAAAATAACCGATCTGATAGTTCCTGTTGAAAATAAGGATTATTTTGAAAATATCATAAATTCTCTTTTAGATGACAGAAGTCATATGGGTTACAAGGAAATTGATTTAATTGCAATTTCTGGTAAAAGAGTTCCAGTTTATTCAAGTTTTTCCGCCGTTGAAGTTTCTGAAAAGCAAGTAGAAATATTCTCAATGGAAATTGATCTTTCCCAAAGGAAACAGATGGAAAATGATCTTATGGAAGCAAGATTGCTTGCCGATGCTTCAAACAATGCAAAAAGTGCTTTTTTAGCTAACATGAGTCATGAAATAAGAACTCCTCTTAATGCTATAATTGGATTTTCAGACATGCTTTCTGATAATTTGGCGGGTACTTTGAATGACCGACAGACCAGATATGCAAAATATATTTCGGAAAGTGGACACCATTTGCTTGGTATTATCAACAATATTCTGGATCTTTCAAAAGCTGAATCTGGAAAAATGGATATGGAGTTTGAACATTTCGAACTGGGTTCATTTGTTTCCAGCACAATAGAATCTATGAGACCACTTGCCGATGCCAAAAATGTATCACTTTTTGCTCCTCTTCATTCAGAAGCTGTAACCATTGAAGCAGATGCTGGTAAATTAAAACAGGTACTCTATAATCTCATAGGTAACGCAATCAAATTTTCAGATGATGGCGGAGTAGTTATGGTATTTTATAAGCAAGTGAACAATTTCATACATTTTGAAGTAAAGGATGAGGGCATAGGTATAAATGAAGAAGACATGGACAAATTATTCAACCCATTCATTCAGCTTGAAAATGCTCATGTTAATACAAACGGTACCGGGCTTGGACTTTCACTTGTAAAGAAAATGGTGGAATTACATGGAGGTAATGTTTGGGTAAAAAGTGAATATGGTAAATACAGTATTTTCGGTTTCACCATACTTATGGAACACAGTGAAAATGATGTGTAGCTTATTGGATAGACGTTTATTCTATTTACATGGGATTACAAAAGTGAAAGTGCTGCCAACTCCCAGTTCACTTTCAACCCTTATATCCCCATCATGCATCTCTAAAAATTTCTTAACGAGTGCAAGTCCAAGACCTGTGCCTTCAAAATCACTGTTTAAATGTGGATCGAGTTGTTTAAAAGGCTGAAATAGTTCTTTTTGATCATCTGCCAGGATTCCTATTCCATTATCTTTGACACATATTTCCATCATTCCATCCACCTTTTTACCATGAACTGTGACAGAGCCTTTTTTATCTGTAAATTTAATAGCGTTACTTAATAGATTATACAATATTTGTTTGAACTTCGTTCTGTCTGCATTTATACAATTAATATCCTGATCAAGTGTAACAGTAACAGAAATATTTTTCTTTGAAGAAAGTGGATTTATCATCATCTTCACTTCATTTATAGCATCATATACAACAAAATCCTCACGATAAAGTTCCATTTTCCCAGCTTCGATCTTTGAAAGGTCCAGAATATTGTTGATAATACCAAGCAAATGCTCTCCACCGCTTAGAACGTGACCAATGTATCTTTTCTGTTTATCATTCAAGTCGCCAAACCTTTCATCTAGCAATATATCAGAAAAACCAATAATAGATGTCAGTGGAGTTCTAAGTTCGTGACTCATAGTAGCCAGGAATTCATCTTTACTCCTATTAGCTGCCTCAGCTATCAACTTGGCACGTAATAATGCGTTTTCCACTTGTCTAAATTCTGTAACATCCTGAATAGTTCCAATAATAACATTTCTTTTTTCATAAAACTCTGCAATAGAATGAATATCGCGCATTTCACCATCATTCTTTCTCTTAATCTTAAATTGCATATTATATGGAACAGAATTAATAACAAGATCATTGAGTGCCTTATCCAATGCTTGTCGATGTTGCGGAAGAGGTATACTTTTTATTTCTTTAAGGCCTAATTCTCCACTTTTTACTCCATATATTCTTGCAGCTTCATCTGATGCATCAACTTTATTGGCATTAAGATCGATCTCATAACTTCCTACATGACCGACTTTTTGTGCCGTACTAAGCTGAATTTTTTTCTTCTTAAGTTCATTTTCAGCTGTTTTACGTTCAGTAATATCATGAACAATGGAATAAAGTAATTTTCTTGAATTGATGACAACGGGACTACTATAAACTTCAACATCACGTATTTTGCCATTTGAAAGCATGTGTTTAAAAAAGAAATAATTCCTCATTTCTAAAACTGCATCTTGCATTTCAGTCTTTATTTTTTCAGGTGTCAGAGTATTTATCTGATCGATTTTTTTGTTTAGTAGTTCTTCATGTGACCAGCCGTAAAAATCACATGCAGCTACATTCGCATCGACGATCTCAGAAGTTCCAGTATCGATCAATAACATTGCTGCATTACTGTTTTTGAATAAAGATCTATATACATCCTCATTTTCGCATTGATTGGAAAAAACGGTAAGATTAGATATATTTTCATCAGAATAACTCATTTTTCCACTCATTGAATGCTTCTTGCTGATTTTGATATAGATTAGTATATGCAAGTAATAATAAAAATAAATATTTAGCTATTATTTTAGCATACAGAAATATATAATATATGCCATGAACTCATCGTTGAATGTATTATTTTTATAAGGAAATGCTTGACAAGATTAAATATTTTTTGATGAAACATTAAATTGAGAAGTGAAATATACATAAAAAAGTTAATTCAAAATTACACAGAAGATGCTTTTTTTACAGTAACCCAGAATATACTACCCTGTCCATCTGGATTATCCAGCACACCCAGTTTCCCCTTATGTAATTCAATAATTCTTTTGACAATGGCAAGTCCAAGACCTGTACCTTTTATTCCTGCTTTATCTGCACGTCCAAATCGATCGAATATATGGATTTTATCTTCATCACGTATACCTATTCCCTCATCGCTGACTGTTATTTTCCATTCATCATTCAGATCAATGAAATCTATGCAAATATTGCTATTATCTGGACTATATTTGATAGCATTTGACAAAAGATTGGTAAAAACCTCTTCGATCAAATGATTGACCATTGCATTACATTTAATAGCAGTGTTAATGTTAACAGTTTGATGTTTATCAGTAATATTTGGATTCAGGCATTCGACGACCATCTGAAAAATAGCAACGATATTCAACTCTTCAAACTCGATCTCGTCCATTTTCTGCAATTTGCTAAGTTTAGTTGCAGATTCAAGTAGATTGATCAAACGTTCATTGTTATCATAGATCTTCCTTAAGTCGAATAATGTATCAGCATCTAATTTTTTTGCAAGGAGCTCTTCACTATAACCTTTAACTATACTGGCAGGAGTTAGGAGATCATGGCGGATGATATCAGTAAAGAGTTCTTTTAGTTCATTTGATTCTCTAAGTTCTTCTGCATATTTTTTCATTTCATTTTCAGCATTCTTTCTCTCAGAAATATCTCTATCTACACAAATTATCGCTTTCTGACCTTCATAATCAATAAATCTGGCACTTACTTCTACTGGATATATAGAGCCATCTTTTCCCATAAGAGCGGTTTCAAAGACCAAGTGTGTCTTTTCAAATAACTGCCTGGCGCATTCTTCAGTAGCAGCTTGAAGTTCAGGAACAATAAGTTGATCATGTCGCATCCTGAGAAGTTCATCACGCTCATATCCCAGATGAGTGATTGCAGAATCATTAATATCAATAATATTCATTTCCTGATCACATATGTATATCTGATCATCTATTGAATTGAATATAGTGCGAATTTTTGCCTCGGAGTCACGAACTTTTTTCTGCATTATTTTTTGATCAGTAATATCGTGACCAGAGCTAATACTTCCTGTTATATTTCCATATTCATCTTTTAGAGGTACATCATGCCAATAAATTAAACGTTCTTCCCCGTTTTTTGTAACTACCCAATTTTCATTGAATTCGGGCGCTTCAACTTCACCCGAGATCATTTTAATAAACTCATTTCTTGCTATTTCCCGCACTTTTTCTGGCAAGAAAATATCAAACCAATTTTGACCTAGCATTTCCTCTTTAGAATAACCAAGTACTTCACATGCTTTTTTATTTGGAAGAACAATGTTCTGATCTTTATCCAATATGCCTATAATAGACCCTGCAACATCGAGGTAATTTTCAACCCTATTCTTTTCCTGTTGAGCATGCTCTTCCAATGGTTTACGCTCTGTAATTTCTCTGAATATTACAAGATACGACTTTCGACTTTCAAAATCAATTGTCTTAGCATTGACCTCTATAGGAATTGTTTGCTTATTCTTTGACAACAGATCGATTTCAAATCTATCATCTATATGAATCGGGCTATTAACTGCATTATAATAATGCGTGATGACTTTTTCGTGATGATTAGGAGATACAAATTTTGAAAACTTTTCGCCAATTATTTCATCTTTACTATATCCTACCATTTCAGCACTTTTTCTATTTGCAAACTTAACATAGCCATCCTTTAGAATTGCAATTCCATCATTTACGTTTTCAATAATATCAAAGTATTTTTTCTCTGATAATTTAAAATTGCTCTCTATGTTTTTAATTGTACAAAGAAGTGCATCATTACTTCCGTAGTCGAATACTCGAACACTAAGTGCTGCAGAAAGCAATTCATTATTAGGACATAATAAATCAGTCTCAAAACTGCATTTGGATCTATCGTTGTCTGCTATTCTATTGATAAATAGGTCAAAATCCTTATGTAAAAACATATCTAGCTGTTCTATATTTCTTCCCTCGATATCAGCATAATCTTTGTCCAGATAATCGGCAAATGGCCTATTAAAGTTTAGAACTATTTTCTCCATGCTGAGCACAAATACAGGTTCATCTAAATTATCAAATATTGCCGTTAGCTCATTACCATTTTCGCAAGAAATATCTAGATTGATCTCTTTTCGATTATTAGATCCCAATAGATTCCACCCATTGCGTTGTTTAAACCCTTTTATATACCTGTGGTCCCCACTCTACAGAGTACTAGAGCCATGAGTTCTTTTCAACCTACTATATGCATTACTATTATAGTTTATAGACTTATCTAAATAAATCTTCCGATGTTAAGCTAAAATAAATATTTACTTGATCAATATATAAAATCTTTAGCAAACGTCATGTTTTCAGAAGTAGAACTACTTACAATATCTATATACTCCTCATTTGTCACAGGATCTATAGACTGAACAAGATCCATATTTGATGATTGCATTTGCTCTAAACCTATTGTTTGGTATATTTCATAAGTTAGAACAAAAGCTTTTTTGTATCCGAAATTAACTTCATTTTCAGAGATACTATCTATACTTTCCGGGGTGATCCACTGATCTAATGGCAAATCGTAATCACCCTTCATATTATTATACTTCTGTATAAAGCGGTCTTTTCTTGCATCTGCTTTTTCCGGATCTAATTCATTTAATGTAATGTATGTATAAAGATCAGCATATCCCTCATCCAACCATATCTGTTCAAAATTGCAGTCACGTGTCCAATAGTGTGCTAATTCATGAATAAGTATTTCTTCACTGGAGCTATGAAGCATCCATATTCCTTTTCTACCACTGTTGAAGCCACCGTATCCCTGGGTTTCATCGATGCTTGCCTGTGTAATACTGATGTTATATTTTTCTGGAAATGGCACATTCCATGTTTTTTCTAATATCGGAAGGCTTTTTAATGTGGTATCAAGCGTTCTCTGCGCCCACTCTTCTTCTCCTTCCCAGTAATTGACTTCTATTCCCACATCTCTCTCTCTAAGTTCTGCAGTACCCTGAAGTGTGAGTCTTTCAGTTGGCCTTACAGAATTGACAACACATGATCTAGTCCATTCTTTACCTTTTTCAAAGCTGTATACATTTGAATACTTCTTCGTATCAAGAACATAATCATCTCTGCCAATATGTGTATCAAAATCAGATGGGACTTCTATTGTAACAGCTGTGTTCTTTCCCTGTTCATTGAGATAGAATGTTGCTGTATTTCTACTAATTTCCAGATCATACGCAATGTAAAATTTGTAATTATTTTCGTACCAGACTTTGTGATTAAAATAAAATGTGTGATATCCTGCAGCATTTTCTCTGAAAACTACCTCTCTTTCAGTGTCATAAGCTACAATATTCTTTGCACTAGAAGGAAGGTAATAGTTATAATTTGAATAATAGCCGCGCATAAATTTAGTATCGGAGTTACTATTTGTAAAAAGGATTTCTTTAACGACGTGTACCGTCTCTTCATCGGGATCAACATTATATTGTGCATTGATATTGGTCGTTAGCACACTATTATCTGCCACTGCACAAGGTGTGAACAATATGCCAATAAGTGCGATTAAAAAGCAGATCGTTTTTAAATTATCATCCATTTTAATATCCCGAATTTGTATAAATGTAAAACTCGGTATACATTGTTTAATATGTTATGGCATAATTTTGTAAATTATGTGCACAATTTTTTAATTCATGTGCATATAAAGGTTAAAGTATCTATTTAAATTATAATTACATGTATATTTATATTCAAAAATGTGTACATTAGATGTCATTCTACATTTGTTATTTCTTCTATTGCCAATGCGGCCTGAATAATCTTGTGACATTATAAAATTATTCCATTAGAGTTCAGGGTGGAAAGGTTTTGGTCTGGCCGAAGAAAACTGGGCTGTTATAATTATTTTTCTTGGATTCATTATAGGAGCCAAAAAGATGCTAAAAAACAGAGATGTCGCATATGGAATTATGGAGTTGTTATTGTTTGGACTTATGCAGGTATATTGCTAAAGTATGTGTTACCTGAAGGATTTGATGCCAATATTTTGCAGTTATTGTCACCACATCTATTTGCATATTTTTGTTGCTTGCTGCCAGTACATATCTTGTGATTTCAAAAAGAGAAATGTTCAGAAGAAGATCATTCATTATATTCTGGTGAATCAGATTCTAAAAAATGTTGTGCTTGTTAATAACTAAACTAAGAATCTTTGTTTCAATAAATCTATTAATGAGAAAAACATAAAATAATTCCTCTGTTAATAAAGGGGGTTAAAATTTGAAACAGTCTTTTATAGAAAAATACTATATGGGTAAGAATGTATCTTTAGATGCTGATGGTACAGTATACAATGGCATGGTTGCTGAATGTGCTGATGATGTATTAAGCCTGAAGTGGGATGAAGGGGACGAATACACGCATATTGAAATAGCTAAGATCTCAGCGATTTGGAAAAGACTTTGACTTTGATCTGCAAATGGAATAATGTCAGGAGTAATTCTTCTCTCTGGCATATTTTTTTAAATATCTTCAAAATATTCCTATATTGCAACAATAGAACAATTAGCCTCTATCTTTGAAAAAATCATTGGTATCTCTGGCTATTATTTCCCTTTCTTTAACAGTTCTGCCGCTGTTTACAACATTAACATATCTCTATCATCTTTAACTCGCAACTAAAATTCACATCCTAGTCCGATAAATATATTATAATTTACTGATGTATTTTTAGTGTACAATTATTTCCACTTGTACATACCCCTTAAAAAAGTACTAAGTATCTGATCCGAATTTCTAAACCAACTTCCTCAACTTCAATTTCTCAATCACAAGCTCAGCAGTCTCTTCCACCTGCCTCTCTCTGAGGCTGTTCTGTATCTTCGAATAATACTCCGCAATAAAGTCCACCGCATGACTCTTATTACAATCCTGTTCCTTCATCACCCTGTGAAGTACTGCGGTCGTATTCTTGCTCATACAGAGCACTGATAGGCTCAGCTTTGCTATGCTTTCCACGGCTAGCTCTTACTGACTTATAACAGACATCCGGATCAATCGTCCGGAGAGTATACTCCACAAGTTCCCCACCGTTATTTTCTCCCTTGGATCATGAGAATCTAATCCTATCCAAAAACTATCTCAATGCACTTTTATATTTTTAATAGCATTTATTGCCATGCAGAATAAATAAACGATTTTGGAGTAGTAATATTGGGAATTACAGACCTTAATAACGATCAATTAGAAGCAGTATCTTACACCGATGGACCACTATTGATCCTTGCAGGACCAGGCTCTGGAAAGACACTAACAATAACAGAGAAGGTAGTGCAATTAATAGAAGAGGAACTTGATCCAGATAAGATCCTTGCACTGACATTCTCTGAAAAAGCTGCATCTGAGATGCATGACAGGATCGAAAAGAACATTGGTTCTGCCTCTGGCATCACTGTGTCTACATTTCATTCGTTCTGTAATGAGCTTATACGTGACTTTTCCCTGGACATGGGAATAAACCATGGGACACGTATGATATCGAAAGAACACTCGCATGTATGGGGTGTAAAGAATATTGACTCTTTTAATTTTGAATACATCACTATCCCTACTGCACCTTCAGATCTCATCACAAGCCTGATGGAAGGTACTTCACAATTCCATGACCATCTAATATCGCCTGAAGAACTGGACGAATATACACAGAGCAAATTAGTATCCGAGGGGGAACTAGATGTAGATGATATGGACAGGCTGCAGAAACTTGCTGACCTCACAAAGTTCTACCGTCATTTTCAGGAATACAAATGGAATAATAATTTCATTGATTATAATGACATGATCACTATGGCATGCAGGCTGCTGGAGAGAAATGATATTGCCAGGAAAAGGATACATCAAAGCTATGATTACATTTTAGTTGATGAGTTCCAAGATACGAATTATGCTCAACTACATCTGGTACACCTTCTGGCAGACGGGGGGAGGCTTACGTGTGTGGCTGATGATGACCAGTGCATTTACAGATTCAGGGGTGCTTACCTTTCAAATATCAACCAATTGGGTGAATTCTATCCATCCCTTGAGAAAATCACCCTTGGGGTAAACTACAGGTCCACAGAGCAGATAGTCGATCTGTCTCAGGAACTGATCCGGCAGAATCCTGACAGGCAGGAAAAAGAACTTGTCTCGAACAACGGTGGTGGGACACCTGTTAAGGTTGTAAGATCTCCAAATGATGTGAGTGAAGCAGAATGGGTTGCCAGTGAGATCGACAGGCTTGTGAATGAGGAAGCTGTCGAAGCCAAGGACATCTACATACTTACGCGTAAAAGAGCTGATGGGAAAAAATTCAGTGAAGCTCTGAAACGCCATATGATCCCGGTGGAATATGTGGGTAGTTTGCAGATAAAGGACTTCCCGCTCATACAGGAAGCACTTGCTTACATGCGTTTTATTGCAGACCCTTTTAACAATGGTATTTCCTTTGCAAAGATCCTCTCCAGGGAAGGTGTGACCGAGCATAGCTTGCAGAAGATCAATATAATGGCAGGTAAACTCAACAAAAAGAATTCTATGCAGGGTGATGGAATTTATTCCGTGTTGCTGCACCATCTGGATGAGCTGGAACTTGAGCAGATGGCTCTTGTAAAGTCCATAATTGAAAGATTGCAGGAGATGATCGAGTATAAGAAAAATCATCTTCCTTCGGATACCCTGAAGCATCTTCTCATGGATATGACAGACCTGTACCGCTCACAGGTGCATGAGAACTCTAAAATTTCCCGCAGGAACATCGACGTACTCAATTCCCTTGTGAAGATGGTGGAAGACCTTGAACTTATAGATGGAGGTGCTGAGTTTGAGATGGTCATGGAGCATCTCAAGCTTGTCTTTGACCTTGAGATAGAGGACGGTGAATCCAGTGATGAGAACACTGTAAAGGTAATGACCATCCACCAATCAAAGGGTAAGGAGGCAAATGTGGTGTTTGTATCTGATATGGCTACCCGCCATCTTCCCCTGCAGTACAAGAGGAAAACATTCACAGTACCCATTGAGCTTACAAAAGGCGTGCAAAGGGATGAAGAAGAGAAAGTACTACATATCGAAGAGGAGAGGAGACTTGCATACGTTGCCATGACCCGTGCAAGGGAACTGCTTTATCTTGTATTTCCTGAGAGGTATGCTGGCAATAAAAGAGGTGTTAAACCCAGCCAGTTCCTGGAAGATATTGGATTTGCCAGCAACCCGCTGGTGGAGATGATAGAGGCCGAAGAAGTGGAAGAACAATTCGAGCTGGATACTGATTCTCCGTTAAAGAGAAAGGTGGCAGAGCAGGAAAGTCTCGTTAATATGTACACCAAACAGGGTCAGTTGAAGCTTGCGATGGAATCCCTTGTACTACTTGCTCAGTTAAGAGAGCTCGAGACGAGTGGAAATCCTGATAACCTTGACCTGAATGATCTTCTGACAATAAACCCGAAGGTAGCTAGTGAACTGCAAGATCTTGTGGACAATAGAATTCCACCACTTGTGAATCCTGATATGCGTTTCTCTGCATCCAAGATTAAGACGTATGAGGATTGTCCACTTAAGTTCAAGTTCCAGTCGATATTGCATATTCCAACTCCACAGAAGTCATTCTTCCAAGTGGGTACGGACGTTCATTCTGTTCTTGAGGAAATGGCAAAGCTCAGGATACAGGGCGAAGCAATAAAATTTGGTCTCGCAAAGGATATGCTGAACAGTTCATGGGAGTCTTCAAACTTCGATTCTGAGACTCAGGAGAAGCAGGAATACAACAAGATGCAGAAGATGCTGGAGTTCTGGTTCGATTTCGAGAAGGATAATCTCAATGAGACTGTTGCAGTGGAAGAGTGGTTCGAACTCGACCTTGATGGGGCTCATTTTGGAGGCTTTATAGACCGACTTGACAGGACTCCTGATGGGGATTACATTGTGATCGACTACAAGACTGGCAAGAGCAACCTGAGCAAGAACAAACTGAAAGAGGATGTTCAGATGGCTCTGTATTGCCTGGCTGTGAAGGATAAGTATGGCAAGTTACCGATACAAGCAGGTCATATGTACGTTCATCCTGAACTTGCTGAACTTAGGCTGGTGGATGTGAGTGAAGAGAATGTGAGTACTGTTCTGGAGAGGATAAAGGAAGTTGTGAGCCGGATATTGAATGAGGACTTTGAGGTTGTGGGGAATCCTAACTGCCGATTCTGTGACTATAAGGGGATTTGTGTGTGGCACAGTAGGAAATGATTTTTATTTTTGACTTATAAGTAGGTGATAATATGGCACTAGCAAGATGTACTAAATGTGGTAGCCTAAAGAGAGAACAAAAAAATATGTTAAGATGGTTGAACCCATAGGATATCCTGAAACAGCGTTAATTTGTGGAAGCGCAAGGTGTACTACTCCAGCAATGGTGTGCCTTGATGAAAATGAATGGATAGAATATCAAGAAGGGAGCCGAATTTTCGAACCACCAACAGCTTCGAGTAAATTTAAAGTGAAATAAATCTAATGTTGGGTATTCGAGAAATCCTTCATTTCAACTATTATCATAATGAAGTATTTTGCATATCAATTTGACTTGGCAGATATTTATTTCAGAATTATGAAATGCTCAAATTGATTTGAACTGTTAACATTATGCAGGCCAATATATCTTTGCCAAAGGAATCAATAGCTTTGTATCCACATCAAAATTATCGTAGTTTTGAATAACCAACTCGACCAATCTGTCAGAATCTATCAATGTTAATTGATCACTACTTCTTTCTGCTTCATACTTAGCTTCTTTAGAAAAACCACCGGTAGAAACATACAATCCCTTTCTTCCTCTTAATACAGAATGAAAACTGCGTACTTCCTTGGATCCCATCTGTCCATTACGGTGTTTTACCTCTGCTAATATTCGTGGCTCCTCTAACATCATACCATCGGGAGAAGCTTCAATATCCTTACCTCTATCTGCACCACGTTCAGTAATTAATGTTTTGTAGCCCATTGATTTCAGGATGCCTGAAACCAATTTTTCCACATTTTCCCAATCGAGTTTGATGACATTATCTTTGATAAGTTCATGGGCACGGGATACCATATCTTCTTTTAGATCCTCTTCATTTAATTCTTCAATTACTTCATTGAGAGGTGACTTTTTACCTTCCAATATTACGATAATTTCTCCTGCTGCATCATCATTGATCGAAAATATAGTCGAGATTGCTCCAAGACTGTTCCTGGTTGAAGTTGAAAGATCGTCCCTTCTAACTTCCCCCAACCAGTTGACTCTTCGAATATGGTAGTATTCACTCAACTCGGTGTTGTACTCGTAGTCAGATTTAATCTGACCGACAATATAGGTTCTATTTGTAGGGTCATATGAGACTACATAATCTTCTTTATTAAACTCAAATAGGAATCTGTTCATTTGCCCAGCTACATTGTTTATCTGGCTTTTTTTAGAAAAATATGTACACTTTTGTTCAACAAGTACTTTTACTTCTTCTTTACTTTTAACTTTACTAATATCTCCAACTTCCCATCCAATAGCAACATAATTGTCATTCTTGAAGTTCTCGATCAAGTAAGCATCTTCACCAGCTCTTACCATCCACATATTAATTCCCATGATAAATCCCCATGATTGCGCTTTTTGTAAACTATCAACAGCATCGATCTCAAATTAAATATCACATTCAATTCTATCATAGACAAAAGATAGACTTTCAAGCAATAAACAAGGCTTTCTGCACTGCATCTATCGGCTCATCATAAAACGCCAACTGGAACTTGCTCAAAAGCTCTGGAGGCACTGTCCCTAATTTTACAGTAGCAGCTGCAGGAATCAAAATCTTCTTTGCACCTGCATCCAAGCAAATCTGCAACAGATCAGCCAGATTTTCAGCGCTCTGTATTGCTCCCCCAATAGTCATGGTACCAATGATCGCAGTCTGCTCTGTAACAGGTCTTTCGAGAGCACCTGAACACAAAGCGATAAAAGCAGCAAGATTTGCTCCTTCTGCCATTCCAACACCATAAATATCCTGCACATTCAGGAAGTAGTCCCTTTCTTTGGTAGATATCGATTGGCTGATGAACTTTGCATTTGCTTTAAAGTAGTTCACAGCGGTTTTGATCGATTCTTTTGTTTTCGAATTTGAACCAAGCCCGGAAGTATCATATTTCCCATTTCCTGCAGTGACCTGAAGTTCAGTCTTGTACACGCCCACCTTGCCATTCTCAGTTGCTGCTACAGCAAAGCACTGACCAGGTTTTAGCATTCCCGGAGGAATTATCTGATTTCCGCCACTTTCAGGAACATTGACAAAGCTCTCACTCATGTCTTCATTGTCGATATAGGAGAAATTAACATCAAAGAATTCCATTCCTCCGATCTTTTTGAGCTGCTCCTTTACCCTTCTCCTGCCTACAAGAGAATACTCCAGGATCTCCTGAATTTCTTCTTTGGTTGCCTGCTCATCAGGATAGATGAGCTTCATCAAACCGGAGAATGTCTTCTTGACAGCTATGACATCTCTCTGGTTGAGATTGTTGCCCAGATTGTAGTATTTGAACATATTGTCACTATAGGACCTTTTCCTCATCTCTCTCAGGAATTCGGCCAGATAGTCTACAATAAATCCATACCTATCAGTGAAGTGCTCCGGCCTGAACTTTGGAACTTCCCAGCCCGGAAGATAGTAATGCATCCTGTCAAAGAATGCACTATCATTGTTCATTGCATCCGGGAAGGGTGCAAAGAGGTGGAACGTCTTGAGCAATGAGGAGATGCTCTGGTTGACGTTACCGACAAAAGCAATTGATGCATTGGCATTGATCTGGTTCTTTCCACGTGCGAAGGAGCCTGACGCCATGTAATCTTTAAGGATCTGTATACCATCCTTGTCTTTGAAATTGATACCTGCTACTTCATCAAAGGCCACAACATCCCAGTGACCTACAAGACCTACCTGCCTTGTACCCATGTTATAGAAGAGGTTTGCAACAGTGGTCTGTCCACCGGACATCAGAATGGAATTCGGGGAAATCTCCTTGTAAACGTGTGATTTACCGGTACTCCTTGGTCCGAGTTCGCACAGGTTATAGTTGCTTTCCACGAGTGGTACAAGACGTTCCAAAAGGTGCCATTTTACATTGTCTTTCAGCAATGTAGGTTCCATTCCTATGGTCCTTAACAGTACATCTATCCACTCTTCCTTGGTGAAGTTCTCCCTCTGCTCGATCAGTTCATTGACGTTGATGTTTGGGATCTGTATGGGCTTCAGGTCTGCTATGACAAAGGGAGAATAACCAGCATCCGGTACATATTCCATTTTTATAATACACCAGATCCCGCCTCCGAAAAGCTTGTCAAATTTTTTCACGTACTCGGATTCAACTTCTACATTTGAGACCCCAAGGTTGTTGAAAGTGGCTTCATAGATGTCCCTTCTTTCGTTCAGCTTTACGACAATGTTATCGATAATGGTGTAATATCCGTTCTCACGTATCTTTGATTTGATCTTTTCCGCTTCATGGGGACTAACATAATTATCAGAGAGTATCCTTTTGACTTTACGGACACCGTCCTGAATGAGATCCTCATCATCTGTGGCACAGTGTGTTCCCAGGAGATATTCAAGGACATAGACAGGTACATTATGCCCGACCTTTACAAGCTTAGTGAGATCTTTCCTCACAGCCCTTCCCGGGAAATACTCATTGAGTTTTCTATCTGTTTCAAGGTCTAATGCTGAGTCTGTCATTTTTATCTGTCCTTAATCTCATAATTGTATTAGAAAAATTCATCTTTTACCAGGAGGTCAACGTTGAAGGGTATCGGGTCAAATATTTCCCTGTTAAGTTCATTTTTGTCTTCATCAATAGCATGAAGATAATAAACCTTATTTTCAACGTCACTTGTTAATGTCAATACCACTGAATATACTCTTTCGGTTGCATCATCTGATGTGCTATCAGCAATAACAACCTTTTCATCACTTATTCTTTTGTTACCATCAGCATCCCACAGAGATATGCGACAGTGACGAGGAAGCATCTTGTCGGTTACTTTTTCTGTTTGCAAAAAACTAACCTTGAAGGTAGTATTTGTGATCTTCCTGGCAGGTGTTGTCAAAGCAAGTCCAACTTTTCCTTTCTTGATTCCTTTCTTATCAAGAGTTACAGTTTCTTTATGACTATACCTAAGAAGAGGTAACACAATTTCCTGAGGTGATACACCCCCATGCACAAAATTACTTCCAGCACCTTGCAATTTGAATCTGAGATCAGCCTGTGGTGTGTAGAGGAATATATTGTCCTCAGATTCAAATGTATTTGACATATTGAATTTGTGTGTATTTTTCAACAAAATATCTTCTTTGCTAAGAATAAACCGTTTATTAGATTCAATGATTTTTTGCTTGTCAAAATCAGAAGTATCTCGCTTATCAATATTTCCAAGGTCATCACGTTTGTAGATGAAGCCATGGTCTGATGTAATTATAAAATTATTTACGATACGTGAATTTGCCATTTTGTAAATAATTCTTTTAAGATCATATATTGTCTCTTCAGCTGCATTGAATACATTGTGTTCTGAAGCAGAATGGTCACCTGTGGCATCGATCTTATCATGATATATGTAGAACAGACGTTTACCTTTGAATTTTTCTTTTGCATCTTCTCTTTTCAGGTCTAGTACTTCTTTGTAGTTTACTGCTACTGAATCATCAAAGTTATTTTGCAGTATCTTTTCTCTATTCTGCAAGCCTTCAGTACTGATATTATCTGCAAAAATGCGACCTTCTCTGTACTCAAGAACTTTGTGCGGTAACAAACTTGCCATACCTAACTTAGTATATGAAGGCAGAGACCCTGCTATGGTATCAAGTTCTATTATTCCGAGGGTCTCTTTGTTCAGCACTTCCTGAAGCTCCGCTGCAACCTCATACCTTAGTGCATCAGAAATGATGACTGCAATTTTATCCTTGTCGTTACGACTCAGGACCCTGTCAACATGCCTCTTGTAGAACTCGTTCTGATGATCTACGAGTTCCACGTTCCAGACGCCATTTGTCTCGTTGTTTATGGCCTCGCTCCACTGGCTGAGCAAACGATCCATAAACCTGTTGTTGTAGAGCTTTTCTACCTGCTCACGTGTGTTCTTAAGAATATCCTCTTCCCTGTTCTTATCGAAGTAGTAATAGAATTTACGATAATACTGGTCCATGAGGTAATGTTTGTCAGCATAGTCATGGAAAAGGTCCTTCAGCTTTTTACCATGGAGTTCCTCATCTTTGATATCCTTAGCAAAGGAATAAAGCAACACCGCATTTTCAAGTGCAAGATACAAGTTACTGTATTTTGGATATCCATGTTTTGTCTTTCTTGTTGCTATCCAACCAAGGTAAGCCTCGAAATCCTCCATGCCATTTTCAAGGTCTTTGGCAATGCTACTGATTACTGCCCTGTCGAATAAAGTTGTAGCTTCAGCTTCAACATATTCTTCAACATCGCTACTCTTGATGATGGCCTTAAGGTCGTTCTCAACCTTTGAGTTGTTCTCGGTCAGAACATCCTGGCAGTACTCGTCAAAAACTTCAGAATCCTTTGCATGGTCCATCCAGTTGCGTGTGAAGATCTCACATTCGTTGCCTTTTTTGTTGATATAATCATCATAAGAGCTAAGGTCCAGTTTCGTGTTCCTGCTAACATGAGTGATAATGAAGCTCAGGAACAACTTTTTAAGTGTTGGAGCTTCGGAACTGTATCCAAAATAACTTTTTATAAGACCCCAGAAGTCCTTTTCAAGTTCAAACTTAGCGATATCATTCCAGATCTTGTTATGGTCCTCTTCAAGAGATGCTTTTAACATGTTCCTCAGGATCTCACGGAGATCAACTGACTGCGACCCGGAAAATACAGCTAAAAAACCCAGCAGGAAGTCTTCTTGTATCCAGTCTGCCTGATACCACCGTAAAAATGATTCAGTTCTCTTTTTGCTGACGAAGAACTTGTATCTCTTTTCAAGGAATTCATCAAGATCATACCCATCTATTTCCAGCACACTCTTGATGTCCGATATCCTACTGTTCTCGAACCTACTGGAATACATCTGAATGTCCAGAAGCCAGTTATCCTCCGGATCTCTTTCTCCCTTCGGAGAGTAGATCAAATAGTTCGAACCAGTATCTTCAACCTCCAGAAGCTTCTTGATCTCAAAAAAGTTGTCAGCAAGTACCTTTATTTTGATATCATGCTTTGCCAGCTCATCTTCTATTTGAGCAAGACTATCCTCGTCTGCCGTTTCATCCTTGTCATACCAAAAGACTATCTTCCGTTTTTCATAATCTTCCTTTTCGGCAAATTTCTTGAGAAGCGTTTGGAGTGTTTTCTCTACGTTAACCATATTGATGCATCCGGTGAGTGTGTTAAAGCCAACTGAGTTTCTTATGAATTGGATTTTTGAGTGGTTTCTATTATTCTGTGAACTTGTGTAGATGGATTGCTATTAGTACTGTTCAGTTCAGTTCAGTTTTATCATCTTTCTGCAAAAGACCACCCTTTTTAACGGGTGGTAGTTGACTTTACAGTTAATTGCTAAAATGAATGTTCGTGTTCAAGTTCCATTTAGTGCTTCATAGATCTTATCACAGGCTTTAATATTGTTTTTAAGCTCTTCTCTAACCTCGATCTTTTCATCTTCCGAGAGGTCTTCTGTTTTTTCTAAAGCGTTAAGGGCTTTGTCAAGATATATCTTAGAAATATTTGGTTGACAACAATAAACAATGTCTGCAATATTGGAATAAAGTCTGTACTCATTACCAAATTTCTTGCTAAATCTTTTTGCCAGACTTTTTAATGCATTAATTTCATCTTTCAGTTCAAGCTCTAAGATATATGCTGCAAACAGATCAAATTCTTGTGGACTATTTTCAAGTAAATAATTAATTCTTTTTTCATCGGTCAATGAAAAGAATTCTTTGAAACGAACTTTATCTTCCGGGCTCAATTGTTCATAAGGATCGATCTCATCTTCTTCTTCGTCATCATCAATTCCACTTCTGACCAGAAGGGATGGTACCATATCGTCAGGAACATTACACTTTTTAGCAAGTTTTTTAATCATGTTCTCGTGCTTTAGATCATCTTCTGGTGAATTTACTCCAAAGAAATAGCAAACCCATTTCAAGTACGCCCGAGTATCCGGTATCCATGATCGATTGTCAATTGATATGAGAATGTAATCGATCAATAATAAAAATTCATGAGTGCTTATTGGTTCATCGAAAATAACGTTCACTAAATTTTCAAATAATTCCAGTTCAAGCGCATCTTCAAAAAAATCATGGGTCTTATCAAGATTCGAACGTAAATGTTTCAATATTTTGATAACCTTTGCGTCTGTTAGTTTCTTGTCCTGGAAGTAATAATAAGTAGCAATAGTATACTCTAATGTACCAAGATAATAACTATATTCTTCTTCCCTCCCCTCAAGAGTATCAATTTTCATTATTCTTTCAGGAGTCGGAAGAAGTATTTCTGCTATCGTAACCTCATTGGGAAACGATATCTCCGGTCGTTCATCAACAATATCATCATAATCCATATTTAGTACCTTCCACATTCAGATTTTAATTCAGATTTCAATTCAGATTTCAATTTTCACAATTTCCCAACCAATCCCTTAAACTTCTCATAATTGACCTTGACCCCATCATCAAGATCGATCTCCACATAAGCATCCGCCTTGTTCTTCAACAGCTCATCATAAGCCATGACCTCCTCTATCTTCGCACTCAGCTTCGCCTTCTCCTGGGCACTCTTGCCATCCTCATCCTTGAGCATCTCTCTCTGAGCATCCATCTTAGCCTCAAGCTCAAGCAAATAATCCATCCTCATCTTAGCAAGGGTCGTCTTATCATACCGATGCATATAGACCAGAGCATTGAACGCCTTCCCCTTACCCGAAGTGAACATCCAGTAGATCGGCCGCTTCTTATACATCTTCAGATGATCCTTGTAGAAATCCTTGATAAAGTAATCACGAATGACCTCTTCAGACCCCTTACTTCCCTTCTTCGACAACGCCGT
>JAIPUR010000017.1 GCA_020055655.1 Methanosarcinaceae archaeon | reverse complement strand
AGGGTAATAAGGTGATTAACCTCTCCCATGAAAAATACATTTTTGCCGGGTTTAATGCCCTGAATCAATGTGAAAAAAATCTCTTCCATTTTTTACAAAATAATCAGCGTGCTGAATTTTTCTGGGACTATGACCAAAGCTTTATTCAAAATATAAACCACGAAGCAGGATTATTTCTACGCGAAAACATCAAAACATTTAAAACACCGCTTAGCTTTTCCAACAAAAATATTTCCCGTTTATCTACCGATCAAAAAAATATTGAAATCATCTCCGTCCCGGGAAATGTAGGGCAGGCAAAAATCATTACAGAAAATTTAAAACAGGCGAATCAGAAAATTACTGAATCTCCTGACAATACAGCGATAGTGTTGGCCGATGAAGATTTGTTGGTTCCGGTATTGCAATCCATTCCCAACAGCATTGAAAATGTAAATATCACCATGGGGTATCCGGTGATTAATACGCCCATTTACAGTCTGCTCGAGCATGTTATTGAGCTCCAAAAAAATGCCCGGAAAAATTCTTTCTATCATAAAGATGTAACCGCTATTCTGAATCATCAATACATTAACACCTATTTTAGCAAAGAAGCCACTAAGCTGGTGCAATTCATACGCACAAATAACCGGATTATGATTGCAAAAGAGGAATTGAACACCAGCGAATTTTTCTCTTTACTGTTCAATAAAATTGAGTCATATGCTCAATTATCCGAATATTTTTTAACCATCCTTCATCATATATATCAATCGCTGAGTGATAATAAAATTGAGGATACCATCCACACGCCATCGCTTGAAAAAGAATATATTTATCACATCTACCTGTCGATAAACAGGGTAAAAGAGGTGCTGCAGGAGCAACAGGTAGAAATCCGAATGGATACATACATCCGGCTTATACGGAAAATCATCCGTAATCTTCGGGTTCCGTTTACCGGAGAGCCTTTATCCGGCCTGCAGGTGATGGGAATCCTCGAAACCCGTTTGCTGGATTTCCAACATCTATTTATCACATCCGTTAACGAAGGCGTATTCCCAAAAACCGAATCATCCTTATCATTTATTCCATATAATTTACGACGCGGATTTGGTTTGCCCACCATTGAGCACCAGGATGCCATTTATGCTTACTACTTTTACCGGTTGATACACCGGGCGCAAGATGTTACCCTGATTTACAACTCAAATACCGACGGGCTCCAAACCGGAGAGATGAGCCGTTTTCTGTACCAGCTAAAATATGAATCACCATTCAATATTACCGAAAAAAGTTTACGGTATGATATTAACATCAATCAACCCAAAGAGATATGCATAGAGAAGACACCGGAAATTCAGGAGATTTTGCGTACTTACCTGTCCTCATCCAAAGAAAATAAATATTTATCTCCCAGCGGGTTAAGCAACTATTTACGCTGCAAGCTGAAATTTTATTTCCGGTATGTAGCCGGATTGAAAGAACAGGATGAAGTAACCGAGGAGATTGATGCTCCTTTGTTTGGTAATATTTTGCACGAAGCAATGGACAACCTCTACCAGCACCTAAAAGGCAAAACCGTTTTGCCCGAAACCCTTTCGGAGATTTTAAAAGACGGACGGCAAATAACTGCTTCCATAGATCATGCTTTTAACAAAAATTATTTTAAAAATCATCAACCCGACTACTCAGGAAAAAATATCATTCAAAATATCCGGAATGACATGTTCAGCCTGCGCACAGAATATTGAAAAGGTACTTTTGAAAGATGAGGGTGTTAGCTCTGCTTCAGTTAACCTCCCAGCAGAAAAAGCAACTGTGAGCTATGATCCAACAATTGTCAGGCCCGAAGAACTTGAAGGTGCCATTGAATCGATCGGATATCGTGTTGTCAAAGAAAGTATCACCCTCGATGTAGGAGGTATGAAATGCGCTGCATGCTCCCAGAATGTTGAAAAGGTGCTCAAAAAGCTCAAGGGAGTCGATTCTGCAAATGCGAATATTTCCACAGGCAAGGCATACATTGAATATAATCCATCTTTTGTGACCGTAGCAGAAATGAAAGCTGCAATTGATGGTATTGGTTACACCGCTTCTTTACCTATTGACAGAAAAAGTACCGAGGACAGGGAAAAGAAAGAAAGAGAACTCGAGGTCAAGAAGCAAAGAAATAATCTGCTTATCTCTGTGGCTATCCTCATTCCGGTAATGCTTGGAAACATGAAGGGGATGTTCCCATCATTACTTGGATTTGTCCCTGTGTTTTTTTCAGACAGGAATGTCCTGTTCCTGCTAACCACTATTGTTCTGGCATTCCCTGGAAGACAGTTCTTCGTGGGAACTTACCGTGGACTCAAACACGGTGTGACTGATATGAACCTTCTCATAGCCACAGGTACAGGTGCAGCTTATCTTATCAGCGTAGCATCAAGTTATCTGGACCTTGGACCCGGATATATGCATAACTATTATGATACTGCTGTAATGCTGATAACTTTCATTATTCTTGGAAGATACCTTGAAGCCCGGGCAAAAGGAAAGACTTCAGAATCTATTAAAAAACTCATTGGATTGCAGGCCAAAAGCGCACGAATAGTGGTCGATGGAAAAGAGAAAGACATACCTGTGGAAGATGTGCAGGTTGGAGACATAGTCTCAGTCAGACCCGGAGAAAAGATAGCTGTTGACGGTGTTGTTATAGAAGGAAACTCCGCAGTCGATGAATCCATGATAACCGGAGAGAGTATCCCGGTTGAGAAAAATGAAAAGGATATTGTAATTGGTTCTACAATAAACAAAAGCGGGACTTTGAAATTTAGAGCAAGTGGCGTAGGTGCAGATACTGCTCTTGCAAGGATCATTGAACTTGTAGAAAATGCACAGAGCTCAAAAGCACCAATTCAGAGAATAGCTGATGTTGTAGCAGGTCACTTCATACTTATTGTACACATTCTCTCATTGCTTTCTTTCTTCTTCTGGTATTTCGTTGGTTACGAAAAATTCAATGCAGCATTCTATTCAGGAATAGAAAGTCCATTTCTGTTCTCACTACTGATATCTATCACCGTGCTTGTGATATCATGCCCATGTGCAGTGGGACTTGCAACACCTGCTGCCATCATGGTTGGAACAGGAAAGGGTGCTGAGAACGGTATTCTCATAAAGGGCGGTGAAGCCCTGGAAAGAACACTGAAGATCGATACTATTGTTTTCGATAAGACCGGTACACTGACAAAGGGAAAACCTGAACTTACTGATATTGCCACAACTTCAAAACACAGTGAAGAAGAAGTACTTGCAATTGCTGCCAGTGCAGAAAAAGGATCAGAACATCCACTTGGTGAAGCCATCTTTATGGCTGCAGAATCGCGAAATATAGGAATTGACAAAGTGGACAAATTTCAATCCATTGCAGGACACGGTATTAAGGCAAGTATGGATAGCGGCGAAATATTGCTTGGTACACGCAAACTAATGGATGATAATGGAATTGACATTTCATCCGTGACAAAGAGCATGGAAGAATTTGAGAACCAGGGAAAGACTGCAATGATAGTTGCAAAGGACAACGAGGTCATTGGTGTTGTTGCTGTTGCGGATACCCTCAAAGATAAATCAAAGGAAGCTGTGGAAAAACTACTGGACATGGATATTGAAGTTGTGATGCTCACAGGAGATAACCGCAGGACAGCCAATGCAATTGCAAACAGTATCGGTATTACAAAAGTACTATCAGAAGTTCTTCCTGAGGATAAAGTTTCTCAGATTAAAATGCTACAGGATGAAGGCAGGATAGTTGCAATGGTTGGAGATGGTATCAACGATGCACCGGCACTAACACAGGCAGATATTGGAATTGCCATGGGAGCCGGAACGGATGTTGCAATGGAATCAGCACAGATAGTACTGATAAAGAACGACCTTCGTGACGTACTGGCATCTATCAAATTGAGCCGACTGACAATGAGGAAGATCAAACAAAACCTATTCTGGGCATTCGGATACAATAGTATTGGAATCCCACTTGCTGCCGGACTGCTTTACCCGTTTGTGAACAAAATATTGATAAGCCCTGAGCTGGCAGCTGCATTCATGGCAATGAGTTCGATCTCCGTAACCACTAATTCCCTGCTTATGAAGAAAAGTAAGATCAAGTAAAAAGAGGATGATCATGAGTGAAAATGAAAATGGGGATAATAAGTTAGGCAAGTATACAGTAATAGCAAGCCTTGTATCATCTCTGGCACTCGTTGGACTTTTTGCTTCACTTTCTGTGGCAGTGAATAGTTCAAGAGGCGCTGAGGTTTACAGCAAGGTAGACATTATTGCAGGCATGGCCTTTGTTTTTGTACTTAGTATGATAGTGTCGGCTTCTGTGTGGCCCACGGTAATCGAGAATAAATTAAAAATGGAATAATCAAAATTTCAATCCAAATCCACATGCGGATTTATATCACACCCTGCACACGGCAGGCACATTGTCTGGAACTTGTCGGCTCGCAATCCCTGCTCATCCAGTTTGACCTTAAGATAACGATTAAGCATCAGCAGTCTTTCTGCAGAAGGGCGCTCTATGAAAACCTCACCTTCCCTTAAAGGATGGATATTAGCAGAGCGAAGTATAGGAATCACACCCATTGATACCAACTTATCAATTCCCCTTTTTGCAGACTCATCGGACTCACCAAGACCAATTATGAAATTAGAGCAAACCTTGTTCTCTCCGAATATTTCCACGCCTTCTTTCAGGGCTTCAAGAACATCATCAATATTCTGCTCACCACAAACTTTCTTGTAGACATCACTGTCCATTGTTTCGACATTGTACTTCAGCTCATCTGCACCGGCATCTTTTAGCCTGCGGGTTGAATCCTTTGTAGGATAAACTGAAACTCCAATTGGGAGAACATATTTTTCCCTTAGCTTCCGTATGAGTTCTTCTGCTCTGTGGACTTCCTTTTCTGCAGATTCTTCAACACCGGAGGTAATTGATATGGCATTGAGCTTGCCGGATTCGTATGCTTCTTCTATATTAAAAAGCATTTCATCGATTGACTTGACCCGACCTTCAAGTTTTGGAACAGGACAGAATTTACAATCGAATACACATTTTTCACACATTGTGATGAAAGCCTGATCCGGACAGTGTATAAGTTCTTCCTCTATTTCGCCACGGATAATTTCTGTACCATTCTCCCTGATGATCAATTCCCCTTTCTCCATTTCAGCCTTTAGAGGAGAGCTTTGTTTTATGGAAAGGCGTACGCGATGGCCACCTGTGCTAAAATAAAATGCAAGATTACCTGCTCCAGGGCCTGCTGTAGCTATTGTGACCCAATCAAGAATAGCAGGGTCCATATCTACAGAGCCAATTGAAAGAAGTTTTGCTTTGGTTTCAGGTTCCATGGGGTGACTCCAGTAAGAAGTGTAATTTTTTGCTTAATGGCTTATTTTAGCAGGGAATACTTTATTGTTTCCCCATAATGTTCAAAACCACAACGTTCGATGACATCGCCCAGCCTTTCACCGTCATTGGCATTTTCCCTGTAGTAGTTGAGAGTCTTTTCAAGAACATCGAAAACTACGGCTTGACCAACTGTTTTGAGTATCCGGTTTCCCATGCGTGGTCTTTTTCCCACCTTTCCGCCTACAAAGATAGTGAAGCCCTCAGATGATACTTGCATGGCATCCTTACGGCAGGCTGAGATACAATCCCCGCAGAGTATACATTTGTCCCTGTTCAGGTAGAGCTTTCCTTCTGTGATTGTAATGGCATCGACCTTACATGCCTTTTCACATAGACCGCATATCACACAGTTGACCTCTGCAAACTTTGGCTCTATAGAGCCCATGATACCAAAATCGTTTTCCTGAACTTTCAAACAGGATGCGGGGCAGCCGGTTACTGCAATTTTGAACTTATAAGGCACCGGCTCGGCAAAATACATTACATCTATTTTCTCACAGACGTCCTGCGAATCAATCAGTCCTCGCTTACATACCCGATCACCCTGACATGCAACTACGGACCGCACCTTCTTTCCCGATGCTCCAGGACCCATACCAGCATCATTCATATATTCACTGGCTTTTTCCGTGCTATCAAAATGCACAAAAGGTATCTCAAAGCCCTGTCTGGAAGTTACATGAACGTAGCCATCACCATATTTTTCTGCAGCATCGGCCATTGCCCTTAAATGCTCTGCACTCACATTCCCAGCTGCTGTATGCAGACGCATGGAAAAATAATCATCCTGCCTTTGACCAAGAAAGCCCTTATTTTTGAGATGCTCAAAGGTATTCTCCTCTTTTGACATGACTGGCTTATTTTGATTCAAGAGATATAAAACTATTTAGATTGACCTAATTTTGCAGAAGTATTATATAAAACATGCAATGATGAAATAATAGGCCAAGCTGAAAAAATAATTAACATTAGTAAAAACAGAATCAAAATAAGTTATTTACATGATTGTTAACATAGTTAATGATTATTTGCCTCAAATTTGCTTTTATATTAGAGATATATATAGACAGCTTACTTGAAAGGACATCCGCGATCCTGGGAGAAAACAATGCCAATTGACCCAATATGTAAGAAAATCGTGCCGGATGACACGCCATACTCAACTGATTATGGTGGTAAAAAATATCATTTCTGCTCAGACTGGTGCCAGGTTAAATTCGAGCACCTCGAAAAAAGTGTTATACGAATGAGAAGGGCTATCCCTGAAAAAGAGAGGATAGGCTTTGGAAAGCTTAGAAAGGACATTATCAAGCCCGGCATCTGCACCCTCTGTGGCGCATGTTCTGCAACTTGTGAATCTGTTGCTATTAAAAATGAACAGCCAACCCTTGTCGCCAAATGTACGGGATGTGGAGTTTGCTATAACCAATGTCCAAGGACCATTACCACTGAAGAAGGACTTGTTGGAAAGATGCGTCTCGCTTACAGGGCGCGCTCAGCACTGCCTGATGTCAAAGGTCAGGACGGAGGTGTTGTTACTGCAATGCTTGCCTATGCACTTGAAGAAGGACTTATAGACTGTGCTATTGTCACCAAAAAATCAGATGAAGAACCATGGAAACCTGTTCCTATGATCGCAAGGACGTATGAGGACCTTCTGGAATCATCGGGTAGTATGTACAGTCACAGTATGACAATGAATGCGCTTATGAGTGCTATCAAACAAGGGTTAAGAAGTATTGCTTTTGTGGGACCAAGCTGTAATATCGATGCTGTTACCAAGATGCAAAAAAGTCCTTATGGATTCCTGAACCTCTTCATGCGAGCAAATATACTGAAGATGGGACTTTTCTGTATGGATACTTTCCAGTATGAAGGAATAAAGGAATTCGTGGAAAGTAAGAACATACGACTGGAAGATATCGAATCCATGAAGATCCGCAAAGGACAGTTCGAGTTCCAGACACCTGAGGAACTTAAAGTGTATTCTCTTGATGAGTTTGACATTTACAGGAGCAGCTCATGTAAATACTGTAGCGACATGGCCTCTGAAAATGCGGACATATCCTTTGGTGGCGTCGGAACTCCAAAAGACTGGACCACCGTCATCGCACGTACCGGTCTTGGTTACGAATTGTACAATGAAGCAGTGGATAGTGGCTACATAGACTCATATCTTCTGAAAAAAGAAGAGATGAAGAGAGCTACCAATCTTGCCAGGATGAAAAAGATCCAGATGTACTCTGTCAACCGCAGAGAAAAGAAATGCGACTAATTTATCATTAATCCGGCCTGATTGGATCTTGTGGCCGGATACGATTCTTTTTGTGTTTTCCTTATACCTATTCTATTTATTCCCCAGCACAACAAACCCATTCACCAAATTTCCAGTCCTCGTCACAAACTCATCCCTTTTGAATAGATCAAGCTCAAAACCATTCTCCACTAATAACAATACCAGTTCCTTCTCAGTGAAGTGATGAGCAATATAAGCAAGCTCTCCGGTCACCTCATCGTAAGCAGCAATCGAACCTTCCTCTTTTGTGATTGGCAGGTCATTGATGTAGCGTTCACGATATATCTTCGAGTACCAGGTCTGTCCAAAGTCTGCAAGGTAGAGATGACCTCCGGGTTTTAGCACCCTGCATGCTTCTCTGATTATTTTCCTCCGATCTTCTTTTGATATAACTGTCGTGAGGAAGGCTTGCATTATGGCGATATTGAAGGTTTCTTTTTGGAATGGAAGATGGGTGGCATCGCTCTGGGCAAATAGTGGGATTTGAGAACAATCATTTGTTTTCGAGAATGAGGCTGCCATTTTCAGAGCTTCACCGTTGATGTCAATGCCGGTTACTGAAAAGCCCTGCGATGCCAGTGGGACACTGGTATTTCCAGCGCTGCATCCTATATCGAGTATTTTGCATTTGGGAGAAGTATAATTATAGATGATGGGGTCGAGCTTAATGGTGGCAGGTATGCTCTTTACTTCAAGGCCACCCCATGGATTAGTCTGCTTGCTCATATTTCTTGAAACTCCTCTTCAGCTTATCATTAAACCGATATTAGACCCTCAATATCTAAGAAGCTGATGAGAATTCAGATATTATCCGGTTACAGAGATAGTACAGAATCACACATCTATCGGTCGGGAACTATCCCATTCAACCTCAATAAAATGATTGAAGATGCGAACCTGTTCTTTCCCGCTATACCATGTGGCATTAAGATTCATGGGAGCAGTATCATCCTTGATGGTAATGATTAGAACTTCATTATTGTCGACCACCAGTATCCCACCCTTAAGAGGATTGTGAGTGATCCCTTCACCATAAACCCTTATCTCAGCTCCAGGAAACTCTGTTACGATGTCACCAGCATGACTTTTATCTCGTCCGGTTATCTTTACCTTTACACCCTCAATTATCTTTTTCTGAAGTATATTTTTTATGCATTCCATTATAGGGTATACTTCTATCACCAGATTCAGAGAGGAATATGAAGACGCGAATATGATCTCTTCTCTGGCAGACTCTAACATCTGAACTATCTTGTCATTGACATTCTTCACACCGGTTATATTCCATACCGACTCATCCTCCACGTTTCCCACATTTGAATTGTAGAGACCCTCAAGTTGATTAAGGGAAAACTCCACAGCATTCTCATACTCTGCTTTTAGCTTGTCAATGACCAGAGAAGGTGCCATTGACTTGTAACGCATAGGTTTGGTGTTCTGGGTCTCGACAAGCCCTTTGTCCTTGAGCTTACCTATAACACCATACACAGCAGATCGCGGAATCCCTGAAAGTGCATGAATATCCGCTGCATTTCCGCTGCCATACTGCGTAAGTGCAATCATGACCTTTGCTTCATAGGAAGTCAGACCCAGTTGCTGCAGTGAATCGATCAATTTATTCATCATGTTCCTTACTTACTTCCTTTTATTTGTTATTTCCTTATACTTCACTGTTCGTCCCTATCCTTCTTTTCTTTGTTTTTCTTTGACCTCATATACAAAGGTGTGCTGATAAAACCTACAAGAAGAACAGCTCCAAACATAGTAGTACCATTTAACTTAGACGCAGAAGCTCCAACATTTACGGTTGCCTTAAGACCTTCGGAATACTGACTTTCATCATTATTATCCTTATATTTTATTTCAGAACTGATGGAATATGACTTCACAGTAGCATCATCTGCCACGTTTACCTCGAAGGTCGCTGTTTTTGAATCACCTGGATAAATATCGCCAAGATAGGCTTCATCATCCGTAGTTGTAAAAGGATCAACAACGCTTATCCTTGCGATACAATCATATGCTACCTCATCTCCTTTGTTAACGTACGTGATATTGATATTCTCCTGATCTCCTGCCTGAATATCTGATTCTGTCTTTAACACTTTGAAATATGGTTCATCCTCAATAACCACCTGGACATACATTGTCTGGTTCATATCCTCATACCAGTAGTAAGTATCACCGTACGGAGGAGTGACAGCCGAATCCTTCTGGTACCTGTAAGTTACGTAAAGCTTCAGATCATATGTGCCAGCCTTTGCATTATCATATATCTCGATAGGAAAAGCAGCAGGTGAAGCAAGTGATTTGCCCGAGCTTATAGAACCCAGTAGCAAAGTGTCAAGCTGTATATCTATGGGACTTTCAGGGTCGACTAGTGAAAGTGTTGCTGTTATGGAATCTGCCTTTGTGATTGCCCTGTCTGATGCAAGTTCACTTGCCATAAATGATCTGGTCATAGCTTCACCGATCTGGCCATCTCTGAAATCGTCTTCTATTTCATCATCATCGGCTTCGTATCCTGTGATCTGCCCATCATTCATCAGGTTCACATACAGGATTGCCTCGTCACCCCTCTCGAATACTTCATTGCAGGCGAGATTTGCGGTCAAATGTGGATCTCCGTACACATCATAATAATCGCTTGCAATTTCTGCAACGACATCATCATCTATGCTTGCGGATACAACCTGCATGCTACTAAGCAAAAGAACTGCGATTGTAAGCAACTTTACACTTTTAAAAGATATCATATACTCACCTTATTCGTTTCCATATTTATTTCTGATAATTTTCGTCCTGATCTCCATATGTCAAGATTTACCATGATAGGTGGCAGGACAACAACGGTACTGAACAACGAAAAAGCCACAGCTATAACCGTTACTTTTCCGAAATCACTTAACATCGGGAATGAAGATATTATAAGGGCTGAAAAACCGAATATTACAGTAGAACCTGATGCAATGATAGCTGGCCCTACTGAAGAGGCAGCCTTTTCCATGGCAGCATATGGCTCCATACCCCCATCACGTTCCTCGAAATAACGTTCAAGCATAAGTATTGTAAATTCAGCCCCAATGCCTATTGCAAGAGCACCAAGGGTAGCAGTCAATGGATTATAGGCCATGTCAAGGAGATACATCACACCACCGATCCATCCTGTTACCATCACAATTGGCAATATTGTGGACAGGGCCTTCAGCCAATCCTTGTAGATGACCAACATACCAAGGAAAATAATAGCCATTCCAAGATAGCCCATCTGAGTCCTGCCGGAGGTCAAAGCACCTATAATGGAATTGGATGTTACTTTTGAACCTGTGATCGTTACCGATACCCCTGGTGGTGGGGTGTACCACTGCTGATCATTTTCGATCAACTTTATGGTGGTTGATGTCTGTTCTGAACTGAGGTCATTTTCAAGTTTCAGGTTCATTATCGCAAGACTTCCACCTTCCACATACTGTTCAGTGACAATTGAAGACATGCTATCGACAATAGAACTAATAGTATCCTTATCAGAGGGTATTGAACCATAACTCGAGTATATCAGTGAACCGATGCTACTCGAACCTGTAATATGGGCATTACTCTCCTCTTCACGCTGCGCAAAATCTACCATCCACTGCAGCACATCCGGATCTAGAACATCGTCGGCTTTGACGATAATGTTGATCTGATCTATGCCGCCCATAACACTGGTCAGTTTATCCAGATCTTGCAATGCCTGCATATCCTGAGGAACAAAATCCTTTGTCTCTGTCTGTACTCCCACGTGTTCATCAGCATACAGTCCTGCAACTGCAAGGAGAGATGCCACTGCAATGATGATCAAAGGGTTTTTTGCAGAGAACATTGCAACGCGGGAAATCTGCTTACCAATAGCAGTTTCCTTTGGTTTGGCCTGCTTTACAGGAGCATGTTTTCCTGAGTCAGAGCATTTCTTTTTTTCAGCCCGCCTGTCAAGTATGTACAATATGGGAACAAGCACGAACATAGAAGCAAGATAACAAAGGAGGACTCCCACAAGGCTCATTTTTCCAAAGTCCTGTATCATCGGAACAGAGGAAATAAGAAGAGCAACAAAACCCAGGCATGTAGCCACAACAGCAACACCCACTGCAGGACCGGTATATTTTATTGTATCGATGATCGCCTCTTCGGCAGATTCTCCTTTTGAAAGTTCTTCTTCAATACGACTGTGGAACTGGATAGCATAATCTGCCCCAAGGCCAATAAGGATAGGAAATACTGCCATCGATGCCATTGTCATGGGTATGCTCAGGAAACCCATTGCTCCGAATGTCCATATCAGACCTACAAGGACCACAGGTATTGGTAAAAGGCACCATCTTACATGTCGGAATACCACCAGCAGAGCAAAGATCATCAGAATGAAAGCAAGTAAAAGCATTGTTTGAAGACTTGAACTCATTTCTTCTGACATTGCTATCATAAATGCAGGATCACCTGTGGCGACGGCTGTGGTGCCTACAGGAAAATCGACTACTTCAATTGTTCTTTCAATCTGTGAAAGAACTCTTTGTTTATTGTTCTCATCGATGCTTCCAGGCATCTGGACCATGATTATGGTGTGTGTGTTATCAGGCATGAACTGGTCAACATAAGCAGACGGTAATTGATCGATAATTTCCAGAATAGTATCATCATCAGGTATTTCAGTACGCCCGGTAACGAGATAAGCTGTATCTTTTACAAGTGATGCCATGCTGATTACATTTTCAACATCCTTATCCTGATCTATTAAGATATCAAAATCGTCAATTGCAGACAGAACTTCAGATTCACGGACATCATCAGAATCCACAAGGACCATCACAATTTCACTGCCAAAATTCTGCTTATAAAGGTGATCATAGTCCTGGTAGATCCCTGAATCCTTTTCAACAAAAGTATCAGTTCCGCTTTTATGCTCAATCAGGTCTGCACCCTGGAATGCCACAAACATCAGGAGTATAGCTACAAGAAGTATACCCTTTGGCCATTTTTCTATAAATGATCCTATTTTTCCAAATATTGTTTTTGCAGACATTCTATCAGTTAGTACTAACATACTAACACAATATATAACTTATGAGTGACAGAATTGGATGAGTCTTATAGTACTAGGTACACCCCATTATTATAGAATTAGTCATACAAGATGACAAAACAAATGCATGAAAGCTCATCTTAGAATAAGATAATAATAAAATGGTTTGTGAATTAATTTCCAAATAATATAGTTGCACTGAAAATATTATATTCCAGAACCATTGGATACACACGCCACGACAAAAATATAAAAACAGAATGTCATTTTAGTAACCAACATTTTTAATATAATCGTTTACTTTTCTAACACTTAAATACCTACATATCACAATTATATATAAAATTCGAGGAACTTACGATGATCACTAAAGAAGAAGTTGAACACGTAGGCTGGCTTGCACGTATCGAGATCGCTGAGAGCGAATCTGAGACTTATGCAAAAAAGCTAAACTCCGTGCTGGGATACTTCGAGCAACTCGATGAAGTTGACACCGAAGATGTACTCCCCACCTATCATGTTGCAGACGTTATGAACGTATTCAGGGAAGATGTTGTAAAGCCATCCATGTCGCAGGAAGAAGTGCTCTCAAATGTGGAGAACAAACAGGAAGGCAGTTTCAAGGTTCCAAAGATAATGTGAGGCGGCTTAATGGCAAAATGGACAAATATTTCCCAGATCAAACAGAGCATAGAATCAGGCTCTGCAGAAGAGGTCACAACCTCGTACCTTGACATTATCGGCAAGAGTAAGATGAACGGTTTTGTAGCTGTTTCAGATGAAGCAATAAATGATGCGCGCAAGATAGATGCTGATGGTCACGATGGAGCACTCGCAGGCGTACCTATCGCTATAAAGGATAACATTTCCACAAAGGGACTCTCAACAAGCTGTGGTTCTAAGATACTGCATGGATACGTGCCACCATACAATGCACACGTTATCGAGAAGTTAAAAGATGCTGGAGCAATAGTCATTGGAAAAGCCAACATGGACGAGTTTGCCATGGGAACTTCCACAGAATCCAGCACCTACGGGCCAACCCTTAATCCATGGGACAAGGAAAGAGTACCAGGCGGTTCATCTGGAGGGAGTGCCGCTGTGGTTGCAGCAGGAGAAGCACCTGTATCCCTTGGTTCAGACACAGGAGGATCAGTCAGATGCCCGGCAGCATATTGTGGTGTCGTGGGATTGAAACCAACATACGGAGCAGTTTCAAGATACGGACTCGTATCCTATGCTAACTCACTTGACCAGATAGGACCATTGGCTACCAATGTGAGCGATATTGCAACAGTTATGGACGTTGTCGGCGGATATGATGCCAGAGACAGCACATCCATGAAGCACGAGAACAACTACCATGATGCTTTGAAAGATGATGTTGATGGCTTGAAGATAGGCGTTCCTGAAGAGTATTTCGGAGAGGGCATCGATGAGAATGTGGAAAAATCCGTATGGGATGCAATCCAAAAATTCGAAGACATGGGAGCAAGCTATGAGAAGGTCTCACTGCCCCACACCAAATACGCACTTGCATCTTACTATATTATCGCCATGAGCGAAGCATCGTCCAACCTTGCACGTTTTGACGGTACAAGATACGGTCACCGGGTGGACGGAGATAACTGGCACGATATGGCATCAAAGACCAGGGCAGATGGCTTTGGTGACGAGGTAAAACGCAGAGTATTGCTTGGAACCTACGCACTTTCAGCAGGTTACCACGACAAGTACTACCTCAAGGCCCTCAAGGTCAGGACACTCGTGAAACAGGACTTTGACAAGGCACTTGCAAATGTTGACGTGCTCATGGCACCAACCATGCCAGCACCTGCTTTCAAGATCGGCGAGAAGATAGATGATCCATTATCACTTTACCTTGCAGATGTGAACACTGTACCAATTAACCTTGCAGGCGTTCCATCCATGTCCGTACCATGTGGCATGACAGACGGATTACCAGTCGGATTGCAGATAATAGGTAATCACTTTGATGAGAATACGATAATAAGAGCTGCATACAGCTTCGAGCAAAATACCGATCATCATAATAACAAACCACCGGAGGTGGCATAATGGTATACGAAAATCCCGACGGTGTAAGGATAGGACTTGAGGTTCACGTTCAGTTGAACAAGCTCAACACTAAATTGTTCTGTGGCTGTTCCACCGACTACCATGACTCCGATGCAAACACCCACGTATGCCCTGTATGTCTCGGACTTCCCGGTGCACTTCCAGTTCTCAATGAGAGAGCTGTGGAATTTGCAATGAAGATAGGACTTGCACTTGGCTGTGATATTGTAGAGCAGACCCAGTTCCACAGGAAGAACTACTACTACCCCGATCTTCCAAAGGGCTTCCAGACCACCCAGTACGATTTTCCTATAGCAGGTGAAGGAAAGGTTGTCATTGAAGGTGAGGACGGAGAACGTGATATCGGCATCACACGTGCTCACATGGAAGAAGACCCAGGTAGACTCCAGCACATAGGAAGTATTGACAAGTCCAAGGGTACGCTTATCAATTACAATCGTTCAGGTATGACACTTATCGAGATCGTCAGTGAACCAGACATGAGAAGCCCGAAAGAAGCAAGACGTTATCTTGACAAGCTCAGAAGTATTCTTGATTACCTTGACGTGTTCAATGGGGATCTAGAAGGTGCAATGAGGGTCGATGCAAACGTCTCAGTATTCATGGGAGAGCGTGTCGAGGTCAAGAACATCTCATCCTTCAAGGGAGCTGAAAGGGCACTGCTCTACGAGATAATGAGGCAGAAGAATCAGATCCGCCGTGGTGGAGAGATCACCATGGAGACCAGACACTTTGACGAGGCAATGGGAGTTACCCTTTCCATGCGTACAAAGGAAACAGAAAACGACTACCGCTACTTCCCTGAACCTGACCTGGTCCCAATGAGAGTTGCAGGCCGTGTTCCTGATGTTGCAGCAACATTACCGGAACTCCCTGATGCAAAGCGTAAGAGGTTCCTTGAGCAGTACGAGATGTCAAACATGCATGCAAAGGCGTTGACATCACATATCAGGGTTGCTAACTTCTACGAAGATGTAGCAGCAAAGGTAAGTCCAAAGGATGCAGCTGTCTGGGTTGCGGATATTCTCAAAGGTGAACTTAACTACCGTGATCTTGGAATTGATGCTTTCACACTGGATGACATTATTGAGATCATTGAACTTGTCATAGGAAATAAGATCACAGAACAGAGTGGTGTCGAAATTATCCGTGCAATACTTGATGAAGGCGGTAAACCACAGGATATCGTGCAGGCAAAGGGACTACTAAAGGTCGAGGATGACATAGTTGCAAATGCTGTTGGAGAAGCTGTAACTGAGAATCCAGAAGCTGTTGCAGATTACCTTGCAGGAAAGGAAAAGTCCTTGAATTTCATTGTCGGCAAGGTCATGCAAAAGACACGTGGTCGTGCTGATGCCAAAGAAGCAAGGGAAATGGTACTTGCAAAGATGAGATCCTGAATGTCAGAATAGATAACAGAGGATAAGGGATATGAGACCCCCTGTCACTTTATTTAATAGACTGGTTTTGTCTAGTCCCTAAGATCTACATTCACAAGAAATGCCTCACCACGTGGTGTGATAACATAGGTCTCCTCATCTTCTTTTTCGATGTAGAGTGTATCCACGAGCATATCGAGATCCAGCTTGGCCTGTACGTCATTAAGGTCGAACTTGTCCATTACCTCATCAAAGGTCATTTTTCCCTCACCCAGACTTTCAAGAATATGCCTTCTGACTGGGTTCTGGAGAGCTTTTAGTCCGGCTTTATGATCTTCAGTGGGGTTAGCTTTGAGCTTCCCATCTTTCTTAGCTTGCTCATACCATTCCTGCCTTCTATCCATGAGTTCTTCGTCTACCATAATTATCATTAATTATTAATGATGATGTTAAATAAATAGTTTTGTTCAAAACCCCACAAGCAGTTTTTGCCAAAACTATTATATGTTTTGAATTGCATGTATGCAGCCTACTATTATTACCTATTATACTATTACAATCATTAGGTGAAAAATCATGGGCAGATTTCCAGAAGCAGAAGCAAGAATATTGGTCAAGAAGATATGCATGAAGTGCAATGCACGTAATGCAGTTCGTGCAACAAGATGCAGAAAATGCAGCCACAAAAGTTTAAGGATGAAATCCAAGGAAACGAGAGGCTGATATTTTTGACTCAAGTGGAAGAGTACCTGAACGACATCGTAGAAAGGGATGGTACAGTTCACTTGACACTTATCGACCCAGCATCTCAGTCACCCGAAGAAGCAGCACAGATAGCTCACGCTGCCGCATTGGGTGGAACAGATGCTATAATGGTCGGAGGCTCCACTGGAGCCGGAGGTGTCTTGCTCGACCAGACCCTCCTTAAAATCAAAGAAAAAACAGACAAGCCAACAATTTTGTTCCCGGGGAGCTCCTCTGGTGTTAGCAAACATGCAGACGCTGTTTTTTTCATGAGCTTACTCAATTCCAGAGATATTAATTTCATCACCACCAATCAGATGATGGGAGCCCCTGTTGTTTATAAGAGCGGAATTGAACCCATCTCCATGGCATACCTCATAGTAGAGCCCGGAGGAACTGTTGGTTGGGTGGGAGATGCAAAACTTATCCCAAAGAACAAAGCTGAAATAGCTGTAGCTTATGCACTTGCGGGAAAGTATCTAGGAATGCATTATACATACCTTGAAGCAGGATCTGGTGCTGATGCACCTATCAAACCCGAAATGATAGCTGCAGTCAAGCATGTACTGGGAGATAACAAACTCATTGTTGGCGGTGGAATACGTGATGGTGAAGCTGCAAAGCAATGCGCACTTGCCGGAGCAGACATGATAGTAACAGGCACTATACTCGAAGAGAGTTCAGATGTTGCTACCAAGATTGAGGAACTCGTCTCAGCAATAAAGAGATAAGTATTCATACCATATTTTCTTTTTTTACGTAGGAAATTTGAATATCAATTAATCAGAGGTTCAAAATGCTAGAAGTATCCAACATTGTAAAAGAATATGACTTCAATGACGAAAAAAAGCGTGTTCTGGACAACATCAGTTTCAGTGTTGCGAATGGTGAGATACTTGGAATAACAGGCAAAAGTGGTTGTGGAAAAACTACACTTTTGAAAATACTCCGTGGCATTGAAGGTTTTGATAGTGGCTCATTCAAACTCGATGAGCAGACCATCACAAATGAATCTGATGATGATGAGATCCGCGAATACACTCCAAATGTTGCAATCCACCTTCAGAGGAATTTTGCAATATGGAACGGACCTGCTATTGAGAATATAATCCGCAGATTGAACTTCAAATATGAAGGAGATGAAAGCCTACCAAACGAGTGCTCATTTCACTACGAAGAAGTTATGGAAGAGGCCCTGGAGTACATGAAACTCGTAGGCCTGGAACACAAGGCATTACATACATCCAGTTGCTTAAGCGGTGGGGAAAAACAAAGACTTATCCTTGCACGCCAGCTTGCTGCAAAGCCAAAATTGCTCCTTCTGGACGAACCTGTGACCATGACAGGACCAGGTACAAAACAGGAAATGCTGGACCTTATAAAGGGGATCAAAGGCAAATTGAACATACCGATCATCGTAGTTTCCCATCTCCCGGAAGTCCACATGTACCTGTCAGACAGGCTTGCATACATGAAGGAAGGAAAAATAATTGAGACAGGAGGAACTGAAAAGGTCCTCAGGAATTTCCTTAAAGATATTGAAGATCAAATCCCTTTAAGAGAAATTAAGGAAAAAGAACCGGTCCTTAAAGTGAAGGACCTATCAAATCGTTTTGCACTTATAAGAGTGGGAGAGGTCCTCAAGTTCGAAGATCTGTCACTTGATATTAATAAAGGTGAAATTACTGCTATCATTGGCCAGTCCGGGTCAGGTAAGACTTCATTGCTTAAAATGATCGAAGGTCTGAGGATACCAAAACAAGGAGATATTAGCTACCTGCATGAAGGAGAATGGCTAAACATTGCTGAATTTACAAGACAGCGTCTTGACCTTCGTAAGAAGATCAGCATAATGCACCAGGAATTCACTTTATCCCCGCATTCCACCGTAAGAGAACAAATGGCATTCAGACTTCGCCTGAAAGGTAAAGGTTCACTGGAATTTGCCAGAAAGAAAGCTGCTGAGCTTGGAATATCAGACCAGGCTCTCGATGCACTCTACAGCCTTCCTGACATATCACAAGATGAAAAAGACAAGATACTGCGGGAATTGAACCTAACCATGGACATATATGCAAAACTGTTCCCATTCATTACAGTAGCTGATGTGGACCAACATGCAGAAGAAGTATTTGATGCACTTGACCTTCCCATGGAAGTTCTTAGTAAAACACCTTATCAATTAAGTGGTGGAGAGCACGTCAGAGCATACATTGCTCTTGCACTGGCAACATCCCCGGAGATACTCATACTCGATGAGCCTTTTGGAGATCTTGACCCCATCACACTCAGAGATGTGACAAACTCATTAAAGAACGTCAACACCACTTTCGGCACCAGCATTATTTTTGTGAGTCATCACATGGACTTTGTAAAGGAAGCTGCACACAGAGCAATTCTCATAGATGATGCAAAAATTATCATGGACGGTGAGCCGGAAGAGGTCTGCAATAAGCTCATTGAAATGAGCAAGGCAACATACCTTGATCATGACCTTAAGGAATTGGCTGAATAATTACACATTACAATTTTTAGCCACCGCTCTTTTACTCTTTTTCAGATAGCTAAGAAATAGATTTTTATACTAGTGCAAACCACCTAATCATTGGAGGTTTATTATGAAAGAAGTTAATGACATAATGAATAAAGTAGGTCTTTTCGGAATTGGATTATGGGCACTTACCGAAGAGAAAATACAGGACATTAGCGATTCACTTGTTGAAAATGGGGAAATAAAGAAAGAAGAAGGTAAGAAATTTGTTCGTGATGCCATCGACGAGCAAAGGAGACAGAAAGACGAGCTTGAAACCAGCATCACAAGCAAAGTCCAGGAAACTTTCAACAAAGCGGAAGTTGCAACAAAGGATGAAGTTCAGGAACTGAAAGATACAATCAAGGAACTGAACGATAAGGTCAATAAAATGACCGCTTCCCAAGAAGATACAGAGGAAGAGAAAGCTACAGAAGAAAATACTGAATTATAATCCGAATTTCCTGCATTGTGGACTTTGGTGAAAAATCACCGATCTCCACTATTTTTCTATAATATTATCAAATGAATAGCAGCATTGCTTATGTTTAGCTTATAGCATTGTTTTTAGGAATGTTAGCAAAAGTTACGATGATTTAATAACGGCATCAAACCTAAATTTATACACCTAATATATTTAGAGTGTAAAGAGAAGCATGCGAGGGAGGAGAACACGCAGGTATTCAATGATCAAAAGATATGGTAAGATCGTTGATATACTTGTAAAGTATGAATTTGGCCATATTGCCGACAGCTTGAAGATCAGAAGATTTGGATCAATATGGCCCAGCGTCAAATTCAAAGATGAAACTCATGATATCCCAAGGACCAGGCCTGAACGGCTAAGGATGGTGCTTGAAGAACTGGGACCCACTTACATAAAATTAGGACAGGTGCTTAGTATGCGCCATGACCTTATTCCTTCAAAGTACATCAACGAACTCACAAAACTTCAGGATGTGCTACAGGCGTTTGACCATAAAGATGTGCCTGTACTCATAAAAAAAGAACTTGGTCGGGATATTTGATGAATTGTTTTCCTCTTTTGAAAAAGAACCTATTGCTTTTAGCCTGATAATATCAGCCATAATAGTTGGTTCTTCAATAATTATCCAGACTGGAATGGAACCGCGTATGTGGGGCGCACCAACAATTGGACTTGTTGGGTTTTCAGTTGCCGGGTTCTTTGGTATGTGGCTTGTAATATATCCTGAGAACCGGGCGTATATAGTGAAAATAATAAAATGAACGTACAACTTAAATAAGAGACATGGGCTATACTAAAAAGTCTTAAAAACTCATTAAATGCTGGTGTCAAAATGACAGATCCTAATGTTGAAAGAAAACTTGTCGAAATTATGCGCATTATTGGTGAAGGCGATAAGCCATTAGGAGCTCGGCTCATAGCTGATGAACTACACAACAGAGGCTATGCAATTGGGGAACGCGCTGTCAGATATCATTTACGAATACTTGATGAGCGAGGATTTACCGAGAAACACGGTTATGTAGGACGTACTATAACCGAACGAGGTAAAAAAGAGCTCAGTGATGCCCTGATCAGTGACAGGTTTGGTTTTGTCATCACAAAGATCGAGGAATTAATATACAGGGCTAACTACGACCTCGATACCGGCAAGGGAAATGTCATCGTTAATATTACAAATATTGATAAAGATGATTTTGAAGATGCCACAAATATCATCAGACATGCAATGGATTACGGTGCAGCCATCAGCTCCAGAGTTGGCATAATTGAAGAAAACACCGACCATGAAATATATGTACCTGAAGGAAAGGTTTCTGTTGCAACCGTTTGTAGTATTACTTTTGATGGATTATTACTAAATAATGGAATTCCAGTAGTACCAATCTATGGCGGGCTTATGCAGATGGAAAACCATAAACCAGACGGATTCCTGGACTTGATATCATACAGCGGAACATCCATTGACCCCATTAAGATCTTCCTCAGGAGAAAAGCTACATCTATTCTTGATACGATCGAAACCGGCAATGGGAAAATGCTTGCAAATGTAAGACAAATTCCAGCATCTGCAGCGGTCCTTGCAGCAGATGTTTTTGAGCGCGCGAAAAAAGTTGATATCAGTGGACAACTCTGCATAGGGGATCCTGGTGAAGAAGTGCTTTACGCACCAATTGAAATGGGAAAAATAGGAATACCAGTAATGGTAGGAATAAATGCTGTTGCAGCTGTCGAAGAAGCAGGAATAAATGTGGAAACGCACCCAGTATCCGCTGTTCTGGAATACAGCAAAATGAAGCCACTTTAACTTTCTTTTTGACTTGTATTGTAACTTTTTTAAAACTTGACTTTTCTGTGCTTTTTGTGATAGAAATATAGAATGTTTTTCAGATTTTTCTTTTGGGTGAAACACAACCTTTTTATTACACTGACATGAAATATATTACTAAGTGGGTATTGGCAGGGGGTCCAATTCATGTATTTTATTAACATATGCTTGATTTTTAGCCAACATTACATATTATATTAATATGTGAATTGCTATTTACCAAATGATTTAAATATAATGAAGTCTACACATAGAATCCGTCTACCTACATCACATAAAGCAGGTGTATATTTATGAACAGAAGATCACTCAAAAATAATAACAAGACACTCTGGCAGTCATTACTGCTCATGAGCGTCATACTTATGCTATTTATCATTCCTGCATCTGCAGGAAGTGTTGAAGAGAACGCAGAATCAATCGCATCATTGGAGACAGCACTTACAGTGCTATGGCTCATCATTGCAGGTACCATCGTATTCCTGATGCATGCAGGTTTCTCCCTGGTAGAGATTGGTCTTACCAGAACAAAGAACACTGCAAACATTCTCATGAAGAACTTTATGACCATCTCTCTTGGTATCATAGTATACTGGTTAGTTGGATGGGGAATCATGTACGGTGCTGATTATGGTGGACTTATTGGTATTGACCAATTCTTCCTGATCGGTGCTGACAATACATTGTGGAACAGTTGGTGGTTCCAGATGGTCTTCGCAGCAACTGGTGCAACAATCGTATCCGGTGCAATGGCTGAGAGGACTGATTTCAAGGCATATCTTATTTACACGATCGCTCTTGTAGCATTCATCTACCCTGTATTCGGTCACTGGGTATGGAGCGGAGCAGGAATTCTTACAAGTGGTTTCCTTGTAGACACCATTGGTGCAAGTTTCCATGACTTTGCAGGATCTAGTGTTGTACACTCAATAGGTGGATACTCAGCTCTGGCAGGTGTAATGCTTGTAGGTTCAAGAATTGGAAAGTTCAAGAACGGAAAGGCAATAGCAATACCTGGTCACAGTCTTCCACTGGCATTCCTCGGTACCCTTATACTGGCATTCGGTTGGGTAGGATTCAACGGTGGTAGTACCCTTGATGGAAACGACCCATATGTTAGCATGGTTATTGTAAACACCTTCCTGGCAGCAGGAGCAGGTGCGATCATGGTTATGATCATTACCTGGATGAAGACAGGAAAGCCAGACCCATCCCTTACAGCAAACGGACTTCTTGCAGGTCTTGTAGCAATCACAGCACCTTGTGGTGCAGTTACTAACTGGGCAGCAATTGTAATCGGTCTTATCGGTGGAATTGTAGTATATGCAGGAGTAATGTTCAATGAAAATGTACTCAAGGTCGATGACCCAGTAGGTGCGATCGCAGTACACGGATACGCTGGTACATGGGGAGTTCTCGCAGTCGGTATCTTCGCACTCGGACAGGGCGATGGCTCAATGCTTGCAGATGCAGCATACACAGCAGCAGGTGCAGGTCTTATATACGGCGGATATCAACAGTTCGTAATTCAGGTCGTTGGTGCAATACTCAGCATAGTATGGGCATTTGTCGCATCATTCATAGTCTTCAAGATAATCGACCTTACTATAGGACTACGTGTATCTGAAGAACATGAGATCGCTGGACTGGACATTGTAGAACACGGAATCAGCGCATATCCAGAATTCATGATTCATGAGGAGTGATTTAAATGAGGAAAATTGAAGCAATAATAAGGCCAACAAAGATCCATGAGGTAAAGGATGCTCTGGAGGAGGCTGGATTTGAAAGTATAACTGTAACTGATGTAAAAGGACGTGGAAAGCAGAAGGGCGTCATGCAGCAGTGGAGAGGTCGAAAATACTGTGTTGACCTCTTGCCAAAGACCAAGCTCGAGATCGTTGTTACTGAAGAAGATACTGACATGGTTGTAGACATCATCCAGAAAATTGCAGCCACAGATTCAATCGGTGATGGAAAGATATTCATTTACCCGGTTGAGAAGATCATCAGGATCAGAACAGGTGAAACAGATTTAGATGCACTTTAAGTGCATCACTTTTTCTTTTTAGTAAATTCATTTATTGATCCACCAAGGGTCCCGGGAATTCAAAACTCATAATACTTGTCTGAATCCATATTGTCGCACTTTACGGATAGGGTACTTTCCGGGACTTTTCTCCAATTTTAAATTTATTACTTTTTATCACCATTGATCTATCCTATTTTTATTTTTGATAAGATCGACCTGTACTCTGATTGCAAACTAAGAAAGTTTATAATGAATGTGAGCATCAAAACATTCAGGTTATTCAAAAAGCTGCACAATTCCCAATGCAGATGGATCTGATATTGTGGATAATTATAATCAAAATCCTGAACAAAAAGCCAGAGATATCATAGACAGAAAACTAAAAGATTCTGGTTGGACAGTTCAGAGTAGAGATAGCATAGATTGGAGTGTTTCTTCGGGTATTGCCGTTAAGGAATACTGGACCGAAGCAGGACCTGCTGATTATGTGCTTTTTGTTGATCGGGAGCCTGTTGGTATAATTGAAGCAAAGAGGGAAGAAGAGGGCCATAGGCTAACTGTTGTTGAGGAACAGTCTGCTGAATATGCTTCGAGCAAATTGAAGTATCTGAACAATGATGCACTTCCTTTTATCTATGAGAGTAACGGGAAATTAACACGCTTCACTGATCAACGGGACCCTAAACCAAGGTCTCGACCTGTTTTTTCATTTCACCGACCTGAAACATTCAGAGCAGAGCTTAAAAAAGATAGTTCTTTGAGAGAAAGATTATTTCTGATACCTGAATTAAAAGTTGGAGGATTACGCGATTGTCAGATCATGGCAATTAACAATCTTGAGAAATCCTTCAAGGAAAATCATCCAAGGGCTTTGGTACAGATGGCCACAGGTTCCGGGAAAACCTATACTGCTATTACTTTCATTTACCGCTTGCTGAAATATGCATATGCTAAGAAAATACTGTTCCTTGTAGACACCAGAAACCTTGGTGAACAGGCAGAACAGGAATTCATGGCTTACACGCCAAATGATGAAAATCGTAAATTCACTGAGTTGTACAATGTACAGCGTTTGCGTTCCAATTACATAGCATCAGATAGCCAGGTATGTATTTCCACGATTCAGCGTATGTATTCTATCCTTAAAGATGAAGAGCTGGATGAAGAATCAGAAACTGAAAATCCTGCTGAGAAGGAATGGCAACCAAAGGAACCGCTTCCTGTTGTATATAATGAAAATATACCAATCGAAGAGTTTGATTTTATAGTGATAGATGAGTGCCATCGCTCCATTTACAACCTGTGGCAGCAGGTGCTTGATTATTTTGATTGTTTTTTGATAGGTTTGACAGCTACCCCGGACAAGCGTACATTTGGTTTTTTCAATGAAAATGTGGTGAGCGAGTACGGCCATGAGGAAGCGGTGGCCGATGGTGTGAATGTTGCTTATGATGTGTACACAATTGAGACTGAGAACACAAAGAACGGAGCTGAACTTAAAGCGGAACAATTTGTGGCTAAAAGGGAAAAACTCAGTCGTAGAAAACGCTGGGAGCAGCTTGATGAGGAATACGCATATACTGGCAAAAAACTTGACAGGGATGTTGTTAACCCAAGCCAGATACGGAATGTGATACGGACATTCAGGAACAAACTGCCGGAAATATTCCCTGGAAGGGAAGAGGTTCCAAAGACCCTGGTATTTGCCAAGACAGATAGCCATGCAGATGATATTATCCAGATGATTCGGGAAGAATTCGGAGAAGGCAATGCATTTTGCAAAAAGGTTACTTACAAGGTTGAAGAAGACCCGAAGTCAGTTTTATCGCAATTCCGTAATGATTACAATCCAAGAATTGCTGTGACAGTGGATATGATAGCTACCGGAACGGATGTTAAGCCGCTTGAGTGCCTGTTGTTCATGAGAGATGTGAAGAGCCGTAACTATTTTGAGCAGATGAAGGGACGTGGGACCCGGATAATGAATTATGATGATCTGAAGAAAGTGACACCTTCAGCAGTTTCAGCTAAGACCCATTTTGTTGTTGTGGATGCGGTGGGAGTTACAAAATCCCTGAAGACTGACAGCAGACCATTGGAATACAAGAAAGGTACTGCTTTAAAAGAACTGCTGGGTGCTGTAACCTTTGGATCCCAGAATGAGGAACTTTATGTATCATTAGCGGCCAGACTGGCAAGATTGAACAAGCAGATAAGTGATGATGAAAGAGAGACGTTTGCTGAAATATCTGGTGGAAAGGATATCAATACGGCCATTCGGGACCTGTTCAGTGCATATAATCCTGACATTATTGATGCAAAAGCTGCCGGCATAAAGCATCAAGAGCCGCAGATTACTGATGATGAGGCACAGAGCCAGGCACAACAGGAACTAATAGATACCGCAAGATCAACTTTTAATGGTAAACTAAATGATTATATTGAAAATGTACGCAGAGTACATGAACAGATAATGGATACGGTGAACATTGACAGCGTGACAAGAGCCGAATGGGATAAGGATGCTGTTCTTAAAGCTGATGAGCTGATCATTGATTTTAAAGAATATCTTGAAGCTAACAAAGATGAAGTTACAGCATTGAGCATATTCTATAACCAGCCATACCAGCGCAGGGATGTGACTTTTACCATGATCAAAGAGCTGTTGAACAAGCTGAAAATGGAAAAGCCTCAGTTTTCGCCTCTTAGGGTCTGGCAAGCTTATGAGCAGCTTGAGAAAGTCAATGGAAATTCACCGAAAAGCGAGCTTACAGCTCTGGTTTCTCTTATACGCAGAGTGACTGAAATAGACCCAATTCTTACTGCCTACGATCAAACCGTGAACAGGAATTTCCAGGAATGGGTATTTGGTAAACAGGCCGGAACCCTGAAGTTCAATGAGGGACAGATGGATTGGCTCAGGATGATAAGAGACCATGTGGTCAAAAGTATCCATATGGATATGGATGATCTGGATTACACGCCATTTGATGCTATGGGTGGACGTGCTAAGATGTACCAGCTCTTTGGAGATGGGATGAACGGAATTATTAATGAGTTGAATGAGGCACTGGCGGCTTGAATATGGATGAATGGATAGAGAGTGTTGTTGCAGCTGGTGAGGGTTACCATATCGAGTTCAAGGAGAGTCTTGATAAGTCGTTTGTGGAGGAGGTTTGTGCTTTTGCTAATTCCAATGGCGGAAAGATATTCCTTGGTATTTCTGATAAGGGAGTTATTAAAGGAATTCAGACGGATAATATATTCAGATCAAGGGTGCAGGATTCACTTCGGCAGTTGCAGCCACAGCTTGATGTGAAGATCGAAGTTTATGAGGATTTTATTCTTGCTGATGTACCAGAGGGGAGCGAGAAGCCTTATGCCTGCTCCAAAGGATTCTTTCTTCGAAACGGGGCAAATTCCCAGAAGTTGAACCGTAATGAGATCATCGCTTTTTTCCAGAAGGAAGGTCGCATCCGTTTTGAGGAACTGCGGAATGATAAGGCGAATTTTGAGAATGATTTTGATGAAAGGGCGTTTCGTAATTTCCTGAAACTTGCAGGCATTACCAGTTCTATTGACAAAATGGACTTGCTGCGAAATCTTGATTGCACCACAGATGATGGGAAACTGAACAATGCCGGAGTTCTGTTCTTTGCCAAAGATATTGATTTCCTGCTCAATCATGCAATTGTTGTCTGCGTTCTATACAAGGGAACGAAAAAAGTGCATATCCTTGATAAGAAGGATTTCAAGGAAAATATTGTTGAAAATATCGACAACGCCATCCTTTTTGTCAAGCGACACACCAACGTAGAATACAGGATAGAGAAGATCCAACGAGAGGAGATTCCAGATATCCCGGATATAGCCCTCAGGGAAGCTATCATCAATGCAGTATGCCACCGTGATTATTTTGACAGAGGTTCCAATGTGCTTGTAGAGGTCTTTGACGACAGGGTTGAGATTACAAACCCCGGTGGTCTGCCAAGCGGTCTGAAACCCTCTGATTTCGGCAGCCTGAGCGTTGCCCGCAATCCCCTTATTGCATCCCTGCTGCACCGGATAGATTACATCGAGAAGGTCGGCACCGGCATAAGCCGCATTAAGCAGGCTGTGAATGAGAACGAAAAGACTTCGGTTGAGTTTTCATACGATGGTCATTTTTCTGTGGTCTTCAGAAAACGCGATGCAAGTTCGGAGAAAAGTTCGGAGAAAAGTTCGGAGAAAAGTTCGGAGAAAATACTTCGGCTCATTTCACAGAACGACGAAATATCAGCTAAAGAACTTGCCGAACTTGTAGAAATCAGCTCGCGAGCAGTTGAAAAACAAATTGCTAACCTCAAAGATAAAGGTATTTTGAAGCGCATCGGGCCGGACAAAGGCGGACATTGGGAAGTAGCAGATCAATCTAAAAAGTGAAAGATTCACTTTTGGTTTTTAGATTACTGTGGTATAAATTACAGAAAAAAACCATGTAAATCAACTTACTCTTTTAACATATGGTCATATCAAAATGAAATATATTTATACTACGGCCATATTTGAAATTTATATTACAGCTTTGGAAATGAAGTGGTGAAGGTAGATGAAAATATTATATGATACTAACATTTTGATCCACATTGAAGATCCAAAAGAGCTCACTCCTGACCTCCAATCATTGTTAACAATAATCAGAGAACACGGACATCAAGAATTTATCCATCCTGCTTCCCTGAAAGATATCGAAAATGATACTGATGTTAAAAGAAGGGAAATTACTTTGTCAAAGCTTCGTGGTTATCCTCGAATACATTCACCACCTAAACCAGATGATGAATTTATATCATTGATTAGTAGTCCAGCCAATTCACATGATGAAAATGACAACGAAATCCTATTTTCATTGAAGAGAAATCTGGTTGATTTTCTGATTACAGAAGATAGAGGAATCAGAAGAAAAGCAATTCAACTGGATATTGATGACCATGTCTTTTCAATCGCTTCTGCTCTTGATTACTTTGAGAGATTATATAGCAGATATCTGCCAAAGCATACTTTACTGAAAGAATGCTATGCTCATGACATTAATATTGATCAACCTTTTTTTGAATCTTTAAAAGAAGATTATCCTGGTTTTGAAGATTGGTGGGTTGAAAAATGTGTGAAACAAAGTCGTAAGTGTTGGATTTATGAAGAAGAAAATATGATTAAAGCATTTCTGATGCTCAAAGAGGAAAATCAAGCGATTGAAACATTACCACCCATACCTAGTGAACGACGAGTAAAAATAGCAACCTTAAAAGTTGATTTTTCAGGTTCTAAAATGGGAGAACTATTTCTTAAAATGGCTTTTCAATATTGCATCGAGAACCAAATATATGAAGTATATCTCACTCATTTTGAAGGCGAAGATGATTCTTTAGTATATATTATTGGAAATTACGGATTTGAAGACGTTGGAAAGAAAGTAAGTAACGGAGAAACTGTGTACTTGAAGAAGTTTATCGCAGATGATACAAGTTTACCTCCTCTTGAAATCGCTAAAAAATACTATCCATGCTTCAAAGATGGAGAAAATATCAAGAAGTTTGTAATTCCAATTCAACCACAGTATCATGATGTTCTATTTCCTGATTATTCCAAACGTCAAATGACTTTTGCAGATTATTCTGAAATCAATATCCCAGGCAATGCAATAAAAAAGGCTTATTTGTCATCCTCAAAGATAACTAAAATAACACCCGGCAGCATTATTTTATTTTACCGTTCAAAAGACCAGCAAGCGATTACATCTATAGGAGTTGTTGATCAGCAACCTATTAGAACAAATGATGCCGATGAACTTCAAAGAATCGTTGGTAAAAGAAGTGTGTATTCTAATGATCAACTTGTAGAATGGACGCAAGAAACTGTTTTTGTGCTCCGATTCAAACATCATCTATACTTACCAAACCCTTTAAATTTAAAGTATCTAAAGGAGAAAAATATTTTAAAAGCTGCACCACAGTCGATAACTGAAATAAACCATGAGCAATATCTAACCCTAAAAGCTGGTGGCAAACTCGATGAACGTTTTACTGTCAATTAAACCAAAATATGTTAATGAAATCCTAGCAGGTAAAAAGATATTCGAGTTTAGAAAAGCAATTTTCAAGAAAAAAGATATAGGCAAAATTTTTATTTATTCAAGTTCCCCTGTCAAAAAGATAGTTGCATCTTTTGAGATTGCAAGAATTATTTCAGATTCCCCACAAAAAATCTGGGATAAATGTCACAAATACGGAGGAATCCCCGAAAATGACTTTTTCGAGTATTTCAAAAACTCAGATATTGCTTATGCAATAGAAATAAGCAATCTTGATATGTTTTCTGCGCCAATTGATCCTTATATATTAAAAAAGAACTTCAGACCACCACAATCTTACTGTTATTTGTCTTTGAATTATTTCAATACAGAAATAAGCGATAATATCCCTAAAAAAAAAGTAAGGGATATGGTCCTCTTAGAATTAACTGATAAATACATAACAAGTGCATATTCTAAGAAAAATCCGGGTAGAAGCCAGAAACTGAATGAATACTTCACCGAAATTGAATTGGAAAATTTGCCCAAGTTACCAGAAAATTGGGAATGGATACGATTGGGAGAGGTTCATACATTAAAATCAGATAAACACAATGGCTCAGGAGAATCCCTATTTTACATAGGTTTAGAGCATATTGAAAAAGAGAGGGGAACTTTGACTGAAGCAGTTAAAATTGATGTAATTAATACTGTGAAGAATCGTTTTAAAAAAGGTGATCTACTCTATGGAAAACTCAGACCTTATTTGAATAAAGTCTATTTAGCTAATGAAGATGGGGTCTGTTCAACAGATATTATTGTTTTTAAATCAACTATATACCTTTGCCTTAATTATTCAAAGTATTTCTTTTTGTCACGTCAATTTGTAAACGACATGACACATAATTCCACTGGCGTAAATTTACCGCGAGTTTCAACTAAATATTTAAAAGAATACCCATTTCCACTCCCACCACTCCCAGAACAACGCGCCATAGTCTCCAAAATCGACCTGCTATTCAGCGAACTCGACAACGGCATCGCCAATCTCAAACTGGCACAGGAGCAGCTCAAAGTTTACAGGCAGGCGGTGCTTAAGAAGGCGTTTGAGGGCGAGCTTACGAAAGAATGGCGAGAGCAGCAGGTGAATTTGCAGAGTGCGAGGAACTTACTCGATCAAATTCAAGTTGAAAGAAAAGAAGAAGCAGAAAAATCCAAATCAAAGCTGAAAACTGTTAAGCCATCTACAGAAGCTGAATTGGAAAAGTTGCCTCAACTTCCAAAAATGTGGAGTTGGATTAAACTGAATTCCCTTGGTGATTTAGCGAGAGGAAAATCAAAGCATCGACCAAGAAATGACGCTGGGCTTTTTGGGGGAAAATATCCTTTTATCCAAACAGGAGAAGTAAAAGCAGCTAAACAAACTATTAGAGATTATTCTAAGACATATTCAGAATTTGGTTTAGCTCAAAGTAAATTATGGCCAAAAGGGACATTATGTATTACAATTGCTGCAAACATTGCAGAAACTGCATTTCTTGGATTTGATGGGTGTTTTCCTGATAGTATTGTAGGATTTAGTGCTTCTGAAACAGTGGTTAATATGCAGTATATATATTACTTTTTTAATGCCAATCAATCAAAAATAGAAGCTTTTGCACCGGCAACAGCTCAAAAAAATATAAACCTAAATACTCTCGAAAATCTATTGGTTCCATACTGCTCTCTCCCCGAACAACAAGCCATTGTCACCGAAATCGAAACGCGCCTTTCGATCTGCGATAAGGTGGAGCAGGACATCGCGGAGAATCTGGAGAAAGCCGAGGCTCTGCGGCAGAGTATATTGAAAAAGGCGTTTGAGGGGAAATTGCTGAGTGAGATAGAGTTGGATGAAGTGAGGAAGGCGGAGGATTGGGAGCCGGCTGAGAAGTTGTTGGAGAGAGTGAAGGCTGAGAGACAGTAAGAAGTGAAGTGGAATATTATAAGATCATCATCAAATTATCAAGGGTTCTAAAAAATGTCTGAAAATACATCATCCATTGTTTCCAAAGTGTGGAGCTTCTGTAATGTGCTGCGTGACGGAGGTGTGAGCTATGGAGATTATCTTGAGCAGCTTACCTTCCTTATATTTTTGAAAATGGCGGAGGAGTACAGGAAGCCACCGTACAGCAGGGATATTGGTATCCCGGAGGAATTTAGCTGGGATGTTTTAAAGCAGAAGCGTGGTGCTGAACTTGATACTCATTACAGGAACCTGCTTGAAGAACTCGGTAAGAAGCCGGGGATCCTCGGGCAGATATTCCTCAAGGCGCAGAATAAAATAGGTGACCCTGCAATGCTCTACAAGGTCATTGATATGATCGATAAGGAAAGCTGGGTCATGATGGGAGTTGACACCAAGGGCGAGATATACGAAGGTCTCTTGCAGAAGAACGCGGAGGACACAAAAAGCGGAGCAGGTCAGTATTTCACACCCAGACCTCTCATTAAGGCAATGGTCGAGTGTGTACGTCCGGAACCCATGAAAAAGATAGGTGACCCCTGCTGCGGTACAGGAGGGTTCTTCCTTGCAGCTTATGATTTTCTCACATCAACACATTCTCCTTATCAACTGGACCGGGATCAGAGTCGTTTCCTGAAAAACGAAACATTCGGTGGCAATGAGATCGTCCCGGGAACCCGCAGGCTGGCTCTCATGAACCTGTTTCTGCACAATATCGGAGAGATTGACGGAAATCCGCTCATATCGATCTCTGATGCACTCATAGCCGACCCAGGAGACCGTTATGATTACGTGCTCACCAATCCCCCTTTTGGGAAGAAGAGCAGTATGACATTCACCAACGATAAAGGAGAGTTGGAAAAAGAGGACCTCACATACAACCGTCAGGACTTCTGGGTAACGACAAGCAACAAACAACTCAACTTCGTGCAGCATATCCACACGATCCTCAAAACTAATGGTCAAGCTGCTGTCGTATTGCCTGATAATGTACTTTTCGAAGGCGGAGCCGGGGAGACGGTACGTAAAAAACTTCTTGAGAATACTGATCTACATACCATACTACGCCTGCCGACCGGTATATTCTACGCCCACGGAGTGAAAGCTAACGTACTTTTCTTTGAGGCAAAAGCCGCAGCCAAAGAGCCATGGACAAAAGAAGTCTGGATATACGACTACCGCACTAATGTACATCACACACTGAAGAAGAATGCCCTGAAATTCTCAGACCTTGCAGAGTTCATCCAGTGCTATAATCCGAAAGACCGCTACAAGCGCATTGAAAGCTGGAGCGAGAATAAACCCGATGGGCGTTTTCGTAAATTCAGCTATGATGAGATAATTGCAAGAGACAAAACTAACCTTGATATATTCTGGCTTAAGGACGAAAGCCTTGCAGACCTTGATAATCTTCCTGACCCTGATGTTCTTGCAAATGAGATTGTTGAGAATATCGAGGCATCACTTGAGAGTTTTAAAGAAGTGCTGCAGATAGTGAATGGTACTGATGCTCAGTTATAACAGAATAAAGCGACTCAAAATAAGTAATGTTTCTTGAAAATTTAAAGGTGAGATATTCAGTCTAACTGAATAACTCGCTTTGCAACACCACATTCAACTTTTTTATATACTTAACCTATCTACGACTGTACCTTCCTCTAATGCATCAAGTATGTCATCAACATCATCTTCAGTTACCTCACCATACCATGTTTGCTGAGGATAGATCATTACTATCGGTCCTTTCTCACAAATGCCCACACATCCGGTTGAAGTGATCATTACTTCATCCTCCAGATCCCGATCCATTATTTCTTCGCTAAACATCTCCACCAGGTTATGTGATGCTTTGTTCTTGCATGAGCCCTGTACCTTTCCGTTTAGTCTTGTGCTTGCACAAATAAATATATGAGATCCTGGTTTTTGCATGATAATCCTCCTTAGATCATTTTTCAAACTATGCCTTTAACAATAGACTAGCGGAAACTAATTACTGATGTGATAATATTTAAATTTATGTATTGATATCAGTAGAACTACGAATGGTTATAATAAATACAAACATAAATTTCATTTGAATCCAATCTTCTTGCAATTAAAAGAGAAATTAAAAAGTAAGCTGAAAGATCAATGCAGGTTTAAACATGGACCACGATCTAAATCCCAACAAGAAACTAACGATCCTTCTGGTATCAAAAAACGGGAAAACTGGAAGATGATTTCAAGTATAATAGCAAGCAAATGGACAGAGATATTGCTAGCATCAGCCAGATGAAAAAACTGCTACGGACCTTCAAAGGTAAACTGCCTATTCTGTTTCCCGGAAAAATCCTGATTGCGATTTTTTAAAAGGCAAAACATACACATTTATATTTACTCTTGGACACTAGCTAAAATTCATAAGGAATGTATATTACGGATGAATCGATATTATAAAATGAGATAGCTTGTGATGAGATGACTTATAGGGCAAACATAAAGGAACACTTTCACCTTTGGAATTTGGACATGATCCTATCAAATAATAGTGATTGCTGTATTTACAGGATAGGAAAACGAAATTCTAGAGTTTTGAGCTTATCAAAAACTAAGTTGTTGCTCTTAAAATAAGCTACCAACATCATACTTTTCATAAATCGATAAATGGACAATATATTAGGAGTTGAGGTATATGGGAATAGTTGAAGAATTGGATGATACCATAAAAATGAATTTTGTACCGATAGATAAAATAAAAGGCGCCAGGATTCTTACTGTAAAAGGTGAAAAGCTTGGAAATATTAAAGATGTTATGATAGATTCTGAGTATGGAAAAATCGCATACGTAGTATTCGCCTATGACTGTACGCTAGGCATGAAATGCAAATTCTTTGCTATCCCCTGGGGTGCTCTTAAAGCAAATGCAGGCGATTATATCCTTAAAGCTAACAGGGATGTATTTGAAACTGCAGACGATCAGTATCAAAATGTGTGGACTTTGGACTACAAAGGTCTGGCTAAACTATATGAGCAGTATAAACTCGACCCATACTGGTAAAAGTGGAATGCATTTCCAGATTACGATATGATTTTGTTGTTTCCAGGCCGATATTCTTAGATAGAAATTCAGTGAAGAATAGGCTGGGAACTTTACTATTTTTAAATTTCATAATTAGATCAAGTCAATCCGAATAGTAGACACACAAGCAGAAAAACAAAGCTTGTACCGCTACAATTCATTACCTAGTGCAGGACAGCCACTCCTTTTTTTAAAAATAATTATTGCATAACCCATATTCGATCTTTGATGCGTAATATAGCCTTATCAAAGAGCTGTAACTTTTCCATAAAATTATAAGTGAGTGAATTTTATAACACGCAAAATCTGCCCTAACCAAAAAAATTCGAGTCATTTCCCGTTTTTGCTTTCCTTCTAATATATAGATTTTTGGTATGATAAGAGATTTTTCTGCAAAAATAGCCACATACATTCTTTTTTTGAAATGCCAGCACATAGTGTTGGATGATGCTTTTTCTAAAAAAATACAACAAAATTCGATCAAATTTATGAAATACATTTAAATATAGGAACATAGTACATAGGATTCCGTTGTACCATGTAATTCAAAGCAGCGTAAACACGCAAAATAGTACAGCATAAGAAAGAAAAACACATCAAAAAAGTACAGAAGGAAAAGACCATGCGACAAGTAGCAATATACGGAAAGGGCGGAATCGGAAAGTCAACAACAACACAGAATTTGACAGGAGCACTCGCCACAATGGGAAAAAATATACTGTTGGTGGGCTGTGACCCAAAGGCTGACTCTACAAGAATGCTTCTTGGAGGTCTTAACCAAAAGACAGTGCTCGACACATTAAGAACAGAAGACGATGAATCCATCGAACTCGACGACCTCATCCACCCCGGTTTTGGTGGAATCAAGTGCGTAGAATCAGGCGGACCAGAACCTGGAGTAGGTTGTGCAGGAAGAGGAATTATTACCTCAATCGGACTCCTCGAGAACCTTGGTGCATACGAAGAGAACCTTGACTACGTTTTCTATGACGTACTCGGTGACGTAGTATGTGGAGGTTTCGCAATGCCGATCAGAGAAGGAAAGGCACAGGAGATCTACATCGTAGCTAGTGGTGAACTCATGGCAATCTATGCAGCAAACAACATCTGCAAGGGTATCAAGAAATACGCCAAGGGCGGTGCACGTCTTGGAGGAATCATTTGCAATAGTAGAAACGTAGATGGAGAACTTGAACTTCTTGAAGCATTTGCAGAAAGACTTGGAAGCCAGTTGATCCACTTCGTACCAAGAAACAACATCGTACAGCGTGCTGAGATCAACAGAAAGGTAGTAATTGAATTTGACCCGGACTCGGATCAAGCAAAGGAATACATGACACTGGCCAACAACATCGAAAACAATGAAAAGTTCGTTGTACCAACTCCACTTGAGATGGATGACCTCGAGGCAATGATGGTAGAATTCGGAATTGTTGAACTTTAAGGAAAAATCAGAGGTGAAAAACAATGCAGATGATCCGTGCGATAGTCAGACCAAACAAGGTAGCTGACATTGTAGAATCACTCGAAAAGGACGGCTTTGTATCCCTTACCAAAACCGACGTGTTTGGAAGAGGAAAGCAGAGAGGTATACACACAGCAGAATTACAGTTCGATGAACTGCCAAAAACAATGCTCATGATGGTTGTTGAAGATACCGACAAGGACACAGTTCTTGATATAATCAAGACTTCAGCACACACAGGCAAATATGGAGACGGCAAGGTCTTCATAAACCCAGTCGAAAACGCATACACTATCCGTACAGGCGAAAGCGGACTTTAAAAGCGCAGAGGGATCTCAAATGAAGGAAATAACAGCAATCATTCGCATGAACAGGGTCCACAAGACCCTTGATGCACTTTCTGATTGTGGATACCCCTCTTTCACAGTAGAGAAGGTCATGGGAAGAGGAAAGCAAAAGGGATTATACTATGAATTCGACCCACCACTTCCTGAGCAGGAAGAGCCAAAAATGAACTATGTACCTTTCGTCCCAAAGCGCCTCTTCACAATAGTCGTTGATGATAAGGCAGCAGACAGAGTAGTACAGAGAATAATCAATATCAACCACACAGGTCATGCCGGAGATGGAAAGATCTTCGTGACAGACATACCAGAAGCATACAGGATAAGAACCGGCGAATCCGGAGAAATGACTGTTGAGAGGGATGCAAATGAGTTCTGAAGTAGAACAGACACAAAATATCATTGACGAAATGATGAAGATCTATCCTAAGAAGGTTGCTAAGGATAGAAAAAAGCACATCACAGTCAAGGACTCATGTGATACTGAGCAGCATATTGAAGCTAATGCAAAGACCCTTCCGGGCATAATGACAAACCGTGGATGTGCCTATGCTGGTGGTAAGGGTGTGGTTATGGCACCTATCAAGGATATGGTGCACATCACACACGGACCAATTGGCTGTGGATATTACACCTGGGGAACCAGACGTAACTTCGCAAAGGCTGAGGATGGCGGAGATAACTACATGCAGTACTGTTTCTCCACTGATATGAAGGAAACAGACATCGTTTTTGGCGGTGAGAAAAAACTCAAGCAAGCCATTGATGATGCAGTCAGGATCTTCAAGCCTGGTGCGATTTCTATCAATGCAACATGCCCTGTAGGACTTATCGGTGATGATATCGAAGCAGTTTCTGCAGAAGCAGAGGAAGAACATGGTGTAAAGATTATGGCACTGCGCTGTGAAGGATACAGAGGTGTCAGCCAGTCTGCCGGCCACCATATTGCAAGTAATGTTCTCATGGAGCACGTGATAGGTACCGAAGAACTGGAAAATCCCACACCATTTGACATCAACATATTTGGTGAATACAATATCGGGGGTGACCTCTGGGAGATCAAGCCACTCTTTGAGAAGATCGGATATCGCATCGTTTCAAGCTTTACAGGAGATGGGTCATACCATGATCTTGCAAAGGCACACCATGCAAAGCTTAGCGTTCTGCTCTGCCACAGGTCCATCAACTACACTAACCGTATGATGGAGCAAAAGTATGGAGTTCCATGGCTCAAGGTAAGCTACATAGGTATTGAAGGTACCACCAAGTCACTCAGAAAGATGGCAGGATACTTCGATGATCCTGAGCTTACAAAGAAGACAGAGGAAGTAATTGCAGAAGAAACAGCAAAGATCCAGCCTGAACTTGAGAAATACAGGAACAAGCTCCAGGGCAAGACAGCTTTCATATTCTCCGGCGGATCGAGATCCCACCACTACCAGAGTCTCTTTGAGGAACTCGGTATGAAGGTACTCGTTGCAGGATACCAGTTTGCTCACCGTGATGACTACGAAGGCAGACATATCCTTGATACCATGAAGGAAAAAGCATCCAGCGGGGTCCTTGAAGATCTACACTTTGAAATGGAAGAAGGATTTGTCCCTGCCATCACTGAAGAACGTGCAGCGGAACTCAAGGAAAAGCTTGGCCTTATGAGCTACGATGGAATGCTGCCTGAAATGAAGGATGGTACAATCGCTGTAGATGACCTTAATCACTACGAAACTGAATTCCTCATCAAGGAACTCAAGCCTGATCTGTTCTGTTCAGGTATCAAGGATAAGTACTGGGCACAGAAGATGGGAGTCCCATCCAGACAGATACACTCTTATGACTACAGTGGTCGTTACACCGGATTCTCTGGTGTACTGAACTTTGCAAGAGATGTAGACATGGCAGTGAACAACCCAAGCTGGAAACTTATAAAGACTCCATGGAAGGCATAAGGATAGGAGGTTAAAAAAATGTTAGATTATACACCTAAGGAAGAAGTCCAGAGAGATGCACTGGTCGTTAACCCTGCAAAGATATGCCAGCCTATTGGCGCATCATATGCTGCAATGGGTATTCGTAACTGTATGCCCCACAGCCATGGTTCACAAGGATGTCTCTCATACCTTAGAATGTGTCTTACAAGACACTTCAGGGAACCAACTGTTGGTACAACCAGTAGTTTCTATGAAGGAACTGCAGTGTTTGGTGGTGCATCAAACCTTAAAAAGGCACTTTCAAGCATTGAAGCTGTGTACACACCTGAAGTGGTTGCGATCCACACAACATGCCTTTCAGAGACGATTGGTGATGATGTTAGTCAGATCATAGAAGATGTACAAGAAGAAGAGCTCATCGACCCATCCATCAAGCTTTGTGCAGCATCAACCCCAAGTTACGTGGGCTCACATGTAACAGGTTACGACAACATGGTAAAATCATTTGTCACAACCTTCGCACAGAAGACAAAGCCAAACGATAAATTAAACGTGATCCCTGGTTTTGTCGAGCCGGGAGATATTCGGGAGATAAAGAGAATACTCTCCATCATGAACATTCCTGCAATCGTGTTCCCTGACCATACTGATGTGTTTGACGCAGGGATTGGAGGAGAAAGAGGACTTTTCCCACATGGTGGAACACCTCTTGGTGATGTAGAGGACAGTGCAAATTCCATGGGAACCATTGCACTCTGTGGAATGGCCGGTGGAGCTGCAGCCAATACATTCAAGAACAAGTTCAAGATGCCTGTGCAGATCGGACCAGCTCCAATCGGCGTGCGCTATACAGACAGATTTGTTATGAAGGCAGCTGAACTTGCTAATGTCGCGATCCCACCTGAACTTGAACAGGAAAGAGCAAGGGTTGTTGATATGATGACAGATGCTCACCAACACTTCTATGGAAAGAAGGTAGCCATATTCGGAGACTGTGATATTATAGAAGGGCTGACAAGCCTGGTGCTTGAAATGGGAATGGAACCAACTGTTGTCCTTTCAGGCTCAAAGAGCAAGAAGTTCGAAAAGAGAGTTTCGGAAATGGTCCATGCGATCTATCCGGATTCACAGATCCTTACCGGAGCTGACCTTTTCACACTGCACCAGATCATCAAGAACGAACCTGTGGACATGATCATAGGAAACACATATGGAAAGCACATTGCCCTTTCAGAGGACATCCCACTTATAAGAGTAGGATTCCCGATAATGGACAGGGCAAACCTGCACCATTTCCCTGTTATGGGATATGCAGGAGTTGCAAGAATGGTCGAATGGATAGGAAACACATTCCTGGACATCAAGGATAAGACCATTCCTGAAGAAGAACTTGAGGTCGTACAATAACGACCTCAGAATTAATTTATGGAGTGAAAAAATGCCAGACATTACAGGCGTTATAAACACGCTGGATGAAAGACAACCATACATTGCCCTCAAGCAGAAGAAAAACACTGAACTTGCATGTGACAATACATCCATTGCAGGATCTATGAGTCAGAGGGCATGCGTGTACTCAGGTGCACGTGTAGCACTCAATCCTGTGACCGATGCAGTACATCTTGTACACGGTCCTATCGGATGTGCCAGTTATACATGGGACATAAGAGGTAGCCTGTCAAGTGACAAAGAAACATTCCGTACCAGTTTCTCCACTGACATGAAAGAACTCGATGTAGTATTTGGAGGAGAGAAGAAGCTCTCAAAAAGTATCGATGAGATTGTCGAGTTATACAAACCACCAGTGATCTTTGTCTATTCAACCTGTATTGTCGGGATCATAGGAGATGACCTCGAAGCGGTTTGCAAGGATGCGACCGAAAGAGTAGGCATCCCCGTATTACCTGTACAGTCTGAAGGATTCAAGGGAACAAAGTCCGATGGTTACAAGGCAGCATGTGATGCCCTTATGAACCTTGTCGGAACAAAGGAACCTGAAATCACCTCTGAATACAGGATCAATATCCTTGGAGACTATAATGTTGCAGGGGACGTATGGCTTGTAAAACCCCTCTTTGAGAAGATGGGGATCCAGGTTATTACATCAATGACAGGAGATGCAACTGCAGACAGCATCTCAAAGGCACATGGCGCACAACTCAATCTGGTACAGTGCTCAGGATCTATGACCTATCTGGCAAAGTGGATGAAGAAGAATTTCGATATTCCATTCAAGAAGGTAAGTTACTTCGGAATAGAGGATCTTGCAATTGCACTGAGGGAGACTGCCAGCTTCTTCGATGACGAAAAGATGAAGCAAATAGCTGAAGAGATTATCGAAAGCGAGACCAGAAGAATAATGCCTGATATCAAAAAGATACGCAGTCGCCTTGAAGGAAAGAAGGCAGCCATATATATGGGTGGTGCTGCTAAGGCATTAACATTAATCAAGGGCTTCCGTGAACTTGGAATGGAAGTCGTTATTATCGGAACACAGACCGGAAAGCGAGATGATTACCAGCAGATCAGCTACCGGGTTAAGGAAGGAACGGTCATTGTGGACGATGCAAATGCCCTTGAACTTGTAGACCTGCTTGAAAGGCAGAAACCAGACCTCATGGTTGCAGGTGTCAAGGAAAGGTTCCTGGCATTCAAGCAGGGTGTTGCATTCTGCGACTTCAACCACGACAGGGTCATCGAGTTTGAAGGATATGATGGATTCCTCAACTTTGCAAGGGAACTTGATGTAACTATCAACAGCCCGGTATGGAACTTTGTCGGATCAAAGCTGGAAGTAGAAAATGATGATGCGTTCAGGCTCAGAGGAGCAACTAATGCAAAAGTACCTGATGATTTGAACTTAAAGAAAGTTGTAAAGGAGAGAAATAGCATGCACGACGTTAATGTTAGTCCAATGGAGGAGTCTGTAGCATGAGCGAAAGAAATTATACCACTGTAAACCCCTGCATCATGTGTCAGCCAATGGGCAGTGTGATGGCATTTAAGGGAATCGAAAATTCAATGATGTTACTCCATGGCTCCCAGGGATGCAGTACATACATGAGACTACACCTTGCACATCACTTTAGAGAACCTGTCGACATCGGCTCCAGTTCACTTAGTGAAAAGGGCGCTGTTTATGGTGGAAGTGAAAACCTCAAGAAGGGACTCAAGAATCTCATCCTGAGATACAACCCAAAGGTGATCGGTGTTTCCACTACATGCCTTGCCGAAACCATTGGTGATGACATCAAACGTATTATCTCAGAGTTCCAGGAAGAAGAAAATATTGGTGATGAAAGAATAATCATCCCGGTCCCAACTCCCAGTTATGAAGAAAGCCACAATAGTGGATATATAAAGGCAGTAGAATCTATTGTCAAGGAATTCACCATGAGTGATGAAGGGCATGAGATATTCAATAACAAGCTGAATATTGTATTTTCAGAGAACATTTCACCAGAGGATACCCGGGAAATGAAGCGGATCCTTGCCAATACAGTAGGTTCCAATTCATACATAATGCTTCCTGACATATCCGAAACATTTGATGCACCTATGACCGGAGAGATGCAAAAAATCCCAGTTGGTGGTACAAAGCATTCAGATATTGCAGACATGAAGAACAGTGCTGCAACCATTGGCATGGGAATTACCAATGATAACAGGGCAGTCGATTACCTTGAACATACATTCGATATCCCGGCTCAGAACTTACCACTTCCCATAGGGCTCGAATATACAGACAGGGTACTGGCTGCACTGTCCAATGTTGCAGGAATTGATATTCCTGAGGAATATCAGAAAGAAAGAGGACGTTTGATAGATGCAATGGTGGATTCCCACAAGTATGTGTATGGTACAAAGGTAGCCATCTATGGCGATCCGAACAACGTACTGGGAATGCTTTCACTGGCACTTGAGAATGGAATGCACCCTATACTGGTTGTTGCTTCCAGCAAATCCCCCCGCTTTGCAGAATATGCAATGGAAAGAGTGAAGCAGGTCAAGCCGGATTGTGATGTGGCTATTCTGGAAGATGTTGACTTTGACACTTTCAACGATGCTGTCAGGAAGGCAGATCCAGAGATGCTCATCGGAAACTCAAATGGAAAATACATTGCCAAGGAAATGGGCATACCTCTTGTAAGATTCGGATTCCCGATACACGACAGAGTAGGTGCACAAAGAATACTCAGTCTTGGATACCATGGAGCCATGAATGTACTTGACAAAATTACAAACACTATCCTTGAAGTTGAGGATGCTCATCTTGAAGCGAAGTGGGCCGAAGCGGAAAGCTACGTTCCGCTAGGCGAGGATACATTTCACTTTGCAGAAGCGTGATCAAAAAAACTGAAAATAAATAAATAAATAAATAAATAAATAAATAAATAAATAAATAAATAAACCATATCCTGGGTGTGAGAGTATTTCGCTATTGAAACGCTCTCGCATCCAAACCTACTTGTTATTTTAATTCTTTTAGTTATCTCATTTTAGCCAGACAACTAGTGGGTCCTTCCTTGGAGTCACAGGCAGATCTTCCTTTGCATAACCAAATACAATTGGTGCAATTATCTTATAGCCATCCGGGATACCAAGTTCATCAAGCAACTCCGGATTATCCTGTATGAAACATGCAGTTCCTATCCAACAGCTGCCAATTCCCATTGCGTGTGCTGCAAGCATCATGTTCTCTGCACAGAGACAGCAATCATAATCCGTTGTAAAGCCTTCACTGCTTCCAAGAACTATCACAAGAACAGGAGCATTATAAAAGATATTGAAATCATCTTTTTCAAGATTCTTCCTTAAATGCACGGCTTCTTCATTGGTGGCATTCTCAAGATTTTCCAATAATAGCGGCTTACAATGATCGGACATTCTCTGCATCATTTCTTTGTTCTTAATAACAACAAAGAACCATGGCTCTGAATCAAAGCCTGTAGGTGCATGAATGCCCGCATTAATTAATTCCTGAATGCTCTCATCACTTACCGGTACATCCTGATATTCACGTACACTAACCCTTGTTTTGATATTTTCTATAACATTTGTAAGTTCCCCACTCACAAAACCACTTCCTATTTTTTTGACATTTTAAACTCCTTCAGAGATATCTGAGGGAGAAGATCAGGATCTTCTACATCCTTATGAACATAAAGGCCGCACCAGCAACGCTTCATGGCATCATAATGTTCCCTGTGAAAAGGAATGCATGGGCAAACAAGTTTCATGTCATGTTCCCTCTCACCACTAAGACCCTGGCATGGACAGAAGGGACTGCCTTTCTCCTTTTCAATCTGGACTTCCTGTTCGAATAGAAAATCCACTATTTCAGAATCAGGACTTAATTTATAGCCCAGTGAATCAACCAAGGGCAGAAACATTTCCTTTAGTTGTTCTTTACGTACCTCGGGGTCCACAAACTCACCTTTATAATTTCAACAATCTTGCGTATTTTTCCGGAGCATAGCCCACAACAGCATTATCATCGATTATCACAAATGGGAATGACATTTCTTCACCGTGTTTTTTGCAATCAGCTTTGATAGCCTGCTGTGTAGCTTCATCTGCTTTATCGTAATCTGTAGCTTCAAATGGAACATCATGTTCCCGGAAATATTTCTTTGCTTTCATACACCATGGACAGGTACTGAGTGCGTAGATAACTACTTTCTTCATTAATTTCCACCTTCTAAATTTACAAATACCTTATTATCAGAAACCTTTGTAGAATATTTAGTTACAGTAATCTCTTTTGCAGCAATAAACTGACCAGTTTTGATGTTGAACTGCCAGTCATGGCATGGGCACTTAATAACATCATTTTTAAGAGTACCTTTTGAAAGAGGGCATCCCATGTGAGGACACTTGTTTGATATTGAATAAAACTCATCTTCAAGTCGGATCAGAACTATTTTCTGACCATCCAGTGAGATTGGCTTCATCTGGCCATCGACCATGTCATCCACGTCGATTGCAAATACCCATGAATCTTCCTGCATCGTAAACACCATTTCATAATTAATTACAAGAGAACGAATACATTTCCGTCTTCAAGCTTTGTTTCATATATCGGAGTCTTAAGCCGTGGAGCTACTATATATTCACCTGTCCTTATGTCAAAACCCCATTCATGACAGGGACAGAACAAAACGTAATCTTTGAGTTTTCCACCTGTCAAAGGACAGTTCATATGAGGACAGTTATTGTTAATGGCAAATATTTCTCCGCCTTTCTTTATGAGAAGGACCTTTTTCCCGGCTATTTCATAATCAGCCGATTCGCCTTCTTTTAATGTCGATACATCTGTAGCTATTATCCAGGAAGCCATTTACCTAAACTCCTAATCTACTATCAAAGTAAGACAAATATCTCCCCATCTTCTACTTTATTCTCATAGATTTCCAGCGATTCATCTTCGTCGCCAAGATCTTCACCAGACCTTATGTCGTACTCCCAAGCATGGCCGGCACACACTAATGTATACTCATCACTGAAACTTCCCTTTGAAATACGACATCCTTTGTGCTTACACTTACCATAAAGCGAATAGATAGTTCCACTTTTATTGATAGGAAGTACAGGAGTAACTTTCACCCGGGCAATATCCATGCTGCCTTCAGCTAAGTCTTCTTCTTTGAATGCGAAAAACCAGGATTTTTCCGACATATTAACTTCCCCTAATAATGCAGGTATTCAAAAATATAAATAGTTGTCGTGAAGCCTAAAAACAGTAATTAGTTACCAGCATGCCATATTTCTCATTCATAGTTTATCAGGGAACTGCTAAGGAAAACATAATTGCAGAAAAACAAGTTTCACATGAAGCAAGATAATTGCCCCATATGAAAAAAAGCATGGTTTAAAAGAGGAGTCTCATTCATACCTAAGTGCATCCACAGGTTTCATCTTCGAAGCGTTGTACCCATGGATGAACGCAACATGGATATTCCAAGGTATGGCAACAGAGAGGATAGTCCAAGACGAAAGGATGGATGAGAACACAGGCTTGTTCAGCGAAATTGTTGCAAAAGTACTATCATTCTTCCAGTAAAATCTCTTGTCTCCATCAACTTTCCTTTTTTAAAATTTGAGATCAAAAGAATTACTATATATATCATGATAATGACTAACACTGTGCTTACCGGTCATTATTAATAGTACCAATAGTGTCATTTCCTAGGTAAAACACTATTTCAGAGTTATAAATTGGAGAATATGCATGAAGATCGCAATACTTGGAGGAACAGGTCAGATAGGAAGGGGCTTTGCACTTCGCTGGGGACAGAAACATGATGTTATAGTCGGATCCAGAGGTGCAGAGAAAGCAGAGACATTAGCTGCAGAATACATCAAGATATTAAAAGAGCGTGATCTTCCTGCAAATATAACAGGCACTGATAATAAGACAGCAGCAGAAAATGCTGATGTTATTGTGCTTGCAATCAGATATAATCAACTTGAGTCATTGATGGAGCTTATCAATCCAGTACTCGACAAACAGATAGTTGTCAGTGTGGTAGTTCCTATGGAAAAGAACATGTGTTACATCCAGCCAAATTCAGAGCACACAACTGTCCCAATTAGCAGTGAGGAATTCAATACAGATTATTTCTGTTTCTCAAGACCTGAATCCGGAAGTGCTGCACAGGATATTGCTGATATGCTTCCTGAGAACATTGAACTTGTTGCCGGATTCCACTCAATTCCTGCAAAGAAGCTGGCAGATCTGGACCTTGAACCTGAATTTGACGTTGGTGTTTGTGGAAACTCCATGAGATCAAAGGAAGTAGTATTTGATCTCGTCAGGGATATTCCTAACATGCGTCCTCTTGACATCGGTCCACTGGAAACCGCACCTATGCTCGAGGCACTTACACCTCTGATCATAAATGTATCCGCAAGGAACAAGATGAGAGACACAAGTATCAAGTTCATTTGAACTTTGATACACATCTTTTACCTTATTATTTTTGGAATATTTCAGCTATATTATAGTAGAAGAAGAAGAAGAAGAATGAAGGAAAGTAAGCTAAAGCTTACTTATCCGTTGAGTATTTCTTCTGCAACATTTCTGTATGCATTCATCACGTAGTCGATTCCAGTTACCTTTTCTGCTTCTTCGGTAAGTGTCATAAGGTCCTTACGTGAAAGTGTGGAGAGGTTGAATCTTCTGGAACCTGCCATAAGCTGCTGGAGTCCTACTCTTGTCTTTTCAGCATATGAATAGATACCCATTGCACCTAGTGGCATATCCTTTACTTCACTGCCATAGCGTTCTTCAAGTTCTTCATAATGTACAAAGATCTCTTCAGGCCTCTGACCGAATTCAGAAATAGTTCTTGGAAGATCATTATCATCGATCCATTTTCCAATGTTCTTACCTACCATACCAGGTATCATGAGGCCACGACCCATACATACTGCCTTGAAGTATGGTGCACCCATTGCAAGAACCTTGTAAATTCCATCTTCACTTGAGAATCCACCTGCCATTGCAAGGTCTGGCACTCTCTTCCCTCTTGCGCTGAGCTTATCTGCAAATTCCTGAACCAGGGACTGGAGATATATTGTTGGTGTACCCCATTCCTCCATCATTGGCCATGGGCTCATACCGGTTCCACCAGGAGCACCGTCGTATGTGAGCAGGTCGATCTTAGCATCTGAACTGTATTTGATAGCCATTGCAGTTTCAGCCATGGAATATGCACCGGTCTTGAGTGTTATACGCTTAAAACCAATTTCCCTGAGGCGGTCAACTTCTTCATGGAACCCTTCTTCGGTCACGAATCCAAGTCTGGAGTGTCTTTCAAATTCTCTGATAGCTCCAAGCTTGTATGCTTCCTGGACTGCTGCAAGTTCAGGATCAGGAGTTACGATATAACCTCTCTTTTTAAGTTCGATAGCACGATCGAGATCCTTTACCTTGATCTCTCCACCAATGCACTTTGCACCCTGTCCCCATTTAAGTTCAATGGTATCCATGTTATGCTTGCTTGAAAGGTATTCTGCAACACCTAACTTTGTATCTTCAACATTCATCTGAACAAGCATTTCACCATAGCCATCATGATATTTTTCATAGAGACCTATTCTGCGATCCATTTCAGGAGATTCTGTTACCAGACCATTGTTGTCTCTTTTAAGACCAGGGTCTATACCACAAACATTTTCTCCACAGACAATAGTGATACCTGATATTGCTGCACCGATAGCAAAGTGTTCCCAGTTCCTTCTTGCAATTTCAGTTGAACCAAGTGCACCAGTAAAGATTGGAACCTTCATTTTGACCTTTTTGTCCCATCCATATTCGGTTTCTGTGTTTACATTAGGGAATCTTGCGGTTTCTGGGCTTGGCACCATATCATCAGGCATTCCCACTGCGCCAACAGCATATCCCTGAATGTTTATGTGTGAATAGTCAACTGGGTAGTTTTTGTCTGCACCGGCAGTTACCTCTCCAAAAGGTCCCGGGTATAGCACTTCACGACCTCTGAAACTTGCTTTGAATATTTCACAGTTTCCACGGCATCCGTCCACACAGCGAGTACAGATTCCTGATGCCGGAACTACACTTTTTGACCTGTTGAAGGTTCTTGTTGCATCATTTGCATTTGGTTGTCTAAGATTTGCCATATTGTTTACTTCCTGTATTTTGAAGCTATTTTACTAATGCTGGCATTTGTGTGATTTTGAAATCAGTTATTCCCTTGCCGCTTTGTAGCTTTAATAGTGAAACAAGTGTGGGCTTATCAATATTTATAAATTTTTGACATCATTTTTCATGTTCAAATGGTATTTATTAGGTACAAATACGGAAGATGACATCCGAGTGCCGTTCATGATTAATCATTATAAACTCGCGATAGTGTTATATACTAGCACGATAATTTGTAAATATTGAACCATCAAAAAAGTAAATGAAAATACTAGTTGGAGTGAAATAATGGAATATATGAAAAATTGGGAATACACCACAGAACATATGGATCATGACAACCTTGAGAATCAGCTTTTTTATCTGGGTGATCGCGGATGGGAACTGGTTTCAATATGGGAAAAAAAAGCCATCTTCAAGCGAACACGGAATTAATAATAATTAATAATATTACATTCCAGATAAATTGGGATGAAAGTGATTATACCAGCACTTTCAGCCTAAAAAGTATTTTTTAATTGATATCCTGCCAATAGGGACTTATTTAGCTTCTTGTTCTAACGATATATCTTCTCTGACCTGGTCAAAACTTACTCTGAGATATACCTCATGGGTTCATCTTATTAGTTCTCAAATAGCAAACTATAATTATAGAAAAGAAATTCAGATAGCAGAATATACAGAAAATCTTTCATGAACTTTCCAGGAATAAGAAAAACCAACGGGCGATTCAACAATGATGACCAACAGCAAAGAAGATGTAATCAAGGCAATTGAAACTCTAAATGTTAAATTCATTCGATTACAATTTACAGATACATTGGGTGTCGTAAAAGATGTAGAGATCCCAGTTACGCAAATAGAAAAGGCATTGACTGTCGGGATCTCATTTGATGGATCTTCAATTGAAGGTATGGTCAGGATCGATGAATCTGATATGATCTTAAAACCTGACATCAAAACCTTTGTAGTCCTTCCATGGAGTAAAGAAAAGAGTGTTGTTGCCAGAATGATCTGCGACATCCATCTTCCAGATGGCAGGCCTTTTGAAGCCGATCCAAGATATGTGCTCAAAAAGGTAATGAACGAAGCAAAAGAAATGGGATTTGAATTAAATGTTGGTCCTGAACTTGAATTTTTCTTGTTCAAAAAAGACGGAGATGTCGCCACCACGACACCACATGATTTTGGAAGGTACTTTGAATTTGCACCAACAGACCTTAGCGAAGACATTAGAAGAGACATAGTGCTTACACTTACAGAACTCAATTTTGATATCGAAGCATCCCATCATGAAGTTGCTTTTGGTCAACATGAGATCGATTTCAAGTACGGCGATGCACTAACAACTGCTGATAACGTAGTGACATTCAAATACGTTACAAAGACCATCGCAAAAATGCATGGACTTCACGCGACCTTTATGCCAAAACCAATTGCAAATGATTGCGGTTCAGGAATGCACATAAACGTCTCATTATCAAAAGACGGAAAGAACGCATTTTATGACCCAGAAGGGGACATGGAAATTAGCGATACTGCCAGACACTTTATTGCTGGCGTATTAGATCACATAAAAGCAATATGCTGTATTTCAAATCCATTGGTAAACTCATACAAGAGACTTGTTCCGGGTTATGAAGCACCTGTTTACATCACATGGTCAGGAGCAAATCGCAGTTCCCTTGTTCGCATACCTTCTGCTCGTGGAAACAGTACAAGAGTTGAACTGCGTAATCCTGATCCTTCATGCAATCCATACCTGACATTTGCAGCAACGCTTGCTGCGGGTCTTGATGGAATTAAAAATAAGAAGGACCCCGGAAATATGGTTGATTACAATATATTTGATTTTACAGAACAGCAGCTTAAAGAAAAAGGAATTGAAACCTTACCAGTTACTCTCAATGAAAGTACAGAGTACATTGAAAAAGATGAATTACTGAAGGAAAAACTTGGGCATCACGTACATGATAATATACTCAGGCTTGCAAAGGCAGAATGGGATGCTTACCGTAAGGAAGTACATGAATGGGAAATTAAACGTTATCTAAACACCATATAACCTATGGCCTAATTAAATAATTAGAAAAAGAACAAAAATCAAATCCAGATGTGATGTTTTCATTAACACCACATCTGTAACACAATATTATTTAGATCATTCTTCCTGCATTCTCTTGAGCTTCTTTGCAGACAATTTCTCAATAGGTACCATATCAACCTCATCCCCGATGAGGAGTTCACCATTTTCAACAGCACTGTTCACGAATTGTTCGCCTACTGTGTTGCGAATGATAAGAGTTGTAGATCCATTTGGCGTTCCCACAGAACCTGCTGAAACATCAGAATGCAATGCAGTCAGGTCAGTACAGATGTGGCATCCTGGACGTACGCAATCATCTATATCCTTAAGAGGAATGATCGTGACTGACTCATCTTTCAAGGTGATCTCCAATTTACCTGTGACATCAAACTTGACGATATCCAGAGGATTCATCTGTCTTTCTTTGATAAGTTTGTCCTGCACAAGTTTCTCGTAATCAAATGTCTCAGTACAGAACAATCCGACTACAAGGCGGATATATTTCTTGAAAGGTCTGAGAATATCAAGATCACTCTTGCGCATGTTATGAATAGATTCAACAACACATGGCACACCTACAACTGCAATATTGGTGAACTTGCGTTTGATAACAGCTTCCTTAAGAGAAGCTACCAGTGGAACCCACCAATTGTACCTACTTCCAGCGTTGTGGATCAATGCATCACTTGAAGTGATAACAGTTGAGGATGATTTCAATGTCCATGGATCGGAGGTAACTGTAACTACAGCATCGATCATACCCTGGTCCAATGCGTTTACCAGTAGTGCAGATACTGCACCACCGCTCTGCATTTTTTCAACTGTGAATTCAGACTTTGCAGATACTATACTGATATGATCACCAACAAGTTCAGCAGGTAATGCCTCAAGCCTTGGACATACCTCATAGCATGCACCACATGGCACACCATCGTTTGCATCTTTACAATAACCATTGTTGATAGGATTGGTAGAATCCTTTCCCGTTTCAAAATATAGTGCATCGGCAGGACATACAGCAATACATGCACCACATGATGCACATTTTCCGGTGTCCCATACCTCTGCTTTAAGATCAAGATAATTTTTACCCATTGTGATCACTCCCATGTGTATTTACCTGCAAATGGCCTACTGCTCGCAGGAACGATACGAGAATAATTTGTGTCCAAAAATGGAGTCGGATCAATATCGAATTTCTCACAGAACTCTTTAATTACAGGAGATAATCTTTCCAGATCCTCTTCAGTGAAATCAACCTTCTTGGCACCCACACCAAGCAGCTTCTCATCAACATCACCGCGAATTACAATTTCCCCACCATGGATACCACTGCCAATTCCACGGTCCTGCACAGATACTTCGCGTCCTATTCCGAGTACGAGGACAATTCCACCAGCCATGTATTCACCAAGGAATGAGTGGGATGTTCCACCAACAGCAAGTATGGGACGTTTCAAACCATACTGCTTCATGTGAATTCCACCTCGGTAGCCAATATTATCGCGAACGAATACCTTTCCACCACGCATACTGTGTGCCACGGCATCTCCGCCACTTCCGTGAATCACCAGAGTTCCGCTGTCCATGGTATTTCCTGATGCATGATCTGTATTACCATAAACGACACATTCAGGTCCGCTCATGAACATACAGAGGTCGCCGCCGGGGACACCATTGATGGTGATCTTTACATCATGCCCCCTTAGGCCATTTGCAATGAAGCGCTGTCCACGAACATTATTAATAACAATCTCTTTCACACCTAAAGCCACAGCCGAACGTATCTTTTTGTTCAGTGGAGTGTAATGCATACCTTTAGCATCGATTACTAATGGTTCCATAAGATCATGCCCCCACTGAATCTACCTGCAGTACATCCATAAGACCTTCGTCTAGCATGTAGCTGCGAAGACGGCTACGGTTACCACGTAAACTTTCAATGCTGTTAAGACCTGCCGCACCCATGAGTTCACTGAGTTCAAGGGTCCACCCTTGGATGAGATTTGCCACATGTTCAGAACCTACTTCCGGATCGATACGATCAACAAGGTCCTCACGCTGTGTTGCAATACCCCATGGGCAAAGACCACGGTAGCAATTTCCACAAACCCTGCAACCCAGAGCGATAAGTGAAGCCGTTCCGATGTAAACTGCATCTGCACCAAGTGCAATGGATTTTGCAAGATCACCACTGTTACGGATACCACCACTGGCTATCACAGAGACTTCGTTCCTTATTCCCTGATCGTTGAGCTTCTGATCAACCGCTGCAACGGCAGCTTCGATGGGCATACCTACACTGTCCCTGAATACCTTAGGCGCGGCACCTGTACCACCTTTGAAACCATCGATTACAACTGCATCTGCATCTGAACGAGCAATACCTGCTGCAATAGCTGCAACGTTATGAACTGCTGCGATCTTTACGAATACAGGCTTCTTCCACTCTGTTGCTTCCTTAAGACTGCGCACAAGCTGCGCGAGATCTTCTATACTGTAAATATCGTGATGAGGAGCAGGACTAATAGCATCTGAACCTAATGGGATCATTCGAGTACAGGATACATCTGTACATACCTTCTCTCCAGGCAGGTGGCCACCTATTCCCGGTTTTGCTCCCTGTCCCACCTTAATTTCAATTGCAGCGCCACGCTCAAGGTAATCAATATTAACACCAAAACGGCCGGATGCTATCTGGACAATGCTGTGGTCCTGATATGGATAGATAGCCTCATGCATCCCACCTTCTCCGGTCCCCATGAAAGTTCCGCTCTTTTTTGCTGCTTTTGCAATACTCAGTTGAGCGTTAAGACTGATAGCACCATAACTCATGTGACCTATCATAAGTGGTGTATCGAGTTTGAGATTTGGAGTCAACTCCGTTTTAAGGTCAATGTCTCCCTTATCATCTCTTGTAAATTCGATCTTTGAAGGCTTCTTACCAAGATAGGTCCTAAGCTCCATTGGCTCTCTCAAAGGATCGATACTTGGATTTGTAACCTGACAGGCATCAAGCACAAGCCTGTCGAAAATAATTGGATAATCGACTGCATTACCCATTCCCGCAAGGATAATCTTTCCCGTACGAGCCTGGTTTATTACATCTTCACGTGCTTCAACGGTCCATAATGGATGACTGCGATAATCTACCGGTCTTTCCTGAAGGGTTATTGCATCCCTTGGACACATGGAAATACAGCGGTGACATGCAGTACATTTTCTTGAATCAATGATGATCTTGTCATCTTCAATTCTGTATACACCATATGAACAGTTGTCAACACAGCGCATACATTTCATGCACTGGTCACGATCAATGCTTATTTTATATTTAAGAGGAACACTTCCAAGACTCATTCTATAACCCTCCCGATCACAGGCTCACCTGCTCTTGGCATATAGATCGATTCTACATCAGGATCCATTACACGAATAGCTGCCTCTTCACTGGAAATATAAAGACGAGAACCATTTTCACCAACTACCATGGGCCTGAGCTTAATCCTGTCAGTAAATCCTACAATACCCTTATTTGTGGCTACTACAATAGCGAATGGACCATTCATTAGTGCAGGGCCGTATGTAAGACGAAGTGTGCGCATGAACTTTTCCTGCTTTTCCGGCATTTCATCGATCTCATCCCAGAAACGAGCTGCAAGTGCTTCTACAACAATATCCTCAGGAAGACCATGCTCCCTACCCAGAAGATCGAAGAGATAAGCTACAACTTCAGTATCAGTAAACATGGTACAATTATAACCATGACTTTCTACGTAACGACGGTTGGTACCGTAGGAGGTGATCTCACCGTTGTGTACTACTGACCAGTCAAGAAGATTGAATGGATGTGCTCCACCCCACCAGCCAGATGTATTGGTTGGATAACGATTGTGTGCAAGCCAGATGTAGCCTTTGTAATCCTCAATTCTGAAGTAATTAGCTACATCCTCAGGCCAACCTGATGCCTTGAAAACTCCCAGGTTAATCCCGGATGAGAATATTAATGCACCTTCTATCTCAGAGTTTACCCTCATTACAACATATTTTACGATCTCATCTTTGGGATTTGAGGTTCCCACCATCAGTTCAGCATCTGGTTTAAAGAAGTACCTCCATGATATATGCTCTTTCTTAAGACCCGGTTGCTCGTAAGTAGGGATCTCTTCCTGGTGAACTATGTGACCCCAGTCCTGTAGAATTTCATCTACGCTAGATTTAGGTTCAACCAGATTATCAAAAAATACGTGGATCGCATAACAGTCTGCATGGTCAGGATATATGCCATAGGCTACATATCCTGCGCCTTCTCCACTTCCTCTTTCATCCATCAGACTCAGGGCTTCTCTTATGCTAGAGCCGTCCATTAGGGACATGTTCCGATCGATGACGCCTATAATTCCGCACATATTGATCACTACGATTATTAGTATATTGGGGCTATAACATGCAATTAACCTAATATGAATTTAACCATGCAAAACTCATAATTCCAGTCAATTCCCGACGCAAGAACAACTTGCATCACGCCTATGCAGCGCATTTGAAAAAGTGCTGCTTAAATAAAAAAATTCGAAATAAATGTAAGGATGTAAGGAGAAATCCCCTTACAAGATGCTAAGATAGTTGTCAATTTCCCACTGGTGGACCTGAGCCTTATAGTCATCCCATTCAGCGGTCTTTGCTTTGATATAGTTCTCATATGCATGATCACCAAGTGCATTTTTGACAAAATCACTGCCTTTCATGAAGTCAATTGCTTCCTTAAGGTTTCCCGGGAGTGACTCAATACACCTTGCGACCCTGTCCTCTTCAGTAAGATCGAAGATATTTACATCAGTTGGTGCAGGTGCTTCAAGTTCATTCTTGATACCATCAAGACCAGCGTGAAGCTGAGCAGCGAATGCAAGGTATGGATTGCATGATGGGTCAGGAGATCTAAGTTCTACCCTTGTACCCTTTCCTCTTGTTGCAGGGATTCTTATAAGGGAACTTCGGTTTGATGCAGACCATGTACAGTAAGTAGGTGCCTCGTATCCAGGTACAAGCCTCTTGTATGAGTTAACAGTTGGGTTCGTAACTGCTGCGAAATCACGTACGTGCTTTAAGAGACCAGCAGTATACTGTTTTGCTACCTTAGAGAGACCATCTGGACTTTCTGCATCGTAGAATGCATTGTTTCCATTTGACATAAGGGACTGGTTTGAGTGCATACCAGATCCATTTTCACCAAAGAGTGGTTTTGGCATGAATGTTGCATAGTAGCCCATGTGTGATGCAATGGATTTTACAACATACTTGAAGGTCACAATGTTGTCACATGTGGTTAACACGTCACCGAATCTGAAATTGATCTCGTGTTGTGATGGTGCTACCTCGTGGTGTGATGCTTCGATCTTAAAGCCCATTTCTTCGAGTGCAAAGTCAATAGCTCTTCT
>JAIPUR010000016.1 GCA_020055655.1 Methanosarcinaceae archaeon | reverse complement strand
TTTTTCGACATCAGTGTCGATAATGAAAAATAATCTTGTAAAAGCGTGAAATATTTTTCACGTTTATACATTGCAGGAAGTAGCAGTCACCTAACAAATCCTCATAAAGAGGAAATAGAACAAATTGGACTGTGTAAAGAAGTTCAGTAGTCCCGGCCGGATTCGAACCAGCGTCTTCGGCTCCAAAGGCCGGAAGGATTGACCACTACCCTACGGGACTACGACGATTAGCAGAATAAATGCATAATCATACTTATTTCTTATGCAAAAACGAGTTTATTTTGCGATTATCAGAGTAATAACATCTCCATCTTTGAGAACGTGATCCAGACCTGCTCGCTGGCCGGGGTGTTTGGCTGAATCTCCCCATATCTGGGAATACCTGAACTTTCTCCTGAAATCACGGTGCAGGTGGTCACAGACATCTCCAACTGTCGTTCCGCTTCTGAGGATCATGGGCTCGTCCATATCTGCAGACTCGCCCTGCGGCTTCATGTATACACTGATGAAATTGAGTGAATCGTATACTACATCCTTGACTGCTTCCAGATTTACTTCCTTGTCTGCAGAAATGTATGTGGAATTTGGGAACTCCGTTCTGCATTTTTCCAGTACGTATTCATCTGCCATATCCACCTTATTGATGACTTCCACAGAAGGAATGTAAACGCGGTTACCCAGAACTGCATCTATAAGCTGGTCTACGTTGATTTTCTTTCTCATGAGTATGTGAGCATTGTGGATTTTATATTCATTGAGAATTGCCTTAATAAGGTCATCAGGCATATCTTGCTTCACAGTACTGCTGATAACAACTCCACCTCTGTCCTGTCTCTTAATAGTTACATCGGGGGGGGATTGGTCGAGGCGTATTCCAGCATCATAGAGCTCTTGCTTGAGCACTTGATGGTGATAGTTCTGGAACACGTCCAGAATGAAAATAACAAGGTCACAGTTTCTAACCACTGCAATAACCTCTCTTCCACGTCCTCTACCGCTAGCCGCACCTTTCACAAGCCCTGGCACATCAAGTATCTGAATAGTTGCATTTTTATATTCCAGTACACCGGGAATTACATCTAGAGTTGTAAATTCATAGGCTCCGACTTCAGAATTCGCATCAGTAAGTTTGTTAAGAAGTGTGGATTTGCCCACAGAAGGAAAACCTACAAGCGCTACACTGGCATCACCGGATTTTTTGACAGAATAGCCCTCTCCGCCTGATTTGCTCGCAGCTTTTTTAACAAGCTCTTCTCGTAGCCGTGCAAGTTTTGCTTTCAACTTGCCTATGTGGTGAGATGTTGCCTTATTGTAAGGCGTTTTCTTGATCTCCTCTTCAACGGCCTGTATGTCCTCGTGTATGCTCATTTGCACCTACCATAACGTCAATATAAAAAAAGATTTTCCAATCAGGCATTTAAATAGCCTTAAGTAGATGATATAATTTCGCCTGTTAGCTCATAGAGTCTTATACCATCAGGCAGTTCTTCTGCAAATTCTTGCGACCCCAGAGCCCTGATGAATGCCTGTATCTCCTCTATTTCAAGGAGATCTTTCCGTATCAAAAAATCAAAATCATCTTCGGCAATGCCTATAAATTGAAGCCCCGCTTCCTCTGCTGTCACACGCAATCCAAAGCCGATATCAGCTTTCTCATTTCTAATGGTTTCGCAAACAGAACGATGGGTTTTCGATCCTGAATTGTAGCCATCTATACTCTTTGCCAGTTCTGTCCTGCTAATTCCCTTTGATTCTGCAAGTGCCCCGAGTTCCTTATCCAGTAAAGCCCTTGTTCCGGAACCTCTATTCCTGTTTATCAAACGAAGTTCTGTTATATCATTCATTCCCGAAACATCAGTATCCAGACGGAATATTAGGCCTATCTCTCGCTTATAACCTTTAACTAATACAACATCCTGCATACCCATTTTTTTAATAATTGGGAGGTTGTATTCTTTTTCTGCATCAGGCATGCTCACAGCACCAATGTCGGCAGTACCTGCTGATATCGCGGCAAATCCTGAACTAGATCCAACGTTGAGCGTTCTGAATGTAAGCCCTGTAATATCTTCCAGCAGATCAATTCCCGGGCACTGCCCACCAACTATCATGAGGTCCGGACTTTTGACATTGCCAAACATGGTCACTTCTACCGGGGTGCCTGCTTCTATATACTCAGTTTCTGCACGGATCTCCATTATACCATCGGCATCAGATAGTGTGGTAATTGCTCCTGATGTTTTATCTGCTGGATATGCCTTTCCGCGCACAACTCCCACAGGGAACAGTTCTTCACGTCCACCTGAGCGAATGCCGGTTCCCATCAATGCAGTGATCCTTGTCTTAAAAGAGGGTGCTATTCCCAGAGAATTGTATATTATGGGTGCCACGAATTCGTTGAATATGCTCAATGCTGATGTGGGATTTCCAGGCAAACCTATGGTTGGAACACCATCTATCATTCCGATAACAACAGGTTTTCCAGGTTTGATGGCAATACCATGGGTAAGTGTTTCGCCTTTATCCTCAATTATCTTGTACATTATGTCTCCTACACCAGCAGACGTACTGCCGGATGTGAGGACTATATGACATTCTTCAATAGCACGGTTGAGTGCATCCTCCATGAGTTTCTCATCATCAGGGACAATGCCATATATTTTTGGAATTCCGCCACATTCTTCAATGGCTGCTGCAATGGCGTAGGAATTTGCATCGAATATCTTGCCAATAACAAGTTCGTTTCCAGGTTCTATTAGTTCATCACCGGTTGAAATGATTCCTACATGTAGTTCTTTAACAGGGACTTGCCCCATGCCTATGGATGCAAGTACACCAATCTCCCTTGAGCCCATGCGTGTATTCTTTCTAAGCACACGCTCTCCTTTCATGATGTCAGAGCCTGTCTTCATTATGTTCTCACCAATGTAGACTGGCTGATACATGAGGATCGTATCATTTTCTCTCTGGCTGGTCTGCTCAACCATGATGACCGCATCTGCTCCATCGGGTATAGGTGCGCCTGTGGATATCTCTATTGCTTCATCATCATTTACAAAAAAAGATTCATTGCATCCTGCAGGTATGGATGCGATATTCGTGAGTCTTGTCGGCTCTGGCTCAGTTGCCTGATATGAGTCCTTTGCCCGAATGGCATATCCGTCCTTTATAGAGCGGTTGAATGCTGGTACATCAACATTTGAAAAAATATCTTTCGCCGTGATCTTCCCTGTAGATCTTTCTATGGGTATCACTACGGCATCCGGCTGAATGATTATACTTCTTACCAGTTTTCTGGCATTTTCTACTGAACTTAGTTCTCTGAATTCCTTGCGTTCCATTATGGTCGCTTAGTTATCATCGAGATACCCTATAAGGGTTTTGTTAAGTTTGAAGACTCTTGCTGCAACGTACCATAATCCGGTGAGATATATTAACCAGGTAGCAAGAGATAGGTATTTCAATTTTGGTGTGGAATCAAGAGCTTCAAAGACGATTACCAGAGTAACAGGCATAAGAAGTAGTATTGCCATGATCGAATCATTCAGATACTTGACATTTTCCATTAACACTTTTCCTTTTTCGCTGTCCATGTCCATTTGTATTTTCCTCGCTAAGGCTAATACATGGTATTATATAATTTATACTATATAATTCCATTTATGAATTGTAACTCGCTTAAATCACGGAGGGTGTGTTCTCCCTCCAAAAAAGAAAAAGTTAAGGGTATATTTCTGTGCCTGTGTTCTGGGTGATGTGCTCAAAGGCGTCTACCATTTTCTTTGTGATAGGTCCTGGTTTTCCATCGCCTATGTCACGCCCGTCAACCTTGACGAGAGGTGCGGCTTCGGCCGCTGTTCCTGTGACAAATATCTCATCTGCTGTGTAGAGGTCGAACATACCAAGATTCTCAACGGATATATCGATACCCATCTCTTCAAGCAATTCTATTGCAGTTGCCCTTGTGATTCCTTTGAGGTTGTTGATGGTTGGAGGTGTGTAGACCTTTCCGTTCTTGATAATGAAGATGTTATCTCCTGAACCTTCTGCAAGGTAACCATTCTGGTCGAAGAATATAGCTTCATCTCCGCCTTTCTCATTTGCTTCTATCTTTGCAAGGATGTTGTTCAGATAGTTGAGTGATTTGATGTTTGGTGAAAGTGCATCAGCTGCATTTCTTCTAACGGAAACTGTAACGCCGGTAAGTCCTACTTCGTAGAGGTCACCATACATTGCACCCCATTCCTGGGAAATGATGAAGATGTTTGGTGTTGGACATTTTCTAGGATCCAATCCCAGATCTCCAATTCCTCTTGAAACAATAGGTCTGATATATGCATCGCGCAAATTATTCTTTCTGAGAGTTTCAAGGACAGCTTCTTCCATTTCATCTCTGCTCAGTGGGATAGTTAATGCAATTGCCTTTGCAGAGTCGTAGAGCCTGTCAACGTGTTCACGTAACTTGAAAACACGTCCATTGTATGCTCTGATTCCCTCGAAAACGCCGTCTCCGTAAAGGAACCCATGATCATAAACTGAAGTTGTTGCCTCTGATTTTGGGACAAAATTGCCATTGTAATAGATCAAAAGTTCGCTCATTTTTTAAGCCTCATTAATTGAATAATTAAAATATAATCGTAACTTTTAGAGTTGATGCTAAACTAATATTTATTTGTGTTTGTTATAATGGCTAAAACACCTTCTTTTGGCGGTTTATACAAAAGGCTTTTATGCTAAAACGCCTATTTCGTACTCCAGTCAATCCATAGCGGTCCCGTGGCTTAGCCAGGATATAGCATCGGGCTTCTAACCCGAGGGCCAAGGGTTCAAATCCCTTCGGGATCGCTATATTTTTAATCTATTTTTCAAAGAGTATTCTGCATCTTAGCCTCAACACGATCTCTGTTCATTTTTGGCTGGTATATACATGGCTATCTCAATCATTGTTTCCGGGCTATTTTGTCCTCTGCTTCCTTTACCTTAACCCTTATCTTCATGATAGAATCTGGATTAAGTGATATTGAGTCTATGCCCTCTCTAACGAGAAACTCAGCAAACTCGGGGAAATCACTGGGTGCCTGCCCACAAAGTCCGATATGTTTTCCATTTTTTTTAGCTCCCTGAATTGCCATGGATATTATTTTTTTCACAGCATCATCTCTTTCATCAAAGGAAGATGCCAGAATCTCTGAATCCCTGTCAACACCCAGGGTCAGCTGTGTAAGATCATTGGAACCTATTGAAAAGCCATCAAAATATTTGCTGAATTCATCCATAAGCACAACATTGCTGGGTATCTCACACATCACATAGATATGCAGGTCTTCTTTTCCCCTTTCAAGTCCATTCTTCTTCATTTCAGCAAGCACTTTTTCGGCTTCATCTATACGTCTGCAGAACGGGATCATAAGAATGACATTTTTAAGTCCCATTTCCTCTCTGACCACTTTCATAGCTTTACACTCAAGGGCGAATCCTTCTCTATATCGCTCATCATAGTAGCGTGAAGCTCCCCTGAATCCGATCATTGGATTATTTTCCGCAAATTCAAAATATTCCCCACCTTTCAGGCTTGCGTATTCGTTGGATTTGAAATCACTCATCCTGACAACGACAGGTTTTGGATAAAATGCGGCTGCAATGGCGGCAACTCCCTGGGCAAGCCTTTCAACAAAATAATTCTCTTTTGTCTCATAACTCGATGTAAGCTTTTGGATTTCCTCAAGCACCTTTTCATCTTCTATCTTTTCGGGATGGATCAATGCCATTGGATGGACCTTGATATAACTTGTAATAATGAATTCGAGTCTCGCAAGTCCAATTCCATTGTTTGGAACCATGGATAATGCAAATGCTTCCTCTGGATTCCCAAGATTCATCATTATCTTTGTTTTTGTTTTTCCCAAATCTCTAAGATCAATGGTTTCAATATGGAATGGAAGTATTCCGCGATAAACCTTCCCTGAATCACCTTCTGCACAGCTAACAGTCACTTCCATGCCTGTTATCAACTTCTCGGTTGCATCTTCAGCACCTACCACGGCAGGTATTCCCAGTTCTCGGCTGACGATAGCCGCGTGGCATGTCCTTCCACCTTTGTTGGCGATTATAGCTGCCGCCTTCTTCATAACCGGTTCCCAGTCAGGTGTAGTAGTATCCGCAACCAGTACTTCTCCATCTTTAAAAGAAGGAAGCATGGAAACGTCGGATATAACATGGACTTTTCCAGTTGCTATCTTGTCACCAACACTTCTGCCGTTGACCATGATGTCTGATCTTTCGTCAAGGAAATATGTTTCAATTACATCCTTTGTTTTCATTGACTGTACAGTCTCGGGCCTTGCCTGCACAATGAATATTTCATTTGTGCTCCCATCCTTTGCCCATTCAATATCCATTGGAACATTTTTACCCCTCTTCTTGGAGTAATGTTCCTCAATGGTAACTGCGTATTTTGCAAGCAGGAGTGTTTCTTCATCATTTATGCAGAATCGCTTTTTATCTATTGCAGGGACTTCTACGTTGCGCGTCAGTATGCGTGAATCTCCCTGACCGTATATCATTTTGATATCTTTACTGCCGGTCTTTTTCCGGATGATGGATCTATATCCCTCTTTCAGCGTTGGTTTGAACACATAGAATTCATCTGGGTTCACAAGTCCCTGTACAATATTCTCACCAAGACCATAGGATCCGGTTATGAACACCACATCCTCAAATCCGGTCTCAGTATCAATTGTAAATATTACTCCACTGGACGCGAGGTCTGAGCGAACCATTTTCATGACCCCTATGGAAAGTCCCACTTTAAAATGGTCAAAGCCGTTGTTGACCCTGTATGATATGGCCCTGTCTGTAAAAAGTGAAGCAAAACACCTGTTACATGAATCTTTAAGGGAGTGATATCCATGTATGTTGAGGTAACTTTCCTGTTGTCCCGCAAAAGAAGCATTGGGCAGATCTTCGGCAGTTGCAGAACTTCTAACAGCTACGTCAGTATCTGATCCGTATTGTTCGCATAATGTGTCGTAAGCATCCTTTATCTCATTCCACAGTTCATCCGGGATGCCTGCGTCAAGTACTATGTCCCTTGCCTTTTGCCCTCTTTTTGCAAGGTCTTCTACATCTCTTATGTTCAATCCTTCGAGGGTCTTTTTAAGCTTGTCAAGCACCTCTGCAGATTCAAGAATATGCCAGTAAGCTTCTGATGTGATGGCAAATCCGTTTGGTATTTTGATATCTTTATCTGTTAACTCCCTGTACATCTCCCCAAGTGATGCATTTTTGCCACCTACAAGTGGAATGTCTTCTATGCTGATCTCCTTAAACCAGCGAATATACTTGCTGTTTCCCATCATTATCCCCGCCATGAAAATGAATTATTTTTTTTAATATTTCTGTATTATTATTCTGGAGGGTATTATTCTTTTTGGGGATGCTATATTTCCTTATAATGTGTTGTGATTTCTTTTCTTTAAACATCAGGTTTATTTTACCTAATGCCATATTCTGTAAAATCTAAAAAACCGGACACATATTTGGATAGGCTTTATTCTTATTTATGAAAAAATGTTATACATGGCTTATAGGTTTCCTTTAATATTTGATGCTATCATGACCGAAGACTCATTGATGAACTTCTCATGTGGATAATAAGCGTTGATCTGCGCCTTGTTCTGGTAGAACATATGAATAAGAATTCAATAATCATGGCTTCTGAGATAGCCCATCAAACCCAGGGCTCAACTCAGAATATCAGTCGTGCTTTGAAGGAATTTGAGGTTAAGGGATTAATTGAATGCCTGACTCCCGCCAAAACCACATGGAAAATATGTTTTGACAGATCCTGGAAAACGGTTATGGAAAAAATGGAAGGCAAATATTTCTAAATTTTATTTTTCAGATTCAAGGTCTTTGTAGCCTTCTACGAGTTCAAGGTTAGCATTTATTACTGTTTCCTTGAATTTCACCAGATCATTATTGATGTCCTCAAGCAATTCCACATCTTTCTGATCAGTAACTATTTTTCCATCGTTCACTACTTTTCCATTGGGTATCTCTACTTTTCTGATGGTTGCATTATGGAGGATCACTGAATCATTCCCAATAGTGCAGTCAAAAACAACCGCTCCAAATCCTATGAAGCATCCTTCTCCGATGGTGCACGGGCCATGTACTGTACATCTGTGAGCCAAGGAAGTATTTTTCTTAACTATCACTTCTGAATTTGAAAGTCCATGAATTACAACATTATCCTGTATATTACAGTCATTCTCAATTACAATGGATGAACCTGGCTCATCTGCTCTTATTATCGCATTATGTGCCACAAATACATTCTCTCCAATAGTGACATCACCTATAATAATGGCAGTTTCAGATATCCATGCCTTATCACTGATCTTTGGTTCTTGTTTCCATGGGTTTGGGAGTATCATGTATTTCTTCACCTCTTGGGTTTCATCTAATTATGCGAGAATATGAGTTAATATGAGAACTTATGACAAGTTATTTAAATATATTGATGGCTAGTATCCTAAAAAATTTGGTGAAATGCCTACTTAAATGTTGCCAAAAAATCATTTATGAGACCAACAGTCTCAAAAAATGAGTATTTTACATTGGTTGAAAATGATGATCAAAATAGAACTATCTTCTCTCTTGGCATTTTTACCAGAAAGCTATTACCAATATCAAAATCGGTGTTTTCAAAGAATTGATTCCAAATCTCTGCGGTCAGTAAATTTCGATGATCTTGAAGTTCAAAAGCAATGATCTTACTTGATCCTTTATTAACAATACTTTTCACGTTGGCTTCAAACGTATTTTCATCTTTGACTGAAACTTCATTGCTATCGGCTGGAAATATTCGAATATTTTCAGGCCTTATTCCCCATGAGGTTCTATCAGTCTCTTTTAGGCACGATTTGTTAACCACAACTCTCAATTTTCCGCTTTGAAGTATTAATGTCTCACCTGCATCATTTTCCTGTAATATATTGGCATTTTCAAATATGTTATTCACTCCCACAAGTTCGGCTACATGCTTGTTCTCTGGGTGATAGAAAACTTCCTCCGGTGTACCGTTCTGCTGAACCCGGCCATTGTGGAAGATGATAATCCTGTCAGCAATGGTGAATGCTTCCACATGGTTGTGGGTAATGAATATCACAGGTATGCCAAGCTCCCTCTGGATCTCCTTGATCTTGTCCCTCAGTTTCATACGCACTACCATGTCCAGGGCTGAAAATGGTTCGTCAAGTAACAATATATCGGGTTTTGGTGCGAGTGCCCGGGCAAGCGCCACTCTCTGCTTCTGCCCACCGGAAAGCTGTGATGGGTAATTTTCCTCTAATCCCTTTATGTGGAGCAGGTCAAGCATTTCTTCCACTCTTTTATCCATGTCTTCTTCAGGCCAGCCATTCAGTCCGTATGCAATGTTCCTTTTCACATCCATATGCGGAAAAAGAGCGTAATTCTGGAACACATATCCCAGCCCCCGCTCCTGTACTGAGAGATTGATATCGGTGTGGCAATTGAAATAGGTCGTATCATTAACGATTATCTTCCCACCATTGGGTTTCAACAGCCCTGATATACATTGCAGGGTAGTTGTCTTGCCGCAACCGGAGCGACCGAAGAGTACTACCAGCTCGTTTCCTGCCTCAAACTGTGCATCAAGCACGAAAACAGGGTCTTTGCCTTTCCTCTTATCGCTCTTCTTTTTAAAGTAACGTTTTCTGAAGTCAACTTTGATTCCCATGGCAGCACCTCATATTTTCCAGTTATTGATAATCTTTGCAGTTATTGCCATTGAAAGCAGGGACATTAGTATCAGTATGATCACCAGCATGTTAGCAAGATCGTTGTTTCCTGACTGGAATGCGCTGTAAATTGAAATTGACATTGTGTTTGTTCTTCCGGGAATGTTGCCGGCAAACATAAGTGTTGCACCAAACTCTCCGACTGCCCTTGCAAAACTGAGGACTATTCCGGCAAGAATACCTTTTTTGGCAAGTGGGAGTGTTATGAAAAGCGCAGTATCCAGTTCTTTTCTTCCAAGGGTGAAAGCCGCATATTCATATTCCCTGTCCACAGCTTCAATTGCTGCGGTGGTGGTTTTTACCATTAGCGGCAGGGATACGACAAAAGCTGCAATTACTGCTGCCTGCCAGGTGAATACTATTGTCCATCCTGTGAGATTGTATAATATGCTCCCCAGGATTCCTTTTTTCCCAAGCAGAACTACCAGAAGGTAACCTGTTACTGTGGGTGGGAGCACAAGGGGTAAAGTAACAATAATGTCGGCCAGCCATTTCCCATGGAACTCACGTCTTGCAAGTATGTATGATATCAACATGCCTGTTATCGCCACAATTAATGTGGACAGGCCCGCGATCTTCAGGGTGATCAACAGGGGGAATCCAATCTGGTCGAACATTATCTATTTTGCTTTTAAGCTGTGAATCCGTAGGAATCGAGGATTGCCATTCCTTCTTCAGATGTGACAAAGTCAACAAATGTCTGAGCTTCATCCTGATGTTGGGATGATTCGACTACTGCTATTGGATAGCTGATCGGGGTTACAGTTGGAATGCTTGCTTTTACTTCAATTGTTCCTTCATCTGCTGTTGCCGCATCTGTGCTGTAGGCAAATCCTGCATCAACCTCTCCTCTTTCAACGTATACAAGCACCTGCTTCACGTCATCTGCAAGCAGTGTCTTGGGCTGAAGTTCTTCCCAGAGGCTTGCTTCTTCCAGTGCTTCAACTGTGTATTTTCCAACAGGTGCGGTTTGTGGATTTCCGATGCTTATTGTTTTAACATCATCTGACAGAAGATCTTCAGCGTCGGTAATATCCAGTTCACTGTCAAATGGTGTTATCAGTACAATTGAGTTTGATGCGAAGTCCTCTCTTGAGTCTTCAACAATAAGGGACTGATTACTTAATATATTCATATGGCTCTGTGATGCTGATGCGAACACGTCAATAGGTGCACCACCTTCTATCTGCATCCTGAGTGTTCCTGAACCTGCAAAGTTGTAGTTCACATCGATGCCGGGATTCTCATCTTCAAAAACAGTTCCCAGTTCTGTAAACGCTTCTGTAAGGCTCGCTGCTGCAGATACTGTAATGCTTGTCACTTCATCAGAACCACTATCGGTATTTATATTGGTCTCTAAGTCTTCACCTGCATTTGTGTCTGTGCAGCCGCTTAGAAAAACAACAAGCGCAAGTATAGCTGCAATCGCCAGAATCATTTTTTTGTTAAATGTCATGATTAATGCCTTCCTGAATGCAGTCAGCCGAAGTTAAAGTAGAATCAATTATCTTCGCGTTATGTTCTCTGCTACATAACGCTAAAATTCTTTCTTCAGATATAAGTAATTTTGCTGATAGGGATACTGTTAAGTTAAGGGTATTTCAAATGAATACTCAGGTCTTAATACAAAATGAGGTCAGCAGCTTAATAATGTATCTTAAAAAAGAGAGTAGCAGCCCAAAAAGCTGCTAAAACAAAAAAGTTATTCTTCTACAACTCTTACCTTTTTCATGACGTCTCTTGGCTTGATCTTATTGACGACATCCATTCCCTCAATTACCTGGCCAAATACAGTGTGTACGCCATCAAGGTGTGGCTGCGGTGAGTGTGTAATAAAGAACTGGCTTCCACCGGTGTCCTTGCCTGCATGGGCCATTGACATTGTGCCGGTTTCATGTTTGCGTGGATTTCCCTTTGTTTCACATTTAATTGAGTATCCTGGTCCACCGGTGCCGTCTCCCTTTGGACATCCTCCCTGAATAACGAAATCTGATATGACTCTGTGGAATGTGAGTCCATCATAAAATTCATCATTTGCAAGTTTTTCAAAATTTGCCACTGTTTTTGGAGCATCCTTCTCGAACATTTCCAGGATAATGGTTCCTTTATTGGTTTCCATAATTGTTTTCTTCATAAATATCACCTTGATGAGATTTGATAATGGGCGTGCCAAATTTAAGTTTTTCTGTAAATAGTTTTGTACTTTTTTATATAATGCGTAATTTACGTGAATATTGTATAACAAGTAATTTATATTTGCAATTATATATCTATAATACATACTCAATGGTCTTAATATTTAAATCAAAATGCTTGTTTACACTCCTGGGTGAGCTTGAGGTATGGTCATGGAATTCTTTAAAAGGTTAATATACATTTCTTCGATACTTATTTTGTTGACAATGTCTGCCATGGCGGTTGATATTGATTCACTAGATCCGGATTTTGAAAGTAGTGCAGGTACTCCTGCCAATATCACTGTGCTTGTCACTTATGCCGGAAATTCAACGCCCATAAATAATACACTGGTCAATTTTACAACTGATCTTGGAGTGTTGAGTTCTTCATCTGCCTTAAGCAATGCATCAGGCATTGCAGAGGTCCTGCTTAACTCAACAATTGCCGGTAGCGCACATCTGAATGTAAGTTCAGGAGACTCATATGTACTGACAAACGGAACAATCCATCCTCTTGAGACCAGCTCATATTCTGTATATGCCAACAAGTCTGTAAATATAGCAGGCAACGTGACCAATATTACATTCTATCCACATGACATATATGGAAATACCAACACAAGCGAGTTAATTTCAGTTAATGTCAGGGTAAAGGACATTTTCGGATCCCTGCTTCATGATGTGGATATACCTCTTTATGCCGGCAACAAAGTACTTTTAGAAACAAACAAAACGTCCTATGATACCAGCTATCTTAGTGCTCCTTACGATTACGGAGTACTTCATATCAATTCCACAATCGCAGGAACTATCTATATTGATTCAAGCGCCGCATCATTTAGCAATAGTACAGTCCTCAGCATCGATCCTGCTCCACCGGACCTGATGAGGATCTCCTATAATGCGGATTATACTGTCAACACAAGTTCGAACCTGAATGTCATAGTATATGACCGGTATTCAAATCCAATAGAAAACGCCATGGTACTTTTCAATGTAAGCTCTCCTGATAACACAGTCTCTAATAGCCCGGTTGCATATGATTCAGCTTACGTAAGTCATGCCAGTGGACTTACAGATATCTATGGTCAGCTCAGCAATTCATTTACCACAGACAAGAGGTCAGGCAACAATATTATAGGAATTAGTGTTGCAAACAGTTCTCTGCAGCATAATATAACTATAAGTGGCATTGCCGACAATATTGATAAATTCTTCCTGAATAAATTCCCTGCAGCTGCGATCGCCAATAATATTGATTATTACACATTATCAGCGCAACCGGTGGATCAGTTCCTAAATCCCGTCGTGCCTCTTACAAGCTCCATTGGTAAACAGGTCAGGTTCACAACACCAACAAGCTCTATACTGATGCCTTTGAATTACATGGGACAGGCGACTACTAAAGTAGGTCCTACTCCCTACGTTGAATCTGTCCCAGTAACGGCCACTTTCAGAAATGAATCCGGATACACTTCTTTTATTAACTCCACCACCCTGAATTTCACAGCCGATGTGCTTGATTCCATCGACATGTATGCTATTCCAAACGCTGTATTGGATAATTCCCTGGACGGTAATCATAATTCCACAATAACTGTAGTTGCCCTAGACCAGTGGGGTCATGCACTACCAGATATTCCCATAGTACTCAACAACACTAACACAAGTACAGGTACACTGAGAGTCGATGGCATTGGTGCTACAGATCATATCAATGCATCAACAGGTGCTGATGGCAGGTTATATGCCACATTCACAGGTAATGTTTCAGGCAATACAAGCATTATAGCTACCACAGACAATATGACAATACAGGCGAATGTTACAGTAAAGGATGAACCGTTCCTGAGCGTATCTTTTTTTGTAGAACCGCCAACTATAGACACCGGCTCTGTTGTAAACGTTACCACTGTTATCTCGGTGGAAGGTGAGTTGCCTATAGTAAGACCTACAGCAAGTGCCATGCTTGTCCTTGACCGCTCCGGGAGTATGGATCCTGATTACTATGCAGGGGAACCTCTAGATGTTGTTCTTGTAATGGACCGTTCCGGAAGTATGTCAGGAACGCCAATATCCGACGCAAAGACCGCGGCCAAAAGTTTTGTTGACCACCTTACATCAAATGCACAGGTTGGACTTGTTTCTTTTGCAGGATCCAGTTCTACTGATCTGGGCCTGACCCATCTTAATTCATATTCAAACAATACTCTTGCACACACGTCCATTGATTCTATACAGGATGGTGGTTCAACTGCAATGGGTGAAGGCATGGGAGATGCAAATGATATTTTGATCGACAATGGCCGCTTGAGTTCCAAAAAGGCGATGATTGTCCTGACTGATGGTAATACCAATGCAGGTGAAGATCAACGTGGTGATAATGCAATTAACGATGCTCTTGCCAATGGAATTACAATTTATACAATAGGTCTTGGAAACAACCTTGACGAATCCCTTCTGCAGTACATCGCAGCTGAAACCGGTGGTAAATACTACAATGCACCGACAAGTTCCGAACTCAAGACCATATATGCGAGTATTGCCCAGGAGCTGAGTGATTACGACGCGGTAGATGTTGAGTTTGGCACGGATGGTTTTACCCCTTATGATCATGCTTTCCATGACACATTGGAAATGAACAGTTCCCTGAGCGAAAAGAATGTGACTCTCCAGTTTGAAGGATATGATTTTGATGTGGTTTTTGATGCAGGGTCCAATTACGGAGGTGCAAGCGCCGGAGAGGCTCTCATACAGCTCAACGGAGAAAACTTCACACTTATCCCGTCCTCAAATACAGGTGTCAACAGGCAATGGGAAGATTACCAGTATGATCTGAGTGGCCTTTTGAATCCCGTTTCAAACAAGCTGTCATTCTATGACTATTATCATCTTATTAAAGGTTCAGGTTACGATGGTGCCGTAAGGAACATAGAGATAGTCTGGCAGGCCCATGTACTGGCACAGAGCAGCAGCTCGGTCCAATTAACCGATGTCTCATATGATTTTTTATGGGACATACCTTATTTTGACGATTCGTACAGTGAGACCTTCCTGATCAATGAAAGCATCAATGATATTAAGGTACAGCTGGACTGGGAAAACAGCAGTAATGATCTCAGCCTCATACTTACAAGCCCCTCGGGACATGTCTATAGTAAAAGCAATGACAGCCGTGGATACTACGCAGAAGATAGTAATACAGAATACATCTGGGTCAGGCCGGTGTTCACAACATATCCCGAAGATGACGTTGATACCGTTGAAATGGGTAACTGGACTGTGGACGTCATGGGCTTTGGTGAAGGTACAGAGGACTTTACAATTACAACTTATATCGATAAGAAGAGTGCAACCCAATTGTCGTCTCATGCATTCATGACAAGTTTTGATGAAGAAAGAGGCGATAAGGCCGGTATGGCTATTTACAGTTTTGAAGGAGAGGAATTAAGCAATACCCAGTCAAGCTACGTTCTTGATAACAGTACCTGGCTGGGCTATTTCACAGCCCAGGAAGATGGTTATTATACTTTTGATGTGAGCTGGTCAGATGCTTCCCAATTGGATGCATCCCTTTATGATGGTGCTGACCTTGTGGCGTCGTCAAATGGAAGCACAGGGATTGAAGTATCCAAGACCCTTGTTTCAGGTGAAACGTATCATATTGATATCTCAAAGTCACCGGGTTCAATGGAAGATACGTACTTTACCATCGATGTTTCCAAGACCATACTGGATAACGTAATGGCCGCGTATTTCGATACAAGCGGGGATGGATCAACTCCTAAGTATCGTTTACTGGAAGAGGGTGCTTCATGGTCTGCTGAAAAATATGCCGAGCATACAGGTGGCTGGCCTTATCTGGTGGAACTTGAATCCAATCCTCTGAACTCTGAGATCATCCTGTGTACAGGAAATGATTTCTTCGACCTTAAGGCCCAGGTATGGGACGGGGAGGACTGGGGTGATATATATGTCCTTTCTGAGAACCTGGGTTCAAAACCACATATTGATACCAGTGTGGATTATTACACCAGAAACTTTGACATTGAATATGAACAGACCTCAGGAGATGCTCTAGCCGTATATATGGATACCAGCGTAAGCAATAACACTCCTCTTTATAGTTTATGGGATGGCTCTTCATGGAATAACGGTACCGCAATAGAAGGCTTCAATTCTACCGGCAACGGCAGCAGTGTTGAGTGGATAGAGCTTGCAGCAGACCCGGGTTCTGATGACATGGTCCTTATGTCACTTGACAGTGAAGGTAAGATCTATGGAAGTGTATGGGATGGCTCCTCATGGGATGAGTTTGTGGAATTGGCAACGAATGCAAGCCAGGACGGATTCCAGTGTTTTGATGTAGTATATGAACAGGATTCAGGAAGGGCTATGGTCTCATGGTATGACCAGTCCGGTTCCGTAAATTATCGCATATGGAACGGTGATAATCTATGGAAATCCGAAAATACGCTTTATGCCTCCACTGAACATGTCTACTGGATAAAGATGGCAGGCAGACCAGGTTCAGATGAACTCCTCCTTGCCACGCAGGATGAGCATCATGATGTCCATGTAACTGCCTGGGATGGAAATTCATGGGAAACACCACTTGAAGTTGGAACGAATGTCTATGAAGCTAACAGGAGATCCGTGGATGTTGCCTTTGAATCCTCCAGTGGTGAGGGAATAGTTGTATGGGGTGACAGATCCCGTATTTCCAAGTACCGTACATGGGATGGTTCCACGTGGAGTCCGGAAGCATCAGCAAACAATCTTGGAAGCGGATACACCCGCTGGGTGCAAATGAGACCGCTTCCCGAATCAGATGAGATATTCCTCATGACATCCGATGGTGGTCATGATATCAATGTCCAGAAGTGGGACGGTTCTTCATGGGTATATATTTTTGAAATGGAAGTGAACAGCAAGAGATATTTCGAATCCTTCGATCTGGTGATCGATGACAAGGATAATACTGTTACTTATCCTGATGTACAATGGAATCAGTGGACAGCAAAGGCGGCTTCTACCTTTGAGAATGATTCTCTGGTACACCTTGAAAGTGTGATCGATTCCATCACTGCAGATGGTCTGACGGCCATTGATGAAGGTCTGCATGTTGCCAATAACGAACTTTCATCGTCAGAAGATAATTCTACCATACTTATCATGTCGGACGGAATGGATAATGCAGGTTATCATTCCCTCCTTGAGGAAGCATACAGGGCAAAGGGGAACAATTCTGTGATCTACACGGTCGGTTTTGGTAACGACGAATCCGAGGTGGACCCGATGCTTGAGGAAATCGCAGACATAACAGGTGGAGAATACTACTTTGCACCTAACTCCAGTGTGCTTAAGGATATATTCAGGGGCATTGCAGCAGACATTACCAATTTCTCAGCAAGTGGCACCGCAATGAACATAGACATACCCAAAGACTATGTGTCCCAGTTGTCAATCGCAGAGGCCAGCTACATTTCAGGAAGCAGTAATTCCACTGTGGGTAACGAATCTTACTTTGAAACGCCAACATCGCCACCTACTGCAAATGCAGAACCTGCTGTAAGTGAATACAGCGACAGGAAAAGACTGCAGTGGTATTTACCAAACCTGGGATCCGGTGACAAATGGGGCTTATGGTACCAGCTTAAATTAGAGGGAGCAGGATATATACCTATTATCCTACCAACTTCATCTGTTACATACACAGACCTTGAATCTGAACTGGTCACGGTCACTGTCCCTTCAGTAGGAGGTGCAAGCCTTGGTGGTGTGGGTGCAAACTTCACAATACCTCCTCTTGGGTCTCTGACCCTGGATCCCGAGGATCGGATCATGCTCATCGATAATAAAACAAGTATTAATGTGACTGTCAAGGGTCTAAATGGAAGTTTGACCGGAGCCTATGTACACCTTTATACTAATGTTGGTTATTTCAATAACTACTCAAATCCGGTTAACATATCAGTGGTAGGTTCCAATTCAGTTAACTTCAGTAGTGCAGTTGCAGGCAAGGCTTACATAACAGGCTACGCCTACAACGTCAACAACGTCAGCGATGTACTGGTTGCAAGTGAAACACTGGTAGTAAGGCCCAAGGGAATGATCAGCATTAGCTGAAATTTCCTTCTCATTTTTTATTTTGTGGGAATAAAGTATAGTATAGCAGAAAATATTATTTTTTACTTCATATCTAGTGGACTTAGATATACGCTGGGCTCAATCATTACAGCTGATCCTTACTTGATCAAATCTGAATAAAAAGTCGCATCATGATGCTTGCGAAAAAATATTGCTTAGCAAGTTATATATGTTCATTTTAGAAAACTTAAAATGCAGTAAGATTCTGTGATATAATATTGTTTGGTTTATGATTGAAAAAAGTAAGCCTAATTCTTGAGATCCTTCTGTTATTATTGTGCACAGTACCTTCAGTTGCAGGGTGGAAATTATATTTTCCCGACTAAGCATGACTCTAGTTTCTGAGATGCTTGTTTTTATGTAAATTTAATAGGAGCATATTCAGAGGGTATTGAGAAGCCTAATATCTGTTTAGATCTCCTCCTTTTGTCAATGATCTTGACCTCTGTAAAATAGTGCCGTATGTTAGTGTTCAATGAATGGAATAAAAAAGGGTTCATCAATAGGTAATTTAACCTATTAATGAAAGTGTGGTTTTTGAACTTAAGTGATATTAACATCAACTATATGTTCGCTTACCGTCAGCAATGTTTCATTCTTCATTGCAATAACAGTTGAATCTGTGCTATTGATTATGTCAAATCCCGTATCCTTAAGATAGTTCTCCCAGCTCTGAGCATGTGTGCTGTTGACCTGGACCGTGACGTTGGTAATTCCCGGTGACATTGTCATAGTGCTGCTGTTGTGTTCCATGATGATAGATGAGATCCCTCTTCCGGATATTGAATTATCGCCTTTTACTGAAATGACTCCAATGGTTGTCATTTCGATACCGTTGACCGTATCGATGTATATTGGGGGTTTTGAGACCATGGTCATTGCATGCGGTGGGTATTTCTTGAATACGCCTCCCATCTCATAAGTGATGGTCTTTTTATCTTTTGAAAACTCTATCTTTCCAGCGGGACACAAAATAGTATCGCTGTCATAGTTAATTGTGATCGATGAGTCGCTGTCAACAGAAAGGGTGTTACTCTGGAGCTTGACCTTCAGTATCTTGACCGGAGTCTGATCAAAGGAAACTTTTTTCATATTGCTTTGAAGCACAACAAAGCTCTGCTCTGCACTTTCAAATATCGTTGCATCTATGTTAGACTGTAATATGGGATATCCGCCTGCGTAGATTACTCCCATTGACAGAGTTACGATCGCAAGCAACAATATGTATCCTACTGTTTCAGATACTGCAGCATTATTTCTATCTTCTCGAGTCATAACTGATCACATGTTTACTAGCGCTGCTTGATGCAGTGCCATTTATTGGCATAGTGTTAGCAATTCCACCGATGGTCACTCTTACTTTTTTGCCGGATGTAAGGGAAATAACCTCTATTATCTGGTCACTCATCGCAATATCCGCATTGATGATGTAATCGTCTTTCCCTGCTTTAGCAGGTATGGTGTAGTCGATCTCTATCTTCCCGTTAGCTGGCAGGATGACGTACATATCGGTTATCATTGTGCTCATCATATTTCCCACATCGCTGAACTGGTTTTCAATTACGACATCATTGGCGTTCTCGATAAATATCGCATCAGAATTGATGCTTATTATCATTAAAAAAAGAATGGCTATCAGAGATAACAGGACATATTCCACCATGATAGAAACGCCTTCTTCATCTTTGAAAAACCGTTTCATACATTCACCTCTATTATCTCAGGCTCTGCTACGTAGAATGTCTTTTCATTAGCATATGTGATATTGACCTTGATCATATCAATTTCAGAGGCATTGCTTACTTTAGTTGTGGAATTGATCGAAACTAACTCTACGTTGATGTTCTCTCCATGAATGGCGTATAGCATTCTCATCTGTGAACTGCAATTGTTGAAAAGATCGTCGTAGATAATATGTATGCTTTCGTTACTGGTCTTATTGATCTCATAAGCCAGTTCTCTGGCAATGGCAGCATTATCTCTGGTCTGCAGATTCAGTTCACGTATGTTCTCTTTAGGGAATTCCAGGGCCGCATTCGATGAATGATAGCCTGCGATCACAGCCTGGTTTGCCATCACTGCCAGAATTATGATTATCAGTGATATCACAAAACCGGAAAGGGCTATCCATTGTCCATTACTGTCTTTCTTCAGATCTGCCATGATGTTAACCTCACCTCCACAACCATCAACTCATCATCTGTCAGGTTCCATGCTCCCCCTGAACTGGTAACGCTTGAATTGGAAAGGGTCACAAGGCGTCTGACGACCACCGCATCCTCAGTAGCTGCTCCGTTGATGATAACTTGCTTTGTGTTCAATTCGCCATCCTTCACGTAAGCCAGATCTACATTGTACTTGATATCAGGTAACAAGTTTGCAAGTTCATTATCAAGTGTTTCCAGATTGGATGAAGTAACGTTCGATTCATTTCCCTGCCAGCCTGCAACGCACTCTGTCAGGTTGTACTGTATTGCTGTATCAGGTGCTATATCAAGCACTGTCAATGCATCGGATGATATTTGTTCCTGATGTACGATCATAGAAAGCTCATTCTGGGGTGTTACTATCATGGCGCTTTGAGTTATTGCTAACATTGTAATGACCATCAAAATAGCAGCTGCAAGCCCTTCCAGTGTATGGATCTGTGCTCTGTCGTTCAGTTCCACACCTCCACAGTGAGGTATGCGGGTTCATAAAAGGTTTTAATATATTGGTTAAAATCCAAAAAAGGAGGTCCTGATTTTGTAAATGTTATGTCCTTGAGGTCAATCTCCAGTTCGTATGTACGGGTATCGTTGAAGATCCCCGGCTCAATGTAAAAGATCACGATATCGCTATTGTTAATTTTGCCTGTGGGCTCCAATGGTATCATAGTTCCATTGACCAGCTTATGAGAAATATAATCCGGACCTTCGTTAAGTTGTACTCCGTCAAGCATCAGTCTCTTAAAACTGGGGTCCACTCCGGTTATGTTCAAATTGCTGATCTGAACTTTTATCTCACCGTTCAAGGGTCCTGTAACGTTCAATATGGGATCTTCAACCTCTGATGCGTTTATTGTCAATTCATCTGCTTCAAACTGTGCCTCAACTCCTTTCTCTACCAATACTATTCGGGTAATCTTCGATACATCCCTGTCATACGGGATTGTTTCTCCTAGTAGTATGGGTGTGTTGTTCAGACTCTGGGGTGTATCGTTCTGTGTGATAGATATATTGTATCCGTAGGAAAAAAGGGTGCCATCGACGTTATTGTATAGGCCGAGCCTTTCGACCAGGGTGCTTTCGTTAACCATCATCATCTGGGTGATCTTCTGCTTTGACAGGAGGTTAGGGGTGTTGGTAAGTTTTGAACTGCTGTCATCATCAGCTGCAAGTCCCAATCTCAGAATGTTATCGGTGTTTTCTTCCCAGTCAGTGCCGCTGCTTGTGCTGTTACCCCACCATCCTGGGTCTTCCACTAGTATGGTGGCTGTGCGATAGGCCGTATAGTCCAGACTTCCCTCTCCTGATGTACCAGGTATGAATAATCCCGGGATGAATTGTACTATGAACATAAGTGCTATAAGAAACAAAGAAATGCCAAGTAGAAAATCTAATGAAATTTGCCCATCTTCATCCATCATCATATAATATATTACCTATTTAATATAAAATTGTTTGTTTTTTATTTAGCTTCAAGCTTAAAACAGTGAAATTTGAAGCTTATACTGAGGAATTTGATAAGCTTCATCCATTTACTGGAGGTATAGCAAACACCTGATATCCTAGATATTATATAATTAAACACTATATTTATTAAGTGGTCTAAATGTCCTCTCACAATATGGTAAACAACGATAGATATATTATTTTGTTCTATGCAATAGCATTAGAACATCCCATTTGTGTATATTTTACGTAGTTTACATCTTTAGTTTTAAGTCAACGTGGCTGAAAGGTCATTTCTGCTCACATGCAGATATGTCAAAATGGCACCACCACTATCATATTCCAGGCTATATGAGGATTTATCCATCTCAATCTTATCGTTCTTTTTTTGATCCCAGTTATACTCTATAGTACCTTCCTGTGCCAGGAGCCTTAGATAGTGTTGGGAAATGTTGTTTAATGACTGGGTGCTGTTTGCATTGCCTTTTACAATATACAGGTCGGGTGTGGTTGATGTGGCACCAACAGAACCCCAGGAGGTTGCTTGGCTACTGCTGTCGTAATCCATTAGATAAGTATCACTAAGGAAGTCAACAGTACCTTCTGCAAATTTTTTAGGTTTCTTTTCTGAATAAACGCTAAAATAACTGCTGGAATTGCTTTCCCATATTTCAATAATCCCTGCCGAGCTATCGGTATACTCGATTGCATAATTAGACTCAGCTACACCTGGGGCTCTGGCCAGTATTATGTTACCGCCAGGATTTTTCTTGGATAAACTATATACAAGCTCTTTTGTTCCTGATGTAGCAGTCATGATCATTCCAGAGGATTTAAAGAAACTTGAATCTCCTTCAACATAAAAATAAAATGAAAAATTGTGGATTGGTGCAGGACCCACATGATCCATACCGGTGATCCTGAATGAATGTGCCAGAGGAAATGTTCCCATGTCTGCTATAGTATCCAGTTCAATGATGGCTGTCTTGTTCTCATGATCCAGAGCAGTATTGGTGGAAGTCAGTGTTTCTGCATAATCAGCCCAGGCGTTGTAAAATTCACTTTTTATGTAGATAAGCACTTTGTCCGAAGCCACAGGATTGATCCTATTCGAATCTACTGAAGGGTCAGGGTACAATACAGACGGCATATTGCCAGAGCTGACTGTCACATCCACATTAGCTGTCCCGCTGGATATCTGACCACCGGCTATCGCCATTATAGGTAGGGTGACAGTTTCTCCATTATAATGTAGCTCAGGCGGGGATATCATAACCGCACTGCCACTGGGATACTTCGACCATATACCTCCACCTTCATAACCTATGATCCGATCATCTTTGGTGTAGGTGATACTTCCCATGGAAGCATTGAATTCAGTCATCCCAGGCTGACCAAGATATGGTTCCCATGATCTCCAATTGTATATGCTCCCTTCAAAACCGCTGTACCATCCAGAACTGCTGTTTACACAGATAACAACTATTTTGCTATCATTATAGGAGTCGTTTTTTCCATTTACTTCAATATTCCCGTCTCTGATGGAAAATGATGTTGTCTGGCTTGGTGACTCTCCCAGAGCTACCTTACTCGTCCTGGAGTCAAAAACTGTAAATGCCTGCTCTACTCCCTGGGCGTTAGCCATATCCTCCATGTTGTCAAGGGTAGGCGTTGCGTAAAGTAGTATCAGACTTATGGATGTAATGGTAAGTGCAAGGACAATGATCATTCCGACCACTGGAGAGATGCCATCTTCGGATTCAAGCAGTTTCTTCATATATCATCACTCTTTTTCATTCTATTGTTGCGGTAATGGGCGCAATGGGAATAATAACATCAATGTTCGGGTTGTAGTTTCTGCTTGCAGTAAATGTATCATTGGCTGCATCGACACTTGTTATTTCCATGGCTATTGATTCATTCAGGAAGCGTTTCCATCCGGTGTAATAGCTACTTTTCACGGTAATGCTTACTTGCGATACGTTCTCGATCCTTTCAACCGACAACTGCCCACCTTCAAATATTACTCTCACAAGCCCTGATCCTGAAATACCTTCGGAGCCAGAGATCGGAACCATAGGTATTAAAAGCATATTCTGGTCATAGCTTATATCAGGCTCTGAGATGGCTATGGCGTTTCCCTGAGAATATTTAGCCCATGCTCCTGTGTTCTCGTAGGCTATAGACGTATCTTCAAATTCGTTCTCTATTGACCTCAAACTTCTGGTGGTGAAAATATTTTCTATGGATGATGATGATTCATTCCATACCTGCATGGTGACATTAATGGAGCTATCCCCTGTAACCCTGATCATACCGCCGTACATTTTCAGTTCCACGGATTGCGAAGGTGCTTTGCCGTATACTACTTTATTCATGTTTGGCTTTAGGACTGAAAAACTCTGCTCCACATTTTCAATATGCCCTCTTTCCTGCATATGCTCAAGCATTGGATAACCTGCAACCCCGATGATCGCCAGTGCCAGAAGCATAACTCCAAGGGTTATTACAAAATCAAGTACCTCGGTAATGGCTTCTTCAGATGTTTTGAGGTTCTTATGTCTATCTTTTCTGCCTGTCATATTCATCGCTTTCAAGACATTTCTATGGTATTTGTGCTAGGGTTGTAGACGATCTGGAATTCGCCCTGCGAACTGTACAGTGTCGTTGAAAGAACTGTTGCATCATCGGTTGAAAAAGGTACTTTGACTCGGGTCTCATCTCTTTCCTCCGAGGAAATGATTATGTCATTTGTCGTATTGGACAACTCGATTTCATAGTGTTTTCCTGCAATCTTTTCAGGAAGGGATACATCATACCTTATCTCTCCCACAGTTGCACCTGAGTTAATTGCAGTTCCTGCTATGGTATCAATGGTCGTTATCTTCACTGCAAGGTCGCTTCCGTGTATCTCGAATTCGTCACGCATGACTGTTTGCTCTGCCTGGTTCATCAGAGAATAGAATGATGTCAGGATGGTAACCAGTACCAGCACTGTTATGGAGAAGGTGAGAATAAATCCTATGGAAAGGGAGACTGCATTCTCATCATTTCTCAACCTCTTCATTGAACTCCTCCTGGTAGTGATATTGGAATGCTCCTGTTAATGGTAATTCCTCTTGATGATATGCTGACTATGGGATTTATCGTCCAGTAACGTGCCTGGATAAAAGACTGACCTGTGCTCGTATTGCCGGATATTGAGTATGTTCCGGCCGCATAACTTCCGTTTATGATATTTATTGAATAATCCTGTCCTGCAGTACGGTCAGAGAATCTGAATGCGGGAGCTATTCCGGTCCCATCTATCTTGTCAGCTGTTATATTGATCTCCCCGCTGTTGCTCTGGTAGTTACCGATGGTTGATGACTGGTCGGAGACTGTGATATTGATGTTTCCACTGGAATTGTAGAATTCCATTGACCACAACATGGTTCCGGATGTGCTTGTGGCCTTTATCATCACTTTGTTGGATTCGTTTCCTAGCAGGGATTTATCGGGTATAGCAAACGCAAAAGAGTCAGTGATATTGACATTTTTCACAAGTATCCAGTCGTTCTCTCCATCTGCAAGTCCATTATGTGTGAAATATGCTGTTGATATATTGTCAGTCTGACAGGAGATGCTTAAGCCTGCTACACCGTAGTTCTGGGATGCCTTGTCTGTGTAGTTCTCAAGGTATTGTTCAAAAGCATCGTTGTCAAATGAACCGCCTGTTATGGCATAATGGTATGCATCTTCGTATGCTTCGGTGGTCATCTGGAGAACATTGGCCATTTCGTAGCGTGAAGTATCGATACTGGATTCCGATGCTATATTACTGGCATATATGACATTGTTGAGCATGATGGTGATAACTACTATACCAACTCCTACTGCAAAGCCTGCGATCAATAACAACTGTGCGGAATCATCTAAGCTTTTCATGTTGATCATTATCAGGCCTCACATTCTCCATAATGTCATTCTCACGTCGACTATATTGTAGAAATCTGTAGAAATATCAGCATCCGGGATCCTTGTGCTTGCATAAAATGTAGATAGGTTGCCTACATCGTTATCTGAGAGCAGGACCTTCTTCGATATGATTACTGCATTGTCTGAAGGCTCGCCGTTGTAGATGTATCTCCTGTCTCTCAAGATACCGTCATCATCTATCCAAGCAAAATGTACATTGTGGGCTATTCCCCTTGGGACGGCAACCATTAGGAGTGTATCTGCAAGTGAACTATTCTGAAGGGCTGTGCTTTCTGAGGCGAACATCTGGTAAGCGCTTCCGTTCCAGACATATTCTTTTCCGTTCCAGTTCTGCACGTCTTCCTTAAGCTTTGAATCCTGTCCGTATGATGAATATGCAAGTGCACTGAGCATGTCCTGTCCCATTGTCTGAAGCTGTGCCTCTATATGCGCATTAGCTGTTGAGGATGTAAGCGGGGTGAGGGATGTTGCCTGTACCGTGAATATTATGATGCCTACCATTATCATTGAGGTAATGACGGCTTCAAGGGTGTGTATTTGGGCCGAGGAACTAGCCTTGATATCAGATAAACTTTTTTCATTCATGTTACCACACCCTGAATGACATGGTAAGGGTCTCGGTATTTCCTGAAATATTATCTCTTAATAGGACTATTCGCTTTGTTTGCCCTACGTTGACACCAACTGGGATTATCTTGCCTGCTGAATCTGTGAGTGCTGTACTGTTCTCCAGAGTAACGTTGAGGTCATATCGCAGGTAGCTTCCGTTCATTCCCAGGGAGTCTATGACTGTGTCGTAGTTCCCATTGAGTTCAGTGAAGAAGCTGTCAACCTCTGATTCATCGATAAGGTTGGGTGTGCCCTCATCTCCTACACTCAGTCTTTTTTCCACGAGCGTGGTAGAAACCCTGTCAGCTATGAGTGTTACCTCATCTGAGTTTGACTGGAAGGGAGTAAAGATCCCTGAGGTGTAGTTAAATACAAAAATAACTGCGAATAGGAATATTGTGATACTGATCAGATAATCTATGGTGATTTGCCCTTTTTCGTCCATAATTTCCGTATAAATATAGTAATGCATAATATAAAAACCAAATTGTCATATGGATATTTAAGATATTTCCAGTATCCATTGCCACATCTGACTGAAAATAGCAGATTGTGTTGCTGACAGGCAATTTTTAAACCAATGGGGTGCATATCATAGTTCCAATGGCTGATGAGATACGATTGATTCATACGGGAGATACTCATCTGGGGTATCGCCAATACCACAATGAAGTGCGCAGACAGGATTTTATGGATGCCTTTGCAAATGTTGTTGCCGATGCTGTTAAAATGCAGGTTGATGCTGTTATACACGCAGGTGACCTTTTCGACTCAAGGAATCCCACATTGGATGATATTCTTGAAACAATGAGGCAGTTCTCTATTTTGAAAGAAGCTGGAATTCCTTTACTTGCAATAGTGGGAAATCATGAGGGAAAGCAGAACACCCAGTGGCTTGACCTTTATGCTGGAATGGGCCTTGTTACTCGTTTAAGTGCTATCCCGTATATATTGAAAAATATTGCAATATACGGTATTGACAGCGTATCAAAATCAAAGATCCCTATTTTCGATTATTCAATATTTGATAACAAGGATGCCAATGCTGCTTACAATATACTTGTGATGCACCAGTTGATGAAACCATTTGCATTTGGAGAATGGGATCTAAAAGAAGTGGTGGATTCATTACCATTTCACATAGATGCTGTACTTCTGGGCGACAATCACAAACATGAGATCACGAAGGTGGATGACACCTGGGCTACTTATTGTGGCAGTACGGAGCGTAATAACAGCTCAGAACGCGAACCCCGTTCCTATAACATCATTACTGTAAATGAAACAGGCCTGGATATCAGTAAACGCAACATTCAAACAAGGGATTTCCTTTTCATTCCTGTTCATATCAGTAAAGATTCAGATGCCTATGAGCAGATATTTTCTGCCATTAAAGAACATGATGTTGAAGACAAAGTTGTCTTTGTGAACATATCAGGTGACACGGAAGCAAAAACAAAGGTCAGTGAAATTGAGGAGTTCCTCTTATCCCGAAAAGCTCTCGTTCCGGTTATTAAAGACATCAGGATGGGCACGGAATCATTGCTGAACCCTTCCATGAAAGTATCATTTACAGATCCTGATGATGTTGTAAAGGAAGAGATGAAGAAATTACATTTCACGGATGGTGGAATTCTTCTTGATGAGGTCATAAGGGATACAAGCGTTCCAAAAACAAGGGTTGATGACGAAGCTGAAACTAGAATCGCCATGATGCTTGATGAAATGGACTTTTCACAGGATATTCCTGATATTCCAATAGGATCTGACCAGGAACAAAATAATACGCTTTCCTCTGAAGAGCTTGAACATTTAAATCAGGATTATGATGATCATATCAACTCTGTAGATGAAGGTAAATTTGAAACAACGACTGATTCAGAAGAGGCAGATGTGTTTAATGACGAAGCTTCAGATGATCAGGCAGATTCCAAAGAAAATGTTCAGGATGAATCTGACTTTTCCAACAAGGAAAATTCGGATAATGCTGCAATGAAACCCCGTCAATACAATCTGGGTGATTATATATGATGCTCAAACGGTTACAGGTGGAGAATATCAGGAGTTATGAAAAGCTTGATATTTCTTTTGAAGATGGTGTCACTGTTGTTTCAGGTGTTAACGGTAGTGGTAAATCCAGCCTGTTGGAATCATGTTTCACAGGGCTTTTTGGTAGTAAAGCTCTTGATAAGGAATTTGTACTTTCGGACATGGTCCGGAAAGGAGCTACAAAAGCGTCTATTAATCTTCAATTCACTCAGAATGGGCATGATTATGAGATTGAACAGGTGTTCAGGAACGACCCTGAAAAAGCCCGTGCCACAAATACAAAATCTCTTTTGAAAAAGGATGGGGCAATATTATCCGATCAGGCAAATCGTAGTTATGATGCTGTAAGATATCTCCTGAACATGGACGAGGATGCTTACAAAAATTGTGTTTATATTCGCCAGGGTGAAATCGACCTTCTCATAAATTCCAAACCAAAAGACCGCCAGAAGATGATAGATGATCTGCTGCAATTAGGTAAACTGGAAGAATACAGGGAACGCGCATCAAGCTCACGAAAAGGCGTAGGACGATTGAAAAGAGATGCAAATAACCGCATTAAAGACACTAAACTTGAAATTGATAATATAGAGTCAAGCTCACCACTGGAGCAACTTAATGTTTCAAAAAGCAGGTCATTGGAGATCGATCGTGAATTCAGTTCTCTCAATGAAAAAAGAGACTATGCACGCTCCCGAAAAGATGAGGTTTTAAAACAAAAGAGTGAGTTCAAAGAGCTTGCATCTAAGAAAGATTCATTGCTTTTACAAAAAAAGGATATCAATGACAGAAAGATCAAGGCATTTGATCAGATAGGATCGCTTGAAAAAAACATAGGATCCTTAAAGGCTGAATCTGAGAATCTCAAAGTAAAGGCTGAAGAGATGAGTAGTGTATTGGACATGGGCAATAAGGACCTTGATATATTTATTTCAGAACTGGATTCCCATGAACGCGTTGCAAGGGATAATCTGAGTCAGCTTGAATCCAAAAGATCTGTTCTCAATAATGATTCTCAAAACATCTCAAATTCAATTGCTGAAAAAAAGAAGCAGATCGATGCAGTTGAGAAATCTATTTTGCAGAGCAAGGATAAGCTGGTTTCTATCCAGTCGGATATTGAGGCCTCTCTAAATTCCCAAAGCAAATTTGAAGAAAAAAGCTCTTCCCTTATTAAGGGCTTGGAATCCCTCGGATTTACTGAGGATAAAATTGAAAATCTTGATGAGATCGCAGGCTTAGTGGCAGATCAGCAACGAATACTGCATGGAAAAGAGCGGGAGCTCTTTGTTAAGATCACAGAGATCAATGCAACTGTCAAAAGATCACAGGAATTGCTGGAAAAAGGAAAATGCCCAACTTGTGGTCAGGAACTTGCAGGCTCATCTGTTGAAGAACACAGTCATTTGGATAGTGAGAAAGAAAAAAGCTTGCAGTCTGAACTATCAGAGCTAAAAAAGAAGCAGGAAGATATTGAACTGAAGGCTTCGAAGCTCAAAGATGCCCGTAACTTTAAGAATGAATTCGATTCGATCGTCTCTGATCAAAAGGTCCTAAAGGATAAAATATCAAATTCCCGTAGACTGTTTGAAGAGCATAGTTCCCGTATAACTGAAGATGAAAAGAAAAAAGAGGATCTTCTAACTCAGGTATCAAAGCTGGAAGAATCTCACAGTGAAATGATGATAATGATGGCAAAAATGGGGGATGACATTGAATCTGCTACAAAAGCCCATCTTCTATCCCGTAAACAACTGGATCTTGCAAGAGCACTTAGTCTGAATCTGGTCGAAACAGATAAGATACTTCTAAATGTCAAACAGCTCGAGGATAAGATAGTTAGCATCCGGGATATGATAGTTCTTTTTGATTCGCAGATAGTGGAAAAGCAGACTGCTATAGTTGAAATCTCCGAGAAGATGGGGAATTTTGATGTCGACGAGCTGGAGTCGAAAGCTAAACAGTTTGCTTCAGTTTTGACAAATATTGAGCTGGAAATTAAGAAACTGGACGCTGAGAAACTAGCTGTATCAAAGCAGATAGGTATGATAGAAACAGAGCTGAAGCGCCTTTCCGGATTGAAGGATATGTTAAAGTCACTCAAGAGGAAATCATCTTACATTGATGCAGTGTATTCGGATGCCGAAGAATTGGAAGCTATGTATATTCGCATTCGTGCAGACCTCCGCTCACGGAACATCGGCTCGTTGGATGCTCTTATCAATGAGATATTTTCGTTCATGTATTCTAATAATGCATATTCCCATATTCTTCTGGATCATGATTATAACCTCACAGTGTTTGGTAAAGATGGGACTCCCCTGGAGCCTAAATTGCTAAGTGGCGGCGAGAGGGCTATATTCAATCTTGTGTTGAGATGCGCTATATATCGTTTACTTTCCATTGGCAACGCAGGACTATCCAGCAAAGCTGCGCTTCCTCCTTTGATAATGGATGAGCCTACAGTGTTCCTGGACAAAGGCCATGTGCAGCAACTTATTAAGCTAATTGATATGATGCGGGACATTGGGGTTGCTCAGATATTGCTGGTATCTCATGATGAATCGCTAATAGACTCTGCTGATCATGTTTTTGTGGTTGATAAGGACCCGGTGAAGAATAATTCTTTAATAAGCCCTTTAAATTGACTGATTTGGTAACCTAGCAACTTATTTATTGCTTGGGAGAGCATATTGAAGCAACCAGAAGGTATATTATACTTTTATTCCTATAATAACCCAAGAGCAACATTTAATGAGGGATTGAATGGATTTGCGAGGAATTTCATGAGTAATGAGAACAGGGATTTTGTCATTGAGCGTCTTGAGCGGCAGTTAAAGGAAAAGGAACTGGAAGTAGATAACATAAAGAACACTTTGCATGACTCTATTCTTCGGGAGATCAGAAGTGATCTAAAGAATGATCTGGATATTAACAACCGAATTACAAATATCGAGCAAAAGATCAATTCGCTGAGCAATAATTTGAATGGTGTAATGGATGAACTTCTGGATCAGAAATCTATGATCCGCACGCTCAAAGAAACAGCTCCTCCAATTCCTAAAAAAGAGACTCCAAAAGCTCCTGAACCTCTAGTTCAGGAAAACGTGGAACCACAGGTTTACAAACCTCCACAGAATGTAGCACCAGTTGCAGAACTCGTGCCGCAAGCTCCTGTCACGGAAACCCCTGCTCCTCCAGGTCCTGTATACACAGCACCGGTACGACAATTTGTACCTCCTGCTCCCTCTATTCCGGCAAACAGTCCTACTTCCAATGTCTCTGTCAGGTCTTCTCAGGACCTTGCTTCAGGGATACCATCAAGATCTAATCCTGCAAATGTCAATGTGAATATCAGGGATGTGCCTAATATGCCCGAACCTCCAGCTCCGCAGCCTCCTGAACCTCGATCAGAGTATATAATTGCTGAAAGTGATGAGGAGCGTAAATCCAACGCTGATATGAATTCAAGACAAGTTCCACGGGAATCCTGCAATTATATAGTTGCAGAAGAAGAACAAGAAGAGCAAGAAGATGGTAATCGAAGGCAGTGTGGATCTGAATTCGAGACCGTTGAAGCGCGTGAGGATGAAGATGCAGTTATTACGGTAACTCGCAGGAAGTAATCTTTTATCAGGCCCAGGAGAATCACGTGCATATTAAGGAAATTGAGTTCATAAATTTCAAATCATTTGGTAAAAAGGTCAAGATCCCGTTCTTTGATGGTTTTACCACTATATCAGGACCAAACGGTAGTGGGAAGTCCAATATAATAGATGGTATTCTCTTTGTCCTCGGCCTTTCCAGCTCCAGGACCCTGAGGGCTGAAAAATTAACTGATCTTATTTACAATGGGGAAGGTTCCAAAAGACCGGACTTTGCTCAGGTAAATATATTATTTGACAACACTGACCGTGAGATGCCGGTTGACAGTGATGAAATATCTATCACACGTAAGATCCGTGAAACTGATTCCGGATATTACAGTTATTTTTATTTTAACGGTAAGGCTGTGAGCCTTTCCGATGTTCATAACCATCTTGCAAAGGCGCGTGTAACTCCGGAGGGTTACAATGTTGTAATGCAGGGTGACGTTACCCGCATCATTAATATGACTCCCACTGAGCGCCGCAAGATCATTGATGAGATTGCAGGTGTTGCAGAATTCGATAACAAAAGGGACCGTGCAATTGGGGAACTCGACATTGTGCGTGAGCGGGTCGAACGTGTAGACATTATTATTGATGAAGTTGGTGTGCAGCTTGAGAAACTCAAGAAAGAGCGAGATCAAGCGGTCAAATACCAGTCTCTCAAAGAAGAGAAGATGAAATTTGAGGGTTTTGTACTACTTGCAAAGCTCAAGGATGCCAAAACCGATCTTGAGTCTGTTATGGGCGATATAGGTTCAAAACACGAATTCCTTGAAAAGCTTGGTGGATCACTTGAAGAAAAGCGTCTGAAAGTGGATGAACTTGAGCAGTCCCTTGAGGAAATGACCACTCGTATCCAGAAAATGGGTGAGGATGAGCAGATCCAGATCAAGAAGCATATTGAAGAGACCAGGGGAGAGATATCTCGTAGTGTTGGCAGTATTGAACTTGCAGACAATGAGATGGAAGATATTGAATCCAGAAGACGCAAAGCATTTGTCGAGATCGATGATGTCAAAGGTAAGTTAGAAGACCTTGATTCCAGTATTTCAGAAGAGACCATTCGTAAGGATGGTATCCTTGCAGAGATATCTGAGCGGAAGACCGAACGTATGCTCCTGCAAAGTAAGATCGCATCCGTAGATGCTAAATTTGCGGAAACCCGGGATGAACTTTCCGGGATGAAGTCTAAACTCGAGATCCTGAAAAATGAAAAGAACGAATTAATGCGTCAGGAAGACCGCTTACTTGACTCTCTCAGGCGAAAATCTGCTGAAGTGAGGGATATAGAAAGTGAAGTGGCAGATGCAAGATCAAAGGTCGGTTCATCTGATAGTGATATCAAATCCGTTCAATATGATATTGAAAAACTGAACGAGAAGATCGATGCTCTTACAAAGGACATTGATGATCTCGAGCGCAACCGTGCCCAGATAAAAGAAGTCGTAAAGGATCTGGAATCTGAATTGCGAACCTATGAAAAGGATTATGCCAGGATCGAAGTAAGGGTAAGAGCTGCAGAGGACCATAGCAGATACTCAAAAGCAGTCGATATGGTGATGAATGAGAAAAAGCACCATGGATTGCCTGGTATATATGGTACAATTGCTGAACTTGGAAGCGTTGACCAGAAATATTCAACAGCTCTTGGTATTGCTGCTGGCGGCAGGATGCAGGCAGTTGTTGTAGAAAATGATGAGGATGCATCCCGTGCTATTTCTTACCTCAAACAGAGAAATGGTGGCAGGGCAACATTCTTACCACTTAATAAAATGGATTCCCGCAGGCCATACAAAGATCTTTCCGACAAGGAAGGTGTCGTTGGCTATGCAATTGACCTTATTGATTTTGATTCAAAATTCGAACCTGCATTTTGGTATGTTTTCAGGGACACCTTGATCGTTGATACTCTCACCAATGCCCGTCGTATGATGGGTGGTCTTAGAATGGTAACTCTTGATGGTGATGTAATAGAGAAGAGTGGAGCTATGGTGGGTGGTTCCAGACAGCGTTCCAACCTTTCATTTGCAGCTTCTGAGAAAGATAAGCTGGTAAAACTTGCAGAGAAGATCACCGAATATGATTCAAGACGTGCAACAGCTATCAAGAAACTCGATCAGGTAGAGGGTCACATCTCTGAGATCAACCGTGAAATTCACGAGTGTGACAAAGAAATTTCCAAGAAGGAACTGCACCTTGAGGGGATATCAGGTAGAGGGGAACGTCTTGCACAACTTATTGAGGCAAAGGACTCCGAACTGTTGGAAATAGAAGAGGACCGCAAAGAGCTCAGACAGGAGATGGAAGGTATCGTTTCTCAGAAAGAAGAAAAGAACGAACTTGCACTCTCCCTGGAAGGGAAAATAGCAGAGCTTGAAGAAAAACTGGAAGGATCTGAAGTTCCTGAACTTAACAGGCAGGCAGAGCAGCTTGATGATGAACTTCGACGTCTGGATAGTAGAGTTCGTGACATTGAATCTGATATCAATGGTTTCAATCTTGAAAGGGATCATGCCCTGTCGAAGATCGAGGAGAATAGGGAACTTATTAAGTCAATGGATGAAAAGAAGTCTACTCATAAGCAACGTGTTTCAGAACTTAAAGTTCGCATTGAAGAACTTGAGCAAACACTCCTGGATATGCAGCAGCGTGAAACCGAACTTGGTGAGCAACTTAAGGAGATGCAGCTTGAGCGTTCGAATCTGCATGATGCCCACGTCTCAATGAAAAAGGAATTTGATGCGATCAGACTTAAACATGAAGAATCCAGCAGGCAGATGATAGCACTTGAGGCTACTAAAACAGCTCTGGAAGAGCAGATTATTGAGCTTGCTGAAGAATTGAAGAGACGTGGTATAGAAGATAGTGATGAAGTTCCTAATTATGAAACAGTGCGCACAAGGATAGAATCCATTGAAAAAGCTATGGGGAAGCTTGAGCCTGTTAATATGCGTGCCATTGATGAATATGATGAAGTAGATATGCGTCTGAGTGAACTTGTTACCAGAAGGGATACTCTTTCTTCAGAGAGGGAGCAGATCCTTGAGAGGATCAAGCAATACGAGGAGCTTAAAAAGGACACGTTCATGGATACCTATAATGGTATCAATAATTCATTCAAGGAAATATTCAATGAGCTTTCTGACGGGACTGGGGAGCTGGTTCTGGATAATGCCGATGAACCATTCTCAGGTGGTATGACGCTGAAAGCTCAACCAAAAGAAAAAACATTGCAGCGTCTTGAAGCCATGTCCGGTGGCGAAAAGAGTCTTACAGCTCTTTCATTTGTATTTGCTATCCAACAGTACAGACCGGCACCGTTCTATGCATTTGATGAGATCGATATGTTCCTTGACGGTGCAAATGCAGGGAAAGTTGCTGAGCGTGTGAAAAAGGCAGTTGCCAATGCACAGTTCATTGTGGTATCTTTGAGAAAACCAATGATAGAGTCAGCAGAGAGGACCATTGGTGTTGCTATGCAGGAAAACAATATTACAAGCATTACAGGGGTGAAATTGCGATGAGCGAGGTGATTGAAGATGGAGAAATAGCTACAATCAAAGCTGTTCCGGTTAATTCCCTCCCTCTTCCGGGCTCCATTGATGCGGATATTTTAGATACGCTTAGAAGCCTGGGTGTGGATGAGTCCCTTTTTGAACTCTCAGAAGATGTATTGAATGAACCAGTTGAGATTCTCATGAATCTGGCTAAGAATGGGGATATCAATCCATGGGATATCGATATTGTAGAGGTAACTGATGTTTTTCTTGAGCGCATTGAGCACATACAGATGATGGATCTGCGCATCTCCGGCAGGACTCTTCTTTATGCTTCTATTCTTCTTCGAATGAAATCAACAGGTATCGTTCAGGAAGAAGAACCAGATGATGAATTTGACATGTTCGATGATGATGTGGATTTCTATGATGTGGATGAGTATCCTGTTCCAAAACTTCCAATTCGCAGGCGTGCTACCCGACCTGTAACTCTTCAGGAACTTATTCTTGAACTTAAAAAAGCTGAAAACGTAGAAACCCGCAGAAGGGATCGTAAGGTTTTCAGGAAGCTCGAAGAGAGGTCCGCATCCACTACCGATGAGGTACTGGGGATTGCCCATGAAGAAGATATTCTGGGGCGTGTAAAAATCCTTGGTGAGAAACTAAAAGATGATTTTAATAGCTGTGATTTTGTAAAATTTTCTGATCTTCTGGGAGAAGACAGGTCTGAAAATATAATGACATATGTATCATTATTATTCCTTGCTACTGATAAACAAGTGTGGATAGCTCAAAAAGAGCTGTTTGGTGAACTTTATGTGTATCCATTCGATACTGCTGTAGAGGTAATTTAAGAGGTGCTTGACCATGGGTGATAAAGAAGCTATTGAAGCAGCACTTTTTGCTGCAGGTTGCGCACTTGACATAGATTCTATTCGTAAACTTGTTAATAAGACTAAAAAACAGGTACTTCCAATACTTCAGGAACTTCTTGAGGAATACGAAAGCCGTGAGAGTGGTATAGAAATGCTTGACCTTGGTGGACGCTATGTCATGCAAGTTAAGCCTTCATATACAGATCTTGTTAGGTCTGTGGCACCTAAAGAACTGAGCGCACCTATGCTGCGTACCCTTTCTATGATAGCCTATCATCAGCCACTTGTGCAATCAGAGCTTGTTGAAATGAGGGGTAATTCTGCTTATGATCATATTCGTGAACTTAAGGAAAGAGGCCTTGTTGAAGCAGTTCCTCACGGCAGGACCAAGATCCTTCAAACCACTCCTGTTTTTGCTGATTATTTTGGAATGGAATCCAATTCTCCAGATCTGGTCAAAAAGAAAATAGTTGAACTTTCCCGCATGCAAAGTGGCCAAAGTGGTCTGAATAAATGGCTTGGTCGTAAATTTATCGGTGTCACGCCAATGTATGAATCCCTTATGGACATGTGTGGCATCAGGGACTATAAAGTGATAAACGTCTATAATCCCACTGAAGAGGAACTGGATGAGCTTGAGGATATTTATAAAGTGTTTATATCAAAAGGGTATATGGAGCGTGTGAGCAAGTATTATGATGGAGAGATCATTGAGATAAGTTCCACCACATTTGATGATCTGATCAATGCTATCAGTCAGATCGAGAATCTATCCGAGCCTGAAAAAGTAGAACATGCGCTTAGAACTATCAATGATCTGAAAGAAAGATATGCTTCCAAAGCTCTTGTTATTAGTAAGAAGGTTAGACCTGCTACTGATATGGTAGCACGTATTGTCAGCGATCTACGCATTGGTGTTTCTGCGGAAGGTATTGTCATAGCTCCTGATTATGAAATATCAAGTGATGGCATCAATGTAAGCGAAGATGCGGATATACTGGTTCCAACTCACAAAGGCTTCGATGGCGATATAATAGACCGCGTCTGCAGTAAATATGATGCTATCATAGATGGATTAAAGGTACTTGAGGACTGAATCTTTATTTTTAAGTTCAAATTATTATTTAAGTAATTCGGGTTTGCTGAAAGTTCATTTTTTTAAAAAGATATATAAACAAGAGGGTATAAGTTTATATACTCAATTGCAGAATATAACTCCTGTTTAAATATCAATTTAATTATGAGGATTATACCATGTCAGATTATAATATTAAGATTGAAAATGTAGTAGCATCTACTAAGCTTGCGGAAGAATTCGATCTTACCAAAATAGAAGCTGAATTCGAGGGTGCTGAATATAATAAGCAGAAATTCCCCGGACTTGTTTATCGTGTAACTGACCCTAAGGCAGCATTTTTAGTCTTTACTTCTGGGAAAGTGGTATGCACAGGTGCAAAGAACGTTGCTGATGTTCACACCGTCATAGGAAATATAGCTAAAAAGCTCAACGGTATCGGCATCAAGACAATTAAGGATCCGGAAATTACAGTGCAGAATATTGTAGCTTCTGCTGATCTTCAGGCAGTATTGAACCTTAATGCAATTGCAATTGGTCTTGGTCTTGAGAATATCGAATACGAGCCTGAACAGTTCCCGGGTCTTGTGTACAGGATCGATGATCCTAAGGTAGTAGTTCTTATATTCAGTTCCGGAAAGCTTGTTGTCACAGGTGGGAAGTCCCCAGAGAACTGTGAGCAGGGTGTTGAAGTTGTAAGACAGCAGCTTGACAGCATGGGATTGCTGTAAGATCCCTTTATTTTTTGACAAATGACAAATGAAAACGTTTGTGTCTTGCTGCCAACTCTCAATGAAGAAGCTACTATAGGTCAGGTTATCAGGGATTTCAGATCAGAAGGATTTGACAATATCCTTGTAATTGATGGTAACAGCAAGGATAATACTCGTAATATCGCTGAATCTGAGGGTGCCAGAGTAGTTGTACAGACTGGCAAAGGCAAAGGTCAGGCAATCAAGCAATCTTTTGACCTTATTGAAGAAGATTACATTGTAATGGCAGATGGCGATGGCACAAATGTTGCCAGTGATGTTCATGCGGTTCTAGGTCCTGTTCTGGAGGGCAAGGCTGATCATGTTATGGGTAACCGACTGGCCAATTATGAAAAAGGTGCATTTACCCGTCTTAATCTGTTTGGCAACAAGCTCATTAACAAGATGTTCGGCTTTGCCTATGGCATCTGGCTTGAGGATATACTTACCGGATACAGGGCATTCAATAGGAAAGCAATAAAATCTCTGGACCTTAAAAAGGTCGGTTTTGAGGTCGAATCCGAGATGACCATAGATAGTGTCAAAAAGGACCTGAGGATACTGGAAGTTCCAACCACTTATCTGGCAAGACACTCCGAGGGGGCTACTAAGCTTAATCCTTTGAAGGATGGTTTGAGAATTGGGGCAACCATATACAAAATGGCTAAAATGCATAATCCAATGTTCTATTTTGGTATAATTGGAGCATTCTTCGTAGCTGGTGGTTTGTTCACAGGTACCTTTGTAGTCGTTCAATGGTTCCAGGGTATCACGCGTATTCCCATGGCAATCCTGACCACTCTTTTGATATTAGTAGGTTTTCAGATGTTTGTTTTTGGTATCATGAGTGATCTGTTGGTGTCTTTGCATAGGGAGAATATGCGTTTTCTACGGAAAATATCTGAGGATAAGGATTGATTCAACGATTTTAGATATTATTAGATGATTCTATTCTTTTTTCTTCAAAACAATTCAAAATGTTTTGTCAATTGGTAAAGTCTAATTGACTTTCAAGAATCGTAGTAATGTTTCTTATACTCTGTATTTTGAATATATGTTGTCTTTAGATCACGTTTAATATGTATTATCTATTTTTGATTTTGAAAAATCAAATAATGTATTTTCGATCTAGTAAATTTAAATTGATTTTACCTAAAGTTTGTTTTTCGACAAATATTATATATGATTCTGCTTTTTTATCTTACATCAAAACTTGAGGTACAAACAATGACAATAGTTACAGATGCAAAAAACGGTAAAATTACCGAAGAAATGAAGATAGTTGCTGAAGTAGAAGGCAAAGAGCCTGAATTCATCAGACGTGGAATTGCTGCAGGTAAAATTGTAATCCCTATGACTCCATACAGGGACATTAAGATATGTGGTATGGGTGAAGGACTCAAGACAAAGGTCAATGCATCCATCGGTGCATCATCAGATATTGTTGATGTAGATATGGAAGTCAAAAAGGCACAGGCAGCAGAAGCAGCAGGTGCTGACACACTTATGGAGCTCGGAACAGGTGGGGATTTCCTTGGTATCAGGAAAGCTGTATGTGATGCAATCTCACTCCCAGTTGGCTCAGTACCACTCTATCAGGCATTCATCTCCGCTGCAAAGAGAGACGGCTCCATTGTCCACATGACAGAGGATGATCTTTGGAGTGCAACTGAGGAACAGGCAAAGCTTGGAACAAACTTTATGGCTATCCACACAGGTGTCAACAACATTGTCCTTGATAGACTGAAGGCACACGGCAGATATGGTGGTCTCTGTTCCCGTGGCGGTGCATTCATGAGCACTTGGATGCTTCACAACGAAAAGGAAAATCCACTTTATGAGGACTTCGATTACCTCTGTGAGATCCTTAAGGAACATGAAGTTACTCTTTCAACAGGTAACGGAATGCGCGCAGGTGCAATAGCAGATGCAACCGACAGGGCACAGGTCCAGGAACTCATCATTAACTCTGAATGTGCACAGAAAGCACATGATGAATATGATCTTCAGGTTATCGTAGAAGGTCCAGGTCACGTGCCATTAGACCAGGTAGAAACAAATGTCAAGCTCATGAAAGCAATGAGTGGTGGAAAGCCATTCTACATGCTTGGTCCACTAGTATCCGATATCGGAGCAGGCCGTGATCACATCGTAACAGCTATCGGAGCATCAGCTTCTGCAGCAGCAGGCTGTGACTTCCTTTGCTATGTAACACCAGCAGAACACCTTGCACTTCCAAACATCGAAGATGTTGTTGAAGGTGTCAAGACCTCAAAGATCGCAGCTCACGTTGGTGACACTGTCAAGTATCCAGAAACCCGTGAACTTGATCTTGCAATGGGCAGAGCACGTGCAAAACTCGACTGGGAAGCACAGTACAAGGTTGCACTCGATCCAGAACTTGCAAGAAGTGTCAGAGACAGCAGAGCACCAGGCGATGACGACGCATGTACAATGTGCGGTGACTTCTGTGCTCTTAAGATCGTAAACGCAAGCTATGATCTTTGCAAGTAATGCCTCAGGCATTACTTCTTTACTCTTTTCTTTTCACTTGCATCTATTTTTCTAATTATTATTTAAATACTATTTTCTACAACCAATGCCTCATATTTTTGATTATTTAGCATGCGTGCTCATTTGTATCATGCCAAATAAAAATAAAGAAAATGGGAACTAGGTATCGTTAGTTTATTTCCTCATGAACAGAAAAGAGATGCACAGAATTGCAAAGATCGAGATCAGGAATCCATTCTGCCCTGCACTTTTCTCCTGATCCTTAGCGTCAACAGATTCTGGTATTTCTTCTTCCACGTCCCCTACCAGAACTTTTCCATCGTTGACCTCCAGTGGAAGGCTTACTCCAGTGGAATTGCTAAGGATCATATTTTTTAGTGTAATTTCAGATATTCCTGATGAATCTCCTGCCTCAAATTCCACGCTTGCAAAGATCCCGGGGTCCAAGATCATTTCTTTTCCAATTATCACTCCATATATGTCGGTCACGATTCCATTGTTGTTATCAATAGTACCCTTTGAGAACAAAGTACCTTCATTCCCCTGTTTCAGAAAAGCCCCCTCAGATACCTTTGTAACAGAGACAAGTTTAGGGTCATACTCTAGCTGGAATTCTGCCCCTGCTAAGGCCGCATCAGGCGTTATTGTGATGTCCAATGTAAATTTTGCATTTTCCTCAACCTGCAATTTCTCTGGAGATACGCTAGCAATGGCCTGAGCACTGGTAGTTGCGCTAAGTAGGAATAAGGCCAGAATTAAAAAAAGAGAAATAAATGAACAGTTCTTGAATACATTTTTGAAATTCATAATGAATAACTCCATCTTTAAGAAAAGTATGGATTTTATCTTATTAGATATCTGTGTTACTTTGCAAAACCCTTACATCCAGTCGTAATGCTTCATGACCTCAAATTTGAAATCATAGAGTAAACTGTTTTCCACATATCCGAAAAAGAGGCATTTCTGGCATTCAGATGCCTTCTGATCTCTTTCAGCTTTTGTCCTCTCCCATACTTTTGCAATCCCCTCACTGATATTTCCAATGGGTTCTCTGTGTACTCTGCAGTTCTCAACACTTCCGTCTGCGGCAACACCCAGTACGATCTGGTTGGCATGGCATGTATAATCTGGTTTCAGATCTCTGACCATTTGTAGATATGTGAGAGAATTAATAATGGGGTATCCTCCCTTCTTCATCTCAATGATGCGGTTTACGGTAATTCTGTATTTATCTGCATCCCGTATTCCCATTTCATCCCATATGTTCGTGCCAATCCCTCCAAATTCATACATTGGCTCGAAAGATATCTTTACATCAATATCCTTTGCCAGATGGATGAGCTCTTCAATGTCGTCGAGGTTCTTCCCGCTGATCACACAGTTCATTAGAAGGGGATTTTTGACAAGTTTGCTGGCTTTGATGATTCCTGGAAGTATCTTCTCAAATTCCACTCCTCTTATTTCCTTGTAACTCTTTGTGCCATCCACGGATACAGATAGATAGTCCAGATCATCAAGCTCTTCTATCCTTTTTTCCAGTAGTAGTCCATTGGTGATGAGGGACGTTCTCATGCCTATGCTTTTTGCATGTTTGAGTATCAGTGGCAGATCTTTTCTAAGCAGGGGTTCAACGGTCCACGCATTGTATACAAGAATGCCAAAATCTCTTGCTTCATCAAGCATTTTGTATATCTCTTCCAGTTCCATTTCGGGTCCACTTTCCTTCCAGTATTCGCAAAAATTGCATTTCATGTTGCATTTTGAATTGATGGCGTGGGACAATACAAAAGGTCGCTTTTTGATCCGCATCTGCCAGAGGGCTTTGGCAGCAATGATTGGTGAGAATTTCGTCATGTCAATTTGTCCGTAATGGCTAGTCATTCAACTGGGATCCTGATAAGGTAAATAAGATTTGCTTTATTCGTAATGTTTTATGAGAATATATGTTTTCAGTTGGGTTTTGTATTACGATTAGATGAATTATTCGGTTAAAGTAGCAAAATTTATATATTTCGTAACACTCGTAGATGTATTGTTCGTTTAAGTTGATAGGAGGTTGAATATGAGGAAAAATTTGATTAGTTTAATGATATTAACAGGCATTCTTCTTTTTTCATCAGGTATTGCAGGTGCACACTTCACAATGGTCTTTCCGGCTGACAGTGCAGATTCCATGTGGGATGTAGCTCCGGAAGACTTCATTGCAGAACTTGGGGATACCAAGGATATCTATATTTCATGGGGCCATCCATACGAACATATCCTTTTCGATATGTCTACAGTTCCTGAAGTTACAGTCACCAAGCCGGACGGTACTCTTGAGCAGCTTACAGTTGAGGAGATAACCGTTGATGGAATGGATGAAGATGGAAATATGGGTACTTTTGTTGCATACAAGACATCCTTTACTGTCGATCAGATGGGAGATTCTGTCGTCTCTGTAAAATATGAGGATATTGATGAGGATATGGTGGATTTCACCAAATCTGTTATTCATTGTGGAGAAGAGATGTGGGTTGGATGGGATGCAGAAGTTCAGCAGACGACCGAGATCATTCCTTACATGAGGCCATATGGCATGGAAGAAGGCTTTGTCTTTGCCGGAAAAGCACTGTACAATGGTGAAGCGCTTACAGGAGCGGATGTCGAAATAGAGATATACCACACCCTTGAAGACGGTATTGAGATCGTGGAAGCCGCTGAGGAGATGTATCCATACGATGCACCCATGGTATTTACCAGGCTGACAAGGTCAAATGATGCAGGTGATTTCCTTTACACTCTGGATGAGCCCGGGATCTGGTTTGTCGGAGCAACCATGGAACCTGAAGAAGGTCAGCCTGTAAGGGGTGTATTCATTGTTCCTGTGCTGGAGTCATTCCCCGCAAAGTCTGCTTCCCCTGGTGTTGATGTCGCCTTAGCTGAGGAGAAGGGAGGAGAAGATGCGAAAACAGCAACAGCTCCGGGATTTATGGCATCTCTTGCTCTTGCAGGTATCATCGGTGCACTTTATACTATAATGAGGAAGAAATAGATTGAATGAGATTGGGTGCCTTGTGCCCTATCAATCCTTTTTTATAGTTTGTAATTAATTCCTTTTGAATTCACATGAATTTAAAGATTAATCATAACTAATCATACGTATGGGGAAATTATTATGCATATTTCAGATGGTGTACTGTCTTTTGGAGTTGTTGTTATTGGTTGGGTAATAGCACTGTCCATAAGTGCATTTATTTTGTGGCGATGCAAATCTCAGTATGATCTGGCAGAGAGCATTCCGAAGATCTCAATAATGACCGCAGCTTTTTTTGTTGCATCACTGGTTCATGTATCCATTGGTCCCACAAGCGTACATCTTCTTCTTAATGGCCTTCTTGGGGTCGTTCTTGGAATAATGGCATTTCCAGCAATGTTGGTAGGCCTTACATTGCAGTCGTTCCTCTTTCAGCATGGTGGTATCACAACCATTGGTATTAACAATGTGATGATGGGCATTCCTGCTATTCTTGCATACTGGATATTCAGGTTCGGTTACCGGAAAGGTTTTAGCCCGGCATTTTTAGGTGCACTATGTGGAGCACTTGGAATCCTCCTGTCCGGTATTTTTCTTGCCCTGTTTCTGATAAGTACAGGTGAGGAATTTCTGGAGGTTGCTTATGCCGCTGCATTGGTACATGTTCCTATAATGATTATTGAAGGAATTATTACAGGTTCTGTCGTGACTTTCCTTTTGAAAGTAAGGCCTGAGCTGCTACCATTTGATATGGAGGTTTAGATCTATGTTCAGTTCAAAATCTATAAGAATTATATTTATCGCAATTGTATTCATGATGCTTCTTGTGCCTGGTGTATCTGCACATAGGGTATATCTCCAGGAACAGATCAAGGATGTTCAAATAAAGACCTGGTTCGGTGGAGGTGATCCCATGGTGGATGCAGAGATCTCTATCTATGCAGTAAAGAATGGGCAAGAAGAACTCTACATCGAGGACCGGACCGACTCAGAGGGTTTGTATCATTTCACTCCGAAGTTGGGAGTATCCGAATACAGGGTAGTAGTTTCGGAAAGCGGCCATAAGAATGAAAAGACATTCAACCTGGCTGCTGGCTCATTGGCCAGTCAGGAAGAGGCCGAATTGCCTCTGTATGCAAACATTATATCAGGCCTAGGTTACATAGTCGGGCTTGCGGGTTTTGCCATGTACTTCTCTTCAAGGAAAGCTAATAATTGATTGGTATAAGGGGTGGACTTAATGGAGTATCCGGAAATTGATGCATTCGCATCGCTTGATTCCTTTATCCATCGTTTAGACCCCCGTGCCAAGATTGTATCTTTCACCGTCCTTATTTTTTCATTCGCTTTTGTGAATGACATCAAAATTGCCTTGCTCATTTTAATGTTTTCAGCTTTAGTACTAGTTTCATCACGTATTCCCCTTACCTTTGCCGTGAAAAGAATTCGCTTGGTATTCTTTTTCCTTTTTCCCCTTTTGATAATTATGCCGGTGACAGTTGATGGAAATGAATTTGTAAGTATAAGCGGAATTTCCCTGTCAATTGAAGGTCTGCTCTATTCTTCACTCATCGTTATAAGGGCAATGGCTGCAGTTACGCTTGCTCTTATTATGCTTGCAACTACAAGGTTTGATGTAACAATGAAGGCATTGTATGCCCTTGGTGTACCTGGTATATTGGTTCAGATGCTTATGTTCACATATCGCTATATATTCGTTATAAGCGACGAGTTCAGCAGGATGTGGAAAGCAATGGAGTGCAAGGGATTCCGTCTGAAGGCCAATTATTATGGTCTTTCCATCCTTGGTAACACTCTGGGAATGTTGATAATTAAGAGTTATGATCGTACTAGCAGGGTTTATCAGTCAATGCTTTCCAAAGGATATGGTGGAAGGCCAGTAACAATGATCCAATTTAAAATGAGTGCAAAGGATTATGTACTAAGTATCTGTATGACGTTGATTGCTATCTTTGTGCATACTTATCAACTGGTATTATTATGAAAGAAGCGATCAAGGTTGAAAATCTGGATTATTCTTATCCTGATGGAACAACTGCCCTTGAAGATATCTCTCTGACCATATATGAAGGTGAGAAGGTTGTTATAGTAGGTCCCAACGGAGCAGGTAAAACCACGTTTTTCCTTCATCTCAATGGTACTATCAAAAACCCGGGTGGTGATGTCACTGTTTTTGGCAGATCTATCACCTCTATGAAACTTAAAGAAAGAATCCATGAGGTGGGAGTCGTTTTCCAGGATCCCGATGATCAGCTTTTCATGCCTACAGTATTTGATGATGTTTCTTTTGGACCTATTAATATGGGACTTGACGAAGATGATGTTAAAAGACGTGTTATTAAGGCACTTTCAAAGGTGGGACTTGAAGGATTTGAGGAGAAAGTTCCTCATAACCTAAGTTACGGGCAAAAGAAAAGAGTTGCACTTGCATCAGTGCTTTCCATGGAGCCAAAAGTGCTTGTGTTGGATGAGCCAACCGCGAACCTTGATCCAAAAAGCCGTGTGGATTTCATAGATCTTATCAATCATCTGAATGAGAATGATGGTATCACTACTATAATTGCCATGCACGATGTTAATGCAATTCCGGAGCTTGCAAACAGGGTGTATGTATTGAACCGGAATATAGTTGCCGAAGGATCTCCTAGGGATATCTTCTCTGACTGGGAACTTCTTAATAAGAACAATCTTGAAGCTCCTGATGTTTTCAAACTTTTTAAAGTGTTAAATTGTTTTGGTTATCCTTCGGATAATCTTCCTTTGTGTTTTAATGAAGCGATCCAGGTTCTGACAAGTTCCATAGAGGGTAAAGAGGGCCACATTCATCTTCATCTTCATGAGCATACACATAAGGAGATAAATGATGTGATAAATTCGTACAATCATCATCGGAACAATGGATATAAATAGACTGATAAGAACATATATCTATTAACAGCTCAAATAACAAGACAATGTTCAGGAAATTTCGCAGGTATGTTACTGTTTTTAAAGTATTCTCAAAGTACAACCTTTTTACTTTACTTTATAGTGAGGTAAATCAGTATTATGTTTCCACCAACAGAAATCCATGTTTTATCGATGTGAAGAATCGAGATAAGGCGATAAAGCTTAGGAAGGCCTTTGAGGAACTGGGCCCTACATTCATAAAGCTTGGTCAGATACTCAGCAAAAGACCTGATCTGGTTCCTGCTATATATGTGGAGGAATTATCAAACTTGCAGGATAATGTAAATCCACTTGATTTTACTAAAATGAAAGTGGCTTTTGAGGGATTCAGTTGCCCTCTACCTGGCACGGATTCTGCACCGATTGATTTTGATGTGCTGGACATTTTTGATGATTTTAATGAAGAACCCCTTGCATGTGCTTCCATTGCTCAGGTATACGAAGCCGTCCTTAATGGTAAGAAAGTTGCTGTGAAGGTAACTCGCCCAAATCTGATAGACACTATCAATCTCGATCTTGCAATACTGGATGATCTTAAATTCATAATTGTAAAAGCACTTGGATTTGGTAGCAATTTTGATATTGAATCTTTTTTGTTCGAGTTTAAAGATCTGCTGAACAAAGAACTCGATCTTAGCAATGAAGCTAGGAATATTAAACGCTTCCAGGCAAACTTTGCCAGCGTAGAGGGAGTGAATGTTCCCAACGTGTATGATGAGTTCTCTAATGAAAATGTACTTATTATGGATTATATGGAAGGAACAACTATCAGAAAACTTCCTGATATTTCTGATGAAAAAAAACGCTGGTATTCGAATATTATCAGTACAAGCTATTTAAAACAGGTTTATGTTGATGGTTTTTACCATGCAGATCCGCATAGCTCAAATATTATACTTCAGGAAGACGGGATAGCCTACATCGATTTCGGAGCTGTGGGAGTTATCGATGATGAGCTCCGTCGGAATATGTTAAATCTTTTCTATGGTATATATAAGGAAAAAATGGACGTAGTTTTTGAGTCATTCCTGAAGATCACGGGTATCAATAAAGAGGACATTGATGTTCGCCGCTTTAGGATGGATCTTGATGATATAATCTCTAAACAGAATTATTCTTCTGGTGAAAGGCAAAGTGATAACTATGCTAATTTGGCTTTAAAATACAATCTATCCTTGCCAAGTGAATTCTCTACACTCGAAAGGGCACTGATACTTATTGAAGCAAATTGCCTTGAGCTTGATCCAAATTTTAATCTGCTCACAAATGCAAAGCCTCTTATTACAAAGGTATTTATGAAACGTTATTCTCCTTTTGAGGCGGCTGAATACCTGCAACTTGAGGGTGACAGGTATCTGGAGATCGTCAAGAATCTCCCACAGGGTATTAATGATGTCATTGAGACCATTAGGGGCTATCGGATCGAGCGTTTTGAGGAGAAGAGCAAAGAGATCAAGCGATATCGTGCAATCGAATCTTCTTTGAAGTATGGGTTCCTTGCAGCTATAATGCTCTCTTCTGCATATATGGCGGTCAATGGAAGTGGCTCTTTAACAACTCTTGGGGTTGCAGGATTTGTTAGTTCAATTCTGCTTTTTGGAATAATATTTGCAAGAAGGATTTAGATGATTTTTTCTTTGTTGTGGGGGGGCTGAAAATACAGGATACAGGCAGAAACAAAGTCTCACCATTTTGGGTCAGAGGTTGATATTTGTGGTATTGATCCTTCAAAGGTATAACTTGAGTATGCAATGGAAAAACCAAAAAGGATGGGAGCTTTTCTTTTAATTTTTGCCGTGGATATATGGATATGTGCCTTATAAAGACGAGCGCTTTGATATGGTGCTTACGTCAGTTGCTTTTTGTGAAACAACTACAGAGCTACGCAAGGGGCAATATCTGAACTTAATAGAGTCTTAAAAAAGGAGAATGATTTGCTATTGTGGACTGTTGCCGTTCAAGAGTTACATTGTCCAGTGTTATGATGCTTCCTTTCTTCATGTTCAAGGAAAATGCTGATAGCTGGAACAATCACTATGGGAAATGTGTCAGGAAAATGGTCTTGAATTAGTAAAAGATGTCTATTTAAGATCCTACGTAAGATGTCAGATATTCAGAAAAGTATGAAAAAACTTGAACTTAAATTCTGATTCAGTTTAAATTGAATAGGATTAAATTTTTTGTAAAATAAGATAGTTGCTCGCCACAAGGCGAGCATGAAACAATCTTATCCGAAGAGTGCTCCGAGACCGGCCATTCCGCTCTCTTCTTCCTCTTCCTTTGATTCTTCTTCTTCTGCAGGTGCTTCTTCTGCAGGTGCCTCAGCTGCTGCTGCTGGAGCTGCTGCTGGAGCTGCTGCGACTGCTGCAGTTGCCATTGCTTCCTCGATGTCTACGTCTTCGAGTGCTGCAACGAGTGCCTTTGCACGTGCGTCATTTACTTCTGTACCTGCTGCTGTAAGTACAGCGGTAACTGCTTCTTCTGTAATGTCCTTTCCTGCTTTGTGCAATAAAAGTGCTGCGTATATATATTCCATGTGTGATCACCTTTTTGTGTTATAGTAAATACTGTGTAAATTTGTTATATGTTATTTTATCCGAAAAGTGCTCCAAGACCGGCCATTCCGCTCTCTTCTTCCTCTTCTTCTGGTTCTTCTTCCTGCTCTTCAACTGTCTCTTCTGCGACTGCTGGGGCAGCTGTTGCTGCGCTTGCTGCAGCACCAAGAGCTTCCTTTAGTTCCTCATCAACAGCTTCTTCATTGTTACTGGAAGCTGAAGATGCAACTGAAAGCATCTGGGACTGTGCTTTTCCAAGCAATGCATCCATGATTTCCGGTTCGAGAACTGTAGCATTGATTCCAAGGTTGCGTGATTCTGTCACTGCCTTTGAAATAAGTGTGCTGATGCTCTCTGCGGTTGGGTATGCTGCATTTACGGACAGGTTGAATGCCTGCTGGGCTGCGAGTGTGAAGTCTGTGAAGTACCTGTCTTCATCAATTGCAAGAACTTCTGGTTCAAAGACTGAACCGCTTTCAAGAACTGCTCTAAGGTCAAGACCTACTTCCATTGGGTAGATCTCAAGTCTTGTTAGCATGGCTGCAAGTTTCTGTGAAACTACTTCGCCTTCCTTTGCGACTGCCTTTGTCTCTTTTATGACTACCTTTCCACCATCGATAGCTGCTGGAATTCCAGCACCCTGCATTTCACCAATTATTGGACCTGGTGGGAAACTTGTTGGGCCTGCTTCTACAATGATGTCATTAGGTGCAATTGCACCTGCTTTGATTGGGGAAGGGCTCTTGCTATTTTCAAGCAACTTGTAAAGTTTGAATGGATTCTGTTCAGTAAATACCAGAGCAGTTTGTACATCAATGTACTCTTCCATCTGCTTGATGTCATCATCTGACTCGTCAAGTGCTCTTTTGGTTAGCGTATTTCTTGCAACTTTCAATACAGCTGTACCCTGAAGATCTCTTCTCATCTTCTGGAGCTGTTTTGCAGGAATGCCGCCTATACCAACGACACCGAAAAGAGGATACTCTTTTATAAGTTCTTTGATAGCCTCAACTTCTTCTTTCTTCCATTGAGGTACGTGTTCTGTGTGGTGATTTTCTGACATTACATCACCTTCACGGATTTGCCCATGGTGGTTGTAACATAAATTGATTTTATGTTATGCTTTCCTTTATCAATGGATTGCTCAATTCTGTTTACCACGGTTTCAACGTTGTCTGCCAGTTTAGTTACATCCATGTTTCTGCGCCCGATTGACACATGGAATGTAAGTTTATCCTTCGACCTGACCTTGATAGAGTTGCCTATACTGTTTATAAGGTCAGCAACATTCTTTCCAGGTGGAAGTGGTGTTGGCATCTTTCCTCTGGGACCCAGCACTATACCAAGTGTCTTACCGATCTGCGCCATGTACTGAACTTCAGCAATGAAGAAATCGATCTCATTGGCAATTGCTTTTGCACGTGTCTTATCCTCTCCGAGTTCAGCAAGATCTTCTTCGCCAAATACATATTCGGCGCCTGCTTGTTTTGCCATGAGTCCTACTTCTCCTTTAGCAAAAACAGCAATTTTAAGACCTTTTCCTAATCCGTGTGGAAGTATAATTTCTTCGTCAACACGGTTTTTAGGCTGACTCATGTCAAGGTTCTTCAAGTTAACTGCAAGATCCATACTTTCCGAGAACTTACGCTCCGGTGAATCCGCTAATAACTTGTTAATAGCTTCTATTGTGTTTTCGTCTGCCATTATATACCTCCCGTAGTTTGAACTTAATGTTCAGGCAGGACCGTTTCGGTCTACTACGGCTGCGTTTAGCGTTTTAATCTCATGGACTAAAACCCTGTCATCTAATGGGGCGAGCCCATTAATTAAGCAATAATCTTAAACTTATCGGTTAAAGCGTGGTATTAATTACCATGCTTCGTTAGCAAGAATGTCGTCAAATTTACCCGCATCGAGTTCTTTCTGACATGCTCTTGCATCCATACCTTCAGCAGTAATGCCCATTGGTACGCATGATCCAAGGACTTCCTTGATAGCTGCGTTCAATGAGTATGAAAGTATGTCATCTTTTTTCATCCTTGCAATTTTTGCAGCCTGCTGGACTGTGATGTTTCCTACAGTCACTGTTCCTGCTTCGCCGGATCCTTTTTGGATTCCTGCTTCCTGCAGAACAAGAGCGGATGTTGGTGGTGTACCTACTTCTATCTCGAAGCTTTTGTCATCCTGGACAATTACTTTTACAGGAACTTGCATTCCGTTGTAATCTTTTGTCTTCTCGTTGATCTTATCGATCACGTCTTTGATATTGATTCCGAGTGGACCGAGCGCCGGGCCTAGTGGTGGTCCAGGGTTCGCTTTTCCTCCTGGGACCAGTGCGTCAACAACATTTGCCATTTGAATATCACCGTTAAATTCTAATTATTGATAAATATTAATTCAGGAATTATTCTCTTCCTCTTTCCTAAGGACTCTTACAGTATCACCGCGGATAGTTATAGGTATCGGTACAACAGCATCAAAGAGTTCAACAGTAATCTCTTCGTGACCTTCGTCAACTCTCTTCACACGTGCCTTTTCTCCCTTGAACGGTCCGGATGTAACTTCTATTATTGCACCTTCTGCAATACCAGTAACTGTTGGTTTTGGTGTCAGAAAATGAGCGATTTCTTCTATGCTGGACTGACCTTTTACAACAGTTCGTGCATGGGGTACTGTCTGGATTGCCTGTTCAACTTCGCCTGAATTAGGTGACTCCAGAAGTATGTAACCTTTCAACTCATCAGGTGCAATAATGGCCCTTATGTCGAAGTGTTCCTTCTTTGAAACTTGTGCAATCATATTTGCGACTGATCGCTCCTGATTTGCAGTTGTTTTTATTACAAATATCGCAGAATCTTCAGCCATGATCACACCCATTGCGGCATTTCTACCAGCAACACAAAAATGATGAAGCCCATTAAACCAATAGCAATGATTCCCAATCCTGCGACCTTTGAGATCATCAGGAATTCTTCTCTTGAAGGCTTCTTTGTTAGTTTGAGTACCCTGTAGTATGTTTTCAGGATCTGATTGATGTTACTGTTTAATTTGTTTAGGTCAAATTCTGCCACGTATTTCACAACCGGTTCTGATTGATGAATTTATAGATAAAATACCTTTTTTAATCTAGCATTCATGCAGTTTATGTCATAAAATACTAAATCATAGCGCCATGTAAATAGCGTCTAGTATAAAATACCTTTCGATTGAATTGAATAATTAGCCCAATTCAATCGTAATAGGTAAAAAATGATTTTTATTTCACAAAGTCTATTCCGTATCTTCTGGTGACGTTTTGCCCGCCACCATGGCCGTATATCTGTGGTGATTTCACACCGGTTACGACAATCATTGTGCGAACTGTATGCTCAAGTGAGTCATCAACCTGCGCACCCCATATGAGCCGTGCATCTGGGTCAATTCTGCTGTATACTTCCTGGACGACACTCTCTGCTTCTGCGATTGTCATGTCAGGTCCACCCACAACATTGACCAGTGCTGATGTTGCACCTGATATGTCTACATCAAGTAGCGGGCTTCTAAGTGCTTTCTGCACTGACTCTACTGCTTTAGCTTCTCCGTCGGCTTCACCAAGTCCTATCATTGCAACACCACCGTTCTGCATTACGGTTCTTACGTCTGCGAAATCAAGGTTAACAAGACCTGGTTTGGTAATGAGTTCGGTAATTCCCTTCACAGCTCTCATCAGAACTTCATCTGATACTTTGAATGCTGCCTGGAGGGGTAATCTTGGCACTACTTCCAGAAGTTTATCGTTTGGTACTACAATGACCGTGTCGGCAACGTCTCTTAATCTTTCAAGACCTGCCTCTGCATTAGTGCGTCTAACCTGCCCTTCTACTCCAAATGGAAGGGTGACGACTGCAATTGTTAATGCCCCTGCATCACGTGCTGCTTCTGCAACCACGGGTGCGGACCCGGTTCCGGTCCCTCCACCGAGACCTGAAGTAATGAATACCATATCACTATCTTTTACTGTGGCGGATATATCGTCCAGACTTTCAAGGGCTGCATCTTCACCAATTTGTGGTAAGCTGCCTGCACCGAGACCTCTTGTCTTTTTTCGCCCGATCAATATCTTTTTCTCACAGTTGACACTCAGGAGGTGCTGTGCATCTGTATTTAAAGCTACAAGCTCTGCTCCTTTAATCCCTTCGTCTATCATTCTCTGCGTACTGTTTGAGCCACCGCCACCACAACCAATTACTTTAATGTTGGTGGTTAACTCACTTAACATTGCTTCCAGTTCTGTGTTAATGTCATTTTGGTCAGGAGCTGCTGCTGAGCTACGAAAATGAGATTCTTGTTCGGATCTTTCCAGTGCCTCTTCTACTATGGATTTCATTCTTTTTCTCCCTCAAATGAAAATCGTATATTAGATTCCGTCTTGAGTTATTTTTACTGCATTGGACAATGGGATTGTTATAATCTTTTGCACATGGACCATTTTTGGGTCGATATTCATGCCATCAATTATGATCGACTCTTTCATAGCTAGCTTTCCATACATTGGTCCGGGTTTTATTCCCAGTTTCAGTGCAAGGTCAGGGCTAAATTGCTCGTCGATTATGTGCAGTTTATTATCCTCTGGGATATATTTAAGTTCATAATGTTCTTTTAGTATTTTAATGCATTCGTTTGTGATATCCTGCATCGTAATTTCGATTTTATCCTTTATTCCCAGTATTATATTTGATATGGTGCCATTCTCTTTTTCTATATAAACAGGGGCAAGATTGTTCAGCATTTTTATGGTTTTGTCCTTATCGCAACTAATGCATTTCTGAATTAAGCCTTCACTTATGTTCTCAGTGGTGATGTTTCTCTTGAGCATTTCTGAATTTCCATTCTGATCATGCTTTTTAATATACTCTCTAAATGAATCTGATATTTTGAATCTTCCATTTGCATGTACTTTCTCAGACCTTCTATGTATCTCAATAAAAAGTTCCCATGGCAATCCTTTCATTTCATGTATGTTACTTTCTCTGAAAATCGGATAATTTAGCTCTTCTATGATTCTGGAGATACGTTCTCTTGTTTTCGTTGGCATGGATTTTCTGTCAAGGTATGCAAAGTGGGCAAGTGATTTTTCAAAGGCCTGTGAAATCATCTCTTTATCGACATGTTCAAGCTGATACTCCGGAAAATTATGTCCAAACGTAATATCTGTTCCAAGGACCAGTTGTGTTTGTAGGGTGGCATAGTGCCCTCCTCCAAAACCAATTGCAACTGGCAGATCCCTTTGATCCGCTGCAAGGATTGACCTGGCTACTATATCTCCTGCAAGCGGATCTCTCCATTGTTTGCTTCCGCTGCCTATTTCTGCATATACCATTGCTGTTTTGATACTACTGGGTCCGTGGTGGGTCGACTCCATATTCACTTCATATTCTGTATCAAGACCCAATTTATTCATGTTCCCAAGTATTGAGTGCAGAATGCATGGCGCAGCTGTGGATAGTTCTCTGTCCTTTCCCCCGAAATCAGCTTTATTTGGATTTCCTGTAAAATGAGCAGTGAGTACTGGTCTTCCATCAGCACTTTTATGTTTTGATGCTACTATTATTAAGTTCGTGTCAAATCCATAGCTTTTGATCTTATCATCAATGTGGTCCTGATATATATGATGCTCATTTATCTCAATGATCCGGTGGCTATCATTTTCGTATATGGATTCCAGCTTGTCCCAATTGATGTGTTCTATGTTGGCCTTTCTCCAGTCCCTAAGGTGGAATAGATTCTGCTTTATGTTCTGACTAGCTTCATCCACCGTGGAGCAAAGTATGGTTATTTTTTCATTGTTCATGCTGGCTTATAATGGATTTCATAATTGCTAATGAATTTTTCTATGCCAATATATTATGTTTTTCTAAATTAGTGAACTGATGTGAGGTATTTATTTATCTTAAAAAACCAGTAGTTCGTTATTAATCGTGATATCTATAAATTTCAAATTAAAAGGATCTATTCAAAAGTATGTGGCGTGATAATGTGGGCAGTACAACTATAGGAAATGTTTCGATAAGCTGGTTTGGTCATGCAGGTTTTATGATAAAAGGCGATGGTCACGTTATACACATAGATCCATTCATTCTTCCGGAGTCAATTCCTGATGGGGATATGGCTGATATCCTTTTGATCACACATGAACATTTAGAGCACTGCTATCCTGATTCTATTCGTAAAATTCGCAGCCCTGATTCCACTACATTGATTCCTGAAAATATGGGCTTACAATTCAGGGGGGATACGCGGCGTATTATGGAGGGAGATGATCTTATTGACGAGCTTTGTATCAAAGGCGTGAATATTCGTGTTCTTCCTGCATATAATAAAAATTCATCAGAGCACTTAAAGGGACAGGGCGTAGGTTATATTATTGAGCTGGATGGCTTGAACATATATCACTCGGGAGATCTGGATTTCATTCCAATGGATGAAATTGGGGATGTTTCGATCGATGTTGCACTCCTTCCAATCAGTGGCGTGTCAGTGATGGATGAAAAAACAGCAGCTAGATCTGCAGTTCAACTGTCGGCAAATGTGGTGATACCAATGCACTATTCTGAAGAATTCGGAGATCCTGAAGAATTTAAAAAGCTGGTAAATGCCGCAGATCCTTCGATAGATGTGGTGATACTTTAGTTCATTTGATTTTAGATCGGAGTTTCTATGGCACAACATCGTAAGAAAAAGAAAGCCCTGTCGCGGGAAATTGCATTGGAGCGGATAAATTATCTATTTTCTGAGGCAAGCGAGGTCTATGCAGTGAATCCTGCTTTGAGTGACAGGTATTCTTCACTTGCACAAAAGATAGGTATGCGCTATCGTGTAAGTCTTCCATCTGAACTTAAAAGAAAAATATGCAAAAATTGCGGTAGTTTCCTTGTTCCTGGTGGGAATTGCAGGGTTCGGCTGGATAATGGGAATATTATTATCACTTGTACAAATTGCAGTTCTATCAAACGCTATCCTTTTAGCGAGAAAGAATCATACTAGTCTGTTCAATAGCTGCATTATGAGGTATGTTGCTGTGAATATTATGAGTCCCATTGCAGCATATAAAAATATATTTCTGTAAACAACATCCTTTTCAGATCCTACTTTTATTCCAAAGCCGCCACAACATCCGCTTTTTCCGCATGAATTACATGATGTGTCTTCACTTTCTTCTGGTTCATTGTCCAGAACCGGGATTATTGTTTTTTCTGACATTGCTTTTTGTCTGCCTTATTCTTAGATAAAGTTGTTTAAGGGTTCTTGATATTTTGAAAAAATTTGGCGACGAGAGGGGGATTCGAACCCCCGAGGCGCAAAGCACCACAGGATTAGCAATCCTGCGCCATACCGGGCTTGGCTATCTCGTCATTAATCGTGTTCGTGCCTAAACGTAATTCATCTATTTAACGCTTTCCGGTTCTAAGTGACAGGCACACCTCAAGTTGCTGTTTTTCACATCTCTAAATGGTCTGCAATTTCTCCTCCACTTCGCAACCCTCCAAGCGACAATTGTCTACGGTTGGTCTGCTCCCTTCCGGGCCTGGACTGGTTCTCGCAGTTAAGATATAAAAACAAGTTCTCCAACAAGCCCTTATATCAACATTATCCAAGCAGGACGAGGTTTCTTCGTTGAAATTACAGGTTTAAAGATGATCCGAACATCTTCTATCGGCTTCGTCTCCCGCATATCGGCGATTTCGGGTTACAGGTAACGCCGGGCTACCCAGACTAGCCTGCCACCCCCTACATATGCATGACAGGTAATAAAAGTATCCTTCGTGCTTTTGGTGATCGTTCATTGTGATAATATAATTATAGTTGCCCGTCCTTATGCTAAATGAAGTGCATAATATGGACGAATATATGGGATTTGTAACTGGTAATAAAAATCGCCGAAAAATGCTTGCTTTGCTGGCATCTAATGATGAACTTGAAGGGAGCAGGCTTGCAAAAAGCATGCGAATAGCTCGTCCATCAGCTGAGAAGGTACTTGCTGAGCTTATAGAAAAAGGATTGGTTGTTCGGGCTGATGATTCTTTCAGGTTAACTGAACTTGGGTCAGCTGTTGAAAAAAGAATGCAGAGCATTTAGCTCTACTTTCTATTATATCAGTGTGTCAGTACGCATTTTTATGCCCGCATCTGTAATTGCGTATTCTTTTATTGAGCTTTTGTGTTCTGTGGCCCTTGATTTAAGAACACACATATATCTGCGTTTTCTTGCTTTGGAGTTATGAAGTACGACTACTGAGTCCATTAGGAATGCATGTTCGCTTCCTTCATTACCTGGGCAGTCCGATTGGTTCGTTTCTGCAGTATAAAGGCTTGTAATGTTCTTACTTTTCAGGTAGCTTGCAAGTGAGTATAGGTATCCTTTCATTTTCAGTTTATCGGGGATCGGTATTTCAAGGTTATTCAACCCATCGTAAAATATGCGGCTTGCTCCCATATTTTCAATGGTGTTCTTGATTCGGATGGAATGTTCAGCAGGGTATATTTCAGTGGGGTTGTTGCATATGAATTTAAGTAATCCGCTTTGTACATATTTATTTAAATCCCATCCGATCTTTTCTGCATCCATTAGCAGCTGATGTGGTGAGTCTTCAAAAGTGACAATTATTGCAGGCTCTCCATTTTCAAGTCCATGGTGTATGAATTGAAGCCCAAACAATTTCTTACCAGTCCCTGGCTTGCCTGCTACAAGTGTATTGCTGCATTTTAGTATGCCTCCGCCAAGCATCGTGTCCAGGCCCGGGATGCCTGCTTCAACTCTGGAATCATCAAGGTTTGTATCCTTTTCAGGTTTCAAGTGAGGGTAAACTGTGAATCCATCTGTGGTTATCTTATACAAATATTTACATGATGTAATCTCAGCCTGCCTTTTCAGGTCTAATCCTCTCATTTTAGGGAATTCTATATGGTGATCGGTTTTCAGGCCATTACTTCTTCTTGATAGGTATATTATGCCATCAGCTAGATGACTAACTACTGACTGGTGCATTTCTTCGTCTATAAGTTCTCCTATCAGGAAGGTAAGGATATTTCTTTCCTGTAATATGGAATCAAGGGTGTAGAAGAATCTTCTTCTCTCCTGCTCCACAAAACCAAATCCGATGGGTGTAATGGGGTCAATGACCAATCTGTCGGGTTTTTTAGTCTCTATAACATTTCCTATGTCTATCAATGTTGTCAAAGGATCTTTTTCAGCAAGCTGGCGGTTGATGGGGTATACTTCTAAGGATTCATCAAAAAATTCAAGCGTGGAATGGTACATTTTAAGCTTGTCTATTTTTTCTGTAGTTATTGGAATATATAGGGTTTTTTCTCCTTTTTTGCCAGCTTCTGATAACATCTGCAGGGCCATGATGGTTTTTCCGACACCTGCTGTACCGGCAACTAATATTGTGGAGGGGGATTTGAATCCGCCTAATAGCTCATCCAGACTTTCTATTCCGCAGGAAATTTCGTTTAAATCATCCATTTTTGATCGCTTGTTAATTTTTAGTTTGATCTCTCATGCATTCACAACTTTAATATATGTACACTCATCCTATTTTGATATCATGTATCATCGTTGTCCGGAATGTGAGGGTAAAATGAACAGGTGGAGATATCCTGTTCTCAAAAGGCATGATCAATTTGGCCGGCCAGTTGTTATCTATAAATGTGTTGAATGTGGTCATGAGGAAACTTATGCTGATGTCTGATATTTCTTGAATGTGGTCAGAACATTGAATATACTTCTTCATGTGGATGAATGACAAATCCTTCCGGCGTTATGTCGTATGTAAGAATGCGTAGCATGGAGGTCTACAAGATGAGGGGATCAGACCATAGCAAAAAGATTCACCC
>JAIPUR010000015.1 GCA_020055655.1 Methanosarcinaceae archaeon | reverse complement strand
AATCCAGCTTCTTCCAGTTATCATCCGGATTAGAAGACAGATCCAGAATGCTTGTGTTGAAATAAAGATTGTCTACCACATTTCCATTTATTACAACCTGATCAGGAAGTTTTTCGATCATCTTCATTTCCAGGTATTTGCAACCAAGATCATCGGCAATACTCTGAGCCTCATGGATCAATGAAAGATATGCATCATCAGTTTTTGCCACAGGTCCACAATGGTAAGAAAATGGAAGTGAAGTTAAACGATTGCCTGTAATAGGACTTTTTACTTGGAAAAGGGGTAGTATTCCACATACTTCATCCCCATCCTTTGCAATTAGATATTTAGACTTGTAACTATACTCTTTTGCCAGAATATCCCGCCACTCAAGGGTGTGCCAGATGCCTGCATGATCCTCCTTCTCAGTAAAATCCCTCCAATCATCCTCATTATCTTTTGTTAGATATTCAACATCCATAGACATGATTTTATCACCGCGAATTAATCAAGGGTAATTCTATTTATCCTGACCCTTTATTTTCCTGTATTTTATAATGCCAGCCTTGCCAACATTCTTAATATTCTGCATCACCAATTCTTTAGTCCAACCTGCTATACCGTCACACCACCTGTTAGGATGGGCAAGTATACAGATCTGATCCACTTCCTCCCTTCTGATTAGGTCTATAACGTCATTTGTACTTTTTATGGTTTTGCCATACCGACCATTGAGCCCATGAGAAGGTGTTTCCAGGACATCTTTTACACGAATATTGCGGTCAGCCCATGTCCTGCCAGTATCCGTAAGGTAGAGTATCTTTGAGTAATCCAGAGAGAAATAGGGCTCCCCTATTATGCCAAAGTCCCTGAAGTCATTATCCCGCCAGAGGTCCCTGTTTGACCAGGAAGCAAGGGGGTTTCCGTGCATGCAGGCTGTGGTCACATCAGCATATTTGCGAAGTTCTGAAAGTTCAGATTCAAATATTTCCAGAGCTTTTTCTTTGTCACCTTTCGCCTTGTCCATTACCTCATAGTGGAAGCCCACTTCATGGCCAAGTTCAGATACCTCCCTTATTGCATCAGGAATGAACACATCCTCCACGTGTCTGAAATAGTATGTGGAACTGATGCCAAACTCATGCTCAAGGCGTGCCATCGCAAGGTTCCTGTCCACTGCACGATCAACATCGTGACGCAGGATTATCCATTTACCTTCCGATGTATGCTTCAGATATTCGCATACATTTGTCGTGCTGTAGCTACTCTCATATATAGCCTCAAGCAAGTCCCTGTAGATAGACAGTGTAAAATCCCTCAATTTATGACCCCGCTAAGAAATACATGGAGTATGCCTAAATGGTTCCTCATATCTTAGGATTCGTCTCCATGAATATATATTAATTATAATCAAATAATAATATATAAAGATGATACTCATCAACTTAGGTCTTCAATAATTGTCAGACAGATATATATACTATTTCAAATAATAAGACATCAGATAAAAATGTACAGTGAAAAGAAAAACATAGCCATTATTCTTCTGGTGCTTGCACTCTTCACCGGAGCCACCATCGAGCTTAGTGAAGGGTCCACAGTTGTGGGAATAGTACTCTTTGTTCTGGCAGCACTGCTGATCACCAGGATGGAGCTGACCGGAAATGAAGGAATAAAGAGCTCCAGGAGCTACCTCCTGATAGGTGGTTTCATAGTTGCTGCAAACCTCATATACAACTTTGTCAACGAAAGTGATATTGGCACTCTTGACTCCATGGCATTCTTTGTGGGAGCTTCCCTTATTGCAATGGGAACCAATAAAAAGGATATCCGACAACTTGGAGAGTTTGGTTTCTACATCTCGTCCGTCTTTACTACCCTGTATCTCATATTTTATTCTGCCTTCGGTTTTTTCAATATCGACTTCCTACACCTCTTCGACCATTACATGGTCCTTATGCCCACGGTTGCTATCATAAAGGTACTGGGCATCCCGGTGGAGATCATAGCCACCGAGACTGTGATACTCTACGGTGCAGAGCCCATGACCATCGTCATAGGCGGACCATGCTCTGGACTCTATTCCATGTTCCTGCTCATAGGTATCGTAGCCGGGTACTCCAGAATAGAAAAGATGGATGCTAAGAGATCATTCCAGCTCCTGGGATTTGCAGTACTTGTGGCATATATTGCCAACCTTGTCAGGGTCGTGATCCTTTACATCACAGCATACCTGTACGGCATGGATACAATGATGATGGTACACACACATATTGGCTGGATGATATTTGCTCTGACGGCTGGCATAATAATGTATATCATGAACAGGAAATAGATAGAACAATTACTGTTCTATCAACCTTTTTTTGAATATCTTTCTCGCAACCAGCATTGCTGCAATGACTGAGCCCATATACACAAAGCTCAAACCCAATACCAGCAGGAACTTGAAATCCTTCAGTATGAACGTAATTGCCACAATTATCCCGAAAAGGACGAATGAGTAGGACACGAAACTGAAGAAAAGCGCCTTTTGCCAATCCTTAAGAATTGTAAAGTAGTAGTGTATTTCTGAGAACATGTTTCTACCTCAATCAAGTGTTGTCCCGGTATTGTCCAATACCATCAAACGATGTTTCATGTCAGGCTTTGCCACAAACAGAGAAAGATGGATATCGTAAAGGGAATTTACCTTTACAGGATTCACCACAAAGAGCTGGGCATGAGCCGGATTGAAATATTCAAGCGAATGAAGGCGTATTTCAGTATCTATTTTATTCAAAGCAGATACAAGATCATCCTTTCTTCCCAATATACTGACTGCCTTTGCATCGGAACTCTACACCTGATCACGACTCCCAAGATACACCAGCAATGCTGCGGGAAGCATTACAAGCCCCATTGCCACAAATCGTATGAACCTTGGAGCAGGGTCATCCTCCTGGCCAAAGCCGCCAAGCAGGGACATCCATAAGGCAGCTGTGGCAAGCGATGCCACAGTGCCTGCCAGCATAGATATGAATGTGTTTTGGGCCATACCACTTTCAGATATCCGTGCAATCTCCCTTGCAATAACGGACTCCAATTCCTTTTCATCCAGTAGTTCGATCAAGCCCCTTGACATCACTATCTTAGAAGAATTATCAGTACCCACTGAAAATATAACAGGAACCATGGATTCAAATATGAATGGTTTTGGGAGGCGTATGGATACCTTTTCTGAAAACGTATAAAGCGTAGAGTGAACATTGGCATATTCACCAAGAGGCATTGCTTGACAGTGATACCATTTGAGAATTATCCAGCCAGATGAACGATAGATCTTCCAGTCAATAAACGCAAGAACTACAAGAGTGACTATCCCTGCAGGAACACCCACGAAATAGAACACCGGTAAAGCCAGCAAAATAGAAGGCAAAGCAAGTATTAGAAATACGAGAAGCTTGTTTTTAATAATGATCCCTCTGCACACAAATGACTAATTTTATCGACTGTAGTACAATAGCACCCTACACTTATATATTTTAGCAAATAATTACATTCAATTCATAATAATAAAATTTCTAATCATTGTTCAGGATATTGTGAGCGCAAATGTCTATCAAAAACAAGTGCATTTATACACAGGATCTTAAATTATTACTTGCTATTTCATTATTATCAATTCTTTTTATCCTGATAGCCCCATTCAATGAAACTCCAATAAGGATAATATTTGCGCTTCTGATAATATTCTTTATACCAGGTTATGCATTCATATCCGCATTATTTCCCTCAAATGAAGAGATATCCGGCATCGAGAGATTCACGCTCAGTGTTGGTTTCAGTATTGTTATCATGGTATTTGACGGATTCATCGTCAGCCTCACCGAATGGAAGTTCAGGCCAAACTCCATCACCATATCCCTGGCACTACTCACACTTGTATTCGTAGTTCTCGCATACCTTTCAAGAAAGCGTCTGCCCGAAGAGAGACAGTTTACTTTTTCCTTAAGTAATTTTATCCAGTCGTTGAATGAAGAAGATCCGGAGATAGAAGACACAGAAGAAATTCAACCTGCTGAGATACAGGAAAAAAGATTCAGCGCAAAAAGCAGGAAAAAAGTGTCATCCGCCAGGAAACAGAAAAGTGAACCCATTGTAACAAAGATCACTGACAGAGTTCCCCCTGAGATCACAAAGACACTTATTATCGCCATGGTAATTTCCATAATCATTGCAGGGTCCATGTTTGCCTATGCAAAGGCAACCCGCGAAAAAGAGACATTCACAACACTTTACATATTGGGCCCTGATGGAATGGCCGAAAATTATCCTGAAAACTTTTCGACCTCAAACCCAATCCAGATAATTGCAGGCATCGAGAATTACGAGCATGCTGATGTTAGCTACATACTGCAGGCAAAACTTGATGGAACTGTACTCGAAGAGATTTCCATAGATCTTGGACATGAAGGAAAATGGGAGGAAGAGCTTGTCATTGATCCAGTTAGATATAAACAGGGCAAGCAAAAGCTTGAGTTTATACTTTACAAAGACAAAGACATGGAGCGAATATACAGATCTGTACACCTCTGGCTAACTCAGGAGATAAGTACAGAAGCTGTTGAAACAAGCGAGCAGACAAACGTTGATTTCATACAGATAGACAATCCATCAATGGAATCAGATAACGGCTGGACATTCATCCCAGGCAATGATACATCAGCATCAGGAACTTACCTGAACGGATCTGGCATATACTCATCCCAGGCCTTTGTTATCAATAATACATTTGAAGGGAATCTGGGACAATGGGGTTATGAACAGCATATTCTGCAACAGGATATATACAGTGAAAAGACCCAGGATGTGCTTCTGTCTGCATTCCTGAAAGATAGTTATACACAGGGAAATCCCAGTGAAAATGAAGCACAATTGAAATGGGTCATGTTCAACGACCTTACAATATGGACAGATGGAATAAACGGAAATGAAGGATGGCAGCACATCATGGTTCCTGTTACAATACAGGAAGGCAAGAACAGCCTCAAATTCGTTCTGGCACAAAACAGAAACCTTGACCTCAAAGCAGTAGAATTCACTATTGATGAGGTCAGTTTCATGCCATTGTCATCAATCTCCCCATATTTGAAAGAGGATAACACCATAGAGTTTGACCTTCCAGTATCTAAGGTGCTTCCACTTCCACAAGCAATGAGCAAGAACAAATTCATTGTGAATTGGAATGGAACCGATGAAGGATCTGGCATATACTATTATGATATAGACTACAGCACTGATGGAATAAACTGGAAGAGATGGATTAGCAAAACAGTTACAACTTCAGCTGAGTTTGAAGGAAAGCAAGGCCAGACATACTATTTCAGATCAAAGGCTGTTGACAATGCACTCAATGAAGAGATCGAGCATCAATCTGCTGATACCAGTACAAAGGTCGATAGTACTGCACCTGAAATAGAACTGGATATCAGTCCCAACCCCACCAGTGACACCACACATCTGACAGTTGAATCAAACAAGCCTTTAATGGAAGTTGAATGTACAGTCACGCCACAGAACTTCGGTAGTGCAGAAACTGTAAAACTCACAAGTAAGGATGATCTCGTATGGACTGCAAAATACACAGTGGAAGTACAGGATAATTTCAATGTAGAGGTCTTTGCAAAGGACTATGCAAATAACAGCGCATATACTTTTGATACACTTTATACCGATGAATCCCTGGAAGAATTAGAGATATCAGTTGATCCTGAAAAAGCATCAGATGATGTGGATATCATCATTGTTTCATCAATAGCTCTCAAAGATAATCCAAGCGTGAGAGTAAGAGATAGGTACGGACATTACCTTGATGTGACTTTTGATAGCTATTCCGATAATGAATACACCTACAGAGCACAAATAGATGATGACATTGACGATGGTACAGCCCGTATCACAGTAACCGCAAAGACAGTGAACTCCCAGAGTCTATATGAGGAAGAAACGTTCATAATCGACAGAATAGAACCCACAATCAAGAGTTTCAGCCCCGGTGATGGAGAGACCGTGAATACAAATAGCCCTGCGATCACAGCTTCATTCTCAGATAATCGCGCGGGAATAGATAGAGATAGTACAAGACTTGAAGTAAATGGTGTTGATGTGAGCTCAAGTGTCGAAAAGGATTACAGTTCGATATTCTATAGCGCAACAGGATTGGAGAATGGAGCAGTTGACGTGCGCCTGAGCGTAACAGATCAGGCAGGAAATACCGAAATTGAAAGCTGGACATTTTATGTTGCCACGTGAGATTTTTCCCTCATAATGATGATGATTATCACCTCGTATTCTTTTTAGAAATGTTTATATAACAAGCAAGAGAGACTATGAAGAGTAGTAAAAAAATATTAAATTTAAAGGTGGTACGAATATGAAGAAATTATTAGTAATAGCAATAATCGCTTTTATTGCAATGGCAGGTTCAGCATCTGCATATAATGCAGCCATATGGAATGAAGCAGGAACAGCATCAGCACCAAATCCAATAGTTATCAAACCAGGTCAGACACTTACATTCAGCTACCATGGAATGGGTTTTGCTGCAGAGAACCAGACTTTGCCATACTTTACTGATGTAGTTGCAGTTGGCGGTGGGGCAGCAGCTTCAGATATGACAGTTGTAGTTAGTAACACTAACTTTGAGCCAGGAACAGCAGACCCTGCTACAGATGTAGGAGTAATCCAGGTAACACTCAATGCAAGTGCACCTGTGACAGGCCAGTGGAGAGTAACCATTGGTGCAGGCCAAGATGCAGTAAGTAAGGACGTAGGATCAGCTGCAAGAAACTTCCTTATCCCTGAATTCCCAACCATTGCACTCCCAGTAGCTGCAATACTCGGCCTGGCATTCTTCTTCCAGCGCCGCAAGGAAGAGTAAGTAAATAACTTACTCATCTTTATTTCTTTTTTTAGTTCCTTTTTTGATATTTTATTTTTCAATTAGTTCTTAATTGTAAAATTACAATCCTCAAACCTTATATTCCTTCAATCCTATACTTTCATGAATTAACTCAGAAGAGGATCATCATGGAAGAACTACTTGCTAAATTATCAAATGCCCACGGCATATCCGGAAGCGAAGGAAACATCAAAATAATGCTTGAGGAGGAACTCAAGCCATATGCTGACGAGCTTAGAACAGACAAAATGGGCAATCTCATAGCTGTCAAAGAAGGCGATGGGCCATCCATCATGCTTGCAGCACATATGGACGAGATCGGACTTATGGTCAAGTACATAGATGACAAAGGATTCCTGCGTTTTGTGAAGATAGGAGGATGGTTCGATCAGACCCTGCACAGCCAGCGAGTTATCGTGCACACCAATAATGGACCCGTTACGGGAGTTATCGGATGCAAACCACCTCATGTTATGAAAGAGGAGGACAGGAAGACACCTGTAAAGTCAGATGACATGTTCATCGATGTGGGTGCAAAGGACAAGGAAGATGCTGAGAAGATGGGTATCGAAGTAGGCACACCCATATCCCCGGACCGCGAGGTTAAGAAGCTGGCAAATGGCAAAATAACCGGAAAGGCTTTTGATAACCGTGCAGGCTGTGCAATAGTCATCGAGACCATGCGCCGGCTTTCTGACATGGATCTAAAGGCAAAGCTCTACGTAGTAGGAACCGTACAGGAAGAAGTAGGACTTAAAGGTGCAAAAACATCTGCATTTGGACTGGATCCTGATGTAGCACTGGCAATTGATACAACCGTCCCTGGCGACCATCCTGGAATTGAGAAGAAGGATTCCGTTATAGACACAGGAAAAGGACCGGCTGTCACAGTGGTTGATGCTTCAGGACGCGGACTCATTGCTGCACCACAGGTGATCAAATGGTTAAGAGCTGCAGGTGATAAGAATGACATACCATACCAGATGGATGTAGGAGACGGTGGCACAACCGATGCAACAGCAATTCACCTGACCAGAGAAGGCATACCAACAGGCACCCTCAGTGTTCCAACAAGATACATCCACTCACCTGTGGAAGTTCTTGATCTTGCTGACCTGGAACACAGTGTGAACCTTCTGGTCAAAGCTGTACTCAGTGTGGAAGATTATTTTTGAATTCGAGCATATGATGGATTTCCATCATAGGCCCTTTTTTGTGGCGACATTTGTGATAAATCGTGATATAAAGTCGTCATACATATATAGCACTTTGATGTATCCCACTAGGCTGCTACTTGATGGCAGACAACATATGTGAGGGATCATATTATTTGAAAATATCCGGTTTTTAGACACAACTCTTAGAGATGGGGAACAGACACCTGGCGTAGCACTTAGCAGTGCAGATAAAGTGGCAATTGCCACGAAGCTGGATGAGCTTGGTGTGAATGTAATAGAAGCAGGATCTGCCATTACATCCGAAGGTGAAAGGAACTCCATAAGAGCAGTGACCGCTGAAGGGTTAAATGCTGAGATCTGCAGCTATTGCAGGATAATGAAGCCAGATGTGGACCATGCGCTTGCTTGTGACGTAGACTCGATCCACCTTGTAGCACCAGTATCTGACCTGCACATCAATGTGAAGTTACGCAAGGACAGGGAAGCTGTCAGGCAGATGGCCATTGACGTTACAGAATATGCAAAGGAGCATGGCCTCATCGTTGAGCTTAGCGGTGAGGATGCATCAAGAGCAGATATTGATTTTCTCAAATCATTATACAATGACGGTGTTGAAGCAGGAGCTGACAGATTATGTTTCTGCGATACCGTAGGATTACTTGTTCCGGAAAAGACAGATGAGATGTTCAGGGATATCACAACTGCTGTAAATGCACCAGTAAGCATCCACTGCCACAATGACTTCGGACTTGCCACTGCAAATACCATTGCAGCCTTAAAAGCAGGGGCAAAGCAGGCCCATGTGACAATTAATGGAATTGGGGAGCGTGCAGGTAACACCTCGCTGGAAGAAGTAGCAATGGCCATTGACTGGTTGTACAAGAGTAAGACCGGAATTAAGACAGAAGAGATCTTCAGGACCTCACGCCTTGTTAGCAGATTGACCGGCATACCAGTGGCTCCCAATAAATCACTTGTTGGCGGTAATGCATTCACCCATGAAGCAGGCATACACGTACACGGCCTTCTTGCAAATACGGAAACATACGAGCCCATTAAGCCGGAAGTCATAGGAAGGGAACGCAAGATCGTTCTTGGAAAGCATGCAGGTAAAAGTTCCGTAACACTTGCAGTTAAAGAAATGGGATTCGATGTTGATGATTCACAGCTTCATGAGATATTGGACCGTATCAAAGAACTCGGAGACCTTGGTAAAAAGGTGACTGATGCTGATCTTGAAACCGTAACAAATACCGTGCTAAATATCCAGGAGGAATCAAGAGTCATCCTGGAAGAATACACAGTGGTATCAGGAAACAAAGTAACCCCAACATCCTCCGTTAAATTGAAGGTTGACGGTAAAACCATTGTTGAAGCAGGTATTGGAGATGGGCCGGTGGATGCCACCCTTGCAAGCATTAAGAAAGGTATATCAAGCCTTGGTGATGTGCAACTCGAAGAGTACCATGTAGATGCTATCACAGGCGGAACTGATGCCCTTGTAGAAGTTCTGGTAAAATTATCAAAGGACGGGAAGACGGTCACCTCAAGAGGAGCACGTACTGATATAGTCATGGCTTCAGTAGAAGCGATCCTTAACGGCATCAACCGTTTGATATGAATCAGATAATTATAAGGCAGATATTACATATTAATCAGAATCTACCGCATATTGACCAGATATTACTATAGAGGATATATATGACAGAATCAAGCACAAAAATGACAGGCTCCAGGGCTTTTATCGAGTGTCTGTACAGGGAAGGTGTTGATACTATATTTGGATACCCAGGTGGGGTATTGCTTCCCATTTATGATGAGATCTATGATTCGAGTATCAGACACATACTCGTTCGTCACGAACAATCGGCAGCACATGCTGCAGAAGGATATGCAAGAGCTACCGGAAAGACCGGAGTATGTCTTGCAACATCCGGACCAGGAGCTACCAATCTTGTAACAGGTATTGCAAATGCATATCTGGACTCCATACCAATGGTCGCTTTTACCGGACAGGTACCAACTGCACTTTTAGGCAATGATGCGTTCCAAGAAGCGAACATCACTGGCATAACCTTGCCAATTACCAAGCACAATTTCCTTGTGCAGGATGCTAATGAATTACCACGCATAATTAAAGAAGCGTTTCACATCGCATCCACCGGAAGACCAGGACCTGTATTAATAGACATACCAAAGGATATCACTACAGCAGAGATCGATTTCTATTATCCTGAAAAAGTAGAGCTTCGTGGATATAATCCTACATACCAAGGCAATATCCAGCAGATCAAAAAAGCAGCTGCAGAAATTAAAAAAGCAGCTAAACCGGTAATATATGCTGGTGGTGGGGTCATAAGTTCAGATGCATCAACTGATCTTAAGGAATTTGCTGAGAAGATACAGGCACCTGTTACAACAACACTCACAGGTATGGGCGCTTTCCCCGTAGAACATAAGCAATTCGTAGGAATGCTAGGTATGCATGGTGCCAAATATGCCAACTATGCAATACAAGAATCTGACCTGCTTATCGCAATAGGTGCGCGCTTTGATGACAGAGTTACAGGCAAGCTCCAATCTTTTGCAACGAACGCAAAGATAATCCATATTGATATCGATCCTGCAGAGATCTCAAAGAATGTGAAGGTCGATATACCAATTGTAGGTGATGCCAAAAGCATACTTGAAAACCTGAATAAGTATGTTGACAAAGCTCAGTCAGATGAATGGATGAACAGAGTTGCACATTGGAAGAAAGAATATCCATTGCACTATGTAGAGCCATCTTCAGGAGAAGGCATCAAACCGCAGTTCATCATTGAGCAGATAAGTGAAGCTGCAAAAGATGCAATTATAGTAACAGAAGTTGGTCAGCACCAGATGTGGGCTGCACAATACTTCAAATTCAATAAGCCAAGAACATTCATCTCATCAGGCGGACTTGGTACAATGGGATACGGATTCCCGGCAGCCATTGGTGCAAAGGTCGCTCGACCAGATAAGATAGTCTTTGATATTGCAGGAGATGGGTCATTCCAGATGAGCTCACAGGAGCTTGCAACAGTAGTCAGCGAAGACATACCTGTAATTATAGCTATTTTCAACAACGGGTATCTTGGAATGGTCAGGCAATGGCAGGAATTGTTCTATGACAAGCGATACTCCTCAACCTGTATACAGAATAGTGTTGATTTTGTGAAGCTCGCAGAAGCATACGGAGCACTGGGGATCAGAGCAACAAAGAAAAGCGAAGTCCGTCCTGCGATTGAAAAGGCCATTGCATCAGGAAGACCAACCCTCATTGACTTTGTTGTCGAATGTGAAGAGAATGTATCACCAATGGTTCCAGCAGGAGCGGCGATCAACGAAATACTTGACCTGGAGAAGAAAGAATGAGACATACACTTTCAGTTCTGGTTGAGAACAGTCATGGAGTACTCACAAGAGTTGCAGGCATGTTCTCAAGAAGAGGATACAACATTGACAGCCTCACAGTAGGAGTAACAGAAGATCCTACAGTCTCCCGCATGACCATTGTCGTAAGAGGCGATGATGATGTTCTCGAGCAAGTCACTAAGCAACTCAATAAGCTTATCGAAGTTATAAGGGTCACTGACCTGAAAAATGAAGAGACAGTTGAAAGAGAACTTGCTATGATCAAAGTTAAGTCTGATGTTAATAACAGATCAGAGATCATGCAAATTGCAGACATATTCCGTGCAAGGATAATTGATGTTGCCCCAAGATCCATGATCATAGAGGTCACAGGTGACGAGACAAAAATAGAAGCAATAGAACAATTACTCCGTCCTTTCGGAATAAAGGAAATGGTAAGGACAGGCAAAATCGCCCTTAAAAGAGGGGCGAAAGGTGTTTGAACCTAAAAGAGCATTAAAATCAAAAATATACAATTGTTAGCTAATCAACTGAAATTCAAAATAGAGGTATTATAATGGCACAGATGTTTTACGATAGTGACGCGGATCTCGGCCTTTTAAAAGGCAAGAAGATAGCAGTAATGGGATATGGAAGTCAGGGACATGCACAGGCACAGAATCTTCACGATTCAGGTCTTGATGTTGTAATCGGCCTTAGAAAAGGAAGTGCACGCTGGAAGCAGGCAGAAGAAGATGGCCTTGCAGTTATGACAGTTGCAGATGCAGCAAAAGCAGCAGATGTAGTACAGATCCTCCTCCCTGATGAAGTACAGTCAAAGGTATACTACAGCGAGATAGAGCCCGGACTTGAAGCTGGAAACGCAATTGTGTTCTCACACGGATTCAACATCCACTACAACCAGATCATCCCACAGAAAGATATTGATGTATACATGGTAGCTCCAAAGAGCCCAGGCCACCTTGTCAGAAGAACATACACCGATGGCGCTGGTGTACCTGGTCTTGTAGCAGTCTTCCAGGATGCAACTGGAAAAGCAATGGAAATGGCTCTCGCACATGCAAAAGGTGTCGGATGTACCCGTGCTGGTGTATACAAAACAAGTTTCCAGGAAGAAACAGAAACAGATCTCTTCGGTGAGCAGGTTGATCTCTGTGGTGGAGTCGCATCACTTATCAAGACATCATTCGAAGTACTTGTTGAAGCAGGTTACCAGCCAGAGATGGCATACTTCGAGACCTGCCACGAGCTTAAGCTCATCGTAGACCTTATCCACGAAGGCGGACTTGACAAGATGTGGTACTCAGTTTCCAACACCGCAGAATACGGTGGTATGACAGTTGGTCCAAAGGTGATCAACGAACTGTCCAGAGAAGCAATGTACGATGCACTTGAGAGAATCCAGAACGGTGAATTCGCACGTGAGTTCATCCTCGAAGGACAGACCAACAGAGCAGTCCTTAGCTCAATGGAAAGACAGGACAGAGAGCACCCACTAGAAGTCATCGGTAAAGAGATCAGAGCTAAGATGCCCTGGCTCAACAGTGAACTTAACGAAAAGTAGACCTACTGGTCTACACTTTTTTCATATTATAATTCCATTGAATATTTATTTTTAAACTCAAACACCCAATTACTTAGCCAGAGGTATAAAATGTCAGAAACTATGGAAGCGATCCTTTCAAGAAGAAGCATAAGGAAATTCAAAGAAGATCTTGTTCGACCTGAAGACATAGACAGTATCCTCGAAGCAGGAAGATGGGCACCATCGGGATTGAACAATCAGCCATGGAAGTTCATTGTCATCCAGGATAAAAATACCATAGAAGAACTTTCTAATTTTACACATTATACTGAAGTTGTCAGGAATGCACCTCTGCTTATAGCAGTCTTTCTTGACCACGATACCATGTACAACCATACAAAAGATGCTCAGGCGATCGGTGCGTCCATACAGAACATGCTCCTCAGGGTTTATGATATAGGTCTTGGAGCGGTATGGCTTGGAGAGATCCTGAATCAGAAAGATAAGGTCAACTTGAGCCTTGATTGTCCGGAATCATTAGAACTTATGGCGGTCCTTGCAATAGGCCAGGCTATGAACAACAATGCCACATCCACAAGAAAGGAAATACAGGAACTTTGTTATAACGAGAAGTTTGGAAAAGAATGGAGGCATTGAGGCAAAGGCATTATAGAGGAAATGCAGAAACGCAGAAGATTACTCCGGAACATGGATTGTCAAAGTTAGTTTGAATTGATTTTGACCTTTGCCTCTAATTAAAGATTGTGTGCCATAATATATAAATCTATGGTGATTTCTCAACATAATCAAGTAAACTTTATTTACCATCCAATCAGTTTTGCTTGATTATCCCCTTTTGAGCTTTTTAGAAGGACACTTCACATTAGTACAGAATTCCTTTGCATCCTTCTCTTTTTCCTTGATACGGATCTGCCTCCAGCCACAATGATCACATACATTTTTAAGAATGGTTAAACGACCGTTCTTTGGAATAGATTGAGTATGGCCGCAACGTTTAGTACATCCAAGAAAACGAGAATCCTTGGTTGTTATTAAGAACATTGACCCATCACAATTTGGACATTGGCCCAATATATCCGGAGGAAAACATTCCTTTTCAGACTCGCAGGTAAAGCAAGGCCCGAATCCCACAGACCAATGATACTTGTTGCCCACCTTGATGATGGCAACACCATCTTTCTTACACTGTTTTGACCTCAGTATCTTCAGAGCTCCCACCTTTGGGAGAGGATAGGTATTCTTACATTGAGGATAGCCGGAACATCCCACAAAGCGACCCTTGTCCGTACTTACAATACGCAACATCCGATTGCATTCAGGGCAGGTCCCGATGAAATTCTTCTTATCAGAGGCAACCTGCTCATCATTGATAGTGCCTGCAAGTTTTGCAACAATATCGCCTTTGCTGGCACTAAGCTGGGCATACATATCTTTTATGAGATTACGACCTTCCAGAAGAACAGAATCATACTCTTTTTTCCCATCTTCCACATCCTGGATCAAAGCCTCGATACGAGACCTGATATCAGGTCGTATGAGTATCGGAACTGTAGTATCAAGAGTTTCCATTAAAGTGAAACCGGTATCAAGTATTGAGATCGTTTTCCCTTTAGTTTCAAAATAACCACGCTTTTTATTGGTTTCAATATGAGAAGGAGCTGTTGCCTTGGTCCCTACACCATGTTTGTCCATCAATGTGAGTAATTCTGCCTCGGTAAGTTTTTTAGGAGGGGCAGTCTTCGATTTGATATTTCTAATTTCTTTTACAAGCAGGATTTCCTTTTCAGAAACATCGGGAAGAAGTTTGTCATTCTTATTTTCAAAAGGATAAGCTGCAAGCCAGCCAGCATCCTTCATAACAGAGCCCGATGTATCAAATATCTCATCGACAACATGGATCTCAAGTCTTGTTTTTTCAAATACTGCAGGTGGCATAAGATTTGCAAGGAAATGCCTTGTGATAAGATCATAAACTTTCCATGCATCGGGCATTCTTACGCTTTTCTCAACCTCGTCCTTTGAAGCAGCTTTAATAGGATGGATAGGAGGGTGGTCATGACCATCACGTGTACCATTTCTGCAATTGATACCGCTGGAAATGATCAAAAGCGCATGTTCACGATAAATACTGTTAGTATAAGCCATCACCTTGGATCTGAAATCAAAATCATCAGCATATTTGTTAGTCTCGGTCCTTGGATAGCTAGTAAAACCTGAAAGATACAACTGCTCTGCTGTTTCCAGAGCTACATCAGGACTTACATCTAAAAACTTGGAAGCTCGCTTCAAAAATTCAGTAGTATTCAATGGATATGGTGCATTGGTTTTAGATTCCTTAACACTTTTCTTGGCAACAATGGCTTGCTTGATGTCCTTGATCCTATCAAATATCTGCTTTGCCTTCTTAGCATCGGAGATATTGCCACCACGATGATTAGCTACAAAATCTTTGTTTTTTGAATTGAAGGTTCCCTCGATCTTCCAGAAATCCTTTGATTCAAAGTTTCTTATCAGGCGTTCTCTTTCATAAACAAAGCCACAGGTTGGTGTCTGACACGGACCTATGGATATAACACCTTTTGTACGTGCCCTTTCCCTGACTGAAAGGGTCATGAAACGAGTAAAAGCTGCACCCATGCGAAGGTCAAGAATTTGCCGGGCCTCTGCAGACATAGCAAGATTGCTGTCTGGCTCAATCAGCTTGTCAAATGCCTTATTCACTTCACTGGATGACAAAGATGAGAACCTTGCTCTTTTAACTGGAGCTGAAGATACTTTTTCAGCAATGGATTTTGCCTCAAATCCTATATTTTCTCCCTCACGGTCAAAATCGCAGGCAAGGATAAGCTCGTCTGCATCCTTTGAAAGCATAGTGATGGCATTGGAAAATGACTCTTTTGTCACATTTTTTTCAGGAGGGACATCAAGGAGTATAGCAGGGTCACATTCCCTCCAGTTATTGAACTCGGCCGGAAAATCATAACCCATAATATGACCGGCTAGACCCATTATCCGCCATTCTTTACCATTTTTCTTAAAGTCGTATACAGAAATACCGGCTATAGATGCACGATTGACGGAGCCCCCACTTAATATCTTTGCAATTTGTGAAGCGGCTTTGTTCTTTTCTGTAAAAACGACTACTGACATGGATGCACATATTTCCCTGATATTAGATAAAACTAAGTTTAGCGAGGTGAAAGTAAAAAAATGGACTGTGAAACATATATATGTAACAATGATGTATTTGCAAATATTCGATCCATAGGACGTCTGTTGGAGTTACAATGACATTAATGGAAGATGCAAAAAAAGGGATCATCACGCCGCAAATGGAATATGTGGCAAAGGATGAAGGTATTGACACAAAGACAATTTGCTCCTGTGTTGCAAAGGGAACAATAGCCATACCCAATAACGTAGAAAGGGAATGTAGAGTCGTAGGTATTGGTAAATATCTTAGCACAAAGGTCAATGCTAATATAGGCACATCCAGAGATTATGTCAATATTGGTGAAGAGGTCGAGAAGGCAGTAACCGCCGAAAAATACGGTGCTGATGCACTCATGGACCTCTCTACTGGCGGAGACCTCGACCTTGCCCGCAAAAGAATAATGGATTCTGTGAACATACCCATAGGTTCAGTACCCATCTATCAGGCTGCAGCATCCCAGAAAGCTGTTGTGGACATGACATCTGATGACATGTTCAATGCTGTACGCAAACATGCAGAGGATGGGATCGATTTTGTTACAGTCCACTGTGGGGTCAACCTTGATTCCATAAAAAGACTCAAAGGTGATGAAAGAATAACCGATGTAGTAAGCCGTGGCGGATCTTTTACCCTTGCCTGGATGATCCATAATGAACAGGACAATCCATTCTATAATGAATACGATTACCTCCTTGAGATCGCTCGCGAATACGACATGGCAATAAGTCTTGGAGACGGCATGAGACCCGGATGTATTCACGATGCTTCAGACAGACCATCATTTATGGAATTTATCAGTCTTGGAGAACTTGTTAAAAGAACCCGTGAAGCAGACATACAATGCTTTGTTGAAGGACCAGGACATGTGCCTATTGATGAAATAGAACTAAGCGTTAAAGGAATGAAACAACTCTGCGATAATGCCCCACTATACTTACTTGGCCCTCTTGTAACGGATATTGCACCCGGGTACGATCACATCACAGGAGCAATTGGTGGAACTTATGCAGGCATGTGCGGCACAGACTTCTTGTGCATGACAACACCAGCAGAACATCTTGCACTACCTACTAAAGATGATATCAGAGAGGGTGCGATTGTCACTAAGATCGCAGCCCATGCAGCTGATCTTGCAAAAGATGGACAAAAGGAACGTGCAAGAGCAACGGATGATAAAATGGCATATGCACGCAAGGATCTTGACTGGGACACACAATTTGAGCTTGCAATAGATGGAGAGAAGGCAAGATCCATACGTGATGCAAGAATAACCGGTAGTGAAGCATGCTCTATGTGCGGAGATCTTTGTGCCATGAAACTTGTGAGTGATATTCTGGAAGAGCAGAAGAGTAAGAAATAGAGCATTTTACTCCTCGATCCCCATTGATCTGATCCCATTAACTTTTTTCAGCTTTTGTGAACATTACTGTATATTCTGAGATCACTATAAAAGAAGGGCATGATATCACAAACCAGATCAGAAAATGCTCTTGAACAATGTTGCATACCTGTCAGGAACTACCATACATGTTGATCCCATGGATGCAGCTTATGAATATTTGAAGAGAAAAATATTGTGGGGAACAAGGCAGTTACCCTTGCATTTGTAATTACCCTATTTTTGCAATGACAGGAGAAATGATACTGGACTTCTTCGGAATTACCATTGATTCTCTCCGTGTTGCAGGCAGAATACTGCTTTTTTACGTAGCTTTTGACATGATGCTTGCAAAGGTATCCTGCGAACGCGTAACAGATTCTGAGATTAATATCTCACTGGACCGTAGTGACCTATGGATATTCCCAATTGCCTTCCACTGCTCACTGGAGCGGGAACCATAACAGTAATAGTCCTTATGGGAAACTCAACATCATACTTGCGATAATTGTCACATTTTCAATAGCCATGGCTCTATTCAGATTCTCACGGAGAATATACAAGCATATAGGCCACACTGGAATACTTGTGTTCACAAGACTTATGGGACTCTTGCTGGCCGCAATGGCTGTGAATTTCATTGCCACAGGTATATGGAACATTTACCAGTCCTTTCAGATGATGTAGACCCAGAAGTAGATGATCTGGGGAACTTAGTGCAATAAAAACTAATTTATCCCATTGCCACCTAAATCAATGTGGGTGTGTAGGGTTATGGTTAATCCAGATAAGGATTTCCAATGCTCTTCAAAAGGTGATGAGCATAGCATAGAAATTGAAAATCTTTTCGAAAGACTATCCGCAGGACCCGAAGGTCTTTTGAAAACCGAAGCTAAGAGAAGATCATCAATTTGTGGAATGAATGTACTTCAGGAGATCGGGAAAGAGAGCCTGATAAAAAAATACCTGAAACAATACTGGAACTTTTTTTCAATGCTACTTTTATTCGGCTCAATGCTCTCCTTCACAGCCGAATGGCTGGACCCCGGACAGGGGAATATATTCATAGCTATCGCCTTGCTGGGTGTTGTTATCCTTAACGGAAGCTTCACTTTCATACAGGAATATCAAGCCGAAAAGATAATGGCAAGTTTTAAAGATCTCATCCCACCGAAATGCCGCATACTCAGGGACGGAAACATAGTTGAAGCGCTGGCATCTGAGATCACAGTGGGCGATATCATCTATGTAGAGGAAGGAGACAAGATACCCGCTGATGCAAGGATCGTTGAGGAGAATTCCCTGAAGGTTGACAACTCACCCATTACAGGAGAAGCAGAGCCGCAACTTAGATCACTCAATTGCACCCACCCGGATATGCTCGAATGCAGGAATATGTTGTTCTCGGGTACTGCAGTTCAGACCGGTAATGGTAAAGCCCTTGTATTTGGCACAGGATCCGACACACAGATAGGAAAACTTGCAAGCCTAACTGAACAGACATCATCAGTGGATACGCCAATACGCAAGGAACTTAATAATTTCATCAAGGTCATATCCGCAATTGCAATGTTTCTTGGAGTTGCATTTTTCATGGTCGGTTTTATAATTCAGGATACTTTCCTCGCCAATCTGATATTTGCCATCGGTATCATCGTTGCCAATGTACCGGAAGGTCTTCTGCCCACAGTAACCCTTGCCCTGAGTCTGGCATCCAAAAGAATGGCAAAACGAAATGCATTGATAAAACAACTGGAATCCGTGGAAACACTGGGTTCGACCACTGTGATCTGTACCGATAAGACAGGAACCCTTACCCAGAACAAGATGAAGGTCCATTCGATCTTTACAGGTAGCAAATACATTGATGTTGGGAAAGGAGAGAAACCCACCGATATTCTGCTGCGTGTAGCTGCGGTTTGTAATAATTCAAGATTAGTTGACGAGAATCCAGGATACAAAGGTGATCCCACAGAAGGGTCACTGCTTGTTTATGTAAATGGATTTAGAGATACAGGAAAAATTCAGGCAGAATATCCACGTCTGAAGGAATACCCATTTGACTCCAAGAAACAGAGGATGCAAGTCATCTGTTCCACTCCTCAAGGAAATAAAGAATCCTATATGAAAGGGGGTTCCGAAGTAATAGTTGGAATGTGCAGCCACCTACTCTCTGATGGGAAGAAAGTACCCCTTACAGCAGAGGAAATGGAAAAACTGGAAGAAGAACATCTTGTGATGGCTGCAAGAGGTGAGAGAGTATTGGCCTTTGCATACAGAGAGATCGAGGAAGAAAAAGAGTATGAAAATGACTTCATATTCCTTGGCTTTGCAGGTGCTGTGGACCCTCCAAGAACTGAAGCAAAGGAAGCCATTAAAAAATGTCATGAGGCAGGCATAAAAGTAGTAATGATAACAGGAGATCACCCTGTAACAGCAAAGTCCATAGCTTCAAAGGTTGGCCTTACAGATGATCATGAAAAGCCCGTCCTTATAACAGGAAAAGAACTTCAGGAACTCTCCACAAAGGAACTGATTGAAAGATTACAGGCGCCGAGCATCGTATTTGCCCGTACATCCCCTGTACAGAAACTGAAGATAGTGCAGGCATTCCAGGAAGCAGGAGAAATTGTCACCATGACTGGAGATGGGGTGAATGACGCACCTGCCATGAAGAATGCAGACATGGGAGTTGCCATGGGCAGCGGTACGGATGTTGCACGGGAATCTGCTGATATGGTGCTACTTGACGATGATTTTGCCACGATAGTCAATGCTATCCAGGAAGGAAGGACGGTATTTGACAACATAAAGAAGTTCATAGCATACATCCTCACAAGCAATATTCCTGAGATACTGCCATTCATTGCCTTTGTAATGCTGGCACTGCCATTACCAATGAACGTGCAGTTGATACTTGCCATTGACCTTGGGACAGACATAATTCCGGCCTTGTCCCTTGCGGTTGAGAAAGGAGAAGGCGACATAATGAAACGACCCCCGCGTCCAAGAGAAGAAAAACTTCTCACACCACAGGTGCTGTTCACATCATATGGAATAAAAGGACCCATTGAGGCGGCTGCGGGTTTTGTCTGCTACTTCGCAGTACTCTTTGATGGAGGATGGAAATGGGGACAACAACTGCCATTCACAGATACACTTTACATGCAGGCAATTACAGCATTTTTCGCAGCGGTGATCATCTGCCAGATAGCAAACGTATTCACATCAAGGACAAAGCGGCAATCTGTACTTACAAAAGGCTTCTTCAGCAACAATATGGTACTTCTGGGAATTGCCAGTGAACTGATGATCCTAGGATTTATCGCATTCAATCCCCTTGGAAACCTTATATTCAATACTGCAGCAATATCCCTGAAATACATAGTCATAGCAATACCATTTGCACTATTGCTTCTGGGAGTTGATGAGTTTAGAAAGTACGGCATTAGAAAAGATAATACATTTGTAAGCAGATATTTTAAATGGTAAACTGAATGAACAATATAAGTAAATATATCCACAGATAGCCCTAATATTAAAACTAAAAATTACTAATGAGAAATAAGACGAATATTAGTAAAACATCATTCAGATATTTTAAAATACGAGTGGAACTAATGAAGCAAGTGGTTTATAAGGGAGTGAAAATATGCTTGAAAGCAAATGTATAATCATCGCTGGTGAAGAATCAGGGCCAAGATCGAACAAGATGGGAGGCATCTGGAATGTAATTGATGCCGAAGCACGAAATCTTGCAAGCCTTATTGGTAAAGGAATAATTGAAAAAGAAGACGCTCCCCGGATAATTGTTGCAGGACCTTACTATGGACACAGTGGGTCTGACTGGAACAAAGGACTCAATCGTATCACAGATATGAGTGAATATGATGAGTACGAAGCTGAAGGAGAATTGCTGGAGACCCTCGAAACACTAAATTCAAGAGGTATTGAAACTCACCTTGGAACCAGGGAAGTGAGCGGAATTGAAATATTGTACATCATGTTCAATACCAGAGAATTCTGCAGAACTTTTACCGAGTACAAATCAAAAACCATGTCTCTTACCCATATGATAAAAGCCGAGGCATATGATGTATTGGGACTTGATTCACTAAGTTACGAAAACATGGGCAATGGCCCGGAATATACCCATTATCTAAATTTATCCTATGCTATTTCTGAATTCATAAAGGTTGCTGTTGAGGCAAAGGAAAAAGTTGCAGTTGGATACCACGACAGCGCTATATCTGAATTTGCAGCATCTTTAATGCCTACCGTACATATTTCATTGCACTGTCATGAGTTTGGTACCTTTTATGCCCTTGCGAGATTGGAAAAACTTGGCATTAATATCAATACAGTAGCCACATATCATGCAACTTTACCAGGCAGATCATCCGGACACCGTTCCATAAAGAAGATCATGGAAAATGATAATTCATGGGATCCAGGAGTTCCTGAAAATCTTGCCAAACTCGAATCACTATCTGCATATGCAGATGTTGTAACGGCAGTTGGGGATTCAACTAGAAAAGAAATAAAATTATTCCATAATATTGAATCGATCATTGTCAGAAATGGGATCGATATTGATGAGGAAGATATTGATTGGAAAAAAAAGAGTTCCTGTAGGAAAAAGATACAGGAAATACTCTCAGAGAGCCTGTACAATGTCTATGATGGAAAACAGATCCCCGCTAACAAGATCATACCAATTTTCTCAATATCTCGTATAGAGATCGATAACAAAGGATATCCTGATCTGTTGGATTCACTTGTGGTACTTGACAGGATGTTCAAAAGTCATATTGATGCAGGGCACCTTGAAGATGACTATATAATTGTATGTTTTATCGTGGCAGCTCAGGGACCAAAGACCGACCTTCCCGAAAATTTCCCGATCAACCTGCCAGATGAAGTTCTCATAGGAGAAGAGATCAGACTGCAACAGATGATCAAAGAAAGAGGACTGGACTGTTCAAACATCCCGGGAGGGAAAAGGCATGTTGCTGCAGTGTTGTACCCACAATGGATATCTGACCATGATGGTGGGCTTAACATGAATCCCGATGAATTCATGGCAGGATGTATATCAGGGGTGTTCCCATCCAAATATGAACCATTCTTACTAACCGGGCTCGAAGCAGGAAAAGAAGCCACTCCAAGTATCGTGAGCAAAGTATGTGGATTTAGTGATGCATTGAAAACGCTGAAAAGGCTGGTCATGGGAATGGGAGGAGTCATTGTCGTGGACAATATAAACCTTCCCTATATTGAATCCATTACAGATTACGCACTTGCCATGGACTATTTCATTGATACCTACACCGATGATATGACCAAATACAACCTACTATGTCAGGAAGCAAGCTTGCTTGCAGGAGATATGAGCTGGGAGGATCCAATAAAACAATATTATGAACTTCTCACCAGGACAAGGATGGACTGAACATGTCCGAAATACGCAAACATTACTTCCTTGAAGAACATTGCATTATTGCATCCGGAAGAAGCAAAAGACCTTCCGCACCAAAAGTTTGTGAAAGTGAAGAAGCTTCATCTGACTGTGTGTTCTGTGCAGGCAGTGAAGATAGAACACCTCCTGCAACTGCTGTTTACAAAAATGGAGAGATACTTCAGGATAGCGACAAGCAGAATGTAAAAGACTGGAATATCAGGTGTATACCAAATCTCTTTCCTGCACTTTCCCCTGATGCAAAGGATCCGGACTTGTCGGACTTTACAGTCAGCAAAGGATATGGGTTTCATGAAGTCATTATAGAGAACCCGTCACATGATAATCGTATACATCTGTCGTCTGATGAAGAGATACTCCTGTTAATGCAGGCATATCAGGACAGGGTCAAATATTATCAGGCAAAGGATGGAATAAAATACGTATCGCTATTCAAGAATTGGGGGAAAAAAGCAGGAGCTTCTCTTCCACATACTCATTCACAACTAATTGCAGTTCCATTGATGCCTTCATGCCTCAGCAAAGAGATGGATGTGATAAAGAAAAGGGATATTTGCCCATACTGTGACATCGTGAAAAAGGAAAGAGGAATGGAAAGGCTGATCTATGAAAATGAGTATTTCATTGCCATAGCACCATACTTCTCTATGGTACCATATGAAATATTGATATTACCAATAAAACACATAAATCATTTATCAGCTCTTACTGATGAAATGTTATTATCTCTGGGAGATTGCATCAGATATTCAGTATCCAGATTGGATGAAACTATTCCAGAACTTACTTACAACTACATGTTCTTCCAGCTGGAACATGAAGAAGAATATCATTTCAATGTGCGTATCAAGCCAGTAACATCAATTGCAGCAGGATTTGAAAAGAATACTGGCATTTATATCAATACCATGCCACCGGAAATTGCAGTAGACCACCTTCTAAACAGGGATTAATTGCTAAATTTAATTTTGAAAATGGGGAATTATAGTGAAGGGAAAATTAAGAATTGCCATGCTTTCTTGGGAAAGCCTGTATTCAGTAAAAGTAGGTGGACTTGCACCTCATGTATCTGAGCTGGCTGAAGCATTGGCATTAAAAGGACATGAAATACATATTTTTAGCCGAAATCAGGATATGGATCGCTATGAACTGGTCAACGGCGTACATTATCATCGTGTAAACCATTCTCTTTTTGGAGGAATAGTTCAGCAGATGAACAGCATGTGTGACGCTATGTATTGCTCTTTTATAGAAGCAAAGGACAAGTTTGGGCCCTTTGATATTGTACATGCACATGATTGGCATCCAGTCAATCTTGCATGCAGACTCAAATGGGAACTTAATATACCATTTGTCATAACCTACCACAGTACCGAATGGGGGAGAAATGGAAATGTGCATGGTGATTGGTGGGAAGCCATCGAAATAAGCCACATAGAATGGAAAGGTGGGTATGAGTCGGGCAGGGTAATCATAACTTCCAATGAATTCAAAAAAGAGGTTCAACATCTGTACCAGATTCCTGACTACAAAATAGATATCATAGCAAATGGTCTCAACGAAGGAACTGCGAAGATGGCTGTGGATCCAGGTGAGATCAAAAAGAATTATGATATTCATCCATATGCACCCGTAGTCCTTTTTGTAGGCCGTATGAGTTATCAGAAAGGTCCCGACATCTTATCCAGGGCAATTCCAATGGTGCTCGAGCAAAGATGGGATGTTAAATTCGTATTTGTAGGTGAAGGGGAAATGCGGCCTGTTTGCGAGAATATAATTCGTGAACTAAATGTGCAAAATAGTTGTCATTTCCTTGGGTATGTTAGTGATCAGACCAAAAAAGAATGGATAAATGCATGCAATCTGATGTGCGTCCCAAGTCGTAATGAACCATTTGGAATAGTCTTACTGGAAGCATGGGATGCATCAAAGAATATAGTTGCTACTGATGCTGTAGAACTTATTGATAATTTTGAAAATGGAATAACGGTTTACCAAAGCCCTGAATCCATAGCATGGGGAATTAATCATGTTTTCGCCAATTACGCAGATGGAGAAATGGGACGTAAAGGAAACAAGCTCTTGTCTAAAAAATATAATTGGAATACAATTGCGGATGAAACGGTAAATACATATATGCAGATACTACCCTAGTTCAGCAAGTATATTTCACTGGCAAAATAAAATATTGAAAACTAATTTCATAATAAGGAACTGATCATGAAAGCTGTGTGCATATGTTTTGAAGTACATCTTCCGCTTCCAACCAGGTGGTACTGGCCACTCGAAGGATATACCATTCCTGAAATGGATACTTATTTCGATGTTAAGAGGTCGTTAAATAACTATTCTAAACTAAAAAGCAATCTGCAAGTAATTAATGATGCTATAGATGATTCTATTGAAAGAGGAGGAAAGTATACCTTCGACATATCAGGGATATTCATAGAGCAATGTAAATGGGCACCTGAGACAATGGATAGTTTCAGGTTACTTGCTGAAAAGGGAGCGCATTTTGCAGCATCTCCATATTATCATTCGACATGTTCATTATTTCCTGATCTGCAGGAATTTAAAGAGCAGGTTCAGATGCACATGAGAACTATTGAACATGAGTTTGGAGTGAAACCGTTGACTTTTGTGAATTCAGAGCTTTTGCTTGAACAACGTTCCATGGAAATCATAAAAGAAATGGGATTCAAATGTGTTATTTCTGAAGGTTCACAAAACTTGCTAAATGGTCTTCATCCAGCCCATGTATATTATAATACAGTTCCAACCATGCTAAGACATATCAACCTCAGTGAAGATATCGAAAAGCTATTTTCGGATAAAAAATGGCCAGGATACCCCTTGATAGCAGATAAATTTGCTACATGGATATCAAATATGAACGGAGATGTGACAACGCTATACATAAAGTATGACGCACTCAACAGTCACCTTGAAAATGGGGAGAAGATCATAACTTTTCTGAGAAAGCTGCCAGAATGCCTTGATGCACATGGAATTGAAATGTTATATCCTGAAGAAGCAGTTGAGAGATTCAAAAAAGAAGAAATGCCATCACTTTCATCAAAGAAAACTGCACGCTATGGAATGCATAACCTAATTGGAAATCATGCCCAGCATCTGTACATGCATGAGCTTGTAAACATTGGTAAACAGATACAGAACATTAAACCTGAAAATAAAGACAAGATGCAGGCATTATACCGTTACCTCCAGCAAAGTGAGATATTTCTGGAAATGAAAAATGATGCTTATTATGGGCACGGTTATGAAAAAGCCGTCAATAATTTTTCGATCATGTCTGATATCAAAAGGGCTTTACTGGAGGAAGTTCAATGAAATCTCTTTGTTTTTATTTTGAACTGCATCAACCATACAGACTCAAATGGTTCTGGCCAGATAGCAGTACCGGCCTTGACAGATATTTCGATGAAAAATTGAATAAGGAAATATTCCAGAGAGTAGCAGAGAAATGCTACCTTCCTGCAAACAATACTATGCTTGAACTGATAGATGAAACTAACAAACGTTTCAAATTGAGCATGTCAGTCACAGGAACACTTCTAAGCCAGTGTGAAAAATGGGATGATGATACACTTCAATCATTTAAAGATCTTACAGATACTGGATGTGTAGAATTTATTGATGAAACATATTACCATTCACTTGCATCCCTTTTTGAATCAAAAGAAGAGTTCTTGGAAGAAGTAAAAGAACATCGCGATCTTACTTTTGATTTACTTGGAATCAGACCTGAAGTATTCAGGAATACTGAAATGTTATACAATAACAGTATAGCTGCACTGGCAGAAGCTATGGGATACAAAGCAATACTCACAGAAGGAGTGGACAGGCTTTTAGGAATGCGCTCTCCAAACCACGTCTACAAAGCTGCAGGTAGCAATATATCAGTTCTTCTTCGTAATTTCAAACTCAGTGATGACATAGGATTCAGATTCTCCTCACAATGCTGGGAGGAATATCCGCTTACAGCTGATAAGTGGGCCAACTGGGTTTCCAATACCTCTGGGGAAACTGCTAATATTTTCATGGACTATGAGACATTTGGAGAACATCAGTGGATTGACACTGGCATATTTGAATTTCTCAAAGCTATGCCAGGAGAAATACTTGAAAGAGGAGTGGAATTTTGCACACCGTCCATGACAGTTGACAGATATTCACCTGCAGGGGAGATAGATGTGGGTGACTTTTCAACAATATCCTGGGCTGATATTGAAAGAGATACCAGCGCATGGCTTGGCAATGATATGCAGAGGCGTTGTTTCGAAGAAATCAAACTGCTTGAACCATATGTAAAGTCCACAAATGATCCGGAGTTGCTACTCATATGGAAACATCTGCTAACATCCGACCATTATTACTACATGAGCACAAAGTGGCTGGGAGATGGGGATGTTCATTCATATTTTAGTATACACACCACACCCTATGATGCTGCAATAAATTTCATGGCAGTAATCATGGACTTTAAAGCACGTGTTTTTGAAAGGCTCAATAAAACGTAACAAATAATATATTCAAAAGTATCCTATATTCATGTGGAGTGAGTTGTGTGGTAAGGGACCTATATATGTTCTCGAAAGTGGACAATAATGCAGAAGTTGTTTGGTTTAAAATAGAATATCAGAACACATTGAGATCTGAGGCGGATATAACATCTTTCCTTGCAGATAAAAAACTGGATATCAGGTTTGCATATCTGGATTCTTCAGAGGATCCCAGCAAAGGAAAATTTGTTGTGTTCACTGAAGTTGACAGGTGTGAGGGTCTGGAAGATATCATCACAGAACTTAAACAAATGGATGTCGTTCTGAATGTAGATTATGGAATCTCGAAAAACCGTGTTATGCAATCCGTCGATTTCCCTCTTAATATTCTGGGAGAAAGGGCAACTATTGTGCGAGCTACGACCTTTGTGAATATATTGAAAATAATACATGAGCATGCACCGCAGTCAGAAGGACTTCTCATGCTCACAGGAATAAAAAGCGGATCTGATACGGTAAAATATCTCCAGGAAATGACAGAGGTCACTACAACTAATTGTATGGAATTACTCCGAGAATTCTTTATGGCTGCAGGTTGGGGCATATTAGAATGTGATATTGATTGTGAGACATTGATAGGATCTGTAAAGGTAAAAGATTCTTTTATTGCAGAAGCATATGAAGAGAGTGAAATGCCAGTTTGCGGGTATATGAGCGGATTCTTTGCCGGATTCATTTCCACAGTAGCAGGAAAAAATGTACAGGTCCATGAGTCATATTGTATGAGTATGGGAACCAGAACATGTGAGCATCTGGTATCTCCTGCTCCTGAAAATATACAGATGGAACATCTTATGAGAGGGGAGATCAATTGATCAAGCAACCCAATGCGATCCTTGGAAATGAAAAATTACTTGTGACAATGGGTCAGCGTGCCGAAATCTTCGGATTTTTCTATCCGGACAGAGATTTTGCCCAGCATATAGAAGAATCACAGGGATGCTTGTATGATGGTAAAAAACTCATCTGGTCAACAGACCATGATTGGACCTCAAATCAGAGATATGTCCAAGACACAAATATTGTCCATACCGAATTACATCGTGCTGATGGATTGAAAATGGAGATTATTGATTTTATCCATCCAAAACTTCCGATCCTGATACGTGATTATAAAATAAGTTCAACTCATGGATTCCATGGAAAATTCTTTTATTATTCAAATTTACAGGTCGGAGAAATGCAGAAAAAGAATTCTGCATATTGCGACATTGATTCTAATATCCTTGTCCAGTACTGGAAGCACTATAATATTGGAATATCAGCTTCACATGCATTTGAAGAATGGCAGATAGGTAAAGCATTGGATACTATCTGGTGGACCAATGCCAAATATGATATGGAAGATGGTGAACTGAGAAGAGGGAAGGAAGATATTGGGAATATTAACAATGCTATTGGGTGGAAAATAGATATTGATCCTTCAAGTGAAGCAAAATTCACTGTATTCATCGGAGCTGCAACTACCAGACAATCACTTTACAAGCAACTTCGAAGCGTTCAGGATGAATCCATTGATAAGTTATTCAGCGATACGCATGAGAACTGGATCAAATGGCTTTCACGCAAGAGACTTTTAGACATACCTGACTTTGCAGGTTTTGAATTTTTCAAACTTGAACTAATTGAAGCATTTGATCGATCGCTGCTTACACTAAGTGTTTTGAATGATCCGGAAAAAGGATCTTTCGTAGCTGCTCCCGAATTCGATCATGAGTTTGAGATGAGTGGAGGTTATGGATACTGCTGGAACAGAGACTCTGCAGAAATAGTACTATCTCTACTTAATGCAGGATACCCGGATTATAGCGAAAAATTCCTGAAATGGTGTCGGAGAACACAATTACCAGATGGATCATGGTTCCAGAGATACTGGCTTGATGGTAATTCAGCCCCTTCCTGGGGTAATTTCGATTATTCCACCCAGATAGATGAAACGGGTTCTACGCTTTTTGCAATTGAGAAATATTACCAGAGTCTTGGAAAAAATGTCAAAAAAGAATTTTTAGACTGGATCTGGTCAACAGTACTTTGCGCTTCTGAATATCTTATGAAAAGAACAACTGATGGTCTTCACGAATCCTGCATCGGCCTGTGGGAAACCTATACAGGGATTTTTACCTATACAAATGCTGCTATTTATGCGGGTTTGATGAGAGCTGCAGAAATGGCTATTGACTATAATGAGACCGAGCTTGCAAATAGATGGAAAGAAAGAGCAGCGTATATCAAAAAAACAACTATTAAAGAGCTATGGCTTCCAGACGGATATTTTGCAAAGGGCATCATCCATGGTAAAGTAGACCCCGTTGTTGATGCAAGTATTCTGGGTTCTTTTGTTCCATTTAATATGATCTCAGCAGACAACGATGATGAGAAATATATGATATATTCCATTATTGAGAATATTGAAAAGAAACTCAGAGTACCTGTTAATGGACATTTCGGAATAAAACGGTATGAAAATGACCACTACATAGATGGAAATCCGTGGATAGTTACAACATTATGGTTATCAAAAGCATATCTGGAACTGGCAAGATCAAGGATCAAAAGCCATGGAAAAGATGAGGAATTCGATCGTCTGGTGGTCGAAGCACTCAAGTACATCAGATGGTCCCTCAAAGGAAGAACAAAAGCTGGAATGTTACCTGAGCAGGTAAACAAGCACACAGGCAGACCGGCCTGGGCCATACCATTATGCTGGAGTTGTGCCCTGATGTTGGATAATATCACGATGCTTGACGAATTAAAAGGTAATTAAATTTTGATCGACTTATTTCAATCAAATCTCCAAAAATATGAAAGAATTAAATGATCCTATTGACAAACAGAAAGAGTGGTTGATCAGCAACGGATTGGGAGGATATGCATCCAGCAGCACATGCGGACTTAACACAAGAAAATACCATGGGCTACTGATAGCAGCGATGAATCCCCCTGTTGACAGAAGAGTATTGCTTTCATCGCTGGATGAAGAGATAATACTTGAAAATGAAATACATCATCTTGCAGTCCATAGATACCCGGGAACTTTCTATCCGGAAGGTTACAAATACCTGCAGGACTTTTCCATGGAAGAACTTCCGCTTTTCCAGTATAATGTTGCTGATATTGATATCAAAAAAAGGATTATGATGGTACATGGTGAAAATACTACCATTATGCAGTATAAGATCAACAATCCCTCCGATAAAGAATTTATCTTCAAGGTCCTGCCGCTTGTAAATAATAGAAGTATACACCACCTTACTAATGCTGACTCAGTAAATATCAATCAGGAAAGCGGTGAATATTACGTAAAACTTCATTTGGATGGACTACAGTTCTACCTTTCTTCGAATATGCAGTACAATACAGAATCGCATTGGTACTATGATATTGAATATGATATTGAAAGAGAAAGAGGGTACCCATATAGAGAGGATAATCTAAATCCCGGATATTTCCAGGTGACTTGTAAAGGCAGAGACCTTGAGTTTTTTATAATTACTTCAACTGAAGGCAAAAATAAAATGGATATTGCAGATGTTAAAGAGTTGTTCAAAAATGAATTGCTACGCAGAAAAGAATTAACTATTACTGCTAATAAAGAGGATGAAATTTACCGCAGGCTCCTGCTTGCAGCTGATTCTTTTATTGTTAAAAGGAATAGCACCGGATCGACGTCGATAATTGCCGGTTATCATTGGTTTGCAGACTGGGGCAGGGATGCTATGATAGCACTACCCGGCCTGACACTTGTAAATGGTAGATACGATATTGCAAAGGAGATTTTGTCAACTTTTGCAACTCATTGCCAGAGAGGAATTATACCCAACATGTTTGCGGAATTTCCTGGACAAAGTCCGGTTTATAACACCGTTGATGCATCACTTTGGTTCATTCATGCTCTTGGCAAATATTTTGATTATACCAATGATACTGACCTTGTAGAACATATCTGGAATACCGTTGAAGAGATAATCTATTATTACAGCAGTGGAACTGATTACAATATTAAGATGGATCAGGATGGATTAATCTCACATACAGGTCAACTCACATGGATGGATGCTAAGATAGGAGATTTTGAGGTAACTCCAAGAGCTGGAAAAACATGTGAAATTAATGCACTTTGGTACAATGCATTGAGATATACAGAATATATGGGAAATGTGCTGGGAAAAGATACAAAGAAGTTCAAGAAAATTGCTGATGATCTTAAGATGAATTTCGCAGACATTTTCTGGAATGAGGAAAATAATTGCCTCTTTGATTATGTCATGAGTCCTGAGAGTTCTGGAAATAATTCCATCGAGAAAAAAGATGCAGCCATCAGGCCAAACCAGATACTTGCAATCTCACTTCCATATTCCATGCTTTCTGAAAGCATGAGCTTGAGCATTATTGAAGTTATTGAAAGAGAATTACTTACTCCATACGGCCTTAGAACACTTTCAAAAAGTGATAAAGGATACATTGGTATATACCAGGGAAATGATATTAGTCGGGATTTTGCTTACCATAATGGCACTGTTTGGGCGTGGTTGCTTGGACATTACATTACAGCATATAGGAAAACTCATAAAGATACGCAAAATTGCAGCGATTATCTGAAAGAACTGATCAAGCAATTGGAAGTACATCTTGACGAAGCAGGTATTGGGACAATCTCTGAAATATTTGATGGCGATAAACCCCATGAACCAAAAGGCTGCATATCCCAGGCCTGGAGTGTGGGAGAGATCATACGCTCATATGTCGAGGACATTTTACAAGAGGGGAAAGTTCCAATTCGCAATCTTTAAGGGATTTGAAAAGTATTAAATATATACACAAGAATAAATCCATAAATCGGAGCTGTTTTTGCTGTATTATTTCGGGATGAGTGTGAATTCAATAATGAATCAAATTCAGGAGTGAAGAAGATGGGTGAGAACTGTATCGACATTGGAGAAGCGGCAGGTTACATTTACAGGCTGCTTGAAAGTAGTGAAACAAATTTATCAGGCATTAAGAATCACTTAAAGGAAAACGGTTACGATGCACAGACAGCTTTTATGGCAATGGGATGGCTTGCCAGAGAAGACAAGATATGCATGGATAAAAATGGAAATAGCTGGTCAATTCGTCTAAAATAATGAAATTTGATTTTTCAGATAAATTAACTGGATTTTATTCTTTTTTTAAGTAAATAGTAATTGAGTTATACTAGTGACACCTTTGCTCGGGACAATAAATAGCCTGCCAGAATCACTTATTTTATATGCAGCTGATTATATTATAATGCATATTAATATAGTTTGTTTTCAATACATTACTATTAATATATACTAGTTACTATCACCTAAACATTGCAATTGAGGGAATGAATATGCGAAAAACTATTAGAATAATTTTAATGACAGCATTTTTGTTGCTGGCATTAACAAATTTACCCCCCGCCTGCGCGGCTATCAATAATAGCACAGGCAACCTGATATGGGATGCAGACGAAGGATTGTCACTTGAATACTCATGGACCGCAAAGAGCTACTCAGGATTCTACTTTGACATGGATTCCGGGAAAGGTTCCGAAGTACTCACTATAAATATAGACAGTGAAACTGACCGGGTCATTGATGATGGTGATCTGGAATACTCCACTGCTCCGATCAAAACTGATTTCGAACAGGGAGACTGGGGTTCCTACCAGGTTATTGGTTTTATGGCAGAGCAGTATTTTGCAGGATACACTAGTGCTACAGAGTTTACTGATGATGATGTAAGCCTCATGGCTGATGGAGAACTTTCAAAAGTACTCATTGATTCTGACGAGAAAAAATCATTGTTTACAGGCTCTTCTCTGGTCTTTGAGGAAGGGTACGAACTGGATATTGTAGAAGTAGATATGAATGGAAATAATCTGCTTGTTAACCTCAAAAAGGATGGCAAGCTCATCGACATGGATGTTATTTCCGGAGATGACGACTATGTTTACAAGAAAGATCTCGGATCAAATGAGGATGTCAGCATCATATCTGTCCGTTTTGATGATATATTCAGAGGTTCAGAGACAAATGCAGTGCTGATAGACGGTATTTTCCAGATATCTGAAAATTTTATGAAAATTGAAGCTGATGATGAGTTTGAGAAAATGGAAGTCAGTTCTATTGGTGATAATGAGATCACGATGAAAAATACCGACTCAATTGATCTTGGAAGAGGAGATATTATCAAAATAATGGGCAAACTCAAATTTGTCGTTGCAGATGATGATACACTTCGATTCGGACCTGTTGTTGATATGTCTGAACCAGGGACTTACGAGCTCAGGGGTACAGTGGCAGAAGATGAAGAACTTAAATGGACACCACTGAATTTTGAAGGATTCTACTATAATATTGATGAAGGAATAGGAACTGAATCCCTTGAAGTTGAAGACCTAAGTGGAAGAACTATCGATGAAGGTGAACTTGTTTACAGAAGTAAAGCACAGGACACCAGTTTTGAGCACGATGATTGGGGAGAGTTTCAGGTTGTAGGATTTTTTGCAGAGAAGTATTTTGCAGGTTACCCTGACAATGAATTTACAGATGATGTGAGCATACTTTCTGACGGACAGCTATCAGAAGTACTTATTGATACGGATAAACAGACTACTTTGTATTCCGGCAACTCTCTGATGCTTGAGGATGGATATGAACTCAAGATAATGGAAGTTGACATCGATGGTAGTAATGTTATGGTAAGACTTGTGAAATACGGAAGCGAGCTTGATACTGCTGTGCTGTCATCAGATGATGACTATGTATATGAAAAAGATATAGGATCAACAGATGATGTTCCAATAATTGTTGTGCATTTCAAGGATATTTTTAGTGGAAGTGAATCAAACGCAGTATTTGTCAGAGGAATTTTCCAGATATCCGAGGACATTATTGAGATAGAGGCCGACGAAACGTTCGAATTGATGTCAGTAGAAAGTTTCTCATCAGACGAATTGATTTTAGAGAATGATGAATCCATAGGACTTTCACGAGGAAAGGACATCAAGATCATGGGAGATATCTTCTTCAGAATTGCAGATTCAGGCACAATCAGATACTATCCTTTTGTTGAAACATCAACTATGCCTTCTGAATCTCTTGCCATTGATATGCCTAAAGTGATCGAGGAAAATGAAGACATAACCATTACCGTATCATCAAGGGGAGCAACTGTTGAAGATACTGTTGTAACTTTTGGCGATAATATCATTGGAAAAACATCAAATGATGGAACTATAGAATATGAGCCGGAAGATGCTGGAACATATATCGTGAAGGCAGAAAAAGAAGGTTTTGTTTCCGCATCATTTAAAGTTGAAGTAATATCCCCGGATGACGTTAGCAGAAAACTTGTAATTGAGACAGAACCTGAAAATGTGATCGAAGAAGATGACATGACCATATACACTGTAACTGCAATTGGTGGCGAGCCTGTTGCCGATGTAGAGTTATACTTTGATGGAAATCTAATCGGAAATAGTGACAGTGATGGTAAGTTCATTTATACTGTAAAAGAACCTGGAGTACACAAGATTACAAGTAAGTCCACTGAATACCTTGAAGCAGAGCTTAATCTTGAAGTCGATCCCCTTGAAGCAAGGTTCATCTATTCAGATCTTGTCATAGATCCACTTCTTGTGAAAACAGAAAAGGAGTTCACAGTTTCCGCAAATATTACCAACACAGGTACCGATGAAGGTGAAGCACTTGTTCAGCTTATTATCAATGAAACTGTAATTGACGGAAAAACTGTAAAACTTGATGTCAATGAGGAAGCAAAGGTTGAGTTCACAACATCCATTGAAGAAAAGGGAACCTATGGGGTTAAGGTTGGAACAACTACAGGTAGCATTGAAGTTGAAAATAGATTCCCGGTATTGCCTGTTATTTTTGTTCTAATTGTAATATTGGCAGCGGCAGCATTCTTTGTAGCAGGACCGGAACTAAAACTTGGAAAAGGTGGCAATATGGGAGGAAATGGAGGACAAAGAGGAGGCCTCTAATTCTTTTTTGTACCTGTTTGAAACAGGTACCATTCCTTCTTTTCTTATTTTGTATTTATTCCTAATACTATTATTTTTTGACTATTGTATTAAATACCATGCAAGACCAATAAGAGCCCCTGCAAGTATCCATATTTTGAACATGTTGTCACCACTACATGGACAATTGCCTGAACAGGAACTGCCACATTGTTTACTATTATCTTTTGTCATTGAATATCGCATCCTTTACTGACAAGAGTATTTTATTGAATAAATACTCTTAGAAATGATCAGAATAGAAAAGTAAAATTACTTGATAATAAATTTAATAAAAAAGAATGAGTACATCAGCCGGGATTCGAACCCGGGTTCGAGCGTTGGCAACGCCCGGTGATAACCACTACACTACTGATGTTCAAGACATTAGGCGCCCAGACCCGGACTTGAACCAGGGACATCTGCCTCTTCAGGGCAGCGCTCTCCCAACTGAGCTACCTGGGCACTTTGAAACCCAATGCACCTATTGTCGCTTTTGAATTTAAACTTATCGCATTTCATAAGAACTGTGGTGGGCCCGCTGAGAGTCGAACTCAGGACCTCCGCCATGTCAAGGCGACGTCATAACCATCTAGACCACGAGCCCATCTTTGCGAATAAGTTTTATTTTACACCGAACATTAGTATCCACATTACTGTGAATTACCGCATGCATCCGGCGCATGTTAGCACCCCTCATAGTGCATAATGGTTGATAAAGCTTTTGGATAGAACGTCTTTGAAGCCCAATTCGATTGTAAGCAAAGATATCCGAAAGAGAAAATATTGATTAAAACTCATATTGCACCTTTATTTAACTTCTCAGAATCCATTATTTGCCAATAATAGCAAATATCAATTTATTTTTTACAAAACTTTGACACAAGTTTAAGGAGAGAACATAGAACATTTTCTGAGCCCTATGCAAGTCACTTAAAGATCAGAATAGAATGTATCAGGCGTAGCTATTGCATCTGGAACAGTCCTTGAAGATCCATCAGGATAGAACATTGTCAAAGTATCAACCTTTGCACCCAATGAATGAGAATCATGCAGGAAATATTCTTCATTTTGGCGGGAGATATTCTTTACATAAACAGTTGCCTCGCTTCTGCCAATTCTCCCAACTTTAACTTCCTCAAATTCAAACAGGACATTTTCAAGAGTGGGATTGAGATTATGACTTCCAAGTAACAGAACATACACCCTTGAAAAAGCATTGAGATCGTATGAAATACTAACCGTGGCATCAGTTCCCTCGAAATTGATGATCATTTCATTAAAATGAATATAGTGATCATCATTTGAGTCCGCATAAGCTATTGTTGATAGCGAAAATGTTGCAAACAACAGAATACAGACAAGTAGGGAGATCAGTTTCATTATATATCTATCCATTTAAAGCGACGCATAGGTTTATTATGTCGAGATGACATTATGCTTTATTAACTTTTACTTTATATATACTAGAATCCTTACATAAATCGATTGCATAGTGCAGATAGAAATATGATCGAATAACATCAAAAACCGTTAAGTATATATTTTGTACGTACCACAGTGAAGAAATCAAAAACCTCGTGAGTCTACTATGGAGAATGAAATAACAGCAGCCGTCGATGATACGGAATTATACAATGATTCTTTTGATACAACTGACTCCATAGATGTACCGGAGCTATTGATCGACCAGATCATAGGCCAGGAACATGCAGTGGAAGTTGTAAAGAAGGCAGCCAGTCAAAGAAGGCATATAATGATGATCGGAAGCCCCGGTACAGGTAAATCATTACTTGCAAAGGCAATGGCAGAGCTTCTGCCAAAAGAAGAATTGCAGGATATAATGGTATATCCGAATGTTGAAGATAATAATAATCCAAAAATAAGGTCAGTTCCTGCCGGAAAAGGCAGGGAGATCGTAATGGCCCACAAAATGGAAGCACAGAAAAAAGCACAATCACGTAATATGCTTATGATGATATTGGTATTTGGTATCATTGTGTACTCATTCTATGTAGGGCAACTACTCTGGGGTATTATTGCAGCCATCATGATACTATTACTTACACGTCAATTCCTCCCAAAAGATGAAATGATGATTCCAAAGCTCATTGTTTCAAATTATCAGAAAGAACATGCATCATTCATAGATTCAACAGGAACACATGCTGGTGCACTTCTGGGTGATGTCAGACACGACCCCTTCCAGTCAGGTGGATTGGAAACACCATCACATGACAGAGTTGAAAGTGGAGATATACACAAATCACACAAAGGTGTACTGTTCATTGATGAGATGAATACACTAAGTCTTGAATCACAACAGAGCCTGCTTACAGCACTTCAGGAAAGAGAGTATCCAATTACAGGCCAGTCCGAAAGAAGCTCTGGTGCTTTGGTTAAGACAGAACCGGTTCCATGTGACTTTATTATGGTCGCAGCAGGAAACCTGGATGCAATGGAAAAGCTGCATCCTGCTCTCAGATCCCGTATAAAGGGATACGGTTACGAACTCTTTATGAGAGAATCAATGGAGGACAAACCCGATAACCGTAAGGCACTCGTGCGTTTTGTAGCACAGGAAGTTATGAGAGATGGACATATTCCACCATTTGACAAAGATGCCGTAGATGAAATTATCAGGGAAGCACAAAGAAGAGCTGGAAGAAAAGGTCATCTTACACTAAAACTACGTGACCTTGGTGGACTTGTCAGAGTTGCCGGAGATATAGCACACTCTGAGAATGCAGAGATCACAACAGCAGATCATGTGCTTGCAGCCAAGAAGATGGCGCGTTCGATCGAACAACAGCTTGCAGACAACTATCTTGAACGCAAGAAAGATTACCAGCTATTCCAGAAGAAAGGTGGTGCAGTAGGTCGAGTAAATGGACTTGCTGTTATGGGAGGAGATTCAGGAATTGTACTACCGATCATGGCAGGTGTCACACCCGCACAATCAAATTCAGAAGGAAAAGTAGTTGCCACTGGAATGCTTAAAGATATTGCAAAAGAAGCTGTCCAGAATGTCTCAGCCGTTATCAAGAGTGTAACAGGTGCAGACATTACCAACCGCGACATACACATACAGTTCATTGGAACTTATGAAGGCGTAGAAGGAGACAGTGCTTCAATATCCATAGCAACAGCCGTCATATCTGCCCTCGAAGGCATACCAATAGATCAATCAGTTGCAATGACAGGATCACTCTCTGTCAGAGGAGATGTACTACCGATCGGCGGTGCAACCTATAAGATAGAAGCAGCAGCACAAGCAGGTATAAAGAAAGTGATTATTCCAAAGTCCAACGAAGAGGATGTTCTGATAGAAGAGGCATATAAAGATAAGATAGAGATAGTTCCAGTAACCAATATTGTAGAGGTCATTGAACACAGTCTTATCGGACCTGAAAAGAGCAAGATCGTTGAGAAACTTCAGAATATGAAAAGTCTTAACCTGGATATTGATATACCGGACGTAGTCCCTGCATAAGCAGGGATATTTTATTATTTTGGGAGTAAAACATGCATAGCGTAGACTTTTTTGATGCAAGGATAGTTGAAGGAACAACTACCTCCATAGTTCTTGATAATGGAAAAATAGAACAGGTAGCTGTTAACTATACAAAGGGAGCAGGTGTAAGAGCACTATGTGGTGGCTCCTGGGGATTCACATCAGCAGATGGAGATTTTGATATTGATAAAGCCATAGCTTCTGCTTCAGAACTTGCTGTAAGCATGAATGACAAATCCCCAAAAGAAAATGCAAAGTTGAAGGAAATTGACAATCCCAGCGTCACTGACCTTCCTAAAGTTAAGATAGATCCACAGGACATCTCCCTGGAGGAAAAGGTCAGGCACCTTCAGGAGATTGGTTCATATGCACAAAAGGATGGCATAAGCAGCTCAAGTGCAGTTTACAGTGAATCAGCAGTAAAAGTAACTTACATTGATTCTAACGGCACGAAAGGAGAGTATGACCTTATAAGAACCGGATTTGCCATTAGTGCAGTAGCATCTGAAAATGGTGTTTACCAGGCAGGAAGGGAGAGCAGATTCGGAGTAACTGGTTACGAGATATTTGACCAGAGCAATGCTGAAGAGCTTGCAGAAAATGCTGCAAACACAGCCCTCGAACTATTAAGTGCAAAACCTGCAAAAGGAGGGAGTATGCCTGTCATACTTGATCCGGAACTTGCCGGTGTTTTTGCACACGAAGCAGTAGGACACGCATCCGAAGCTGACCTTGTACTCGAGGGAAGTTCAATTCTGGAGAACAGGATAGGACAGCAGATCGCATCACCCCTTGTTACAATAATCGATGATCCGACCATGCATGCATATGGATATTACCCATTTGATGATGAAGGATCACAGGCTAGAAAAACAACCATTATAGAAAATGGAGTACTTGATTCATACCTGCATTCAAGAGAGACTGCCGAAAAACTTGGAGGAGTTCCAGGACACAGCAGATCGCAGGGTAATTCCAAGCCAGTCGTCAGAATGAGCAATACGTACATAGACAGCGGAAATTCAAAATTTGAAGAGATGCTAGAAGAGATCAGAGATGGAATATATCTTATTGGATCACGAGGAGGACAGGTAAATACCGGAGAAGGTGTTTTCCAGTTCAATGCTGAAAAAGGATACCTTGTAGAGAATGGAGAGCTGACAGGTCTCATAAGAGATGTATCTCTTTCAGGTAAAACACTTGAAATACTGAACAATGTCAAAATGGTTGGCAATGACCTTAGTATGAATTCCGGCAGATGTGGAAAGAGCGGACAGTTGGTACCTGTTACAGACGGATCGCCGCACTTGTTAATATCCGAAGCTCTGGTCGGAGGTGCATAAAATGTACGAGTTAGCACAGAAAGGATTGAAAGCTGCACTTAGCATGGGTGCTGATGAAGCCGAGATATTCATAGGAGAAGGTCATGGAACTTCATTTGATATACGCAAGAATGAAATAGAGGGTGCAAAGGAAAGTACATCCCAGGGATTAGGCATTCGCGTTGTGATCAATGGGGCTGTGGGTTTTGCAAGTACAAACATAATGAGCAGAATCGAGGATACTGCCAAAAATGCAGTCAGTTCTGCAAAGGTAAGAGAAAGTGACCCTGACTGGAAAGCATTGCCATCTGATGAGAAATACCCAAATGTTTGCGGTATATTTGATACTGAGCTTAAAAATATGGAACTGGATGATTGCATCAAAAAAGCAATCGATATGATAGATGGTGCAAAAACAGTATCCAATATAACTGTAACATCAGGTAATTTCTCCAGAGGATTTGGAAAAAGCCTGATACTGAACAGCAATGGTATCGAGATCGAAGAGATGGGCACCACTGTATCCGGGTTTGTAGATACGATCACAAATAAAGGTGAAACTTCAACAGCATATGATTTTGAAATTTCAAGAAATAACGATATTGATTTTGAGATAATTGGTAAAAATGCTGCAGAGCTTGCCAGAAGATCACAGGATGCCATCTCTATTGATCCACATAAAACAAATGTCATATTACATCCATTTGCATTTTCCGACCTTCTGGATAGCACATTTGTTCCATCGATCGATGCAGATAATGTACAAAAAGGACGTTCGAACCTTATTAACAAATTAGGTGAGCAAATAGCTGCAGAAAATATATCCATAATTGACGATGGATTACTGGATGGCGGTATTGAAACCGGAAGATCTGATGATGAAGGAGTTGCATCACAGAGAACAAATGTAATTGAAAATGGCGTTTTCAGTTCATATCTTTATGATAGCTACACAGCTGGAAAAGATAATGTAAAAAGCACTGGAAATGGATCAAGAAGTTCATATTTTTCAACTCCATCGGTTGGTACAAGAAATTTCATAGTAGACGTACCAGGCAGTGATATCATTGAGGACACCGAGGAAGGTATTTTTATAAATACAGTCATAGGTGCACACACGGCCAATGGGATCTCAGGTGATTTTTCAGTTGAAGCAAGAAATGCATTTACCATAAAGGATGGAATGATCGATAAACCCATCAAATCTTTAATGATATCAGGTAATATGTTCGATATGCTCAAAAAAATAGATGGAGCAGGAAATGATCTACGTAAAGTAGGGTCTACTGTCACACCTTCGATCAGGATTCCTGACATGAGCATTGTAGGCTAAAATACCAAGGAATGGGACCACCACCCATTCCATAATTGGACATTTCTTTTTTTAACAGTCACCAGATCATACTGGTCATTTCAAAGATAAAAATGAAATATCTCCCACGAGACTGGTTTCATAGACAAATATATATAAGAAACTTACTCATACTAAATAGATTTTATAATAATACCTGAATGATTATCCCAAGTTTTATGCTTATAGGTAGCGAGAGTATATGACCTCCATACGGAATAAAACACTTGCCATTATAGGTACGACTTTGTTCGGGCTTATAATTATCCTGTATTTAAGCTCACAATTTGTAATAATAAATAGCTACCAGCATCTTGAAGATGATGAGCTGAGAAAAAATGTGCTCATTGCTAAGGATATTATTGACAATGACCTTGAGAACATTGAAAAACAGGCTGCTGAGTGGTCTGCATGGGATGAAACTTACTTTTTCTTATTAGGAAATAACACCGAGTATGCTGATAAGTTTCTGATGGATGATACATTCATTAATCAAAGAATAAGCTTTGCTCTTTTCTATAACTCTTCAGGCAATCTAGTCTATGCAAAATGTATGGACTTGAGAAAAGAAGAAGATATACCAATCTGCGCATATCTAAAAAATCATTTTGAAGAAGAAAACTACCTACTTGAACACAATGATAGCCAGAGCCGAAAAACAGGATACCTGGCCCTTGAGGATCACACATTAATGCTGGCATCACAGCCCATAGTCCTTAGCAACGGAACAGGAGAGATTGGAGGAACGGTTGTCATAGGACGTGATCTTGACGACAACGAGATAGGATTACTTTCAAGCAGAACAAGAACTGACCTTAACCTTAAGCATATACCACCAACAATAGATCCGCAATCATCTGATGGATCAGTTCACATACAACCCGTAAATGAAAGTACAATTCTTGGATCCATAGTGTTAAATGACGTTTATGGGGAACCACGTATTGAACTTGAAGCAGAGATGCAAAGGAATATATACAGGCAGGCTAAGATCACTGCAGCGTACCTATTGTTTACTCTTTTAATTGTAGCCGCTGTTTTCGGAGGAGTTGTAGTATCCCTTTTAGAAAACAATATTATCTCAAGACTCAATTCACTTAATTCAAGAATTGAATACATTGGAAAGAATAAAACCTTTTCAAGCCGCCTTGAAGATAACAAAAGCAATGATGAAATAGCACATATCAGCACCTCTATCAACCAGTTGTTAGAGGTTCTTGATGATTCCATTGATGAGATCGCAAAGAGAGATGAAACCATGAGAGCAATAATTCAGGCAATACCTGATATGATGTTCCATATCAAAAAAGATGGAACAATACACAATTATAAGCTTTCAATGGAGGAATGTCTTTACGAATCACCTGAAACTACACTTAACATTACGATAGCCGATGTCTTGCCTGCGAATATTGCAAAAGAAGAAATTAAAGTTATTGAAAAAGCACTTGAAACAAAACAAATTCAAACACTGCATTATCAACTGCCTGTAAAAGGTGAGATTAGAGATTACCAGGCTCGTATTGTCGTAAGTGGAAGGGATGAAGTAATGTCAATTGTAACGGATATTACTGAAATAAAACAAGCTGAGGACTTGCACAGGAAAAATATTCTTCTAAAAGAGATACATCATCGTGTTAAAAATAATCTTCAAGTGATATCAAGCCTACTTAAACTTCAATCAAGAATATTCGATGACCCCAAAGTTATTGAAGCTTTTAAAGAGAGTCAACATCGCACAAGATCTATGGCAATTGCACATGAAAAGCTTTACCAGTCACATAGTCTTGAATACATTGATTTCAAAAATTATATTAATAGTTTAGTTACATATTTGGCCAATTCATACGGGTTTTCAGATTCAGAAATCAAAATTGATATAAGCAGTGAAGACATAACATTGGGCATAGATACGTCTATACCACTTGGATTGATCATAAATGAAATTGTATCTAATGCCTTGAAACATGCATTTAAAGAAAGGTCCGGCGAAATAAAAATAAAAATGTATCAGGATAAGGAAAACATATACAATTTAAGTATTGCTGATAATGGAATAGGATTCCCGGAAGATCTTGATTTCAGAAATACTGATTCACTTGGATTACAACTTGTAAACTCACTAGTGGAGCAAATAGAAGGCCACCTTGAACTTAAAACAAACAACGGTACTGAGTTTGATATCTCCTTTAAAGAACTATCCTATGAAAGAAGGGACTATTAATGAAAGATACAAAGATCATGATCGTTGAAGACGAGAAAATAGTGGCCTTAGATATTAAAGATAGTCTTGAGCATTATGGATACTCAGTTCCATGCATGGTTTCAAAAGGAGAAGAAGCTATAAAAATGGCAGAGGTACATCATCCTGATCTTATACTAATGGATATCGTTTTGAGAGGAAAGATGGATGGTATTGAAACAGCCAAGGTCATACACGACGATCTTGACATACCAATTATTTACCTGACTGCTTATTCTGATGAAAAGACCCTGCAAAGAGCTAAAATGACAGCACCTTACGGGCACATATTAAAACCATTTGAAGAACGTGAACTAAGGACAAATATTGAAATTGCTCTTCATAAAAGTGAACTGGAAAAAGCCAGGCTTTTTGAAAGTAAGAGATGTATAAGTTCATTGTTGGACAACATCGGCGATGCAATAATCACCACTGATCCAAAGGGCAACATAAGACTAATAAACCCCCTTGCACAAGCTCTGACAGGATACCGGGAAGAAGAAGCATTAGGCATGAATATAGAAAAAGTCTTCAAAGTAGTTTCTGGAGATTCAAGAAAGTGTGTAAGCAGCCCCACTGATAAGGTCCTAAAAGAAGGGACATTTTATGGACTTGCTGACCAGACAATTCTTATTTCCAAAAATAGTGCCAATATCCCAATTGACATACTGGGGTCACCCATCCACAACAAGAACGATGAAGTTGTTGGAGCAGTAATTGTATTTTACGATATAAAAGAAAGAAAAGATATTGAAAAGGCATTCATGAGTTACAAGAGCAATGGAAACTCAGATTACATGATGAATCACTAATATTTTGCTGGCTCTTTTATTTTTAATAGCACTAGGAAAAATGATAATAACATCATTATCCCGCATATATTGAATGGAGTTTCAAAGGACACATAAGCTCCTAGGAAACCACCCAGAAGCGGCCCAATGGCCATACCTGCTGCCTGAGAAGCTGTAATTATACTGACTTTTGAGCCTACAGAAGAACCACCAGTAAGTTCCACTGCCAATGCCATGAGAGGGGTTTCTACTGCAGCCATTGACATACCCTGTGCTGCTCTCAAAGCAATTAACATACCTATACCTTCCACCTGACCAAGGCCAATTATTATTGGAATATTTATAAGTAAGCCTAAAGCCAGGATATTTTTTCTTCCAAACTTATCGGAAAGTATACCAATAGGAGCCTGAAATATCACACGTATCAAAACATAAGCAGAAACTGCGATGCTCAATGAAAGCTTTGTTGCATTAAGCCTTGATTCGTATTCCGGAAGGAAAGCAAATATAACCATTATTCCCACCATCATAGCGAATATTGCTATTGCAAGTATAGTAAATTGATAATTATCTTTTTGTGTTTTTGATAGCTGTTTCTTGTCATTCGCACTGCCATAGGTTTCATCGACAAAGAAATAGATCAGCAAAGTGCTTAGCAGCCCAAGAAATGCACACAGATAAAAAGCAAGAGTAAAACTGTAGTGATCTACAATAAATCCACCAATTATTGACCCACTACCAAAACCCAGGCCACGGATAGAAGAATATAACCCTATGGCTTTTCCACGGGTGTGACTTGTTGAGAGATGAGTGACCATTGAAATGATAGCAGGAACCATTACAGCAACACTGACACCCTGTACCATACGCAAAATAACAACGATCTCAAAGGATCTTGTATTGGCATATAGTACCGAAAGAATGGTGAATGCAGCCAAACCCACAAGCAAAAAAGGTTTTCGTTGATTGAGCTTGTCAGTAAACCTTCCCATAAAAGGCTGGGACAGAGCATTGGATAAACCAAAAACTGTTGCTATAACACCTGCTTTAACAATAAGAGGAACTGCATCAAAATTAGAACTATGAAGATGAATTATATAAAGAGGAAGTAAAAATGCCAGCATCCCTGTACCAATATCCTTGAAGAGTTTAGAGATAGAGAGAGCGTAGAATTGCACACTAAGGGACTGGGGGTTTTGATCTGTTCCAAATAGCTCAGACACTACTTTTTCCACATAGCATCCCCCGATTTTAATATATAAGAGCAGGAATCGATTATTTTCGACCTGTAACGAGTGGAAATAAAATAAGCTAAAAATGCAAGTGCAGTACCTGCAATAAAGTCACTGATCCAGTGTATTCCCAGATAGAATATTGTGAACTGGATAAGTAGTACCAGAACAAAGGACATTACTTTTAGGGCTTTAAGGTCTGTTCTGAATACTATTAGAAGCATAGCTAATATGGAAAGTGCAGCATGAAGACTGGGGAAACAATTATCCAGATATGGATCAACACTTCGTAAACCACTATCAATTACAGGATGCAATTCATAAAGCAAAGGAAAAACACCAGATAAACTGTATCCAGTAACTTTTACTGGCATGAATATGTAAAAAGGGAAGGCCACCATATAAATGATAATTATTCCTATTGCATATTCCTGCAACTGTTCTATTTTCAGGGTGCTGAAAAAAACAATGAATGTAAAGATTAAAATAAATGGGAAGCCGATAAGGTATATGAACATACTAAAATACGTGATTCCAGGAAGCATTATAGCTTGAAAATTACCTACAATATCCCCTTCTATCAGAAATATATATTCTGCAAGTCCATAATATGGAACTATATTGAAATATTCAACAATCATACCCTGGGATTTTACAAAAAGGTATACAGCACATATAATTAGCAAATAGGGGAAGATTTTGGAAAATATATAATAGGCGTATTTCCCACCCTGATCTAAATCATCATAAATTTTTCTATTATCTCTTGGGATGAAAACATAATAGGCAAGAAAGTTAAGCAATAATACTATTGGTACCATTATTAATATGAATTGAATAACTGTCATTTATTTACCTGTTTCCAATTCAACATATCTTCACTCACTCAACTACTACTATTCCACCTGGAGTCCATGGATGAGTAACTATCTGGTAATCATAATTACCCGGTTCCTCAAAAGTGAAACTAAAAGTATCGCCAGCCCTCATTGTTTGAGACTGGAAAACATTACTTCTAATTATCTGTGCAGGATGATCTTTTTTCACCCACTTTACAGTATCTCCTGCTGATATGGTGACCAAATAAGGATCGAATGCATAGTTTTCTAAATAGACAATTTCTGTTTTTGGTCCTGTGGCATTAATATCAGCATCACCATTACCATTATTGTCCTGCATTTCTGATCTATTAGAAATATTCTCTTGAACAATTTCAGTTTCCTGCTCCACAGAAGGAGAAGATTCCACACAACCTGACAAGAACAGGATACAAAATACCATTAGAATAGCAAATATCTTTTTAATCATTTGACCACAGAATCCTTAATATTACTTCATGATTTGAAGAGTCTGCATATTAATGTTTGTAAAAAATTGCACGCCGAGTTTTATTCTAGCTTAGTTTCTTTCCCTTTGCAGGCGATACATAGCTTCAATGCGCTCAATTGTTTCCACATCTTCCACAGACTTATCATCTCGTATATTGACAAGTCGCGGGAACCTTAAAGCGTACCCTGATTCATAGTTAGTGCTTTTCTGGATCTCCTCAAAAGCTACTTCAAAGACAACTTCCGGTTTAAGCTCAATTTCCTTACCATACTCCATCACAATAAGATCAGAAAAGATATCAGTAAGCTCTGACAATTGCTCATCTGAAAAGCCAGTAGCAACCTTGCCCACTGGCAGGAAATTTCCAGTGTCGGAATCATGACATGCTAATGCATAGGATCCCATGAAGCTAGTACGTCTGCCATAGCCCCACTCCGCACCGATCACGATAAGGTCAAGAGTTTCCATGACCGGTTTCTTTTTAAGCCAATTCTTGCCACGCTTTCCAGGAGAATAAGGGGAATTTGGGTTCTTTATCATTATGCCCTCATGACCACCGTTCAGAGCTTTAGTATAAATTCTATTGATCTCCTCCGGGTCTTTTGTCACTACCTGAGTATCCACACGAATAGAGGCATCATTCTCAACGCTGGAATTGAGTAATTCTCTTCTCTCAATAAGTGACATATCAATCAGGCTTTGACCATTGAGATACATTATATCAAAAAGATTAAGTGTCAGTGGTATTTCTCTAGCAGTTGAATTTACATCATATTTTCTTCTAAAACGTTTGAGTATATCCTGGAAAGGACGTGGCATGCCATCGGAATCGATTGCAACGGCTTCACCATCAAGTATTGCAGTATCCACCTTGACATATTTTTTCACAGCCTCCACGATATCCGGAAGTGACTGGGTTATATCCTCAAGTCTGCGGGAATATAATACGACATCATCGCCATCCTTGTGTATCTGCACTCTGGCACCATCGAATTTCCACTCGATGGCAGCTTCATCCATATTAGATAGAGCAGATTCCAGAGAAGGAGTTATTTGTGCCAACATGAGTTTGATAGGCCGATTGAGCTCAAGACCAAGCTTTGATAATGCTTCACTGCCACCTTGCCTGGCGGTCAATGCCACAAGACCCATATCGTTGGTTAGCATAAATCCACGCCCTACGTCCTCGGAAGAAACATCGAAAGCCAGACCAATAGCGTCCCTGACAATACCCTCACCAACACCTATCCTGAGCTCTTCGATCGCGAGTAGAGAAATATAACCGACTTCCTTAGATGAAGCTGAATTAAAAAGATACTGAAGGTTCTTGATCTTAGATGTTTGTGCACCTTTTCCGGATATTCTGGAAATATCCTTAAAGCGCTCAAATACTTCCATTATTGATAGCTCGTGATCTTCTTCAAGGAAAGATGAAAAAGTGGATTGTCCCTGGGATTTCTTGTCAAGTGCTAAAACAGCAGTTTTACCAATATCACCGGTATGCCGTACTATATCTTCAATATCTTCGACTGAAACACCGGCAGATTTTGCAAGGGCAGAATAAAGAATACCTGCACCTATACCAACTTCTTCTGCACTCCAAGCAGGAAATATCTCACCCATTACAAAATGAGTTACCACAGGTAGTTCTTCAAGAGTTACACTATGAAAAAGATCTGCCACAAGTGAAATCATATCAAGCGAACCAGAAGTTAGCTCAATTTCCTTACATGCCTGTGCAAATTCTTTGAAACTTGTCATATTGATCTCAATATTTCAAAGACAGTAAGTTAATCTTTGTAAATGGAAATGATATCACTCAATATAGCACTTGCAGTTTCAATAGAGCCTGCACCTCTTCCAGTAATGGTTATCGGACCTGAGATATCGGTTTGCAAGGATGCGACATTAAGAGTACCGCCAACAGCAAGAGGATTATCCTTTGGCACGAGCTTTGGAGAAACATTTATTTTACTACCATTTACTTCTCCTATCAATTTGATATCGTAGCCGTTATTCTGAGCCAGAAGAAGTGCTTCAGGTGTAATTTTAGTTATACCTGTAACTGATACATCTTTGTAAGTTGCATTCATTCCGAAAATTGCATTTGCAAGTATAACAAGTTTACATGCAGTGTCTATACCTTCAACATCATAGATAGGATCAGTTTCCGCAATACCAAGTTCCTGAGCTTCTGCAACCATTTGGTCATAAGGGGCATTCTCTTCCATCATACGACAGAGTATGTAGTTGCAGGTACCATTCAAAATGCCTTCCATACTCAGTATTTTGTTACCTGCAAGAGTTTCAGATGCAAGATTTATAATAGGCATTGCACCACCAACAGTTGCTTCAAACTTAAATTGAGATCCTGAATTTTTAGCCATTTCTTCAAGTTCACAATATTTGAGGGCCAATGGTCCCTTATTAGAAGTTACAACATCCATACCTTTCTCAAAGGCAGCGATCATATTTCCAAGACCTACGCCACCATCATTGATATTGGTAGGAGTGATCTCTACAACAAGATCATGTTCAACGGTCTTTATAATTTCAGTGCCACCTATGTTTTCGGAACCCACACTGCCCTGTTCAAGCTTTCGAGCTAAGACAGCAGAAAGATCAAGACCATTCTCATCAATTACTGCAGTCTTTGAATCTGCAATTGCAACTACCCTAAGGTCAATACCCATGTTATTCAGATATTCATTCTTTGAAAGGATGACCTTTGCTACACCCTGACCTACAGCCCCAAAGCCTATAATGGAAGTACGTATCGTTTTCATATGATCACACCCTCAATTCGCTTTCTATTGGTTCAATGACAAGTAGATCTTTCTCCACAGCGATCTTCTTGAGCAATTCTATTACAAGATTAAGCTCTTCCTTGTTGACAGCGTCTATTTTCAGACATGCTGAAGAAGGGCAATCTATTTTCGGCATTGAAAGATTTAGATCAACTAGTTCTGCACAGCCTGTTTCATCCATCTTGTCAATAGTGTCCTGTATATCTGTATGGACTATGTGACCTATGAGAATTACAGTTCCATGTTCAAGATAGCGTTTCTCATCAACGCTTACAACACTGACACCACTTTCCTCGAATTTAGAGATGATATCATCAAGCTTATCAGCTTTGATCTCAAATACCACCTGCACAGGAATTGTGCCGCGGGGCGTCCTTTTTTCATGATGGTGAACCACTGTGACCAGATTGCCTTTGAAATCAGAGATTGGTTTAAGTACTAGAAGTAATTGTCCGGGAATATCCTTTAATTCAAGGTCCATTGAAACTCTCATGTGCTACCTCGTATGATAAATAAATTTGAATACAATTTCATTTTCATTTCTCTATCCATATTCACTAAATGCAGTTATACATTTTGGTTTATTCTTCAATATCTGCCAGAACAACAACATTACCCCTACCTTTTTTGAACTTACGGATAATGCCACGGTCCTCAAGGTCAGAGAGCATTAGACTTACCTTTGCCTCAGAATACTGCACTTTTTTCCTGAGCTCTCTTTGTGTCATCCTCCCGCCTGCAGCATTTATAATTTCAATCATTTCAAGCAGATCATCTGGCAGGGTTTGCAGCTCATCCATATGAGTGTCAGATGTTAGGACATCGGATACCGGAGTATTAACCTCAACATTAGGAACTTCAAGTTCATTATCTGAATTATTTTTATTATTATCGTCCTTATTCTTTGTGTAAAGATAAGCAGCTAAGACAATTATTATGACAATGAAGAATACAATGAGATATCCATAGTTTGGGCCCTTATCTTCTTCTGCAAAAACTGAGATATCCTCCAGTTCCGAAAATTTATTCTCATAAAAAATATCCAGGTCCGCAGGTAATAATATCAGATCAAGTAAGTAGTCACCATTATCGGTTATTGTGACATTTTCCTTTGCATATGAAACAAGTGTATTATTGTTGTAATAACTAGCCGTGATCATATAAGCACCAGGTTGCAGGCTAAACGAATATACCCCGTACCTTGCAAGCATAGATTGGGAAGGAGTTGAATTGACTTCAACTATAACATTCTCAAGCGGAGAGAATGTGTCCCACTCATAGACAGCCCCGTGAATGATCGCCGTATCACTTGCTGTTGCAGCAGTGCTCCACACGAAAAATAGTAAAATGAAGATGCAGAGTATTTTTTTATCTAACACAAGACGTATATTTATTATGTAAAACTATATAATATGTACTGGATGATAGAATCTAAAGCATTCTAAAGGTTTAATCCTGAAAATACATCCATTTAAGCCTTTAAGAAGATTCAATGAAGGCTCATAAAGTTCGTGAACTAAAGCATGGTTATATTCGAATCTGAGAATCAGGAATTGTAGCAAAGTGTCCGGAACATGTCCGGAATGATTTTGAAATCACAATTATGTCAATTGGACGAGAACTTGAGACATGGTGATCTATAATATAAATGAAACTTGAAAAGGTGAAAGAATGAGGACAACAGGATTGAAATTATTTGCTTATTTCGCTGCTGCGATTATGCTGATAAGTATTCTGTCAGCCGGTGCAATGGCAGCATCGGACAATGGAATGAATGGAGACAGTAATGCAGCAAGTAACGATGATGAAAACGTAAGTGTTGAATCAGAAGATACTGAAGATGATGAGTCACCCGGCGTACAGCAACATGACAGAGACAGGGACATGCTAAATGCTGATGAAGATGCACCCCGGAACCAGAATGCAAATGCTGCCAGAAATAAAGTTAAAGCTGTAAAGAGTGCTCAGGCAAAATATATGGAGGCAAAGGACAGTTTTGTAAAAATAAAAGCCAATGACAAGAGCCTTGATTCTGAAGAAGCACTTCAGGCAGCTAAAGATTACCTTAACGCAACAATTGACCGCATGATAGAGATCATCGAAGACAATGAGAATATCGATGACAGCTACATAGATGAACTTGAAGACGAAAGAGAAGAACTTGCAGATGCAAGTACAAGAAAGGAACTTGCAGAATCTGCCAGAGACATAAATAAAACCTGGAAGGATGCACACAAAGAGCAAGTAGTTGGTGCAGCCAAAAATATCAACAATAAGATGGGATCCGCCCTTAGAACATCAAATGCAATAATTGCCCGTCTTGAGAATGAGATACAGCGTATGGAAGACAATGGTGAAGACGTTGGAGAACTTGAAGAAATGCTTGATGAGTACAAGGAACTCATAGCAGAAGCTGAAGAAAACTATGAAGGAGCAAGGAACAGATTCAGAGATGGTGATGCAGAATACGGCGAAACCCTCAGATACATGAATGAAGCAGGGCATAACATCAGGGAATCAAATCTTGTGCTCAAGGATATGCTCAAGGAACTAAAACAGCACAGGGAAGGAGTAGTTCATCTTAGCGGAACCGGAAGCCTTGAAGCTGAAGGAGATGGAACTGCAGTGCTTTCAGGAAATATTACCCTGGGCTTCAGTGCAACCGATGCAAAGCTCGTGATCAAAGATATGGCAGGAGATGCAGTAATCAATACAGATGATGCAGACTACGGATCATCAAACATCGATTCAGGAAACAGCACTGATAACAACCGTGCATTTGTCTTCCACAATGTCACAGGCGACGTATCGATCGAAGGCACCCGCCTTACTGTGATGATCCGTGCAGATGATATTTCACTCACCGCTGAAGGAAGCGGATCTGCAGTACTTGCAGGAGAAGGTAGCTACAATGTTACCGGAGATGGAGAAGACGTTGAAGGTGACTGGGCTCAACGCCAGGATGATGACGAAGAGGATGAAGTTGAGGAAGATGAGGTAGAAAGTGCAGAAACCGATTCTGAAGAAGATAACGAAGATAATTCCGGCGAGGAAGATCCTGGAGAATCAGATGATACTGAAGATGATGACAGCGGAGAATCAGAAGAAAGTCAGGAAAACACTGACAACAGTTAAGCAAAGTGGTTAACATGTATACAGTAAGATCTGAAAGTATAAGACTAAGTCTAAATCACAGGAGATGAGTGGTATGGTTAAAATGAGATACATCTTCGTACTCACTATTGTTTTGCTGGGTCTGATCCTATCCGGTTGTGCAGAAAAAGATGTACCTGAAGAAGAAGTCGTCTCTGATCTTGAAGACGTAAATGCAGCCGATGAAGCATTAAGTGAAGAGGGAGCAGAGTTCACAGATGCAGAACTCGAAGACCTGGAAGCTGAACTGGCTGAAATTGAAGCACTTCTTGCAGAGATAGAGTCAGAAGAGAATATTACCGTTGAAGAGATTTGAACATGAGATTGTTCATTCTCTGCTTTTTTCTTTTTCCTTTTAATACTTAATTTTGCAACTTACAGATACTTATATATAGAAGAACAAACAGAATATTGATACTTATAAAGACTTGTAAAGTTATCTCTACGAGGAAAAACATGGGAAATATGATAAAGACCACTTTATTGCTAGCATCACTTACTGGACTCCTGGTCATTGTAGGACAAATGATTGGTGGTACTACAGGAATGATACTTGCATTTGTTTTCGCAATTGTCATGAACTTTGGTAGTTACTGGTACAGTGATAAGATCGTTCTTAAAATGTATAAGGCACAGGAAGTTTCATCAGCAGAAGCACCTGAGCTTTATGGAATTGTACAGAAGCTGGCAATGCGTGCAAATCTTCCAATGCCAAAAGTATATATTGTTAATACGTCCATGCCAAATGCATTTGCAACTGGCAGAGACCCACAACATGCAGCAGTAGCTGCAACATCAGGAATACTTGATCTGCTTACAGCAGAAGAACTTGAAGGTGTACTGGCACATGAGCTTGGACATGTCAAGAACCGTGACACACTTATCAGTGCAGTGGCAGCAACCATTGCAGGTGTAATCACCATGCTCGCAACATGGGCCAGATGGGCAGCGATATTTGGCGGTATAGGTGGAAGAGACGATAGTAACAATATTGTCGGGTTTATAGCTATGGCAGTAATAGCACCTCTGACAGCTACGATAATCCAACTTGCAATATCAAGATCAAGAGAATTTGCAGCAGATGTAGAAGGAGCACGTATTTCACAGAAGCCATGGGCACTTGCAAGTGCTCTTGAAAAATTGGAATATGGAAGTGCACAGTACAGACCAAGAAGAGGAGATGTACAGGCATCACAGCACACTGCTCATATGTTCATAGTCAACCCACTAAAAGGAACTTCGATCATGAAGCTTTTCAGGACGCATCCTGCAACAGAAGAGCGTATCAAACGTCTTCGAACAATGTAAATTATAAAGTAAAACTGGATAATTAGTACATGAAGAGGTTAGTCTGTCCGGAATCTACCAGATGGATGACTTCTACATTATTTTCTTCTATTTTTGTTGACAGGTAGTGCCGATGGCAACCTTTGGGATTCTTTTCCGCACACAAAAGAACTATTTTCTGAGAAATTAAGTTTGTTTTTGTGATCAGATCCATCAAAGAGGAGAAGCTTTGTGCGAACTCATCAGTGTGCATGTACTCAACATATCCTGTATCCCGCATACCCCCCACACCTTCGCAATGATAATACAAAATACCATTTTTAGGCAGAGTCTCTTGTAGTGATTCTTTATCGAATTCCTCAAAAATAGAGTGAGGATATCTGCGAATATCTACAAGGTTTGTGATATTATAATCCAACAACATCTTTACAAGGTCATCCAGCGTTCTACCGCCATATCCTATAGTATAACATTTATCGTTCTGCATCATCAGTAAGGTTAATAGGTAAAAGTGTAATATGTAGTTATTCGATACTAGAGGGATGGAAATCAAATAATAAAGATGTTTTCCGAAAGATCCCATTATTTCCAATTTTAAAGAAAAGAGGATAAAATGAAAGTTTCTGTTGGAATTTCAAATGTTAGTGGCGAGCTGTTCGCACCACCGTCAAAAAGCTATACACACAGAGCGATCACCATTGCAGCATTATCTAATGAATGTGTGATTCACAGACCACTTTTGTCTGCCGACACACTGGCAACAGTAAGAGCAAGTGAAGCATTCGGTGCAAATATTGAAAAACTGGATGACAGATTAGTAGTTCGTGGAGTAAAAGGGAAACCAAATGTTCCGGATAATGTAATAGATGTAGCAAATTCCGGTACAACTCTCAGATTCATGACTGCTGTTGCAGCACTTGCAGACGGTGTAACTGTACTGACAGGAGACAGTTCCATTAGAGGCAGACCAAACAAACCTCTACTTAATGTTTTGAATAAGCTCGGTGTTGAAGCAGATTCCACACGCAACAATGGATGTGCACCTCTTGTGATCCGCGGAGGATTAAAAGGCGCGATCACAATGATAGATGGATCAATTAGTTCACAATTTATATCTGCCTTGCTGATAGCATGTCCTTTAACAACAAAAAGTACAACCCTCTCCATAAAGGGGGAAATGAAATCCAGGCCTTATGTAGATATTACAATTGAAATTATCGAAAAGGCAGGTGCTGAAATTCTAGTTGAAGAAGGAAATAATATTAAATTTATCATACCTGCCAACCAGAAGTACAACCTGAAAGAGTACACCGTCCCAGGTGATTTTTCTTCTGCTTCATACATACTGGCAGCTGCTGCTATTACAGGTTCAAGTATCACTGTGAAGAACCTGTTCCCATCTGAACAAGGTGATAAGATCATCATCGATGTGCTGGAGCGCATGGGAGCTAAGATACATTGGGATAAAGAAAAAGGGATTGTTAAGCTAAGTGCAGGAAAGCTTAAAGCAACGACATTTGATGCAGGAGCAACCCCTGACCTTGTACCAACCATTGCAGTTCTTGCTGCATGTGCAGAGGGTGTTACAGTCATCCAAAATGCAGAGCATGTCCGCTACAAGGAAACAGACAGGCTGCATGCAATGGCGCTTGAACTTAGCAAAATGGGAATCAGCGTTAAAGAAGAGACGGACCAGCTTATTATCAAAGGTGGAAAGCTAAGAGGTGCAGATGTGCATGGATGGCACGATCACAGGATCATAATGTCACTTACCATCGCAGGAATGGTGGCAGGCAACACAAGAGTCGACAATGCAGAAGCTGTGGATATATCGTACCCCGATTTCTTCGAGCAAATGAAGACAATTGGTGCTGATATCACCCTTACCTGAAATAAACTATTTTGAATGATCTGAAAGAGAAATCTTTCATATCATTTTTATATTCTTTTTTCATATTCCATATTCTTTAACATATTTTTTAACATATTCTTTAACATAATATGCATAAAAAGATTTAATATTGGCTTTAAAAAGAGAGAATACATTCACTTTTTTGAATGAGAAGAATAGCAGAAAATAAACCTGAGATAAAGTTCCAAATTCAAAAAATAGAAAAAAGTAGGCAAAAGCCTACTTTTAAGGTTTAAATTTTACTTTGCTGGAATGATGAGTGATCTCTCACCAGCAGGCTCGAACTCTCTGAGACATCCTCTTGCGAACTCCTTCCTTGGCTTGCTGAAGTCAAATGGCAGGAGGTCGTCTGCGAAACAGACCTTGACAAGTGGGTTGACTGCGAATGCATCTCCACGTCCTGCGTGTGCAGCGGAGGTGATTGCAGCGTATCCACCCTGGTGACCTACGTTCATTGCGTAGTTTGGATAGTTTGGTCCACGTAGTTCAAGAGCCAGACCTTCGTCGGACTGGTATGAGAGTACGTTGGTTGCACCACACTGATCCTGCAAGTCGTATCCGAAGAAACCGAGTCTTCCGAGTGCTTCCTTGTGCAAGTACATTGAAAGATACCATCCAGACAGACCAGCGTTTCCGTTTCCTGTTGCGATTGCTACAGCGGAACCAGCTGCTGCTGAAAGACTTGTTGCTCTCTGGGATCCACCGAAGTGGTCTTCGAGGGTTGTTGGGTACTTCTCGTAGTTTTCGACACCGTAGATCGTGGATTCTGTTGCGATATCCTTTACTACATCGAGATTTGCGTCTACCTTGTTGTCAGTACCTGCGTTTGCTGCACCATCGTACTTGTCGTTGATGTAGTCTACGTTGTAGTAGAGGTTATCATCAAGGATGTTGTTTGTGTAACCTGCAGTAGCATACTGAGTGAAACCTACACCACCAGACATGTATGAACCGAGCCAGATCTGGTCGTAGAGCATACATCCAGCACCGACTACTTCAAGAGCAATGTTTGCTGGGTTTTCTGGGGTCGTACGGCTGGTCTGTATGATATCTGCGAAGTGTCCGAAGGAAACTCCACCAGGCTCGTTTGGTCCACGTGCACGTCTTGCTGGGAGCATTTCTCCCATTGAGATAACACCAGCATGCTTTGCTGCGTATGAAAGGTCAGCTACTGCTGCTTCACCAGCACACATGCTGTATGCTGAGATATAGGACATACCGACCTGCATAGCCATCCATCTGCTTGTCTGAGCACCATCGGTCACTCTGCTAACCAGAGTTGGGATGTGAGCTGCCTGCCAGGATGTCTTGCCGATAGTTTCTTTGAGTACTTCTGCCTGTTCTGCAGGGAACTGCTTGTTGATGTCGATAAGGAACTGGCTGTCGATCTCGTCTGCAAGTTCATCGTCACCGGTGAAGATCTTTACGAAACAGTCATCTACAAGTGCTGGGTGTGTTTCTACCATGTGTTCCTGAACAACTGCTCCACCAGGAAGTGCGTGGTTGAGTGTCTCAAGGTAGTGGTTGATTGTTTCTGGTGTGACTTCGATACCGAGTCTCTTCTCGAGAGTCTCGTGTGCCATGTCCATACCGACAACTACGGTCCTTCTGATGTCATCCCACATCTGCTGCATTGCAGAATTGTTGACGTAGTGAAGATCATCGATCTCGACCATGTCGTCAGTACCTGAAAGGAATGATGGTGTGAGTGCTCTCTGACCGAGTGGGATACCACCACAGTGCATCATTGGGTTGTAACCTACAAGTCCTCTCTTCTTTGAGAGTTCTTCACCAGCTTTTCTCATCTCTAACTTACGTGGATTCTGATCTACACCAAGTCTGTGGTATTCCACATTCATGTCGGTGATCTCGCCACCTTCCATCTTGTTGGTACCATGTTCTTTTGTGTACTTGATCTCCATGTGTTTTGCAAACATTTTCTTTCTATCATCTGCCATTATCATCACCTCAGTTCTCTGGCTTGAAGCCGTAACAGGTTCTATTATCAAATACCCTGTGTACCCATTCAATGACTTCTGGGTCATCTCTGAATGCAACGTTGTCTACACGGTATATGGTTGTTCTCTTTGCTGCTTCTTCTGCGGACATTGGCTTACCAAGGATTACCTTCTTGTCTATTGGTCTGCCTACCTGGTCCTTGTGCATGATTACATTGCCATCTTCTACTCTGCATCTGTCGAGCATGTCGAACATCAGACCGTCTTCTGGAAGTCTGAGTGAGTGGCCGTGCACTGTTGCACCTCTAAGTCCACCGAGTGCTGGGCAGGTCATTTCTGTTTCCAGCTGGAACTTTGCGATCTCTTCCATGTCTCTTTCACGAGCTTCAACTACCTGACGACCGGAGAGTGTACCGGGGTCGATTGCACGGAAGCGGTACATCTCTGCGTAGGTACGCTGGTACGGCTGGGATGGTGCGTTGAACATTGAGTCTGCAAACTGTACGTAGCGGACACGGTCTCCTGCCTTTGCGCCGTCTGTTGGCTTGACGAGCTTGCGCATTGGGCAGTCAGGCTCCTGCTGTTCAGCAAGGGGCGGGTGTGCGGTTGGGTATGCGGAACCCGGTGCACGGTGACCAAGTACCATTACAATATCTTCATCAGTGATATCGCGAACTTTTTCAAGATTATAGGTCGGGTTCATCTGACGGCGCCTGTTTTCAGCGACATGAGAAGTTCCCGGGCCATACTGTGGTATGTATGCCATTATTTTTTCACCTCAATTTGGATTTTTCATTTCTTTCAGTACTGCCTGAACGACTTCAGCAAGTTTATCCCGCGGCGGAGTCTGACCCCGTGTCACCCCGCTGACAATGGCTGCCACCTCTCCCTTCGTCCGGATATGCTCCGGTGGCGGCCTGACAAATGCGGTTTTGACACCGACTTTTGCGAGATCTTCATAGTCAATTGGTGCCTGTGAGACAACAACTGCGCGGACATCGGCCTGTGAGAGAATAAA
>JAIPUR010000014.1 GCA_020055655.1 Methanosarcinaceae archaeon | reverse complement strand
AAGACTAGCACCTGTTGGTAATCCCACAGCAGAGTAGCTTACATCATCACCATCGGGATCGGTTGCAGATATTGTAAAACTAAGAAGTTCAGTCTCGTTGACTGTTCTGTTAGCTATTGAAGCGAGTTCTGGTGCTCTATCTACATTTTCTACAGATATTGTAATTGTTTGGGAATCTGTAAGTGAATTTGCAGTTGCAATGAATTCTACATTGTAATTACCAGCATCATCATGGTCTGTAGTCCAGCTAAATTCACCTGTTGTTGCATTAAGACTAGCACCTGTTGGTAATCCCACAGCAGAGTAGCTTACATCATCACCATCGGGATCGGTTGCAGATATTGTAAAACTAAGAAGTTCAGTCTCGTTGACTGTTCTGTTAGCTATTGAAGCGAGTTCTGGTGCTCTTTGTGGATTTACATCAAATGTCCAGTCATATTCAAATTGACGTCCGCTTGAAGTTGAAGCTGTGACTGAAACATCATGCTTTCCAGCTGAATATGCCTGTAATGCACTGTATTCAACTTGGTGTCCGTATGCTAGGCTACTGGAGGTAAATGTGACTGGATTTCCATCTACTTTCATAGTAATTGAATTCAGGTCAACACCAGCAGGATGGACGACATCTGTTGAAACAATCGTATTACTATTTGCAGAAGAACCATTTGCTGGGAAATTATTGTTCTCGCATGTAAACGAAAGTACCAGGGAATAATTCTGAGGTCCGATCTGGATATTGTATCCATCAACATCGATTGTGTAATCTCCAGATACTGGAGCTACAATTTCGATAGCTTCAACATTATTTGTTCTATCAGGACTATTTTCACCATTACCATAGTACACATTATTTGGTCCGGTTACTTTTAGATCAAGGTCATGTACAAGTGATTTTGTAGCTCCTTCAAAAGCAGGGTAATCAGTCCACGCAAGAGTTAATCTTACAGGCTCTGACTCCTTGAAAATAGCATAATTGACATCCCATGACTCTGCCATATCAAGTTGATCGTTGTCAAAGTAAGTCATGACTTTTGGATATTCAGGGAACAATGAATTATCCAAATCAACTCGTCCCCATCCTTGTGAATAATCATGTTTCGCCTGTATTTCCTGTGTACTACCAGTTCCGTACTGTCCCGGCGTCATGTCATAAGCACCGTTAATAAGTGTAGCTTTAAGCAAAGCAGCACTTGGATTTACTTGTTCGATATCCGTATAGTATTCTCGTACAAGAGCAGCAGAACCTGCAACAAGTGGTGTTGCCATACTTGTTCCGCTTAAATATGCGTAATTTGTATTTGTAATACCATAATCCCACATGGTAGCCAGACTGGATCTTGTTGATGATACGAAAGTTCCTGGTGCAACAATTTCTGGCTTGATTCTGCCATCGTCTGTAGGCCCTCTTCCACTGAAGGCGGCTAAGCCATTAATGTTGTCAGCTGTATAATCATCTTTTATAGGGATTGCTGGGAATTCAGATGGCCAGCTTATTCCGTATGTATATGATGTGAAGGAAGGTCTGTAGTTTTCCGAAGCACCAACAGTTAGACAGTTCTTTGCAGTACCGGGGATGGTAATTGAATCTTCATCTACGACACCATCTCCATTAGAATCAATCCCTTCATTTCCGGCAGAAAAGACAATTAGCATGTCTGGGTGATCCCACATGAACTGGTCTACTTGTTGTGAAAAAGATGAATATTCTCCGAGCTGACTTGTGTCTCCCCAGCTGTTACTGTGTACTCTCGCTCCAAGATCATAAGCAGGCTGGAACAATTGGTTAAAGTTTGCTGGGATGCCGGACATCTCATCAGATGCATCCATATCTTGTTGCATAGACTGGAATACAATGCCTGCTTCAGGTGCTATTCCTTTGTATTGGCCGGATGACATTGCTCCATTTCCAATGATAGATCCAGTTACGTGTGTTCCGTGGCCACTGTGATCTTCAGCACCATCTTCTGAATGGTCAATAATTCCTACAATTCTTCCTCTTATATCAGCATGCATGGAAGTATCATCGACACCAGTATCCAAACCAGTATCAGATACAGCTATGATTTGCCCACTTCCATTTAAGCTGAAATTATTATGGACCAAACTGGCTCCCATGATAGTACTTGCTACATCGTTGGATAATACCGGGTTTGAGTATTTTTCGATCCAGCAGACTCCATTGATGGATGCGAGATTATTTATTTTATTATTCGGGATACTTGCTTTCATTAAATTTCCGGATTCGTAAAGTAATTCTCCGCCAATGGAGGTAATCTCATTTGCAACTCTCTCATTATCCTGTGAATCAAAAAGAGTAATTATGTATTCTTCTGCAGTGACTGATTGGGTCGATACAAATTGTGAGTTAGATGCTGCTATTTGTGGAGATAGCTTGTAAGCAGGTTTGTATTCTCCGATCCACTGAACAAATTCAAACGAACTTATCAGTTCTTTTTCAGCAAGGTCCATTCTAATTACAAAAGCATTATTTGGAACGTAATCAAATATCATTACGCCAGCTTGTAGGATAGCATCTTTCCACTCCAAAATAACGGGACCGGTGAATTGTACAATATAGAATTTTTCTTTATCAATTGGTGAGAAACCTGTATAACCGTTAATCTCCTCTGTTTCATTTTCTATAGATTCTGATGTGTGATCTATCGTATTTATTTCTTCAGCTTTCAGGAATATCCTATTTCCATCTTCATGATAATTGTTATCTGCACCAACATTTGTGATTAATATAGAAAAAATAGTGAGTAATATTAATGAAAAAAACAACACTTTTTTATGCATGCGCATGCTCCCGTTTTGCAAATAGATTGACTTTGTAACTGTCTATATATTTGAACCTTGGGGTATATAAAACAACATATGTATATATGATTTTTATATATATATTATAAAATAGATCTTTACTTTCGATATCTCTTCAATAATTGCACTGACAGTTAGTTTTTAATATATGTCAAATTGTCTAATGTGAATACTTGTATAAACTCCATATCACATAATGATGATAAAAATTCACATTAATCACTACAGATATTTTTTCAAATATCAAAAAAGAAAAAAGACGCTTTTCACTGTAAAAAGCGCCTGATATGTTTAGATGCTTCTCCTCTTAAATCCTACAAAGATTACTCCAAGCAATGCAAGAACGAATATTGAAGCCAGTATATCCGAACTTGAAACTGAATAATTACTGTTTTCAGGCTCTTGAGTAACGAATTCTTCTGTCATCACATAACCTTCAACATTGTTGCTTTCAGTAGGTGATTTCATGGATGCTTCTTCTTCTAAATTATCACCACTGCCAGAATCTGTATATGTCTGGTTTCCCCCACTTGCTTCAACAACATTCAGCTCAGTTCCAGTATTACTTGAACTTTGGCTTCTGCTTGAAGCTGCAGCATTCTGTGGACTTGCAGTTTTTGGAAATGGATTTCTGGTTTCCTCCATTATTTTCGTGTATTGATCCATTTTTTCCTGTGATATTTGCATTTTTCCAGAATTCATATCACCTTTAATGAATTCATCCAGATCAGGATTGGCACATGTGTGGTGGCAGCATGTTACACCGTTCTCTATAACGGTATCCAAATATTCATTTGCCAGAGCACTCCTAATTGCATTTGAAGCATCCCAATTTCCAGTTCGAATCACTTCCAGAAGTCTGCCAGTTGTTGCTTCGTAAGCATGAGGATTGACCTCTTTCATCCAATCCGATACAGTAGCATCCTGTACAAATGTGCTGTAGGTCATGTCCCACATTTCATCGGTAACAAGGCTTGGCGTTAAAGCTTCAATACCCCAAAGGTTCTCGATGAAGTTCATCATCATTCTAGCACCTTCATATCCGTGTGACATCCATCCCTCGATGTTGAGGTCACTGAAAACAGTGTATAGCTCATTCATGAGGTATGTTTCCATATCCTCGACCTTAAGGTCAGCAGGATTTTCCAGATTAGCTATCAAAAGGTCTGGTTCCTCACCGGACACTCCCTTAATAGCATTAGCTAGACCTGAAAGATACTGGTAGAAATCATCGGTGTTAGTGGCACCATATGTACTGGAACTTCTACTGTGTACAAGCACATCGGTTCCGTTCAGGATATTCTCAAATATCAGATTATCATCTATCTGTATGATTTCTCCCGTTTCCTGCTTAATGTACTCCTCTATGTTCTGTCCCCAGATATTCTGCCCATATATGTAGCTCATTTTATGGATGTAAAGTTCAGCAAGTTCGGTGTTGTTTTCCCATGTATTACTGGCTGATACGGCATTTGCCATTCCGGTACCATACGATCCATCTTCCGGACCGAATATTCTGAATTGTGCTATATCAAGTGATATATTGTAGTTAGCTATAGTATCGTTCAGGGTCACCTGAATGGAATTGGTATTTTCCCTTACATAATTATTAGCTTCATCCTGCTCATAAGCAAGCCTTACAGCTTTGTCGAGCAGTTCAACCTTCATTGGGAAAGTGTCTCTGTAAAGACCTGATATCTGTATCATTACATCGATGCGAGGTCTTCCTAATTCTGCTGTGGGTATAAGTTCCACATCAACAACTTTGCCATTGTCCTCATCCCATACAGGTCTGGTTCCAAGCAAGTAAAGTACCTGTGCTTCCATCACACCTTCATGGCGAGTTGATTCTCCTGCCCATAGTATGTATCCGGCTTTGTTTGGATACTCTCCATGTTCAGCATGATAATCGCTCAACCACTGGTCTACAAGTTTAGTACCATCTCCCCATGCTTTCTTAGTTGGCATCAACTGTTCATCGAATGAATAGAAATTCCTTCCTGATGGTAATGTATCAGCTCGAAGTATCGGATCTCCTCCAAGATTTCCTTCGATGTATTGGCCATCCATCGCTTTTAGAACCTGCTGGATTTCGTTATCGGATTCATAAATAAGTTCTGCATAATTGATAGCATTGTTCAGATAGTTCTCAACGGTTGTTGAAGTACTTCCAAGTATCTGCATTTGAGCATCTGTTGTATTTGTATTTCCCAGTAAAACCAGAGTAATCATATCAATTGGTGCTGATTCTGACTCATTGTAGGAAGCTACAGCATCCTCATAATTGTCTCCAAGCATGGAATTGACCATTCCTACAACTTTATCACCTTCGGGTGCTTCACCAAGTATGTGGAGTCCGTAAGGCATTGACTGCCCTCTTAGCTCTCTCAACACATCATCCAGATCATCAAGGAAAATGTCTACTGTAGTGTTGTCCTGTGCAAGATTCATGTTAACTCTGTTTTCAAGCCCAAGTTCTAGTGTAAGATCAATGATATCCTGAAGATGAGCTTGAAGAATTGATTCTGATTCTGTGAATGATGTCTTGTAAGTATTGATCTTGTCGTTCAATAGACTATAATTTCCGTAGCTACCAGTTGACACCACAGGTGGGATCAGATGGTCGATTATGACAGCATTACCTCTGCGTTTAGCCTGCATACCTTCACCCATACCATCCATCACGTATGGATAAATAACAGGAATATCTCCTGTCATAATAGCAGGCCACTCTTCGCTCATTAAGCAGAAGTCTTTACCAGGTAACCATTCAACGGTTCCATGTCTTCCCATATTCACCATTGCATCGGCATCGAACTCGTTCTGCATCCATAGGTAGAATGCAATGTACTGGTGGTGTGGTGGTAGTTCTTCATCGTGGTAAAGTGCTTCATTATTTTGTAACCATCCTCTTGTTGGCTGTGGCCCAAGGATCACATTATCACTGAGGCTGATCTTAGGAATGACCATGAACTTGTTGCCATCTCCATCTGTATAGACCATTACATTTCCGGGAGCTTCTCCCCACATGTCGACAACTTCTGTTCTTCTTTGTTCAGGCAGGGTATTGAACCATTCTGTGTAGGTACTTTCAGGAATTAGCTCGACCTTTCCGGTAGTTACCATCTTGTCCAGTTCTCCCGGTGCCCACGTTCCAACATTTCTTCCCTGATGTATCATGAGATCCTTGAGCTCTGTTTTATTGGGTATGAGTGTTCCATTTACATCATAGCCAGCAGCATCCATTCCTTCAAGGAGGTTGACAATACTTGGTGTGACTTCAAGGTATGAAGCGCCGATATTGTCTTTTCCACCACCATGGTTGTAGTAGATGATTGCAACCTTCTTTTCAGATTCATCTTTAAGGCCAAGGTTTGCCTGAGCAAGTGTACGCTCCATAAGCCAGTCTACCTGACCTTGGTGAGCTACGTATTTTTCTCCTCCGTTAATCAGGTCGATCTCTTCTGCTCCGATCATGATCGGGTCAATGAGTCCGTATTTTTCAGGACCATATAGCCTGAGCATCCTGTTCACTGGTATTGGATTGCTGACTTCAAGCCACTGGCTGGTATTCATGTATCCGTTAAGAACACCATTCATGACCGGTACACCAAGTCCTGAAACATCGAAGTAGTTTCCACGATAGTTGAACGAAATAACAGCATCAACTTTTGTGCTTTTACTATTATTCATGTACGCATCAATAGGGTCGCTAGATGCACCATAGCATGTGACAACATTCACACCTCTATCCTCAAATCCCTGTATGAGGACATCAATTGGCTGCATATCCAGTGGATAGTAGGACTTGTAGAATGAGATTCCCACCGTCGGTGCATTTTCATCGAATTTATGTCCATCAGTTCTGCTGGAATACCACTGGAAATATTCAGTTGCGTTATTAGTAAAGAATTTCACCGATGTATCGGTCATAGCCGGATGGTAAATCGCACTTCTAGGAGGTCCTATAGGTTCTTCAACGGTGAGGTCTTCTCGGTCGTAGTATTCTTTAGCGAGATAGAACATGATATTATCAAAATTCTCGTTGTTTGATGCACCATTGAGCCAGTATTCCTGAAGATGTGATTTAAATTCACTTGAATCATTATTGAATCTTACAGGAATTCCATATTCGCTTTCTGGAAGATATGTATTGTATCCAACTACAAGTGCTCCATTATCAATTGCATCCTGAACTGTTCCCTGCAATTTGTGAGCTGTAGTAGTGAACATATTGATGTAGATTATATCCATCTGGCTAAGGTCTACATCATCTGATAACTTATCAGCAAGATAGTAACTTGCATCCATGTTCAGATCAGGGTTGTTATTGATTCTCTCTGCAAAGTTGGCAAGCTGTACTTCATGACTTGCATACCCCGTTACGATGGCAACATTCAGATGAGGTTCATTTGAAGGCTTTGCAATAGTAGAATAGGACTTTTTAAGGAGTACTATGTCCACGTAAGTCTTGTTTGCTCCTTTCTTTGATATTGTTTTACCCGATATTGTAGTTCTGTTGAGTAATTCTAATATTTCCATGTGATCGATTTCATCGTTCTTTCTCATGGAAAGGTTTAGCTCTTCAATTGGCTGTCCATTTTCTATAGTTATGTTCTGCACGTTAGTTAACCACATTCCGCCCATTGCGGTACTGTGCTGGACTGCTTTAATGAGATATTCACCATTTTGTATGTCTTCAAATTGGTAATTTCCAAATTCATTGCTTGTTGTGTTTACTATGAACTCTGAGTTTGTCGTTGTGAGCATTACATCCACGTAAGTCTTGTTTGCTCCTTTCTTTGATATTGTCTTACCTGATATCGTAGTTCTGTTGATTAGTCCCAATATTTCCATATGGTCAATATCGTCATTTTTTCTCATTGAGATATTTAGTTCTTGTATTGGCTGTCCATTTTCCACAGTTATGTTCTGCACGTTAGTTAACCACATTCCACCCATTGCGGTACTGTGCTGAACTGCTTTAATGAGGTAGTCGCCATTATGGACATCGGTGAATTGGTAATCTCCGAATTCATTGCTTGTAGTATTTGCTATGAATTCTGAGTTTGGGGTCGTGAGCATTACATCTACAAATGTCTTGTTTGCTCCCTTTTTTGATATTGTCTTACCTGATATCGTAGTCTTGTCCAGTAATGAAAGTATTTCCAGATGATCAATATCATCATTTTTTCTCATTGAGAGGTTCAGTTCTTGTATTGGCTGTCCATTTTCCACAGTTATATTCTGTATGTTTGTTAGCCACATTCCACCCATTGCAGTGCTGTACTGTACCGCTTTGATGACGTATTTTCCATTTTGTATCTCAGTGAATTGATAATCTCCAAATTCATCACTTTTTATGTTGCTGTGATATTTGAATACAGTTTTATAATTTGCATTATCAACAGGCTCGGATATTACTGGTTCTTCCGGTTCAGTTTCATTTGCAGGAGGTTCCTCAGGATTTGTTTGTGGAGATTCAAATGCAAGTATTTCTGATCTAGGTTTGAGCAAAACGACAGTGCTTTGCTTAGGATATGTTGGCTTCATGACGTATGTCATACCTGATATTGATGATTTCTCCAACATTCCAAGAACTATTGTATGGTCTATGTTATTGGAACTGTTGATCTTCATGTTCTGATCAATCAGTCCAGACCCGCTTACGGTCACATTCAGCATTCCTCTATACCACTTTGTGGTATTGACTGTGCTTGCATCGTATACTGCAAAAATAGTGTATTGTCCATTTGGAATTTCGCTGAAACTGTAGTTTCCAGTTGCATCACATGTTGTATTTGCAATAAGTTCATTGCTTCCTTGTTCTACCATTACAATGGTACTTTCCTTTGGATATTTTGGTTTCATGACGTATGTCATTCCTGATATTGATGATTTCTCCAACATTCCAAGAACTATTGTATGGTCTATGTTATTGGAACTGTTGATTTTCATATTCTGATCTATCAGGTCAGACCCGTTTACGGTCACATTCAGCATTCCTCTATACCACTTTGTGGTATTGACTGTGCTTGCATCATATACTGCAAAAATAGTGTACTGTCCATTTGGAATTTCGCTGAAACTGTAGTTTCCAGTTGCATCACATGTTGTATTTGCAATAAGTTCATTAGTTCCCTGTTCTACCATTACAATGGTACTTTCCTTTGGATATTTTGGTTTCATGACATATGTCATGCCAGATATTGAGGATCTATCGAGAAATCCAAGTATCTCATTGTGATCAAGTTCGATCTCGTTAGTACTGTTGATCTTCATATTTTGTTCAAACAGGTCAGACCCACTCAAACTCAAATTGAGATGACCTGCATACCATTTTGTTCCATCTGATGATATATTAGTTGCAACAGCAGTGTAATTACCATTATCCAGATCTGTGAATTCATATTGTCCATTAACGTCACATGTTGCATTTGCAACAAATTCAAACTGACTCGTGTCTAATGCAACTGCATTAAATGACAACAAAACCATGCCCAAGAATAAAAAACAACATAGTTTTCCAATATCTTTAAAATAATTCCTTCTATTTTCTATCATATCACACCACCACTTTGGTAACCTTATTTGGATATTTTTTCATCATATTATTGTCAAATACTACTTGACAAAAAAATTGTTATAAAGCAAGTTAACTTGCCTGAACAATGGAAAAAAATTAACTACATTTTTCGTATTCCCTTCTGTTATATCGATTTATCCAAAATATAAACTAATTGAACTACTGTATCAAACATTATATCATAACATTTGTTTATTTAACACCAATTTACATTAATTATTGGCATATACATAAATTTAATATTGCATATAGGTATAATTTAATTACTAATTATTATTATCTTTTTAGATAATACAGTTTTTTTTTTAATGATTTTCATGTATATATTCTTTTCTAATTATTCGTCACCAATAGGGTCAGTATATGCTAATGATGATGAACTTGGTTTTTTTCCATAAGTAAAATGTAGGACTCTCGATCACCAAATAAAAATTATTTAACAATAGTACAAATTTTAATATGGCGTATGTACAACTATTATAGCTCTCAATCCGAACAAAGAAACATATAAAAAGAAAAAAGGCGCTTTTTACATTAAAAGCGCCAAGAATATTTTTAAAATCCCCTTCTTCTCCAGAATCCCAGATAGATTGCTCCAACTGCAGCCATCACAAAGATAGAAGCTACAATATCCGAACCAGTGAATGAGAAATTACTGCTTTCAGGCTGGTCGATAGATTCCTTTGTCATCTCATAGCCTTCCACATAATCACTACTGGATTCCGCAGAATCTGGTGTCGGATCCTGCGCAGATTCACCATATCCCCCATCCGAAGTAGTTGTGGTCTGATTGGATGCTGAACTAGTGGCAGAAGCATTCACTACCTGTGCACTGCCGACATCTCCACTGGTGGAAGAAGAAGAAGACTTGGAAGTCTGTGAATTTGCAGGTTGTGTGGCTTCATCCATCAACTTCTTGTAAGCCTCCTGGTCTTCAGCACTCACACCCGCAACAGACATCATTCCTTCAACATATCCGTCCAGTGTGGGATTACCACATGTGTGGTGGCAGCATGTGACTCCGTTCTCAACAACTGATTCAGTATATTCCTTTACCATGTTCTGGAGAACTTCATCAGATGCTTCCCAGTAACCTTTCCGCTCGGCTTCTATCATCCTCTTAAGAGTGGACTGATAGGCATAGGCATTATCACCGGATTTCATAAACTCGTCAACACCCAGATCATATTTGTCTTCCACATAGACATCATAGATCTCATCCCAGTCGGAATCGGTGACCATATCAGGTGTTGTTACATCCAGTCCCCAGATATGCTCTACCGTGTTCATGAATTCCCTGGCACCTGCATAATCGTATTCCATCATGCCGGAGATGAATTTGGGATTGAAAAGTGTTGATCGAATATCCTTCCTGTATGCTTCTTGATAAGTGATTACCTGCGGATTGTCCACATTCTTGAAATCAGCAACATACATCTCAGGAGTAGCGCCTGAAAGAGATCTCACAGCAAGTCCAAGTCCCCCAAGATACTGATAGAAATCATCGTTATCAATGATTCCATACAGGTTGGAAGAATCGCTGTGCATAGCAACTTCTACATCCTGAAGGTTCATCCTAAAGACATCTTCATAGCTGTCTCCCCATACATCCTGCCCGTAGATGTTGGACATGCGAGACATATAAAGGTCTGCCAGATCATCTTCACTATCCCAAGTATCACTTGCAGTCACAGCTCCGGGCAAGCCAGTTCCATAGGCTCCAGGTGACTCACTGAAAATCCTTGAACGAGACAATATAAGAGCAGTACTTTCATTATATCCTGCTTCAATCAATGCCTCTTCCATTTCCAAGGAATTAGCTCTCACATAATTGGTTTCATTGCTTTCATTAAGAGCTGCAACGGTACGCACTGCCTCATCAATCAACCTGAGATGGTTGGGGAATGTATCCCTGTAAAGGCCGGAAGGAGTTACGACAACATCTACCCTTGGGTGGGTCATATTCTCCTGCGGAATTACCGCGAATCCACTTACATGACCATATGTTCTGGTCGGTTCTACACCCAAGAGAGAATATATCTGTGCCTCCATCAAGCCTTCATGACGCATTGTTTCAACGGCCCAGAGGACGTACGTTACTTTCTTGGGATATGTATCGTTGTGAGTCGATTTGTATTGTTCGAGCATTTGGTTGGCAAGAATGGCACCCAATTCCACAGTTTCTTCATCTGGAACGTCGCGTGGATCAAAACTGTAGAAATTCTTTCCTGTTGGCACTGCATCCGGATTTCTTATTGGATCGTTACCTGGTCCTGCTTCAATATAGCCGGCGTTCAGAGCTTTGAGAGTCTGATTAATTTCACGTGTGGTATTCCGCAGAGCTGCAGAATAATTGACTGCAGTATTCAGGTCTGCCGTAATGTTGGAATCTGTGAGTCCCAGAACATCCATTTGGGCCTGTGATGCATTTGTACCATCGAGCAAGGTGGCATTCAACAAATCATTCGCGTGGTAATTGGACGTATTCTCCCAGTCCTCTTCATCCCCGGTGTCATGAGAAATGACATTTACTATGTGATCAATCAAATCACTGCGAAGCATGGACTTTACCATACAGACAAGTTTTTCATCATCTGGAGCAACACCAAAAACATGGAGGCCAAGCGGCATGAGAGTACCTTGCAGTTCATGAAGATAGTTATGCACATCGTTTGTTACAAAGTTCTCAAATTCCGTGTCATTCATGGAATGCATTTCTTCATGAGTCACATCAAAATCGTACTCCATTGAAAGGTTTTCATATTTTTCAATTGTACTGTTACGATAAAGAGCCATTTTCACAGTATCATTAGCAGTTGCTGCTTCTTCATATTCATGTATTTTGTCATGCATTTCGGCAAGTTCCCCATACAGACCGGAATCCGTTATAGGAGGGGTCAGATGGTCTATGATTACCGCATTACCCCGGCGTTTAGCCTGAGTGCCTTCTCCGACATTGTCCATAATGTATGGATATATTACAGGGGTATCAGCCACCATGATGGACGGATAATCATAGCGCCATAATCCCACTTCCTTACCCGGCAACCATTCTTGTGTGCCGTGTGTTCCAAAATGAATCATTGCATCTGCATCATAGTCCTGATTGATCCAAAAGTAAGTAGCCAGATACTGGTGAGTAGGAGGAAGATCCTTATCATGATAGGTCACTGATTCATCTGACAGGTCTCCTCTGGTGGGCTGGGGTATGAAATTGATATTGCCCATCTGAACTGTAGGTATGACAAATTTATTATCGTACACCATTATGTCACCTGGAGCTTCACCCCATCTGTCTTCAACTTCAGCCCTTACGGATTGCGGGAGGGTGTTATACCATTCCATGTACTCGTCTACAGGAACAAGGGTGACATTGCCCGATTCAACTACCTTTTCAAGTTCACCTGGGGCCCAGGAACCGACGTTTCTGCTCTCGATGAACAGGTCGATGAACTCACTGCTGTTTGGAATGCTGCCGTTACCTGTATCATAACCGGTGGCATTCATTTCAGCAAGAAGCACCTCGAAACTGGAAGCTATATCCAGGTAACTGGCACCGATGTTGTTCTTACCCCCTTCGTGGTTGTAGTATATGATGCTGACCTTCTTATCCGAATTGGCCTTGTTGCCAAGGTCTGCCCAGGAAATAGCTCTGTCACTAATCCACTCAACCTGTGAATCAAGGGGTTTGTAGTAATATTGTCCGGTTTCTGAATCCTGGACCCTGCCTGCTAACCATATGTAATCAATCAAACCCTCAAGTTCTGGCATTGTAACCTGGTATGATAGGGATGAAGTGCTCAATCCATGCACACTTGCATTATACTCATCAGGTGTATGATAACGGTCGAGTAATCCCTTTATTACAGGGACATTATATTCATTCATAGAATCGATTCCCAGTGATGGATCATTGTATTGGAAATTAAATCCTTTCAGCGATATCATGGAATCCACAAGAATCGTGCCATTATTTACAAAATACTCCGATGTATCATCTGTAATTACCTTGTAAGTTGAAAAAATTACATTACACCCCTTTGATTCCAGGTTCCTGATTAGCTGGTCTTCCGTATTGAAAGCAAGAGGATTTGTTATAGTATTTTCAATATGGTAACTGGCAATTATACCAACAGTAGGAGCAGATTCGTTGTATCCATGTTCTTCATACCATTCAAGATATTCACTGCTATCTTCAAATACTCGGGGAGCATCCGGGTGGTAGATACCATGCTCTGGTACCGAAGGTGGTTGAGGTTCAGAATATTCAATATAGGAACCTTCAAGCATGGAACCCACCGATCTAATCCAGTGTTCCATATTGGAAAAATCAGCATTGAAAAGATATTCCTGCATGAAACTGTAAGGTGGATTTGCCATATCAAAGGTGGCAATATCATAGGTGTTATCCATACCAAACATTCCTATCTGGACACCCTTGTCTTTGGCTTCCAGCAACACTTCTTTGAATTCCATTATCTGTGTGCCACCTACCATGTAGAGTATTATGACATCCTGATCAGAAACATCAGTCAGATTTGCAGCTGCTTCTTCACCGTCCATAACCGTTACATTGAAACGGTCGGTTACTACTGGCCTTTCAGAAAGAACTTTGTTCAGGAAATGAATACTATTATCTGAATTAAGGATATACGTAATTTTGATTTTGTCCTGAAGTATTGCTGGTTCTGCAATGGTCTCATTTGTCCAATGATCACAGAATTTTTGCCCCATAAATTTGATTATGGATTCTATATTTGTATCTCCACCCTGTATCCAGTATCTTTCGATATCTGTATATTCATCAGAGTAGAGGTCAATATTGGATACTGTTACATTAGATGAGAGATTATATCCAATCATATCAGTTCCATTTTCCTTAGCTGTCGTCAAATTTGAACTTATATTTGACTGCCAGCCGTTGACAACACTCTCCGACTGTGAATCAAGGAATATGACGGAATAATTCGAGAAATTGAATCCTGCCGGGACGTTTTCAGTACTATTAAAGATAGTTATGGTCAGGTTGGATGTGATGTTGGGGTGCGAAGACATAGTTGTTAACGATGCTTCATTCGTGTCCGTGCCCAGCACAAACATTAAATTTGTTTTGCTTTCCTCTGCTGTAGCAACATTTGTTAGCGCTACAAGCAACAATAAGCTTAATACTAATATCGATTTTATTTTCTGTTGCATGTTATCCTCCGATAACGTGTACAGAGCACTTCGAGATCGCCGCCAAGCTTATCTTCGAAGTGCTCAACCACTTTATTTTGTTTTTACTTTTACTCCACGTTTTTCAGTATATTATGGATTCAAAATACGATGATTAAGTTAATTTGTTTTAATACAATTTAACTTGTGTTCAATTTCTAAAAAAAATTAGCCAATACTTTCATTTTCTCCATCGGATGGCACATACACTACCTGGCCATTTGCAAGTCTGTATGCTGTACCAAGAGCTTCACCGGTACCACCACCTATCTGGTCGGTCATGTTCAGCACCTCGATGGGCCTTCCCTCTTCCTTGATAATGACTTTCATATCTTTCTGGCCAGGATTCTTCACGATGGTAATGTCTTCAGTAGGGTTAAGTAATTCCGGCAATTGATATGACATTACAAGTGCCACCAGAAGAGCTACTGAGAAAACCATGGCTATGTCAAAGAGGTTAGCAACTCCTGTGAGGGGATTTTGCTCATCTGCATTATCTATAAGTCCTCTTCGCCTGCCTCTTCTACTCATTTGTCAACCTCGAGTGTGTCCAGAATATAGTCAATATCTGCCATATCCTGCCAGTACCATCTTTTTCTTACCTGGGTAAGCACATATCCTACAGTTCCGGCAAACAGGCCAACAACAGTGGTTGCAAAAGCTATCATCAGATTATCAGCAAGTTGTGCGATGTTACCACTTGAAAGTCCAATAAGTGCAGGTCCAAGAGGGATCAATGTTCCCATCAAACCAAGCATTGGAGATATGGTTGCAACGATCCTTGTCTGTTCAAGTCTTTTTGCCATTTTAATCTCATATTCCTGTGCAAGCCACTCGATCGATGGGATCATGTTTTTCTCTAGATGCTTTGCAGAATCCTGCGTAAAATTTGTAACCATGGTATTCTGCTTCATACCACGGAGTGAATCTGCTGCAGCATCGAAATCACTTTTTTCAATCTCTAATCTGATCTCAGTGCAGCATTTTTCAAGATTCTTTACATCACGATTTCGTTTTGCATATTCTGAAAGGAATTCTCCAATAAGCATCAGAGAAAAAACCACTAGCAATAATAGCAATATTATTACGGGGTATAGAAGCGAAGATGAAAACGTGTATAACATTCCAAATATAGAAGCAGTAGCATCCATTTTTATTGACCTCGTACGTTATTGAGAACATATCCTCCAAGTATTATCAGGAAAAAGAAGAACATTGGAATAATGTCAATCTCTCCTCCTGATATGGAGGCGATGTTCAATTGTTTTGCTTTAATGTATGCAGGAACTATCATGGCTCCAAGCAGGTAGAATATTCCCAAAAACATCATTACGGTTCCCAGATCCTCGGGACTTCTGTGCATCTTTCTGAAAACGAATGTAGAGGAGATGACAGATATGAAGAATACGATGCCTACCAGAAAGCCGACCTTAAGTCCGGTGGTTTCAAGGGTTGATGCCAGTATCATGCAGGATACGAAAAGGGCTGTAAGGCATACGGGACAGGGAATGGATATTACCATGAATGTCTTTTTGGATACATCCTGTCCGCAAGACCACTTTTTTTGTGTATATACTCCTGCTGCTATTAGAGCCAATGCTATCAGGACATGCAATGTCATTCCAAGGCTAGCTATTTTTTCAAGGTAACTTTGGTCAACTAACTCAACAAGACTGCCAAGTATTATGGATATTGTAAAATATCCCATTGCAAGTATTAATACATCTCTTTTTCTGATATTTGCAAATCCGCATCCTATTCCGGTTTTCAACCCGAATATCATTATTCCTATGAGTATGCCTATTACCGCAGCGTAAATATTGTTCATGTACCACCAATGAATGATAATTTATGGTGTGCATACGAAATTTGCATTTTAGCAAGTATTTATTTGGTAAACCACGAATGCACATTATCTTTAAAGATAATATAAATGTTGATAACCTTGTTTTATATAATCCTTTCGACTTATCTCTACAAGTAACGAGTAGTATAGACAGTTTCATATTAGAATATAAGTATATTATCTTTGCAATACTACAATTTGCTAAAGCAACAGCTGATCAAAAAATAGCTTCCCTAAAATAAACATAGTATGAAAATAAGAAATTAAATAAAACGAAAAAGTCACAGCCTTTCAGCTGTGGTTAAAATAATTATTTTTTAAATTCAGTGTAACTGCACTTTCCGCATGTACGTCTGTCTTTGTGCTCTGCAAGGAATACACCTTCACCACAGCGTGGGCATGTCTGGCGTGTGCGTTCGATTGAATCTCCACTTACCTTGTAAAAATCTTGTGCTGCCATTATATTACCTCATTCCTCTGTTGCTTCTTCTTCTTCTGGCTCAGGGATTTTGTTTCTTTCAAGAACGTAGTCCTTTTCTACCTGCTTCATGCGATCAACTGTTTCGTATACCTTCACGTATCCTGCAGCTTCCTGCTGACCGAAATCATTCTCCATCTTCTGGACAATAACAAGTTCAAGGGGCACATTGAGCAATGCTGCCACCTTTGCCTTAATATCGTTTCTGGATGGTGTTGCTCCATCGAATGCAACAGTAAGGTTTAATTCACGCCTATTGAAAAGCGCGTTGTTTTTATCGTTAGTGATATTGATATCCATCTAATTTCCTCCAAATGGTATTAATTTTATCATCATGGTTCTGCTCTTCAACTATTTTACTAAGCAGATCCCAGATTTCTTCCTTTTTTGATCTAGTGATTTTTACGAGTACGACACCTTTGTCTGGTTGGCCATATAAGACCGCTGATCCTTCCGGTGCCATTAGAATTGCAGGTAAAGCCGCAAGGTCCTCTTCGCCGCGCACGAATATTCTGACATTCTCATCCGAATCGATCGCATTACTTATTGCGTCGATCAAATCTTCGGTTATTACCCCTGCAGGATTGTCAACAGATGTTTCTCTGAAACCATTGTGCTTTGTGCCCACCAAGACCCGATCCGAAGCCGGGCCGCGTTTTGTCCGGTCATCTACTATAAGGATATCCGGTATAATGTTAATATTGAGCAAGTGGAATGTAGTAACATCTCCCACGGATATAAGTTTTGTGGGACTCCCCATATCCATGGACATTTTTTTAACCGCTTCATCTCCAATGCCAGTGTACAATACACCGAAGATATTGCGAAAAAGTGGCCGGAGTGTATCCGGCAAAATAAGTTTTAACCCCAAACTAGCGCACCTTCAGGGCGTACTTGTCAGGCATTTTGACATCAATTTTTTTTGCAATCTCTGAGCGCTCTGGATCTATTATGATGACCATTCCACTCCAATCGCTACTCAAATTACTGGAATTACACATTGGGCATGTCTGGCCTGAAACCACACGGTGACATTCTCTGCAAACTTGTTCACTCATATAAGTCCTCCGGGATCATTCCTGGTCAGCTTTTGGCTTTCTGGCGTCTTCCAGCCACTCGATCTTTCCAAGTGAATGCTGCCTCATTGTAAGACCGATCTTGCTCTCTCTTGGTTCCCTTTCATTGATACTGACTGCAACGATCCTGGTTCTGACTCTGTCTCCTTCAGAAAGTGACTTTCCTCCGGTCTTACTTGTTAGCCTGCCATTCTTTCCGTCATATGACATAAAGTCGTCCGTTATCTGACTCACATGCAAAAGTCCATCCATTGCACCAATGCTTACAAAAGCACCAAAGTCTACGGTTTCGACAACTTCTCCTTCTATGACTTCCTGTATAGTTGTTACAAAGACAATAGATTCAAATGTTACATCATAATATACGGCCCCGTCCCCAACGAGAATATGGCCTTCTCCAATGGTATTGGTCTGAGTAACAGCTACGATTGCACCGATATTCTTGTCAATTCTGCCTTCCAGTTTTTCTTTTAAGGCAGCTTTCACATTTTGCTCAACATCTCCACCCAGAAGGTCTGGAGCTACACGAATTGTGTCCGCAAGCCTCATCTTTTTGTACATGTGATTAAAACTCCAAAGATCCCATTATAATTTTTATTGTTCTGATTAATCTTAAAAGCATCTATGATACTCTTTCCAGTCTATTCTTCTGACGTAAACAGATAACTGGAATATCCTTTTCTTCTAGTCTTTTTCGAAGCCCTATATCATTGGTAAGTACAGCAGCTGCTATTTCATCGGCAAGATTCACAATGACATCATCTGCATGTCCGATTTTTTCATATATATCGCATCTTTTTGCAAGTGATATTGCGACCTTTACAGCTGTTCTGTCTTTACCTTTTAGCTTTTTTTCCAGATTATTCAGTTCATTGATGACAGAACGCGGTACAATGAAACTATCATATCCAAGTCGTTTGAGTTCCTCAAATATATCGACATTGAACTGTACAGGAATCATCAACGCATTCGTGTCTATAATTACCTTCAATCGCTAATTACTCCTACACCTATAAGTCTCCAGCGTGATCCTACACGTCTACTGATCGCGACTTTGGATCCAATCTCTGCACATACAGGTCTTTTCAACTTGACCTCTGCAATATCTTTTCTGGCACTGGTTACGATTCCGACTGTAGTAGCCGTACCGACATTGATCATAAGGGGTTCACTTGTCTTGATATCTCCTATTTCTTCTTCGTCAGTTACACCAACTACTCTTTCAAGAAGATGCAATTCAAGTTTTAATGACTGGTGGGTAGGTGGTAATGTCCCTGGTAATCCAGCTACCTGACCGGTAAGCTTATCGGATTTTGTCAGAGTTGGGTCGAGACTGCTTCCTATTGCAAGAAGTCCTCCAGGGGTTGCTATATCCACATTGTCCTTTCCGGCAAATATCTCAGTGATATTAGTTGCAATAGGGTCCCATCTGGTCATTCCATCGCTCTCAACTTTAATACCTGGCCGGATCTCAAGCTCATCACCAGCTTTAAGTTGACCTGCTGTAAGTGTTCCGCCAATGACGCCACCCTTTATCTGCTTGATAGGGATACCTGGCTTGTTAATGTCAAAAGATCTTGCAATAAGCATTTGAGTGTCCTTCTCCAGCTTGTGAGCTGGTGTCGGGATCATTTTTTCCATTAACATGATGAGAGCATCGGTATTGATGTTCTGTTGGGCGGAAATTGGTACTATTGGTGCATCTTCAGCAACAGTTCCTTTTACAAAATCTTTAATTTGCTGGTAGTGCTCGACAACCTTTTCTTTTGGTACAAGATCTATCTTGTTCTGCACAATAACCAGATTCTTGATGCCTATTATGTTGAGTGCCATTAGGTGCTCTTTAGTCTGAGGTTGTGGGCATTCCTCATTGGCGGCAATAACAAGTATTGCACCATCCATAATGGCTGCACCTGATAGCATTGTAGCCATAAGCGTCTCGTGACCAGGTGCGTCAACGAAAGATACAGTCCTAAGCTCTTCAGATGGCTCCCCGCATGCATCGCATTTATTGGAAACCGTATAGCACTGTGGCTCCGGGCAATTTGGACATTTTCTAATAGTCGTATCTGCATATCCTAACCTAATGGATATTCCACGTTTCATTTCTTCACTGTGTGTGTCTGTCCAGAATCCGGACAAAGCACTGACAAGTGTGGTTTTTCCATGGTCGACATGGCCCACCATACCGATATTAACACAAGGCTGACTCAATTTTTGATTTCCCTCCCAGTTGGGCAATAATCTAAAAGTGTAATTATTTGATGATAATGTAATCTATATTGTATGCAGTTTGAATCTCTGTTATCATTTAATTTATCATATTTAAATGGTTGTGGATAATATTGCATACTAGTTAATATGAAGTCCGCTTTTATTCTTTTAATCATGTATAAAACTTGCCATGCGATAAGCAGATTTTTGAGCTTAAAGCTAAGGTTTTGTTGAAAATACGAGATCTACTCAATAATACTATCAAGTGCTTCCTGAATAATTTCATCTCTCTGAAATAACTTTTCAATGGATATTCCTGATGATGTGATCTTGAAACTCATGGGTTCAAGGGTTAGATCAGTGCATCGCATCTTGGGGATGTAGAGTTGTCGTATTCCCTTTCCGTTAATCTCATCTCTATTTACATAAAGCATGATAGTTCCAAAAGCTATGTGCTCAGCAATATTCTTCTTAGTTATGACCTCTTCCTGGCCTATTAAAAAAAGAGTAGTACATTTCTTGCTCGAAAGAATATCTGTGATCGTAAAGAATTTGTCTGCAAATTCTTCAGTATCATGGTACAGTGCCAGCATATCCAGATTATCAATGACCACTATCTCTATATCATCAGGAATGTCCTGTACGGTATCAACACTGTCCTTTTCTACGATCCCGATTCCGCTCCCCATTCTTCCGGCATTGTGGATCTTGTTGGTTCTGATCTCAAAGGACTTGGTTATTATCAGTGTTCCTTCATTCAAAAAGGGATTAAAATCAGAGCCAATACTTTTTGCCTGTTCTAAGAAACTTTCTACATTTGTGTGGGTAAGTATAAGCATACATTTTTTTCCATCAGAGCATGATCGATAAAGGAAATGGATTGAAAGAATAGTCTTCCCTGTACCTGGCGCTCCAATTATAAGAATTCCCTGCTGTGCCGGGTAGCCTCCATCAAGAATAATATCCAGCTCAGGTAATCCTGTAGGTGCTCTTTCAATGGACATGCTCATTTGTATAGAAGAACTGCTATTAAAAGCAATCTGATAGATGATGCACAGTAAATGAATTTGAAAAAAGTAAAGGACAAATTGGCACTTAGTACCAAAAATATCCAGTTTAGGTAATTATCTTGTCAAGCTGACCTGTCTCGATCGCTCTTGTGACTTCAAAAGCAACACGTCTTCCGGTACTCATTGGTTTGCGCCATGTGGTGTTTCCATATGGGTGTCGCACTGACATGTGTACGTTGGTACCACCACCAACTCTTGGTGCTACATCATATATGTAGAAGTTGAGGTCTTTGTCAACGCAGGTTTGCAGGCAGAACGGTCCTATAACTCCAGGGTCGTAGTATTTCTGAGCTGCTTCAACGTATTTCTCGGAAAGCCTGAATACTTCTTCAAGAAGTGATTCTCTAAGTGTTGCGGAATTATGTCCGCATACTGTGTATTCCGGTGTAAGCTGGTGCTCAGCAAGCTTCATCTGCTGTGGTGCAGGTAATCTTACGTGGCCATCTAGGCTTGTTTCAAATCTCCAGTCAATTCCAAGTATCTCAAGCTTGTTCATTTCTGTCTCAATTGGTGAGTAGAACATGTCAAAGTTGAAAACAGGTCCTATCACGTATCTCTCTATCCTTGCTTCATCAAGAGCTTCCTGCGTGATTACTCCTTGTTTAAGAAGTGATTTTGATTTTTCCAGGTATTCGTCGTAGGTACCCGCTGTGAAGAATCCTCTTTCAAGCTTCTTTACTGCATGTGGTAATTTCACCATTACAAGTTCATCGATGTCTTGGGGGTCATTGATCCTTTCAGGGAATGGTAGTCCTGCTTTTTCCAGAAGCCAGTAATAATCCTGATCGAGTCCTCTTTCTTCACTTCTAAGCATATTTCTGCTGCCTACAAGAGGAACTTTGAAATTATCTTCAACATCATCTATTCCACAGTATGATGTGAATGAACGATTTGGGATGAAAAGCATATTTTCATCAATCATTTTCTTCTGAACATCCTTATTAAGGACCTCATTGAATTTGCTCAGGCACATGGATTCATCCACGATACCCCTGACAACATTTCCATTTGCGTCTCTCTGGGACTTGAAATAATCTGTGTAGGTCTTTTCCCGTCCCTGCTGGCAAAAAGCAAAAGTACTGAAGTTCTCTTCGATAGCACCATCAAATATATCAAGTGCAGAGTGTGATCCGACTGCTGCTATCTTGATTTTATTAGTATCATAATCTTCAACGATCTCTATGATCTCTTTCCTGTCTATCATTGTATGGCCTCGGTTTATTTCCTCTGATAGTATTTGATATTAATAAACCTGTTCACATCTTTAAGGATAGCTTTTGTATGAATATTTAAAAGGGGTTGCTTTTACTCTGTCATTCTAAATGCCAGATACCAGAGCTATGAACAGTGGTGTTATGAATGTTTCAATAACCGCTGCTATGAATACAAGTGGAAATATCCAGTGGAGGTAGAATTTTATACTCGTTATTATTTCGTCCTTGACCCCATCATTCTTTTTACTGATGTACAACAGCAAATAATACCCGAGTTTGAATCCAATGGCTGATGATATCAGTAGCATTGGTATCTCTATAATTCCATGGGGTGCAAGTCCTGCTATAATGAACAATGGCCCATTTTCTGTTATCAGTAAATGAATAAATATGCCTAGTACAAATCCGTTGAGTACAAGGAATATAAGGGGTAGCAGCCCGAAGAAAACTCCAAATATCATTGATATGAACATTTTTACTGCGTTGTTAGTGAAGATCAGGAACATTATCTGTATGGATGACATGTCCTTCAGCATTTCGGCAAGTTCCTCAAGTCCTGCTAATGAGTCCAATGCGTAATCTGGAAAAAACCCGTATGTTATGTAGCCTGCAATGCTGGATACTATTAACAACAAGGTGCTTAATACCAGGTATGGTTTCAACTCATCAATATAGGCAAGAAATATCTCACTTTTGTCTTCGTGGTACATAGGGTCAGATTCCAAACGTCATTCTGATAGTATTCCTGCAGGCAGGAGCCAGTCCAAGTACTATTATTACAAGTTTAAGGAATGTTTTCAATGTTCTTGACTCCTCATCCTCATCAAATTCTCTGTCAAGTACATATATTACTGGTATGAATATGAATAATTTTAATGGGTACATAACAAAAGCGGTACCTGTCAGTTCTATAAGATATGCTGGAACTACATGTTTTTCGTAGTATCCCAGAAAATCAATCCCTGCAATAGTTGATGATGCATCAAGCAGGTGTACCCAGAGTATCGCCAGATTAAGCTTATTTTTCAATAGCGTGAAATCCAGTTTGTCAAATAAAACGTATGCAATATAGGCTATCAGACTTGCAGCAACAATGGCAAACACTGGTACCCATGGTAATTCTATATTTTCCAGGTATAGAAGAATTGCTATATTGACGATGAACCATCCAGTCCCAAAGTAAGCAAAGATCTTATGGAAATCCATACTTTTATCCACTTTGCATATCCATTTTGCCAGAAGCAAAAATATAACTGTGACAAAGAATACTACGAAATAGATGTTGGGAGTTATGAACAGGTAGCTGATTGGTGCTTTTAATGTTCCTGAATCTTCTATTACACGAAGTGAGGAGCCGGCTAATATGAATGGTATAACTGAAGCTACAAATCTGTCAGTGATTTTTACATCCAGTTTTTTCAGGAGCTTTACAACCCCGAAAATACAGATTCCCAGAATAATTGCCCAGGTGATGGTGTTGACAACATTGTAACCACTGTCCTGCAATATTGGATCTATATAGTACTCGTTAATTGCCTGAATTGCTTTTTCTAATAGTGAATTCATTATAATCACAGCAGTAAGATAATATAGGTCTTAATACAACTAAGATTTAAGAGTTTATGGGAAGTTGAGTGCATTTGGCAAAAACTTTTATTCGCAATTTGTAAGCTTCTTCTATTAATATCATTCATTTACTAATGAAGGCAATTCAAGGAGCAGGTGCAAATTGATTCCGATGAAAGATGGAATAAAAAAATGGATGCAACTTCCAAGAGATGTTGTAATAGGTAATGGCGTGATATATGATATCAAGGATGTTTGTAATGACCTGAAACTTGGTGATAATCCACTTATTGTAACTGGCAAAAGTACTAAAGGGATAGCTGGTGACCTTGTTTGTGATTCAATGAACGATGGTGGTTATAATGCTAGTGTTGCTATTTCACGGGAAGCTTCTTTAGATGAAGTGGAACTGATCAAAGAAAAAGCATTTGCGCTTAATTCATCTTTTCTTTTAGGGGTTGGAAGTGGTAAATCGATAGATGTGGCTAAACTTGCAGCCACAGAAGTTGATGTGCCTTTCCTGAGTGTTCCGACTGCTGCATCGCATGATGGTATTGTTTCTTCAAGAGCATCAATTCATAATGATGATAAATCAACTTCTATCGAGGCAAATGCTCCCATGGCTGTGATTGCTGATACTGAGGTCATAGCAAATGCCCCCTATCGCTTACTTGCAGCCGGATGTGCAGATATTATATCTAACTATACTGCCGTGAAGGACTGGGAACTGGCACACCGTTTGAGAAATGAACCATTCAGTGAATATGCTTCTGCATTATCTCTTATGACTGCTAAGATCCTCATAGATTCGGCAGATTCTATTAAATTCGATATTGAGAATTCTGTAAGGGTAGTGGTCAAAGCCCTTGTTTCCAGTGGTGTTGCTATGAGTATTGCTGGCTCATCGAGACCTGCATCAGGTTCGGAGCATATGTTCAGTCATGCACTGGATACTATTGCACCAAAACCTGCTTTACATGGAGAGCAGTGTGGTGTCGGTACTATTATGATGATGTACCTCCAAGGTGGAAACTGGGAGCAGATCCGTGACTCTCTTGCAGTAATCGGTGCACCTACTACAGCTGAAGAGCTTGGCATTGAAGATAAGTATATATTAGAGGCGCTTCTAGTTGCACATAAGATCCGCCCTGAAAGACACACTATACTCGGAACAGGTCTGACGGCCAAAGCAGCTGAGAATATTGCGCGCATCACAAAGGTGATCTCATAATCCATTCATAATTATTCAATTTTAGGTGATCATATGGCTGATAATAATATCATAATTACATTAATTGGTTCACGAGTAGCAAAAGAAGGTGAGGAATTTATATTTCTCGGCGAGTCACGCGAGTGTGAGAAATGTAAACTCAAAAGGACATGCCTGAACCTTGAATCTGGCCGAAGATACAAGGTAATGAAGGTCAGAAGCAATACCGTTCATGATTGCTTCATTCACGATGGCGGTGTTCTTGCAGCTGAAGTGGAATCTGCTCCTGTGCTTGCAGCAATTGATTCTAAAAAAGCTGTAGAAGGTGCTAAGATCAGCTACGAAAAGCCAAAATGTGAGGAATATGATGATGCAGTCTATGACCTTATGAATCCTGAAGGTGTCAGAGATCAGGATAAATGTACTGTGGTCAAGGTTCTGGGTAATGTTGATGGAGAAAGTGTTTCAGGCTGTTCTCTTAAAAAGGTAGAACTAAAAGTATAATGTTTGCGAATATTTTAAGTAGCACCATATTAATAACTTGTATTATATATATTCAAATATAAAATAATTAATTTCGAGGTAATTAAATGTCAGGTAATGAGGATGTACCAATTCATCATGATTTTTACAGTCAGGAACGCTGGAACAATTGGTTGAATCAGGTAAAAGAGAGTGATTTCAAGCTAGAGGGATCCGAAGAGTCTGATGGAAAAGCAGGAGCTATTTTCGTCAATATGGAAGATGATGTGATCCTTGCATGTTTGAAGATCCTTGCGAAGTTTGACAGGGAGCAGATATCTCCTGAAACAACTCTGGAAATTATCCTTGGCATCAGAGATATGGTTCTGGATGATGTCGAACCTATATCAGAAGACATTGATATGATGGTAGCATCACTCCAAACTTCCCTTATGGGTGGTTTTGCAGCATTTGAATGCTATGTCAAAGGCGATTATGATGAGAAGGGCAAGATCGCTGTTCTGGTTAAGAAAGCTATCAAGGCTGAAGAGGCCGATGACATGGAAATCGTACTTGATACCATTGCAAATATAGGTGCACTTGTTCTTAATGGCAAGAGGCTTACTGAGAAGACACTGGAAAAAGTTCCATATGGTCTTGTAGCGGAATGGCTTGATGGTATAGAATCCATAGCTGCTGCAAAAGTGGGAGCTGACAGTTACAAGAACGATGAAGCAGATGATGGTCTTCTCTGATCATTTCATCTATTCTTTTTTTATTTAGTATTGAATTGATATTTTTCACATTAATCCATTTTCATCCTGATTTTCATGAATAATGATTTTGATCTTTTCAGCAAATCAAGCGTTGTAGTCCTGGATCTGACACATGCAGGAATTATAATAGCTCAAAAACTTGCAGAGTTTGGACTCAATGTGACAGCGGTTGATGTTTACAAGACAGTTGATGATGATACACTAAAATTGCTAGAGTCACAATATGGTATAAAAACCTGTAAATCGCCAACTTCTGTTGATAACTTTGATGTGATCGTTAGTCCCGTTCATCTTGATCCGGAATACGAAATGCTGGTATCTGCAAGAAACACCGGCAAGAATATCATCAGTCATCATAAGATTGTAGGGATGATCCTTCATCATAATAAAAAGCTTCAGGGCATGAAGATAATCGAAATTACCGGTTCAAAAGCTAAAACAAGCTCTGCTTCAATACTCGCAGATATGCTTTCAAGGGAAATGGTAGTTCTTTTGCATACTTCCAGAGGTCTGGAAATATGGAGGAATGGAATTGCTGAAAAGATTTATTCCGGTCTTAGTATAGCTCCCGGTAGTATTCTTCTTGCACTCGATGAATTTGAATCTACGGGTATTGATGTTGATTGTTGCATATTCGAAGTATCCATAGGTGGAACGGGAATTGGAGACATTGGTATAATATCAACTCTGGAACCTGATTATGGGATTGCAAAGTCCAGCTCTCTTGCAAGTGATGCAAAACTTCAGATGGTCGAGTATGCTAAAAGCGACGGACTCATGATTTTGAATGCCAATGATGAAAAAGCTATAAAAAGAGCAGAGGAGCTTGGAAGGAACATTATTACATTTACTGATTCAAATAACTTGGCGGCAGATATCCAGGTTAGACTTGATGGTAAAGTGGTATCTTTGATCTCAAAAGATGCTTCAATAGATTCAATTATTAATTCTTTTTACAATGCTTTTTCATATACTACAGCTTTTGTTGTATCTGGAGCTGTGGCTCTGAATATGGGTATTGACCCTAATACAATATCTGATGTTATATCAGGTTTTATTGGTCTTGCAGGAAGAATGCAGGAAACAGAACTTAATGGTAGGGTTTTGATCGATAACTCAAATTCCGGCATGGACATAAAGTCTGCAGAAAAGTCTCTGGACCATGGTAGATCGAAAATTGCTTCAGAGTCCAAGATAATAATGGTGCTGGGCGAAGAGGCTGAACAGGTTTGTGAAGGCCTTCCGCCGGAAAATGTGCAGGAATTTGTGAGGCGTAGAAAGCCTGAGATCAATAAGTTGATACTTGTGGGTGAAAGAATGCGCGATATTGCATATGATGGCGCGATCTACTCGCCGGATACAGGCTCTGGCCTTGAAGAAGCAATGGAACTTTCCAGCAAGGGCGATCTTATTATCTCCTGTGTGAAATGTTTTAGATGAGGTTCTTTTTTACATATTTTTGACTCTGACCGTTGCTTTTATAAAACAATGAATTAGATAATGCAGCAAATTACTGTACTTTAAGGTATACTATTTAACACGATTATTAACAAACATAATAATAAGACACAATCATATTGTCGATTAAAATGTTACTATCTTATCTACAAAGGAATAATTATGTGATATCATGGCAGAAAAGCATATATCGATCATACATCCGCGGCCAAGCTCTATTGTGGCTGCTTTATACACTTTACGCGACCTGAATGTTGATGTGGCTATCCTTCATGGACCACCTGGATGCTCTTTTAAACATGCCAGACTTCTTGAGGAAGATGGTATTCACGTACTTACTACGGCACTTGATGAGAACGGTTTTGTCTTTGGCGGTAGGGAAGAGCTCTCCTCTCTCCTTCAAAAAACAAATGAAATGTTCAATCCTAAGCTCATAGGAGTTGTAGGGACATGTGCCAGTATGATCATTGGTGAGGAACTTCGCGAACCTATACAGGATGCTGATCTTGATGTACCTGTAATTGGGGTGGAAGTTCATGCAGGTTATCCTAACAATACCAAGGGTGTTCTTATTGCTCTGGAATCAGCTGAAGATATCGGAATCATCGATGGCGAAGAACTGGAAAGACAAAGGCACCTTCTCACAGAGGCTACAAATGTGGAGAAACGTCATGGTGCAGCAAGTAAGGAGTATCTTGTGCCATCCCGGGGCGATGTGAAATATAAGGTTGCAGGGCGCATCATTGAGCTTTTAAAAGATGGAAAGAAAGGTGTCACTATCATGAATGCCAAGAAGGAAACAGGCTACATGTTTGCGGATATCTCTGTTGCTGTCAACGAAGTTGCCAAAAAGCTTGGTAAGGAAGAAAATATCGTCAATATGGCAAATGTTGATGATTCCCTTGGTCTTCCTCGTGTAAGGGACCATGCAAAGAATATCATGGCTGGCTTTGAGAAAAATGGCACTATAATTCATGAGAACATCGGTGGAATGGATGAATATCCAGTTACTGGAGAGCTCGTTACTGGTATTATTAAAGAGAAATATGCTGATTATGATTTTGCTGTAATTACAGGTGTTCCACATGCTATTCCTATGGATTCATTCTCCGGAATGGAGGTAATTTCAGTAACCAATGGTCCAAGACAGGTCCATCCGTTAAAGGATATGGGACATAAGTATGTGGTTGTTGAGATCGACTTGCATCCAAAGACTCTTGGTGTTAATGAAATAGTTGAATCCGAATTCGGTGCAACTATAAGGGAACTTGCAAAGGATATGTTGGACTAGGAGTTTTGAAGATGGGCGAAAAAAAGATCATAGCCATATATGGAAAAGGAGGTATTGGTAAATCCAGTACTGCTTCAAATGTGGCAGCAGCCTGTGCTGATGAAGGCTATAAAGTAATGATCATCGGATGTGATCCAAAGAGTGATTCATCCATTACACTTTTAGGTGGAAAAAGAATCCCAACCATTCTGGATCTTATGAGGCAGAAAATAGAGATCAAAGAGGAAGATATTGTCTTTGAAGGCTATGGCGGCGTTCAGTGTGTTGAAGTCGGAGGGCCGGAACCTGGTATTGGTTGTGCGGGTCGTGGTATTATTGTGGCTATCCAGAAACTTTCCAAGATTTCAAAATCCATGGATGATATGGACCTTATCATATATGATGTGCCAGGAGATATTGTATGTGGTGGCTTTGTTGCACCAATTCGTAAGGGTCTTGTTACTGAAGCTTACATTCTGACTTCAGGTGAGTACATGCCTCTTTACGCTGCAAACAACATCTGCAAAGGTCTTGCTAAGATCAACACTCCACTTTCAGGCATCATTTGTAATTCCAGAACTGTGACCCGTGAGGAAGATATAGTCGGCAAGTTCTCTGAGGAAATTGGCAGTAATATGATCGCATTCATACCTAAGATGCAGATTGTGCAGGATTGTGAAAGGGATGGTTTCTCTGTGCTTGAAAAAGCACCTGATTCTGAGATCGCAGAGGTATATCGTGGACTTGCAAGGGCTATTATGTCCAATAATAGTACAGTAATGCCCAAGGCTCTTGCTGACGAAAGGCTTCGTGAGCTTACAAGGTAATTATCGTATCTATATTTCGAGTGAGGAATGGTTATTATGCCGGAAACACCATTAAATACAAATGCGGGTGAATCTAAGGAAATTCCTCGGATACTTCTGTCTGCTGGCAGCTCATCTTCCGGTAAAACAACCATTACCATTGGTCTGCTGGCAGCTCTTACTGAATCAGGCTACAAGGTTCAGCCATACAAGGTAGGTCTGGACTACATCGACCCAAGCTACTATTCAGAGATAACCGGAAGAAGGGCTCGTAATATCGATGGTTTTCTCATGGATAAGGAAGCTGTCACGGATGTCTTCATTCATGGCTCGGAGGCTGATGGAGATGCTGATATTGCTATTGTTGAGGGTGTACGTGGTCTTTATGAAGGGTTTGACAGTTTTACTGACACTGGTAGCACGGCTCAGATAGCAAAGATCCTGAAATGTTCTGTTGTACTTGTCGTCAATGCAAGGAGCATAACCCGCTCTGCTGCAGCTCTTGTCAATGGTTACAAGGATTTTGATAAAGATGTTCATATTGCAGGTGTAATCCTCAATAATATTGGTGGTCCAAGGCATGAAAAGAAAGCAACTGATGCCATTGAACATTATACTGGTATTCCTGTTATTGGTGTTATTCGCCGCAATAGTTCCATGAGTATATCCATGAGACATCTTGGTCTTGTTCCTGCGATAGAGGAGCGGCGAAGGGCAGATAATTTCGATGAAAGGATAGATCTCATAAAAGATACTATCAAGAAGGGCATTGATATCGACAGGATGCTGGATATTGCAAAATCAGCACCATTTCTTGAAAGACCATCATGCACGATGTTCTCTGAAAGAAAGCTTGATGGCAAAAGACCTGTTATTGGTGTTGCACTTGATGAAGCTTTCAATTTCTATTATCACGATAATCTTGAACTATTACAAAAAGCCGGTGCAGAGATAAGTTATTTCAGTCCGATCCACGATAGCAAACTTCCCGATGTGGATGGATTATACCTTGGCGGTGGTTATCCTGAACTTTTTGCAGCAGAGCTGGAAGCTAATGTTTCCATGCGAGAAGATATTAAAAGAGTATCAGAAACAGGTTTGCCGATATATGCTGAATGCGGTGGTCTGATGTATCTGACTGAAAGAATAACGACTGGTGTTCAGGGTGAAGGCGTTCATCACATGGCAGAGATGCCTGAATCCACTCATGAAATGGTAGGCGCACTTCCTGGTCATAGTTTAATGGGGCATAAACGTGTGGTTAGCTATAACATCGGCTCACTCGATGTTGACTCTGTGATAGGGCAGAAAGGTAACTCTTTCAAGGCACACGAGTTCCATCACTCTGAGGTCACAGAACTACCTGAAGGTGCAAAATTTGCGATAAAACTTTCCAGAGGTACTGGTATAATAGACGGCTGGGATGGTCTGGTTGTGAATAACACTCTGGGATGTTATGCTCATCTTGTTGCAAGTTCTTACAGGGAATTTGCAGAAAGCTTTGTAGATTTCATAATGAATAAAAGGAATCGATAAATTAAATCTAATTATTTTCTGAAGATTTTAGAGCAAGAGTATGCTAGTGTACCTATTTATTGCTTTTACTTTGAAGTTCTTTAACAGCGTCAGAAAGTTCATTCAATTTAAATTCCATAAACAATATCATCTATCGCTGCTATTATTATATATTAAATACCAGATTAATTTCTTTTGCATTAATAATGGATTATTATATTTCAGTATTAAATTTCCGATCTCACCATTCAAATTTAGTTTATCAAATTAATACATATCTTAATATTCAGTATTGTGTAATTTATCATATCTGAATATTTGATTATTGTAAATTAGTGGGGATATGATTTTGAAATATTATGTGAACACGTTGTACCCGGGGGATGTATTCAGGGATTGGCTCGTATGGTTACTTGATAGCAGGATAAAAAACAAATGCTGTGAAGTAGATGTTTTCAAGTATGCTCCATCATCTCATACTGTATGTAGATACAAGTTCAGGGGGGAAAAATACAGTGTTATGGTCAAGTTCTTTGCAGAACCTCATGGAAGAATGAAGCGTTACAATGCGTATAGCGCTATGATGAATGAATACAATAATCTCAAGAGGGTTGAATCGTTCATAAACATAGCAAGACCTATTGCAACAAGTGGTCACTTCAATTGTGCTCTGGTGACAGAATACGTTTCTGGAAAATCTCTGTCCTGGTATCTTGGAACAGAGTGGTGTTTGTATGATCGGCTAATATCGGTTGCCCATCTGATGCGCGGCTTACATGATAACACAAAAGGTTTTTATTATCGGGATAATGAGTTTGCGAACTTCCATAGTGTGCTAGATCACTTAAAACTCGATCATAATACAAGGCAGATTTTCAATAAGTTGCTTGGAAGATGGTGGCACAGTTCTCTTCTTGACCAGAATTATGGATGTATGGTCCACAGGGACGCAACACCTTCTAATTATGTATTCCATAAAGGCGTTGCTTATGCTCTTGATCTTGAGAGTTCCTGGAATAATGCTAACAGGGTTCGCGACCTGGGTATTCTGTGTTCTGAAATGAAGAATTACTTTGAGTTCAACAAAGGTTCAGGTATGGGTGCTGAGCCATATATCGGGCATTTCCTGTGGCATTATAGCGAAAATGAGGATGATTTTTACCATATAAGTCGTGCACTACCATTTTTTATGAGCCTGGGGCTGCTAAGATCAGCGAGGTTGCACAGGGATTACCCACATTGCCCACATTACAGTTATCTTATCAAGGAGGCTATGGAATGTTTGAGATCTCATCAATAAAAGGAATGATATTTGATTGTTATCAGACACTTGTGGATATAGATACAGATGAGAGCAGTTTTTACACTTACGATGCTCTTAGCAAATGGTTGCGTTATCATGGAGTGGTGATCGAAGCCGATGCATTGAAAGATTCCTATCACAATAAGATATTGGAAGTTATGGGGAGATCTCAAGAGCCGCATCCTGAGGTCAAGGTCGAGGATATATTTGCAGATATTTGCATTGAGAATCATGTCTGGGATATTCATGCAAAGGAGCTTGGCATAGAGGCTGCAAAACTTTTCAGATCATCATCACTTCGAAAAATATCAGTTTTCCAGGAGAGTCTTGCTATTCTGGAAAAATACCGTGACATTCCAAAATGCATAGTTTCCAACGGACAGCGTGTTTTTTCCGAGAAAGAGCTACGATATCTAGGCCTTTACGAACATTTTGATTTTATCTTATTTTCATCGGATGTGGGTTATAAGAAACCCAGTACAATGATGTTTGAAATGGCACTTGATCGCTTTGGTCTGGATGCAAGTGCGGTGATTTCTATTGGTGATACGCCTGAAAATGATATCATCCCGCCGCAGTCACTGGGCATGCAGGCAATGCATATACATGATGCATGGGGATCCTTGGTTTAAAAATCTCGGTCATGATACCGTATTTATTTACCTAATCACAGGAATTTATTGTAGAGTATTGTTCCATTATGTATGTGTACAACTAGACAATAATATCTATGGGGCTGGGTATGTGAAATAAGGATATCATGATCGACTGGAAAAACTAATAGTTTCTATATTTCTCTATCAGTTCACGGGAGTAATGGGTGCTTTGTTCACAACCTCTGCATGGTATGCATGCCTAACATAATATATCTAAAAGTGCAGAACTTCTACTTGTGCCATATCTGCTATGGGTTTCCTTTGCAGCATTACTTAATTACTATATTTTGTTGCTCAATCCATGAGAATATGCCTGAATGTCCCACAATTTTATTTTAACATTGAAGCTTCTAAGTCCGGCTCTAGAGTACATCCCTTAATGCATTTGCAGCAGTGTACGCTCCTCCTACGCCAGCAATAAAATTCGTTATTCTTACAGCTTCCATAATCTCTTCTTTGGTTGCACCAGCTTCAAGAGCCTGCATTGCAAGCACCCTTACACCATTCTCGGCACCTTTGGATGCGTCAAGCGCCATTGCTATGAGGAGCTTGTACTTCATTGGCATTGTGCCTTCCTCGAATGAAAGGTCAAGTGTATAATCAAGCAGTTTAGCAAAGTCGGGATCGTTGTCTTCTATTATTTGTAATGGATTTTCTGTCATATAATTATCCTCGCTGCATGTTTGTTCGTCAATCTATAAAACAGGTTCTTTATTTGTTTAATAATTTATTTTGCTAAATGTTGAATGTATTATTGGCAAGAAATGTTTTGACCTTATTTAATCATCAATATTAAATTAATTAGAACGTAGTATTTATTATCTCTTAGTTACTTCTAATTATCATGGATGTGGAATGATGAATATCTCAATTATAGAGAAATACATTGATCAAAAGGTTACAATTGAGCTTGGCACTTCCAACTACATAACCGGAAAAGTAACTGAGTTTGATGATTTTGGAATTCATTTCATAGAAAATGGTGACAATTTCTCAGACATGCTTATCGCCTGGCATGATATTAACAAAATAATTCTTAAGCCTGAAGAATTTCTTGTCATTAATCCACTATGATTAAATATAAGGCCTGATATCTGCACTCTGTTCTATTTTCCCTATATTACTCGGGTGACCTATTTGATCGGAAAACTAGTAAATGACCGCGTTATCGCAGAAAAGCAGGCTATCAATGAATTGTACAATACAGGATACTATGGCCGTCCTAAGGATGACAGTCTGGAACTAACATTTGTAGAAGCTGCACACCTGCTTTACAGGAATAAACTGGATATCGAGCTTGATGGGAAGTCACTTGGATTTGAGGATTTCTTTAAAGAAGCTTCCATGAGGCAGCAGTACTTTGAATTAAAGTACATAGTCTACAAAGACCTCAAAGAAAGGGGTTTTTATGTTCAGTCCAGCGTAACCGATTTTAGAGTTTATCCCCGTGGTGGACATCCTGGTAAGACTCCTGCAAAGAGTTTTGTTTACGTTCGTTCAGAACGTATCCCTATGCCGCTTACAGACCTTTTAACATCCTTGAATGCTGCCACGAATGTGCGCAAACAGATGATTCTTGCCATAGTTGATGAAGAAAGTGATCTGACCTATTATGAAGTGAAGAACGTAAAAATGAAAGGAAAGGTGGATGCAAATCCCGTTCCTGAAAAGGCTATAAGTTCCAGCCTTCTTGAAGATCGCGTACTTGTTTGGGATTCAGCTTCATCCGAATATCTTAATCAGAACGGTTTTTTCGGAAAAGCTCTGGATGAAGAACGTTTACAACTTTCACTTGTGGAATCAGCTTACCTTTTAAGCAAAGGACTGATAGAGGTCGAGAATAGCAGAGATGATTCCCTTCTCGATCTAGATTTATTTTCTGAAATAGCATCTTCTATAGAACCTGATTTCATGAATAAACTCAGGGCATATTCTGACCTGCGCGATAAAGGATTCGTACCAAAAACAGGATTCAAATTCGGTACCCATTTCAGGGTTTATGATCAAGTCACTTCAAAAGGAAAGATCCCTCATTCTGGATATCTTGTGCATGGTATTCCTAAAGATACGGTTTTTGCATTGCCTGTAATGTCAAGAGCAATAAGACTTGCAAACAGTGTGAGAAAAAGAATGCTTTATGCAGTTGAGGAGCGAAATGGTACTTCATATGTCGATATTGGCAGGATCAAGATGTGATCTTGCTTTCTTTCCTTATACTCTTATATAGGATACCGTTGCTTTTTTCAACAGATGTTTGACATTATCGCCGTTGATATCTCAGGTAGGCATAAAGAAAATGGTCAGTATTTAATGGTCTGTGCAGCAGTTGCTGCATCGATAACTGCTCATCATGTTGAAAAGGTGAATCAGATCAACATCAGGTCATTTAGAAGTAAAAATGCCCCTGATGTTCCTATGGTCGTAAAAATGATCGAAGATACAATTTCAGGCCTTGATTTTACCGGGACCATAGTAACAGAAGCTGGTGATATGTACAACAAGCCACAATGGCTTATAAACAGTATGTTTCAGGGAAAGTTCAAATATCAGGAATCATTGGGTGAAAGGCGATGTATTGAGATCGCTCATCATGTATCACTAAGTTCACGTAAACTTCTCCTCAAAGAACAGAATGTTTAATGCTAAAATCAATATTATTTAATTGCTTATGAAAAATGCTATTCTGGTTAAGAGAAATGATCCTCGAAGCGATGGGGAAAGCAATGATAGACAGTTGCTTGAATTAAAACATCTGGCTGACTCTGCAGGATATAATGTAATTGCTGAGATGACTCAGACCAGACATCCAGGCAGAAAATATCAAGTTGGCAGGGGTAAAGTCGATGAACTGGCAGAATTGGTTCAGGAAAATAATGCTGATAAGATCATATTCTATAATCAGCTATCAACAACCCAGATCTATAATATTTCAGAGACATGTAGTTGCCAAGTGATGGATAAGTTCCAGTTGATCCTGGAGATATTTGCAACCCGTGCAACCACTGCCCGCTCCAAATTACAGGTTGAACTTGCACGTCTGGAATATGAACTTCCAAAGGCAAAGACTATTGTATCTCTTTTGAAAAAGGAAGAAAGGCCGGGCTTTATGGGTCTTGGTGGATACGAAGATTCCTATGAACGGGACATCAAAGGTCGGATAAGTCGTATTAAAAAAGAATTGAAGAGCATGGAGAAGGATAGTGTTTCTTTACGCGAACACCGTCAATCAATGGGCTTTTCTCTTGTAACTCTCGCCGGTTATACAAATGCAGGAAAAAGCACATTGTTCAATGCTCTGGTGGAAGAAAATACAACTGTAAAGGATATGCTTTTCACAACTCTTGTGCCAACAACCCGATTCCTGAAAGTAATGGGCAGGGATGTTCTTCTTACTGATACAGTAGGTTTTATTGAGGATCTCCCGCATTGGATGGTAGATGCTTTCCGCTCAACACTTAATGAGATATTCCTGGCTGATATTGTTCTTCTTACAGTCGATTCCAGTGAACCTTTAGAATCTATCCGCAATAAACTTCTGGTCTGCCATGAAACAATGTGGGATGAATTGCTTGATGCAGCAATAGTAACCGTTTTTAATAAAGCTGACAAGATAACTGCGGAAGAACTTTATGAACGCATATCAGGTCTTGGATACCTGGCACCAAATCCTGTTGCAGTATCTGCGAAAACAGCTTTTGGCCTGGACATGCTCAAAGATGAGTTACGAAAACACTTACCTAAATGGGAACGAACCAGCATAGTTCTTCCAATGAACGAGGAAGGGATGTCTATGGTCTCCTGGCTTTTTGATAGAGCTGTAGTTCATAATATTGTGTATTCTGAGAATATAGAAATTGATTTGGAGGCAATGGATCGTATTATAAATAAGGCACTTATCTTATCATCCAAATATTTGGACGATAACTGACTATATTTATTTAGAGCGACTTTTATAGTATCCGCCACATTTAAATACACAAAAGTCGTTTGTACTATTGCGAACGGGTAACTCCTCTAAAGTACCATCAATCCAACCACCCAACAACCCAACTTCTATTTTCCCGTTCGCTCAAAATCATTCTTATTTTCTTCTTTAAGAATGTTTATAAATTTTCAGGGCTTATTTCACATCATGAAATTCGATCTCCATGTGCATTCATGCTTTTCTAAAGATAGTAATGCAGACCTTGATGATATTCTGGAGCATGCCACAAAAAATGGTCTGGATGGTTTTGCTATCTGCGATCATGATTCTACCAAGGGTGGGATAGAATGCGTAAAAAGAGCAAAGGAAATAGGTTCCAAACAAATAGTGATTCCGGGGCTGGAAGTCACATCATCAAAAGGTCATATTCTTGTACTTGGTGTCAGTGAGCTCATTGAACCAGGTCTTAGTCCGGAAGAAACAATAGAAAAAGCTCGTGCACAAGGTGCTGTGGTAGTTATCCCCCATCCCTTTAAACTAACATCGCATGGTATTGGCTATCTGGAAGGTCTCAAAGCTGATGCTGTGGAAGTTCTAAATTCCCGATGCATGACAGATGGGCCTAATAAGAAGGCACATAAGGCTGCAGAAGATATGGGATTTACCATGGTTGGTGGAAGTGATGCGCATGAAGCCCAAATGATCGGTAGGTGTTATGCGGAGATCGATGCTTCTGAGCGGAGTGTCGAAGCTGTGCTGGATGCCATACGTGAGGGAAAAACCAGTGCCCATGGTAAAAAAACCCCATTCATGTTCGTTATTAAACAGTTTTTCGCAGGTCAAAAAAAGAAGATTGGAAAAAGAATTGGCATATGATCCAGTAAATATTCAGAAATCAATAATGTCATCTTCATTCATAGATTTTCGATAGCATCAATAATGTCTTCTGGTTCTTCAAGCACAGTGATACCTTCAAGATCTTTCATTATCTCAACATTACGTGTATCAACATCTCTCACCCTAAGTTTCACAGGTCCTCCTTTTATCGCACCATAGCTACAAAGGTCCTTGCAAATTCCGCATCCTGTGCATTTTAAAAGCTCTATCTGTTCTGCTATAGCATTATATGGACATTCCTTACGTGGGGGGCAATCAACACATTTCTGGCACATCTCTCTGTCAATTGCAAAGGGTAATTCTGAAATGACCACTCCTGCAATATCAACCGGTACAACAAACACACGAACTCCGCCTTTCACTGCCTGTGAAACAGCATTGCTTACAAGTGAGTCTGCTGTGCCGTAAGCGATTTTGGATACGCTATTAGAAGTTGCGGGACTTATGACAAGTGCATCATATTTATCAAGCAGAAAACGTCCGGTTTTTGGCCAGCTCTTTCCTTGCTTAGTTTCAAGAAATATCTCTTCAAGATAATCGCCATTTGATATTGAATCAAGCTCATCTTCAAGACCATACATTCGAATGACCTCTTCTGCTGCGCTGGATAAGAACGTGTTAATCCTGATATGCTCATTTTCAAATTTTAGATTTCTGAATACGGTAAAACTTCTTTCCAGAAAATGTCCGGCACCGGTAAGTCCCCAGGCAATGGTCTTTGTCATGCTCGAAAAAAGATTTTCTGTTTATTATATTTTCTGCTTAGGAAGGGGGCAGAAAAATTCAGAGGCATTCATAGATAATATGCATCGCATCCTTTTCTGCTTCTCCGCCACATTTTTCCACAATATCTCCGTAAGCTTTTATGAGTTTGAGGTATTTATCGTCACCTGTCAATTTATATCTGGTTGCATGAACACAAGCTTCGATAACACTGAAAAAAGCACGATTTGCTGCTTTTATTATGCATCTATTGATATGCGCACGTTTTGGCACGATCTCCGCTACAAAAGCTTCAGATGTCAGCTTTGTGTTGACGCATTCAAATAACACCCAGCTCTGTGCTTCTTTTAAGCTTGAGATGGTAAGCCCGTCAAAACTAATGCTTTGAAAATATTCATCTTCCAGATCTGTAAAGGTTGAAAGTGCAAATAATAAAGGATCGTTGCTGATATTAGCTACAAGCATTTTGCTGGAAACCACATTTTCATAGGTTGTAGAGCCTTTGAAAAGACGAATAAATGCTTTATCTTTCTTTCTAATGATTCCCATAGGGGCCGCATTAGGTGTCCAGCCTTTTGTAGTAGTAACAATCGTTTCAGATATTCCTTCATATATTCCAAAATCATCAAGATTGAAATCATTAGTTTGCATTAGTACCTGACTCCTTTAAGCAATGCAATGAACAGGCCGGCTATGATAATATCTGCAGTTGACCCGGGATTGATCTTTCTTTCCAGAAGTTCTGAGTTCAGGTTCCTGATCGCAGGTAACATATCATTAAAGTTAGATTCGCTATTATTCAAGTGTTCCAGTATTTCCTTTGCTCGCTTTGAAACATAATTTGCAGTTTCTGTATCGAACTTAGTAGTTATGAAGGTATCTTCATTCTCAGAAAGGATCTTAAGAAAAATGTACGCCACAATATGATTGATGTCCGCATTCAATTTACCATTAAGCAGGTCATTGTCCATACCACGTATGATCATATCTGCACAGTCTGAACATCGCTTGAAACCATTGATCCACTCATTAGCAATAAGGTCATAACTGCTGGCAATTTCCATAAGGCTATAGAGACTGACATCATCTTTTTCAAGTCTGGATATCGATTCTTCATCTTTAAGATCAAAGTCATCTACAGGATTGACCTTAACACCTGCAGCTTCAAAACACCTGTAAAAATCAGTAGCATCAGCAGAATTAGCCTTACTGACAATTTTTTTTGTGCATTCGGTCAGTTCTGCAATAGTGAACTCTTTATTTTTTAAAATTATTTTGCCTGCTGCCATTGCCATTGGTACTAAAAGTATAATAGCACCAAAATGGGTGTTTCCACCCTTTTGCCAAGTGACACTTTCAGTGACTGCATTTTTAATTAGTCTTCCAACGCCACTGCTGCATAGGGATGCTTCCTCAATTACAGGATGTATGCTAATGGCTGAGGCAAGAAAATGCTCGTAACGTGTATCATCATAGTCGTCATAGCGATCGATGTTTCCCGGCTTTGGAGAAGATGATACTTCGAGGCACATGGCAAGTTGGGCACATCGGGCAATATACGAACTTATCGGATAATCAGAGCAATCCATTCTCAGGCCTTCATTTTATTAGTTTTTTAATCTAATGGGCTTTTTTGCATTTTTAAGTACATGGTCAGCAAGCTCTTTCTTCAGATTCATGTAATCAGCATCTGAAAGACCCAAAGTGTCAAGTACACCATCTCTTAAGAAGCATGGCTTTGATATTTTGCAGCACCATACCAAGCTTCCAAAACATGTACTATCTCCGTATTCCAGTATGGTTCCTTTTGCAAAATCTCTTTTAATATCTGCAAATTCCTGGGTTGTGTATCCAAGAGTATCAAGTTTTCCATGTAGGGGACATGGTTTTACCGGAAGACAGCAGTAAGCAAGTCCTCTCAGGTCTCCTTCACCTCTGCATACATGTTTTGCAGCATTGTACCAGCCTACATTTTCCTGCAGGGTAGATACGTTTGATACAAGTTGGCTGATGAGACCTGGCGTGTCGATCACTCCTCTTGCAACGGATACCATATCCGCTCCTCTCGAGAACATTTCCTTTGCAGTAATGAAATCAGTGACTGAATTATTACATATAAGGAACATCCGTGTTGCATCTCTTATACGCATTATTTGTTTAAGGTCTGTCCCTGCTCCTTCTTTCATTGCATCTACATGGAGGATATCTGCTCCGGCATCTTCAATTTCCTGTGCCAGAATTTCATCATCAACAACATTTGCACGGGTCTTTACAGAAAGCACCACTCCTGTTTCCTTGATCTTTCCTATCCATTCTTTCAATTTAGGTATATTATTTAGTAATGCCTGTCCTGCTCCAATGTCTGTAATTTCTTTTTGTCTGCAATGTGCATCCAGCTCAAGAATGGCATTTGCCTCTTTAATGATCTTAGCAGCTTTTACTAAAGGCTCGATACTTGTGCTTCTGACATTAACTGCAACGGCACTTTTACTTTCAATGGCTTTTATCTCATTAGCAATATGTTCAAATGGATCATTCTCCACAAACTCTTCTCTGCCACGTGCTATTATTGAGATGGCTGCATCCTTTGTTTTTTCATCAAGGTTGTATCCGCCAAGGATAACAAGTCCTGCATCCTTTGCATGTTCGTTCGCAAAAAAACTATCAGTTATGCCGCCCATAGGGGCAAGTGCTATCGGATTATCCATTTTGGTGTATCCGACTTCCAGATGAAAAAGTTCATTATTCACGTTTTAACCTCTGTCCAGTGTAATTTGAATATGTCTGCCAGATACTGGCTATTTTCATATTAATATAGCGCTGCATCTATTGTACAGAATATCTCGCTATTAAATGTTCCCTCTTAGTTTTTCTGCATGTAGTATGCTATTAATGGCGAACTGTAGTGATGCTCTTCTCATTGTACAATTGTCTTCAACGCATATGGCATTTACATTTTTAAAAGCATTTATCATTATCTTATCCAGCTTTGTGCGTACTTTCTCTTCGTCCCAATAATCCTGATTCAGATTTTGTATCCATTCAAAATAACTCACAACAACACCACCAGCATTTGCAAGTATATCGGGAATTACTATTACTCCTTGATCCAGTAGCAGTCTGTTAGCATCCATTGTGGTTGGTGCATTAGCCAACTCGAGAATGATCTTAGCTTTTATCTCCCTGACATTTTCTTTGTTGATCTGTTTTGAAAGAGCGGCGGGAATTAGTATGTTGCAATCACTTGTAAGTAATTCTTCATTTGATATATTTTGACTTCCTGGAAAATCGAGGACAGCTCCAGTTAGGTCTTTGTGCTCTATGACCTTTAGTATGTCAAGACCATCTTCTTTCAGAATTCCTCCACTAGAATCACTCACAGCGCATATCCTGTATCCTTCTCTGTATAGTATCTGAGCAGCATTTCTTCCTACGTTCCCAAATCCCTGAACTGCAATATTAATTGAGTCTTTGTCCAGATCCGTAATTTTCAGTGCTTCTTCAAGTACACAAATTCCACCAAGGGATGTGGCGATGTTTCTTACTTTGCTTCCACCTAATTCAACGGGTTTTCCAGTTACTATTGAGGGAACATGTTTTCCCTTGATCTTCTCAAATTCATCAAGGATCCAGACCATGATCTGGCCATCTGTATAAGCATCAGGAGCGGGAATATCTTTAAACGGTCCAATATAGTCGGATATCTCTCGAATATAGGATCTGGTGACTTTTTCAAGCTCAGCTCTGCTAAGCTCCTTTGTGTTAACTACAATGCCACCTTTTGCACCACCAAATGGTATATCTACAAGTGCGCATTTGATTGCCATTAAGAAACCAAAATTTCGGAGTGTCTCGATGCTAAGCTCTGGATGGTATCTAATTCCGCCTTTGGTTGGCCCACGCGCATCATTATATTGTACTCGATAACCAACGAACATTTTCGTTTTACCTGAATCCATGCGCACAGGGAAGTGAACTGTAAAGGAGCGTTTTGGCATATCAAGAAGATCCATCTCTTCTTTAGAAAGGTTCAAGTTGTTATAGACATTTTCCATTTCCATCATGCAAAGTTCACAGGTCTGTACACTTTCAGAATGAATCCTTTCTATATTCTTGCTTATCAAGATATCTTCCTCTTTTTCATTAAACAGATTGATATTTTTGTGGGAATCTACTAAAAGATGTCGTAGAAGATGAGGCAGTTTGCTATGCTATTTATGCTAGATATAATGCTTTTTGCGATGCAAAACTCAATAAATATATACTATTACTACAAACATTCTAAATAACCATTGACTTAGATCAATGGATTGACTATTACGGAGGAGTAAAATATGGAATGTCTTGCATGTGGAGTAGAATCAGATAATACTTATTGTGATAAGTGTGGTAAAGTAATGGATGAGGTCGTGCAAAGGGTCGGGGAAGCACGCTGGAGTGCCATTGATGATTGTTCATTTATATATCCAATGGTCCTTAGGGTTGCAAAAGGTGACCTTACGGTCAAAGATATAATACAGGCTCTGGAAGTTGAAGATTGATCAACTTCCTTCCTTTATAAATATCTTTTTTACATTTAGGGGTTAATTAATGGTTCATATCATGAAATATCACGATATTGGATTCGATGATGATCTCCTTGTCATCGGTGAAGATCCTGATGTGGTTAAGGAAAAAATGGCAGAACAGATCAAGATTGTGCACAAGGATGAGTTTGAGGATATGTCTGACTTTCATCAGGAAGAGATCATGTCTAAAATTGATCTCCTGCTTAGAAGTGGATGCGGTTTCAGAGTTTTAAAATTATGATGTGGAAGTAATTTCCAATTTTTGTATAGGTATTAATTTTTTATTCCTTCTTTGTAGGCTTAAAATAGAGATATAGCACTGCTAGAATTGCAGGTGTAATGATCCCTATGGCAATTGTGCCATTCTCGAACAGCGTTTCATTTTCAGCTATATTATTTGTGTAATCCGCCATAGGTACAGATGCCATTCCTGCAAAAAGGAACATTAGTGCTACTGTTATCAGAATAACACCTGCAATAAGGTATTTATTGTATTTCATCGAACTACCATGTATTTTTAAAATCGTGTACTTTATAATACTTATGTTTAAACGATTGGGCAGTAAACATTTCTTATTTATATATTTATACATTTTCATGTAGCTATCTAAATAATAAATATTTAGTCATAATTTTTTTAGCGATGCGATATGCTTATATAGTATCTGTATAACTCTCTCTTCGAGAGAGGAAGGATGGCGCCGGGTCTTTGACCTGAGGAAAGTCTCCCCATCATCCAGATACACGAGTGCCTGTAAAGGGCATCAGGCGAGAGTCTGGGCAGTTGCATTGCAACTCATACAATTTATTGTATGCTGGCACAGAAACGATACCACGCTATGTTAATGCTGTGATGCTGAAAAGCTGAGATCGCATGGAATGTGGATGGAACGGCGAACCCTCGTGGATGCAAGTCGGAAGTAGGGTAAAAATGGTTTTCTGGACCATTCCCGAAGTTATTGACGCTTAGCCGAATGCCGTCAATGCAGCTCTAATGAGCGCATTTTCCTGCCAGGCAGGAATATGTATTGCATCAACAGAAGGGAGCTTACTCTCCTCACTCACTACTCTTATTTTCATGGACCTTTTTGCTTTTAAAGAAGAAAAAGTAATTAGATTAGCTAATTGGAAAACATTTCCAGTGTTTCAAGTACTTTATCATAGTCTACTTCAGTACTGAAACAACCATCATTTAGCATAGGTATTCCGTAGGTTACTATGTTTTTACCCTTCAGTCCCATCATAACCTTATTGAGCTCATAGTCGCATGCAATTAAAAGGGCAGCATCATAGTTTTTTTCTTTTAAAACATGTTTGACGAATGATGAACCTGTCACGATGTACAGATCATATCCATATTTAGCAGCATCTTCTTTGAGTCGTGAAAATATACATTTTCCACATGACGTGCATTGTATTCCTGTTCTTGTTGATATCGCAGGACAATCCAGTGCTCTCATACAATGGGGAACTATTATCATACGGTTACTGGTTTTTGAAAATGCTTTCTTGCTGGATATGTTCTTTAGTGAGACCATCCATTTATCCAGTATTTTGGTATCAGATAGCTTGAAGAAAAAATATTTGAGAGGCATATGAAAAAAATCTAGGGTACCTGAAAAAAAACCTGCCAACCATACATGACGATTCATGCTTATTTTGCTTGCCATCAGTGCAATAACTGCAAGGGATATTGACATGAGTATGAATATTGTGACAATTAATCCAAGCAAACTATACATTGCATTCCTCCATTTTTTCGATGATCTCTTTGACATCTACTCTTGTGTCAAAACACCCATCCCGGGTCAGGGATATTCCCTGTACTATCATAAACGGTGATGCTCCCTGCATGGATTCGGCTAGCTCAGGATAACATGCAACTCCAATGCAACTTTTTGGTCTGTGGTTCTTTATGATCTTTTTCACAAAACTTCCACCTGGTATGATATAAACCTGAAAATTGTATCTTTCAGCAGCTTCACAAATATTTCCAATATCACAAAGTCCGCATTGTGTACATTCATATCCAATAATGGGGTCACATCTTGCTTTGCATTTTGGATTGCGCAGGCATTGCGGGAGAAATATCACACGTCCATCTTTGACCATTTTAAATCGTTCGATCATTACTGCATTGCGTACTTCTACAAGTATCTCATCAATAAGTATGTCCTTTATTCCAAATGCCCTGCATATCCATTTTGCCGGTTCATAAAATAAATAAAGGATAGAAAGAATAAAATTAGGGAAGAGTATCTTTTTCTTTTTGAAACTATAAAGACCGAGTGCTAATGCTATTACTATTGTTAATAATGCCAGAATAGCAAGGCCAATAAAAACTTTTCCAAGGAAATCATAAGGTAATTGCATGAGTAGGAGGAAATAGTGCTGTACTGCTTATTTATTTTTTCCTCAAAAATAAAAAGAAAAAAGTAGAGTGACAAAAATCACTCTGGTGCGTCGCTAAGGTCGATTCCCATTGCTTCAGCAGCGAGAACTACGACATCCTCAACTTCAAGGTCCTTGGCACCCACTGCATCTCTACCGTCGCTGAGGTTTCTCTTACAGAAAGGACATGCGCTTGAAAGAATGTCAGCTTCTGTTGCAAGTGCATCCTCCTGAACACGTGTTGAGGCAACACTCAGTGCGAGGTCTGGCATACCTGCCTTCACTCCGCCACCTGCTCCACAGCAACGCTGGTCGTTTTCGGTTCTCTCCATTTCGATGAACTCTATACCTGGAATGCTTTCAAGTACAGCTCTTGGTGGCTCGAAGACTCCAACATGACGTCCGAGGTGGCATGGGTCGTGGTATGTGACCTTTTTGTCAATGGATTTCTCCCATTTGATCTCATCCTTCTCGATGAGGTCCTGAAGGTATTGTGTGATGTGCATTACCTTGAATGGAAGCTCCTTACCTGTAAGTCTTGGCCAGTCAACGAGTGATGCTCTGAAACATCCAGCACATGCATAAAGAACTATCTTTGCACCCTTTGCCTTGATGTTATCAATGTTTGCCTGTGCATTCACTTTAGCAGCATCATTGACGTAGTATTGTCCGGTCCTGATGAGTGCTGATCCACAGCATATTTCATCTTCACCAAGCATTGTAAATTTGATATCGAGCTTGTTAAGCAGACGTCCTGTTGCAAGTGCAAGCTTTCTTTGCTTAAGTTCTGCGGTACATCCACCGAAGTACAGGATCTCTGCCTTGTCTTCGACTTTAATATCTTCCGGGAACCAGTTTATTCTATCCTTGTTATCTGCCATGTATGGATTCTTATACTCGCTGATGAGCTTGAGGAACATTCCCTGCTTACCGTATGGTCCGTTTCCACGTTTTACAAGATTTGCACGCATGGATTCCCAGAGTTCTACAGTGTTGATCGCGGATTCACAGACTGTAGCACAAATGCCACAGGTGGTACATCCGTATACATCGTCCTTGAACTGCTCGATCTCTTCTTCAGGAATCTCTTTGGGGCCAAAAAGGGTAGCACGAAGGCCGTATGCCTTGTTGATGTAGTCTTTCCATCTAAGGATCTTGTCTCTTGGTGCAAGTCCTGGGTCCTTACCGGATGCATCATAGGTTGGACACCAGTCCACACATTCGCCACAGCGGCTGCATGCATCGAGTTCCATTATCTGGACAGCTGTAAAATTCTCTGTATTAATTGAAGGTTCACGTTTTGCCATTTTATTCTCCTCCTTTGTTTGCAAGGAGTGCGAGTGGTATCGCGATCATGTGTATATATTTACTGAATGGGATGTATGCGATACAGAACAGCAATGAAATTACTACGTGGAAGAGTGCTGCTGGTGGTGCGTACTCTATTGGTATGTCAAGACCAAGGAAACTGAGGTTCCAGAATCTGCCTGTCCTGATCCCGTCCGCAATGAATCCAGAAATGGTGATTATGGTAAGTCCGATAAGAAGGATCGAATCGTATGCAATGGTTGCTTCTCTTACCTTTGTAACAAAGAGTCTTCTGTAGATAGCAATGATGATTCCTATAAGCAGGATATAACTGAATATGTCGTTTGGAACTGCAAGAAGCTCTCTGAATACCGCAGGGTTCATGAACTCGGGTAGTCCGTGGAGTCCTACCTGTGCTCCTACAAGGTGTATCATTTCCACAAGGAACATTGCAAGGGAAAGTACGAAAAGTGTCATCCAGCCAACGAATATGGTAAAGTGCATGAACCATCTGAGAGGACTTCTGTTGAGAATCCTTCTCTGAAGCACAACGTCAAGAATCAGAGTTGATATGACTGATTGATTATGGACATGTGCATGTTCGCTCATCTGGTAAGCAAGCATCTTTGGGAAAGCAAGAAGGTTCTTTGCTGGACTATCGCCATAGCCTGTGGATCCCATCCCCCATTTTCTTATATTTATATACATTCCGATAATAAAAATACCAATGGACAGGTTGGCCATTATCATAACCTGCACAAAAGTAAGTCTTAAGGCATCAGATACGCCTGAAAAATACTCCATAGCCATTTAATTTTCTCCTGAATATTTATATAAACATTATAAATGTACTTTTAAGGAACTAAAATTATTTTTACTTATAAGTAACCGGTTTGGTTTCCATGAGTGTGGTAGCGATATTATTTAAAGATTGTCATTATTAAGATGTGGTGCAGGATGCTGATTGTAATTATTTCACTCTCTGATTTTTATGTACTGGACATTTTGACCATTAATTAGTCTTATATGTAGTCCTCTCCTTAGATAAAAACCAGAATAATAAAAAAAGAGATTCCCATGAACCTTAAAGTAGTACTCGTTGAACCCCTGTATCAGGGTAATGTTGGCTCGGTTGCCCGTTCGATCAAGAACTTTGGTTTTTCAGAGCTTGTGATGGTAAATCCATGCGAACTCGAAGGACAGGCAAGAGCAATGTCATCACATGCACGTGATGTACTTGAGAATGCAGTTCATGTTTCTTCTCTTTCTGAAGCTATAGGAGATTCCAGTATTGTAATAGGCACCACAGGCATCACCGGCTCAAAATTCGATGAGCATGTCAGAGTACCTGCATATTCTCCACGTGAGCTTAAGGAAAAGCTTAGTGGTGTGGATGGCAATATTGCTGTGTTATTCGGCCGTGAAGACCAGGGCTTTACAAATGAAGAGCTTAAGATGTGTGATATGATCACAAGCATTCCCACATCTGATATATATCCGGTAATGAATATATCTCATGCTGTCACAGTGGTCCTTTATGAACTTAGTAGTATAGAAAACTGCGAAAACCCGATTGCTGATGCATTCGATATTAAGCTACTATACGAGCATATTGACCAACTGCTGGAAGATATTGAATATCCTGCCCACAAGAAAGATAAGACTCTATTAATGCTCAAAAGGATATTTGGAAGAGCTTGCTTGCTTCCACGGGAAGTCCAGACATTGCGTGGTATACTTCGCAGGATCCAGCATAAATTTGATGGCAAATAGCTTGTTTCGAAATGTTCATATTGCTTAAGGTATATGTTCAAATCCAGTCGACATTTTATATTTAGGACTTTTATTAATGATCTTGCGTGAAACATGACAGAAGGAAAGTGGGATGAAAAGTTCAAAACTTTTCTAAAACAATATTACTGGGATGAAATCCTGCAGATAGCAAATGACTATCCTGAAAGGAAAAGTCTTGAAGTTGAATTTCCAGATCTTGAAGTATTTGACAGGGACTTAGCAGAGCAACTTCTTTTACAGCCGGATGAAGTTCTTCCCTCATCTAACAATGCTCTTCAGGACATCGATCTGCCTATTGAGAAAACACTTGTTGATGCTAGTGTTCGTTTTGTAAAAATACCTAATAAGATTCCTAACAGAGAACTCAGAAGTAAACACCTGATGCAATTAGTGGCCATCGAGGGCATGATACGCAAGGCAACAGAAGTGCGTCCTAAGATAATAGATGCGGCTTTTAAGTGTATGCGTTGTGAACATGTGACGATGATCCCACAGACTGAACTTAAGTTCGTGGAGCCGATGGAGTGTGAGAACGAGACATGTGGGAGGAAAGGCCCGTTCAAGATCCAGGTCCATGAATCCACTTTTATCGATGCACAAAAACTCCAGGTTCAGGAATCTCCTGAAAATCTTAAAGGTGGAACTCAGCCTCAGAGTCTTGACGTGGATGCAGAGGATGATCTTGCAGGAATAGTCAAGCCAGGTGATCGAGTTATTATCAATGGTGTTCTCAAATCCCATCAGCGTACGACACGTGAGGGTAAATCTCCTTTTTATGATCTTGTTCTTCATGCTAATTCAATTGAATATATGGATCAGGAATTTGATGAGCTTGAAATATCTCCTGAGGAGGAGGAAGAGATCCTTGCATTGAGCTGTGATCCAAAGATATATGAGAAGGTCATGCAATCCATTGCACCTTCTATCTATGGCTATGAAGATGTAAAAGAAGCCTTATCCCTTCAGCTTTTTTCAGGTGTTGCCAAGAACCTCCCGGATGGTTCCAGAGTTCGTGGGGATATTCACATGCTCTTTGTGGGTGACCCTGGTGTTGCAAAAAGTCAGTTGCTTCGCTACATGGTTCGTCTTTCCCCAAGGGGCGTATTTGCATCAGGTAAAAGTGCATCATCCAGTGGTTTGACAGCAGCGGCAGTAAAAGATGACCTTGGCGATGGCCGCTGGACACTTGAAGCCGGTGCACTTGTCATGGCGGATATGGGTATAGCTGCTGTTGACGAAATGGATAAGATGAGCACTGAAGATAAGAGTGCATTGCACGAAGCTATGGAACAGCAGACCATCAGTGTTGCAAAAGCAGGTATTATTGCTACTTTAAAATCCAGATGTGCGCTTCTTGGAGCTGCAAATCCAAAATACGGACGTTTTGACAGGTATGAAGGCATAGCTCAGCAGATAAACATGCCACCTGCACTGGTATCCAGATTCGACATGATATTCGTTCTCCTTGATACTCCAAACGAGGAGCTGGATTCCAGAATTGCAAAACATATTCTGAAAGCCCATTATGCAGGTGAGCTTTCGGAACAGCGTAATAATATGCCTTTAAGTGAGATTAGTCAGGAGCAGGTTGAAGTGCATATGGATGTAATTAAGCCTGTTATCGATCCTGACCTAATGCGTAAATATGTAGCTTATGCCCGCAGACGTATATATCCTATAATGGAAGATGATGCCAGAGAACATCTGGTGAAATACTATATGGACCTTAGGAAGATGGGTGAGGGAAAAGATTCTCCTGTTCCTGTTACTGCTCGTCAGTTAGAAGCACTGGTTCGCCTTGCAGAAGCAAGTGCCAGGGTTCGTCTTAGTGATGTTGCAACTCTTGAGGATGCTAAGAGGACGACACGAATTTCGATGTCCTGTCTCAAACAGGTGGGCGTTGATCCTGATACAGGTGCATTTGACGTTGATGTGGTCGCATCCGGAACCAGTAAGAGCCAGAGGGACAAGATCAAGATCATGAAGGATATCATCAAAATCGTTGGTGAAAAACATCCTGGTGGTAAAGCTCCACTCGAAGAGATATATGCTGAAGCCAGTGCTCAGGATATAGATCATGAACATGCAGAAGAACTGATATCCCGAATGAAACGTGGTGGCGATGTTTTCAAACCGGATAAAGACCATATAAAAGTTGTATAACCGATGTGATCGTATGTATTTGAAAATTCACCAATATCGTGATAATGTCATTGTCGCGGTTTGTGATGAGGAATTGATAGGTCGAACTCTCAGGGAAGGCGATATAATCATAACTATTACTGAAGAATTCTACAAAGGTGATAGTGTTTCTGAAACCTATGCAATGGATGCGGTCAAACGTTCTTCCAATGTAAATATATTCGGAGAAAAGGCAGTTTCATGTGCGGTTGAGTGTGGCTCTGTGAATCCGAATAACGTTAAGATTATTGATGGTGTGGCGCATGCCCAGATTTTTAGAATTTAAGGGTTTGAGGTTAATTTATGACTGATAGTGAGATTACAGATAAACAAAATGTCCTGAAGACATTTGAAAAAGCTGAGCTTATTGAAAAAGTAATTGATAAGCACAGACGTTTTGTGAATGAATATTCTTCTGAATTCAATGAACTTGATCAAAAGCTCAAGTCTTTAAATGAAATAATCGATTCTTCCAAAGATAAAAAGGAAGATGTTCTTAACAAAGTCGAAATATTGACTGAAAAAAGACAGTTGTTCTATCATCAGGCTGAAAAATATTTCGATGACCTAAAAGCAAAGGTTTCTGATCCGGAAATTTCCCGGGATATAGATAATGTTTATACTGAGCTTTTGAAATTGAAAAGTGCTTTAGTTCCGGATCTAGAAAAACAACATGTGAACACCTTCTCCGGGAAGCTATCCTCAATTGCTTTACCTTCCAATGCCGATGATACTGTTGCTTCTATCAAGGCACGTATCAATGATGCAATGGCTGCCAATATTGACCTTCATCAGATCAAAGGAAAAGATGTAGATTTTGAGAATGAAAAACTCGAAAGTGAAAAGTCAGTTGCTGAGATAAGTCCTCGTCATAATTGGCTAAAGAATAGACTTGCCAGCCATAAAGAGGCACTTGATTACTGGGACAAAGTATCAAAAGGCCAGGATGTTCAAATGGAGGTCAAAGCATGAGTGATGTATCTAATATGTCTGAAAAGGACCTTAAGTCAAAGGTCAATGAATTCAGGACCCAGATTTCTCACCACGACCGTGAGTTAAAGGGAATATACCGGGAATTAAAACTTCACCGTACTAATTCTGATGACCTGAAGGCAAAGCGTGATAAGCTCAATGGAAAAGTAAAGGAGCTGGTCACAAAGGCTCGAGCTTCTCGTTCTAAAAGAGATTCAGTCAATGAAAAGATAGCATCTTTGAAAGCTTCAAGAAATGCAGTCATGGAAAAGAGCCGTGCATTTTCCAGTGAAATGTCTGACCTGAAAGGCAAACGTGATGCCCTGAACAAGCAATCAAAGGGAAGTGTTGAGTCACTTTCAAAGTCCTATGTTGCAGATATTGATACATTCCTGAATTCAGACATTCCTTTGAAGCACGAGATCGATCTCTTCACAAAACTCATTGAAATGAAGGATCGTTTGGGTGCTGCTTTTGATGCAAATGAGATCCATGAGAAGCTCCAGGAAACCTATGATGCATCAAAGGTGATCTTCGATTCAAGCGTGGATGTTGGTTCAGATATCAAAAAACTTGCTGAAGAATCACAGAAATACCACCTTGAAATGCTTGCTCTATACAAAGAAGTTGATGAGATTCGCAAGGAAGCAGATCTTGCACACACCCAGATGCGGGAAAACTATGCAGTCACTGCACCTATCAGGGAAAAGATAGATCCATTAAAAGCCAGTATTGCTTCTTTGAGGGAAGAACTTGAGGCGTATCTTGAGAAACTCAATGAGCTACAGCTTGTAAAAGATGAAAAGAAGCAGGAAGAACATCTTGTTGTCGCAAAGGAGAAGCTGGATAAAAAGGGCCGTTTAAGCCTTGAGGATCTGAAAGTTCTCATGGAAAAAGGAGATCTGAAATTCTAATATTTCTGAAGATACTTTTTCCTTTTCTTATTTTTTATTTTTTCCTTTTTGAAACTATTTTCTATCTCTATTCTTTCGGAAATAATGGCTTGATAGTAGTATTGCAAAAGATGTCGTTAGGAGTTCAAACCCTGCAATATTCTTGCTGTTATCATCTTCAGTACTTTCATCACTTTCATTTGTGGGGATGCTTTCTTCTTCTTCAAATATGGGGTCTGGTAATTTTATGTCTCTGTATTGGTACACAGGTTTAAAGGTAACAAGGTCGCTACCTGGGTTTGAGTATATTGTATCCAGTGTCAGATTCAGTATCTCATATTCGCGTGAATAATTGATATTTTCCCCTTCATTAAGGATCTTTTCATGTATTGGATCATCATTCAAAGTAACCTTGACCCAGGCCTGTCCTTTTCCCTGGTTCACACTTACTATTGTGATCTTGTATCCTTGATAAAAATCCCAGCTTTCCCCTGTAGCTATAAAGATTCCAGTTCCGTTTATGATAGGTTCGTGTTGGGTGGCATAAACGGGAAATTGGGATAACAGAGTAATTATCAAAATGATGCTTATGAAACTAGCTCTGCTCAAAATATATCCCCCCGATTTAACCATTTTTATGCCTGCAGTGCCCTGCAATAACTTCCTCTTTAATTCCTGATCCATTCTGTACCAGAAGTGCTCCGTTCTCTGATATTCCGATGGCTTTACCTTCTATGGTCCCTGTCGGATCTATGATCGTGACTTCTTTTCCAATGGTATTCGAAAGTTTGGTCCAGTCATCAATGATGCCGGCAAATTGCTGTGCTTCAAATCTAATATACTGTTGTTCCAGTTCCTGTAGAATATTTTTGAAGAATGCAGTCCTATCCGTTCTTTTCCCAGTTTCACTTTTTATACTGGTTGATGTAGCTTTAACATCATCTTTTAGAGCTTGGATATTAACGTTGACGTTGATTCCAATTCCAAGGATTATATAATTAATTCCGTCAAGCTCAGCATTCAATTCTGTAAGTATTCCAGAAACTTTATTCCCATTGATCAATATATCATTTGGCCATTTGATCTTTGCATCAATTCCATATTCCTGTATTACTTTTGCAACTGCCAGCCCTGCAATGAGCGTAACTTTTGATGCATGCTCCAGTGGGATATCAGGTTTTAGTATTATTGAGAACCATAGTCCTCCGGGGAGGGATTCCCATTCATTGCCTCGCCTTCCACGACCTTTATTCTGTGTCTCAGCAAGGACAATAGTTCCATTGGGTTTTTTCAGGGCGATATCTTTGGCAATACTATTTGTCGATTCTACATTATCGTAGTAAATGATCTCTTTACCAATGATGTTGGTTTTTAGTCCTTTCTTGATCTCATCGGGTATGAGGATATCAGGTGATGATATCAGTGTATGGCCAATCTTTGGACTCGAACGAATTTCATATCCTTCACCCTTGATGTTTTTGATATATTTTGAAACCATAGCTCTGGAAATGCCCAGCTTATCTCCAATTTCCTGTCCTGATATCGGGGAACTTCCGGCATTCTTCAATAACCTGATTACATCGGTTTTTTTGTCAGCCAAAGCTATTCCTCTTTAATATGTGCTCCCACACTATATACTGAAATATCGAAATTGATCTATTTTATTTGTTCTGTTTCTGGGCTGCGCTTACATAAGCTCCAACAGCAGCTGTTGCAGCAGCAATTTTCTCTTCCTTTGTATCAAGAACAGAAGCTAACGTGATTTCTTTCTCGCTTTCTTCTTTGACTACCTTCTTTACTTCTTCAATAATATTGTAGTCATCAATGAAGTGAGTCGTAAGCTTTGCATCCTTGAATTCTTGACTTCTTAGCACTGCTTTGTGGAATGGTATATTTGTTGTAACTCCGACAACCACGTACTCGTAGAGGGCACGCCTCATTCTGGCAATAGCTTCATCCCTGTCTGCACCCCATGCACAGAGCTTTGAGACCATGGAATCATAGTATGGGGAAATGGTGTATCCCATGTGAACTCCGCTGTCAACCCTAATTCCAGGTCCGCCTGCTGATCTATATCTTTTGATCTTACCAGGGAATGGTGCGAAATCATTGAGCGGGTCTTCAGCATTGATGCGGCACTCAATTGCCCACCCTCTGTAGGTAATATCTTCCTGTTTGAATGGAAGCTTTTCTCCGCATGCAATGTGCAATTGCTGTTTGGCAAGGTCTATGCCTGTGATCATTTCTGTAATGGTGTGCTCTACTTGCAACCTTGTATTCACTTCAAGGAAATAGAACTCTCCTTTGGAATAAAGGAATTCCACAGTACCTGCATTCTCATAGCCAATTGCCTTTGCAGCTTTAACTGCAGTCTCTCCCATCTTTTTACGCATTTCCGGTGTAATAACTGGGGATGGTGCTTCTTCTATGAGCTTTTGGTGTCTACGCTGAATGGAACATTCTCTTTCCATAACATAAACTGTATTGCCGTACTTGTCTGCAAGTATCTGGAATTCAATGTGTCTTGGTTCTTCCACGTATTTTTCAATAAATACAGTAGGATCACCAAACGCAGATTCAGCAACAGATCGGATAGATTGCAATGAGCTTTCAAAATCATCCTTTGAATGAACTATCTTCATTCCAATTCCGCCACCACCGGCTGATGCCTTGATCATGACAGGGAACCCAATATCCTCTGCCACTTTACTGGCTTCCTTGATGTCTGAAATAGCTTCATTGACTCCGGGAACGACAGGAACACCTGCTTCTATCATTGTGTTCCTTGCAGCTATTTTACTTCCCATCTGGTCAATAGCATTGCTTGTAGGGCCTATGAATACAATACCTGCTTCTTCGCATTTTCTGGCAAATGTGCTGTTCTCTGACAAGAATCCGTATCCGGGGTGAATACCTTCTGCTCCTGTCTTTAAAGCAACATCAATGACCTTGTCCATGTCCAGATAACTCTGGCTTGCAGGTGCCGGACCTATGTGGTATGCTTCATCTGCATATTTTGCAAAAAGAGCATTTCTATCAGCCTCTGAGTAAACAGCTACTGTTTTGACTCCGAGTTCACGACATGCTCTCATGGCGCGGATGGCAATTTCGCCTCTGTTTGCAACAAGTACTTTTTTGAACATGCTAATCCTCCTCAGTTGATGCTTAGAATCACATCTCCTGAACTGACCGCATCTCCTTCTGATATGAATATGTCTTTGACGGTTCCGCTATATGGTGCATGGATCGCATTTTCCATCTTCATTGCTTCAATAACGCAAACACTGTCTCCCTCAGAAACTACATCTCCAACATTGACGTTCACAGAGAGGACCATTCCCTGCATGTGGCTGGTGACTGCACCTTCAACATCAGAAGTTGCTTTTTCCTGTACTTCTGTAACGGTGACAGAGCCACCAACAGGGTTGACCTTTACATTATATACTTCTCCATCAACTTCTACCTTGTAGTCAGTAGGGATTGCAACATTAGCTGATGCACATGGACTTTGCTCTACTGCTAATGTAGAAATGTCTTCCTCCTCGAGTTCTCCCTTAAGAAAAGCAGGTGCTATTGCAGGATAAAGTATGTAGGTAAGGATGTCTTCTTCCTTTTTCACCAAACCTAACTCTTCAGCTTCAGCTTTCATCTTCTTGTATTCTGGTTCAAGAAGATCTGCAGGTCTGCATGTAATTGGTTTTTCGTCTCCGATTATTTTTGTGATGATCTCATCGCTGATATTCTGTGGAGGTCTTCCATAGAGGCCACGAACGTAGTCCTTTACTTCCTTTGGAATTACCTTGTATCTTTCTCCCATTAGGACATTCAGAACTGCCTGTGTACCAACTATCTGGCTGGTAGGTGTGACAAGTGGTGGATAACCAAGCTCTGCTCTGACCTTTGGCATTTCAGCAAGCACATCATCATATCTATCAAGTGCATTCTGCTCTTTCAACTGGGATACAAGATTGGATAACATTCCACCAGGGATCTGGTATCGAAGAACGTTAGTATCGATCTGCTCGGAAATAGGATTGAGTATGCATCTGTATTGTTCCTTTATGTCCTTGAAATAATTGGCAACTTCAGCAAGCAATTCCATATCAAGTCCAGTTGCACGCTTTGTATCTGCAAGTGCAGCGACAATTGACTCGGTTGGCGGCTGTGATGTTCCCCATGCAAATGGGGACAGTGCTGTATCTAATATGTCTGCACCAGCTCTGCATGCAGCAGTATAGCTCATGGGGGCCATTCCTGAAGTGCAGTGGCAGTGCAGGTCTACAGGTAAATTGACCTCTGACTTGAGTGCTTTTACAAGATCATATGCATCCTGTGGTGAAATTAGTCCTGCCATATCCTTGATACAGATAGAATCACAGTCAAGTTCCGCAAGTTCTGTTGCCAGTTCCACATATTTCTCTATGGTGTGGACCGGGCTTGTTGTATAACTAATAGTGCCCTGTACGTGTGCTCCTTCCTTCTTGGCAACAGTGATTGCTTTTTCCATATTGCGGATATCATTGACAGCATCAAAGACCCTGAATATATCAATTCCATTCTCATGGGCCTTTTTTACGAACTTCTCTACTACATCATCAGAATAATGTTTGTATCCTACGAGATTCTGTCCACGCAAAAGCATTTGAGCAGGTGTGTTCACCATATGCTTTTTGAGTTCCTTTAACCTCTCCCATGGGTCTTCATTGAGGTATCTTATAGAACTGTCAAATGTTGCTCCGCCCCACATCTCTAATGAATAGTATCCTATCTCGTCGAGTTTCTCAACGATCGGTAACATGTTGCGGGTACGCATACGGGTCGCAATAAGTGATTGATGCGCATCTCGAAGAATGGTTTCAGTAATTTTAACTTTCATGGAAATCCTCCGGGAATTATAGTAGTATATTAGTGAGTAGTATATTAGTGTAAGTGCTAATTGATATTAGTTCAGCATGATGGATAGGTAAACGATTTTTAATTCTATATATCATGTTAATTTATGTAGTTTCTGGTGAGCCCTTATATATCGAAATTCTTATATGTTTCCGCTATTTAAACTACTGTGTGTGGTTTTTCACATTATTATTATTATATTATTGGGATGGATGCGAATATTTTTAGTTACCTTTTGGCAAAAATGCTTTTTGCATGAGACTTCGCTGGAGTTGCAGGATATGACTTTAACTGTTCTGGATGATGGAATTGTCAATTCTGCTTCATCTGGTGTACAGAATTCTGGTAGAAATCGATCTGTAAAAGCAAAGGATTCTGTATTGATCTGATTTTTTTCAAATATAAGTTGACTCAAATTTGAAGGAGGAGCATTGTTTGATTATTTTTTCTTTTTATTTTCATGTTTTTCATAGGCATCAATTATCTGACGCACGAGTTTGTGCCTTACCACATCTTTCTGATCCAGGTATACAAATGAAATGCCTTTAATGTCTTTCAAAATATTTTGAATGGAAATCAGCCCTGAATGTTGTTTCCTGGGTAAATCGGTCTGTGTGATATCACCGGTAATAATGGCCTGGCTATTGAAGCCGATTCTTGTTAAAAACATTTTCATTTGAGTGTTGGTTGCATTCTGAGCTTCATCGAGAATGACAAATGCATTGTTAAGTGTTCGTCCTCTCATGTAAGCCAGCGGAGCAATCTCTATGACATTTCTCGCGAGGTTAAACTCAAGCTTATCGTGTTCAATCATCTCTTCAAGTGCGTCATAAAGCGGCCTTAAATAGGGATCAATTTTTTCTTTCAAATCACCGGGAAGGAAGCCCAGGTTTTCACCTGCTTCAACAGCTGGTCTTGCAAGTATTATTTTTTTTACCCTTCGTTCTTTTAATGCTTTTACAGCCAGTGCCACAGAAGTAAATGTTTTACCGGTTCCGGCCGGGCCTATTGCAAAAAGTATATCATTTTTTGCACAAGCTTTTACAATCTCTCTTTGCCCGGGTGTTTTTGCTGTAATTGTATCACCGGTATGTGTGTACAAAATTATTTCCGGGGATTTTGAATATAAGTCGGAATAGTGTGTCGACTCACTGCCTGTTTTATCTGAGAGTGCGAGAAGAGTCTCAATATCACCGGAATTAACTTTTCCTTTCTTTTTGGCAATGGTAACCATTTCATCCAAAATTTCTGTAATTGACTCAATATCTCCGGATGCTCCTTTCATCTTGATTTTATTACCCCGGGCTGTAATTTTAGTGTGATCAAATGTTTTGTCAATCTTATTCAGATGTTCATCACCAAACCCAAGGACCAAAATAGGATCAACATTTTCTATATAAAAAGTCTCTTCGGTAAAATCGTTGTTGTTTTCGATAGGATTTATTTCTCTGTTTTGGATCATTAATTCATTAAAAAATAAGATTTTGAGAAAGAAAACTAAACCATACTTCCCGGAATATGACTGGCAATCTTTTTTAATTCGGTTATGCGTTCTGAAACTGACGGAGCTTTAAACACTGTGCTGCCCGCAACGAGAATATCAACCCCGTGCTTTACAAGCTTTTCAATATTATCGTGATTTACACCGCCGTCAATTTCTACCCGGAAATCTATATTTTGCTGTTTTTTTATAACTTTGAGATCATTTAAT
>JAIPUR010000013.1 GCA_020055655.1 Methanosarcinaceae archaeon | reverse complement strand
GCAGTGAAGAAAATAATTGAATATACGTCTCATAACATTGGTTTCTTTGTTAATGCTAGTCATGAGTTCATTTTTAAACCATTCACAAATTTTTCTTGTTTCTTTGTATTTTTTAACTGATTGACTACTTTCAAGATCATCACAAAGAAATTCTATTATATGCATTACATCGCATTTTATCGCATCTGTTTTCAGGACACTTCTCCTTTAAGATTAACTATCCGGTCCCTTGCGCTACGTGCTACGTGGAATACTTTCCAGGAAATCGTATCGAATCCTATATAGCGAAGGAATGCGCATATAATATGGGGAATCATTATGGGAGAAAAAATAAATATCGGAAACAACGTGTTCGTTTACCCTATGGCCACGACCATTGTTGGTACACATGTAAAAGGAAAAGTCAATTTCATGACTGTTGGCTTTATAAGTCGTGTCAACTCAACTCCTCCATTGATAGGCATTAGTATAGCAAAATGCCATTATACGCCTAAAGGGATTAATAAGAACAAGAGCTTCAGTGTGAATTTCCCGAGCAAGGAGATGATGGAGGTAACTGATTACTGTGGGTTCGTATCAGGGGCAAATGTAGATAAATCGGGTCTTTTTGATGTATTTTATGGCGAACTTGATACCGCACCCATGATAGCTGAATGCCCGCTGAATCTTGAGTGCAAACTTGTGAAGACACTGGAATTCCCGACGAATTATTTATTTATAGGTGAAATAGCGGGTGCCTATTCCGAAGAGCAGTACATGACAGATGACAAGCCGGATGTGGTGAAGATGGAACCACTTGTCTTTACTATGACCGACAATAGGTACTGGACCATAGGCGAGTATGCAGGAAAGGTATGGGAATGTGGAAAAGATTTCAGGAAAGGTTGATATTGGGAAATGAGCTGCGAAGGCATTTGTAGAAAACTATCAATAGTTCCTTCACTAATTATTTGTTGTACAAGCGTAATTTACAAAATAGATAGAAAGTTCATATCAGTAAAACATCACCTTAACCAATCTCAGAGGCACGTGCAAAAGCCAATAAGCAGTCAGTTTAGTATGGTCTACAAAGCTAAGCCAAAAACATGTACGTAAGTACATGTTACCGCATCTCTGTTCATTAGATTGTTCTGCCGCCTGCATCAAATCTCATTTTATTCTCCATTCTCCATCGTTAAATCTAGACTTTTATCGCGAACAACATTTAGATTAAATGGTTTAGCAATCTTATCATTTTGTTTCAACCAGCATCCCATCATATCAACCACTTTATTCACAGCATCAATTATGACACTATCAGCAGTTGCTATCACTGCATATTCTCCCGCTTTCTTAAGATCGAAATCCACATGTTTTGAGGTCATTACATCGACTTTGAAAATAGTGTTTTCAGATTTTTTACGGATGAACACTGCAAGTCTTCCACTATTGCTCATCTGAGAGTCCAGAAGGATAGTGACCGATCTTACTTTCAAAGCTGCAAGTGTTGAGAGCATCTCGTCAACTGCCATCAAGGTCATATCAGTGATCCTATGTTTGTTGAATACGCCACATGTATCACGTAGGAATCCATCATCTGCAAGCCATATGAGTTCATTTTTCAATACATTCTCTATGCTTATTATTACATTGTATCCATCAACAAAGAGATCGCATCCTCCTAGCTGGGAACAGGTGAGTTTCTTTTTGATTCTGCCTTCTGCAGTTTCAGGTGAGAATACAAGTCTTGAAAGTATCTGTCTTTCCTGCTCTCTTAGACGATGATGGTTGCTAACAAAAGTGATAGTATTCCTTCTCTTATATCCCTTTGAAAGCAAGTATCTCAGTTCGATCGCAGGCTCAGAAAGCTTTTCTTTTAGTTCTTCAGCTGGAAGCAGTCGTCCATCAGGCATTACAGATAATTTGCTGTGAGTGAGATTTATAGATGTCGCAAAATAATTGTTATTTTAGTAAATTGGTATACAGAAAAAAAACAATAATCTGTTTTGATCTAGGTTCCGCTCATGTGAAATAATTTTCAGAAATTGAGCTTCCTGAAGGATCGAACATTTTATTAATTTAAGAACAAAATAAAATTATGCTCTTTGCTGCAAAAGTAAAAGGTGAAGCCACTAAGGCTTCAATTTACTCAAAAAGGTTGATTCCAGTATTTTTTGCCTGACCCATAAGTTCTGCACTGTTCTTTGCTTCACCTGGAGCATGATGCCCGACATCAATAATTATATCTTTGACATCCATTCCAAAGAACTGCTGTAATATGCCTGCAAATTCCTCATAGACTTTGGCAAAAGATACTTCAGCGGGAGCACCCTGTGCACCAATTATAACAGTCTTTTTTCCTGCATCAATGCGTGATGTATGATCACTGTTAACAAGTGCATAAAAACGATCCAGGAATAATCGCATCTGTCCTGTCATCTGGGAGAAGTATATCGGTGACGCGAAAACAAGGGCATCAGCACTTTTGATCATATCATATGCTTCTACCATTTCATCCTTAAGCTTACATGTGTCATTCATTTTGCAATAACCGCATCCCTGACAGCCTTTGAAGTTCATATCGTTTATATATAATTTTTCCGTGCTGGCTCCGGCTTCTGCAGCACCGTCTAGTACCTGCTGCAACAATACATCTGTGTTTCCATCCTTTCTTGGACTTCCTGCAAAACCTACTACTTTCATTTCTACCATTTCCTAATATATTAACCAGAATTCAAGTACTATTTAATATACCGGAAATATATTAATACACCGCGCAATCAATAATATATCAGCTAACAAAAAGTATAGCAAGTTATTTAGCAATGTCTAATAGTTATTTGAAATTAAAAAAGCTGTATCCTGATAGCAGGATACATGTGAGTTCATTTTCATTCGAATTTATCAAGACCTTCCAGGTCTAAAGTTGCAAAATGATCCTCAATAGTTTCTGCCCTTCGAATTTGCACAAAACTACCATCATTCCTTAACAATATCTCTGCAGATCTTAATTTTCCATTGTAGTTGAATCCCATTGCATGGCCGTGAGCGCCAGAATCATGAATTGCCAGTATATCACCACTTTCAACTTCCGGTAGCATTCTGTCAATTGCAAACTTGTCGTTATTTTCGCAAAGAGACCCTGTTACATCATAAAGATTAGTATTCTTTTCATTTTCTTTACCAAGTACGGTTATGTGATGGTATGCACCATAAAGTCCGGGACGCATCAGGTTGGCCATACATGCATCGGTACCCACATAATCTTTGTATATATGTTTGAGATGTCTGACGGTAGTTATAAGGTATCCATAGGGTCCTGCTATAACGCGGCCACATTCCAGGTATATGTTAAGAGGATGAAGATCATTGGCTACAATATGTTCATCATATGCTTCTTTCACTCCTTTTGCTATTACATCATAAGGAACCTGTTCCTGTTCTGGTCTGTAAGGAATACCAATTCCACCACCAAGATTTACGAAATCAAACGTGATATCCAGTTCATCTGAAAGTTCAGCCACAAGATCGAATAATATTCTAGCCGTCTCAATGAAATAAGAAGATTCCAGCTCATTTGATGCCACCATTGTATGAAGGCCAAATCGTTTGACACCCTTTTCTTTCATAAGCCTGTAACCTTCAAAGAGTTGCTCTCTGGTAAAACCATACTTAGCCTCTTCAGGATTTCCGATTATTGTATTTCCTTCTTTCAAAGGCCCTGGATTATATCGGCAACAAACAATTTCAGGCAAGCCTGCTGTTTCTTCAAGGAATTTAATGTGACTTATATCATCAAGGTTTATGATAGCTCCAAGTTCCTTTGCTTTTACAAATTCCTCTGCAGGTGTATCGTTGGAACTGAACATTATATCCTCACCGATTATACCTGTTCTTTCAGCAAGAACAAGTTCTGGAAGGGAACTGCAATCTGCTCCAAAACCTTCCTTTTTCAGGATCTTCATTATGTATGGATTTGGTAGAGCCTTCACAGCAAAATACTCTTTGAAACCATTGACAATGCTGAAAGCTTCTTTCATTCTTCTTGCATTTGCAATGATATTCTTTTCATCATACACGTGAAAAGGAGTTGGATGATCGGCTATTATTTCAGTAATCTTTTCTTTTGTAAATGGTAGTTCCTTTGAGACCATAATTGTTCCTCATATTAAGTATACTGCCTTAAACTCAATGCATAAATAAATAATTGATTGAAATTAGCAGACTTAAAGTCATTATAGACAACAAAATAATGAGCAATTATACAACAGAGTCTTTTTATATAACTTGTTCGTATAGTATAAAACCAATCAGCGTTCATAATGGATAGACATATAAAGCTCAATTCATAATATATAATATAGGGGGGAACTAATGATGGACAACAATAAACGTCATGAAAATGATGATAAGTCCAATAGAGACATGGCAGATGCGGTAGATGAACTCATTGAACGTATAATTGAAATGTTTGAGGAGCGCATTAGTGATGATCTTGAAAAACCTGGTATGCAGGGTTTTGCTATTATTAGCCAACCAGGAAAAGAACCATCTATCTTTGGTTTTACAAAAGAAGTAGAGAATCTTGCTTCATTTGATGAAGGAAAAGAGGAAGATCTTTATGTTATCCAGAATGAACCATTCATTGAGGTTCAGCAAACCGGGGACAAGATATACGTCATAGCTGACCTTTCAGTTGATGAAAGCTGTATTGAATTTCATCCATCCAGTACCCATGTAGATATTACTGTTATTACAGATACTATCTGCTACTCTAAATATGTCGAACTTCCATCTGAAGTTGATCCTGAGACAATTAGCACGTCGTATAACAATGGTATTCTTGAGATGGTTTTCGAGTATCCGGTAGAAACAGAATAATATTTCTTTTCAGGATATATTAAATACCTTTCTTTTCTTTTTTTACATTTTGTTATGCGAATATTGAATCAATTAATTTTATTAATAAGTTCTGTTAATTACTCAGATAAAAAATGAAATAGTTAACTGTTGAATAAAAAATTCTATAAGCTGCTTAAAATATGCTTGTAGTAAATAAACATAAATACCATCAATAGAGAACTGTATATACAAGTTCCCGTAGCCAAATGCACAATTTCACATAAATGTTTCAACAGATATTATTTTTTTATAGGATACAAAAATGTATTTTCCTAAAAACAAAAACATATTGAAGCTACTTTTCATGTTGAGTATAATAGCAACATTAGTTATGCTCTTGATTTTTGAATCAGAATATAAGATTTATTATCTGGCTTTTCTCACTTTTACTTTTTTGTTGCTATTGTTTTTCCATGCTAACAATATACTGATAACAAACAGTTCACTTATGAACAATTCGTTTACATTTTCTTCATCTGAAAAGGAATGTTCTGAAAATAATTTGCTTAGAAAATATGAGATCGAGGCAAGTATTGCCAGGATAACTACAAGTTTTGCTTATTCAGATGACCTTGATTCCACCATAAATGATGCCCTAGAAAGCCTGGGTACATTATTTGATGCAAGTAGAACTTACGTGTTTTTTTTCAGAGATGATGACGAAACAATGGATAATGTATATGAATGGTGTGCTTCAGGAGTTGAATCTCAGAAAGATAATTTACGTGAATTACCCAAAAAGATGTTTCCCTGGTGGATCGAAAAACTGCAACAAAAAGAAATTATCCGAATAACCGATGTTGAGGAGTTACCTCTTGAAGCTTCTGCTGAAAAAGATATTTTGAGCGAACAAAACATAAAATCTGTTCTTGCACTACCATTATACATAAACAATAAACTCTCGGGTTTTGTGGGCTTCGATAATATTTATGGGTCAGAAAAATGGACATATGAGGAAATCAATGCTCTTGAAATATTTGCAAATTCGATCGGGATATCCATAAAAGAAAAACAGGTCGAACAATCGTTAAAAAGTAAAGAGAACGCTCTAAGCAATCAACTTTCTTTTGAGAGTCTTATATCAGAAATATCAATTGGTTTCCTTTCGATCGAACCAGAGAATATAGATGAGGGAATTAAACATGCTCTGGAAAAAATAAGTGTTTTCTTAAATGTCGATAGAAGCTATATTTTTTCACAATCTGATGATAAAGCAACCATCAGCAATACTTACGAATGGTGTGCTACTGGAATTGCACCTCAAAAAGAAGATTTACAAGGTGTTCCAACAAATAAGATGCCAAATTATCTGAAAAAGCTTTCTAATCTGGAAAGTATTTGTATTTCCAGTACCGAAGGAAGCTTTGATAAACTAAATGACTCTGAAAAAAGAATTGTGCATTATCGTAAAGCAAAATCCATAATAAGTGTTCCCATGGTCTACAAAGAAGAATTTGTGGGCATATTAGGTTTTGACACTATCAACAATGAAAAAGAATGGTCTGAAAATTCTATTCGCTTGATAACTGTGTTAGCACAGATGTTTGTAGCAACCATTCATCGAAAAAAAGATTCAGAACAATTAAATCTTGAAAGAGAACAACTTTTGTCTATTTTTGATAGCATTGATGAGATTATTTACGTATCTGATCCCCAAACTTATGAAGTGATATATGCTAATCAGTATCTTAGAAAAAAAATAGGCGTTTTACCAGTTGGGAAAAAATGCTACGAAGTATTTAGAAATTTTGATTCACCATGTGATTTTTGCACTAATGATATTATACTGGCTAATAAAAATGAAAGTCATCAATGGACTTACTATAATTCATTTATGGAAGCAGGATTTGTTGCTACCGACAGGATCATCAAATGGCCAGATGGACGAGATCTGCGTCTTGAAGTAGCTCAGGATATTACCAATATAACTAAAGCTGAAGAATATGCCAGAAAAAATGAAGAACGATTTCAGCAGATTCTGGAAAATTCACCTACATCGGTTATTATAATAGATCACGATGGAAATGTAGAGTATGTGAACAAGATGTTCATTGATACATTTGGCTATTCATTACACGATATAGTCACTATCAACCATTGGTGGAAAAATGCAGCTCCTGATTATGAATTTTTGAATAAAAAGAAAAGCAAGGTAGAGGAAACGAACATTAGTAGGGATTGGCTATTCAAATGCAAGGATGGCAGTTCCAGAAATGTTGAATTCCATTTTGCAGTTACATCAGACAGAGTCATTATAGTGATGAATGATATCACCGAAAGAAAAACATTTGAAAAAGCTCTCCTGCTTGACGAATCAAGATTAGAAGCAATACAGAATTTAAACTATATGTCTGACCTTTCGATTGCTGAGATCGAAGATTTTGCACTTGAAGAAGCAATAAGGCTCACACAAAGCAAAGTTGGATATCTGGCATTCCTTGATAAAGAAAAGAATTCGCTTGTAATGCTTGCATGGTCTAAGAATGCAATGAGTGAATGTACAATCAAGGACAGGAAGGTTATTTATGAACTTGATGACACAGGTATCTGGGGAGAAGCTGTCAGACAACGTAAGCCTGTTATTACAAATGATTTTCATGCAAGTAATCCACTTAAAAAAGGTTACCCTGAAGGACATGTTGATATTAAACGCCACATGAACATCCCGATCATGTACAGCAATGAAGTTGTAGGAGTTGCTGGTGTTGGTAATAAAGAGAGTGATTACAACAAATCTGATGTACGTCAATTAACGCTTTTAATGCAGGGAATGTATAATCTGGTGAAACGAAAAGAAACTGAAGATGAATTAAACCAGTATGCGAAACAACTTCATAGAATAAACATCGATCTTTCTATAGCCAATGAAGAATTAAAGTCCCTCGATGAATTAAAAAGTAACTTCCTCTCAAGCATTAGTCATGAACTTAAAACTCCTTTGATTCCTATACTAGGATTTAGTGAAATGGTAGCTGATGAAATACTTGGATCACTAAATCCAGAACAAAAGAAAGCAATGGATACTGTGCATCATAGTTCAAAACATCTGAAGCGACTTATTGAATCGCTAATATTCATGAGTACACTGGACGCAAAACAGTTCAACTATGATACTTCTACAATAGAAGTGAAACCTATAGTAAAAAAGGCATTGAATACCATCACTCTTGAGAACAGGGACAAAAATATCAAGGTCGAGCTGGATTGCCAGGCAACAAGGGAGACTATTAAAGGTGATGGGAATTATATAACTGAATTATTCATGCATTTGATAGACAATGCCTTCAAATTCACACAATCTACTGGAAAAATCACTATCACAAGTATAAATGAGGAAGGTAGTATACATTACATTATCGAAGATACCGGTATTGGTATTCCTAAAAGCAAGATCAGAAAAACATTTGACAGTTTCTATCAGATAGATAGTTCATTGTCTCGCAAATATGGCGGTACCGGTATTGGATTAAACATGTGTAAAAGAATAACAGAGGGCCACAAAGGAAAACTTTGGATCGAAAGTGAAGAGAATGTTGGTACCAAAGTACATGTTAAATTACCGGTTCTTGCCGAAGACAAAGCTCGATCTATTTTTTGAAGATCGAGTCTATCGAAATGAATATCTTTTTAAAAGAGTTTGTCATAAGAATTTAGATATTAATCTTAATCAATGTGAGGAGAGCACTATGCCCGAATTGAACACAGTTGGTCGAAAAATTAGACAGATACGCAAAAACGAAGATATGTCCGTAGAAAAACTGGCACAACTTAGTGATACAAGCATCGAGATGATAGAGAATATTGAAAGCGGAGCTCTTGTACCATCTCTTACACCTTTACTACAGATCGCACGTGCTCTGGGAGTAAGACTTGGAACTTTCCTTGATGATAATCCTCAGGATGCTCCTGTTCTTGTTAAAAGTGGTGAATCAGACAAAGTGATCAGATTCTCTGGAAATAGTGACATGAATGAGAATGTTACTTTGGATTTCCATTCACTTGCAGCTAATAAAGCTGACCGTAACATGGAGACTTTCATCATTGATGTTTATCCTCAAAAGGAAGAAGCACTCAAAACATCATCACATGAAGGTGAAGAATTCATATACGTACTGAAAGGTGATATTGAGATAATCTATGGTAAAGAGAAGTATGCACTAAGTGTAGGCGACAGCATTTATTATGATTCTGTGATTTCTCATCATCTTCATGCTGTAAATGATGACGCGCAAATATTAGCCGTTGTGTACACACCATTCTGATATGGACGGAATATATGTTCAAAACAACCGTAACTCCCAGATTCGGAGATATTGATGGATTGCAGCATGCTAACAATATTGCCATTGCAATATGGTTTGAGCAAGCCAGAAATCCGATATTCAGATTTTTCACTCCTGACCTGAAACTTGACTATGAAAGCTGGAAACTCATAATGGCCAGAGCTGAATATGATTATGTAGGTGAGATGTTCTACGGAGAAGATGTTGAGATACACACATACATCACAAGGATCGGTAATTCTTCATTTACCATTGGACAGGAAGCCTGGCAAAATGGAAAGATGGGAGCCAAGGGAGAAACTGTGATAGTCCATTACGATTTTCTTGAAAAGAGGTCAAAGAGTATTTCCGACCCAATTAAAGAGTTACTTAAAGAGCATCTCAGTGAAAAAGAATGAACAGGGAAATATAGGCCGCAGAGCGCAATATATACAGGAATGTGATATTAATGCCTTTTACAACTGATACAATTGGTGAATTTTTTGAGAAACAGGTTCAAAAAGATCCTGATCGCGATTTTGTAGTTTATCCTGACAGGGATTTACGATTTAGTTACAGTCAGTTCAACGAGCGTGTTGATCTGATGGCAAAGGGACTTCTGGAGATAGGAATCACAAAAGGGGATAATATTGGAATTTGGGCCACGAACGTACCGGATTGGCTCACTTTCATGTTCGCCACTTCAAAGATCGGCGCTGTACTTGTGACAGTAAATACTGCTTATAAGATACACGAAGCAGAATATGTGCTAAAGCAGGCTGATATGAAAGCCATTATAATAATTGATGGTTTCAGAGATGTGAGTTATATAGATATAATGTACAAACTGGTGCCTGAGCTTAAGACCCAGAATAGGGATAATCTGAAGAGCGAAAAGTTCCCATATCTGAAAAAAGTTATTTTTATAGGACAGGAAAAGCATCGTGGAATGTACAATAGCCGCGAGCTGCTCTTGCTTGGTAAACATGCAGATGACGAAGAACTGAAATCTATCAAACCTACTCTTGATTGCCATGATATCATCAATATGCAATACACTTCAGGAACCACAGGTTTCCCTAAGGGTGTAATGCTTACACATCACAATATTCTAAATAACGGATACTACATTGGAGAGAGACAAAAGTTTACAGAAGAGGATAGATTATGTCTTCCTGTACCTTTATTCCACTGCTTTGGAATTGTTCTTGGAGTGCTTGCAACCCTGACTCACGGTGGTACTCTTGTAATGCTGGAACTCTTTGATCCACTTATGGTACTGGCCGCTGTGCAGAAAGAGAAGTGCACTGCCCTTTACGGTGTACCTACAATGTTCATTGCAGAGTTCAGTCATCCAATGTTCAATATGTTCGACCTTTCAACACTTCGTACGGGAATCATGGCTGGATCACCATGTCCAATTGAGGCAATGAAGAAGGTTATTAACGAGATGAACTGCAAGGATATCACAATTGCATACGGACTTACAGAAGCTTCACCTGTCTTTACCCAGACAAGTACGGATGATTCTATTGAACGCCGTGTCAATACTGTTGGTTCAGCATTACCTGAGATCGATGTCAAGATAATTAGCCCGGAAACTGGAGAAATTGTCGGACCGAATGTTCAGGGTGAGATATGCTGTCGCGGATACAATGTTATGAAGGGATATTACAAGATGGAAAAGATGACTGCAAAGGCCATCGATGAGGATGGATGGCTGCACAGTGGTGACCTTGCAACAGTGGATGAAGATGGATTCTATCGTATAACAGGTCGTATCAAAGATATGATCATACGTGGTGGAGAAAATATCTATCCAAGGGAAATCGAAGAATTCCTCTTCACTATGCCTGGTATTTCCAATGCACAGGTAGTAGGTATTCCTGATGAGAAATACGGAGAGATAGTTGGTGCATTTATAATAGTGGATGAGGATAGCGACATTACTGAAGCGGATGTACGTGACTTCAGTATATCCAAGATAGCACGTTACAAAGTACCAAAACATGTATTCATTATAAAAGAATATCCGTTAACAGCAAGTGGAAAGATCCAGAAGTTCAAACTCAGAGAAATGGCAGTTGAGCTTCTTAAAGAAAGAAAATTAAAGGAAGAATGAGAACTTTTTCTTTCTTTTTTCTGGTTTGCAAATGTTTCTAAGAGAACTTTCATTAAAGAACGTTCCTTCTATTAACTTTGAAGAGTATCCTTTTTGTATTCCTTCAATAAATACTCTTGATAGACTTGAATTTAAAAGTAGTGTTACATATTTTCTTGGTGAGAACGATACTGGTAAATCCACCCTTCTTGAAGCTATTGCATATCAGACAGGATTCAATACCGCAGGTGGTGGCAGGCATAACCATTTTGAGCCCGGTATGTCCAGCTCGGCACTGGGTGAATTTATCCGCCTATCATGGATGCCAAAAGTCACGAATGGTTTTTTTTCTAAGAGCTGAAACATTCTATGATCTTGCATCCCATATCGATGAACTCGGACCTGATTCCATTATCCATTATGGCGGTAAATCACTTCATCAACAGTCCCATGGAGAAGCGTTCCTATCACTTTTCAATAATCGTTTTGGTACTAATGGAATCTACCTACTTGATGAGCCCGAAGCTGCTCTTTCACCTTTAAGACAAATGGCTCTGCTTAAGGTAATACATGATCTTGAAAGCAGCGGAAAAGCACAATTCATTATTGCTACTCATTCACCCATACTAATGACGTATCCCAGAGCTCAAATATTGATTTTTGATGGCGCTAGAATTGATAATGTGGAATATGAAGATGTTGAACATTATCGAATTACAAAAGATTTCCTGAACAATAAAGATTTGTATTTAAGAGAATTGTTTAAAGATTGATAAGAAAAGATATGATGTGAGATAAGCCCACATCACTTTTTCTTTACTACCATTAAGGCAGAAACTACTGCAATTCCTGCAAAGACAATAGTAAATGCAGGTATGCTTTTATCTTCTTTTTCACTTTCTTCGGGTATTTCAGAGTACTGCAGATATTCATCATAGATCACCAGTGAAGTACCAATGAAAGCAGTGTCTTCTACATAGTATTCCTGAATTTCATCAAGTGAGCTCTGCACACCTGATGATGTCATGAAGTCATCATTTACTGCAAGTTCTACCAATGCTTTTCCATTGGCAGCTCTGATCTCCCCCATCTTTGAGGCAATCGAATCAATTACATCTTCTGTTTCAGACAATTGTTTTCCATCTGAATCATATGTCAGCATAATAAAAAGATCAGCATCATCTGATATATCTCCAAGGGTGGTTCTATCATAATTTATGGGTATATCAATTGCAAGGGGTAATTTACCAGATGTCATTTCCTTAATATCAGTTGATAGGAGAAGATTATCCTCGCATGCTTCCAGCGGATCGTCAGTGCATGGGTGAAGTGAAAGGAGAATCCCATCGAATCCTGCAAGAGATTTGCTATTATAATCAACTATTGCGGCGATATTGTCTTCAAGAGGAGAGCTTGCTTCATCTGGAAGATTTCCGAGATCATTAAAGACCATAGCATAGACCTGGATATCATTTTCATGGGCTCTTTTTACAAACCTTTCAAGATTCCATATATTATCTTTGTCAACAAGAGGCATGACAGTGTTGATCCCAGTATTTTTGAGTTCAACAATTCTAGACTCATCATACATTTCAGTATCAAAAATTCGTAATGCTAAAAGACTGTCATCTGACTGGGTGATATTAATCCTGACAGGGGCTGGTGCTTCTTCAGAATCAGTTGATTTTACGAATTCTCCAAAGACCACAGTGGGTTCTTCAGATATGAATTTGCGTACGTAGGCATGATCTAATTCAGCATAACCCATATTGTGTGAACCATCAGAATAGGTGCTTGCAAAAAGATATACCTTCATGTCAGTAAGGGGTATATAGTTCAATTCTTCTGTAGCTGCAAGATCCATTTTCTCATCGCGTACCCCGTTTTTGAAAAATGCTATCCTTCCAAGCTCATCTTCAGTATCAAAATACCAGGCCACACCGCTTTTATACCAGCTATCCTCAGCTTCATTTAAAGACGTGAGATCTTTTGGGAAATATCTTGCATCGCTTTTCGAATTTTCAAGTACCCATGTGACCTTTGTTTCTTCTTCTAGCTCGGTGTGAACGACAACCATGTTCCTGTTCTGTTTTTGCGGGTCTACAAAACCCTGTTCAATTATAGGACCACGTGTATCTTCACCAGTTGTTACCTTTTTTCTTTTTGCAACGAACATGGAATTTATTGGAAACTCATCCTTGGATTTCATCTGAGCAATATCTTCCGGATGGAATTTTGGAACAATCAAGCGGACCATTCCACTGTCAACTTTTATTTCACCGCCGCCAGTGTAAAATGATTCCCAATCTCCAAATCCAACACTTGAACCACTGAAATCATCAAAGAAAAGGAAAGTGCTGCTTCCACTGATATCTTCATTAGCAAGTGGGTTACCATAATACATTTTTATTTTAGCATTCCCTGATGCAGGTATTAATGGAATCTTGACCCATATACTTGCTTTTTCAGCATCCATGTCCCATTCTTCGATCCAGTATTTTAATTGTTTAGTACCGGATTCAAAACGAAGATCATAGCCGAATTCCTGGGCCTTGCTAAAATCAAAATTAGAACTATCAAGCGCTATAAGAACCTGATGATCCACAAGGTTCTGCCCTGAATTTTCCACAATGGTTATTTCATCCGAATAATTCCATTCCCCACCACCGGAATATGATAATGCACTGCATGTATTTATGGAACAAAACAAAATCAATGTTAAAGCTAAAGTTAAACTATATTTCACTATTTTTTCTTTCATCCACACACCTGCTTTAATAAAAGAGTTTATTCATGAAATATATTATCTTTGTGTCCATGAAAAACAAAATGCCGTAAATTGTTAAATATTAAGAACTTAAATAAAAAACAAAAAGTATCAGATATCAATTGTCTTCTTTCTGCCTGGAGAGATAATAGTGGACCAATTGTCCTGAAATGCTATCGGTTCCCGGCACACTTGGCATTTCATCCTGGGTGAACCAGCCTGCATCTTCGATCTCGACATTATCTACGCATATTTCACCATGTGAATATTTTGCAGTGAAAGCTATCATTAGCGAATCAGGATAAGGCCAGGGTTGACTTCCAAAGTATTCAATATCCTTTATAAAAATACCAATTTCTTCATAAACCTCTCTTACAACTGTTTCTTCTATGGACTCGCCGGGTTCGACAAACCCTGCTATCAAACCATAGATGCCTTCCGGGAAGTGAGGTGATCTAGCCATGAGGATCTTGTCATCCTTTTCTATCACTACTATAATGGCCGGTGATATTTTCGGGAAGAAAAGCTGGCCACATTCAGGACACTCTTTTGATCTTTCATTTGATCTTTGTCTGGTCTTTGTACCACATGCACCGCAAAATTGTGTCTTATTGTCCCATTCCATAATGTGCACAGCTCTTGCTGCCAGTGCTGCTATTGGATCATCAAGTATTCCACGAAGTTTTCTGATCCCATGGAAGCTTACAGTTTCATGTTCAAATGAATTATCTTCCAGTTCGAATGAGAAACAGGAATATCCATTAAACTCGCCAAGATACTGTTTTCCAATAATATTGATATCAAGAAGTTCAAGATCCTCTTTTAAAGGTAAACGCATGGAATCTTCTTCACAGATGAGAAGAAGATCACGTCCCATGAATGCAAAGCAGTATTCATAATCAATAACTTTCTTTTCAGGAGCTTGTACTAATGGAAGAAACTCAGGTACAGTCATATATTGTATCCATTTCTTCACAGATCATTCATATGGTGAAATATCACTAGGTAAAGGAGTACTCTTAAGGACACATTCTTCACCATTGTTTATGAGTTCTTCTATGGACTTTTTGAGAATTGAAGGGTATACAGCTCCTACCTGTTCCTTTATAGGCTGTCCACGACAGAAGAATTTAAAGGTTGGAGTACCTTTTACCCCATAGTGCATAGCGGTTCTTGGGGCAAATAAACCATTCACCATTGCAAATCTGCAGGAGTCTTTGAATTCTTTAGAATATTCCTTAAAATATGGTTCTATCTCCTTACAATGGGTGCATGCGGGAAGATAGAACATAACCACCAGTGGTTTGTCTTGCTTTTCGAGTAATTCATCCCAGTTAGAATCATTTGCTTCAATAATAGTACTTTCAGTCATTTTGATCGCTTCCAAGTTACATTTGACATTACAGATATTAAAGCATTATTGGTAGCAGAGAAGAAACAAATAATAAAAAAGATAGATGGGGCAGAACAAATTAATTCTACCCATTTTCAAATAATTCAAACGTTCTCTCTTGCCCATGATGCAGCAGCTTCAAGTACTGCATAATTTAGAGGTATGAGCTTTGGTTTTTTAGAGAATGTCTCTGCAATAGCTGATTTGAAGTCATATTCCGAAAGACCGGTCACACCAAGTGCCAGCATTACTCCTATCATAGCAGTATTTGCTGCTTTTCCTGAACCTGCTTCAGTGGCTATCTGAACAGCTGGAACTGCAATTCCTTTGACACCATTGGGAATATCGAACTCACCAATGCTGGAATCATATAAGATCACTCCACCTTCTTTTACATCAGCTACAAATTTTTCAAGTGAGGGTCGATTCATTGCAATAAGTACATCCGGTACATAGACTATCGGAGAACCAATGGATTCACCTGAAACAACAACTGAACAATTGGATGTTCCACCTCTCTGTTCTGGACCATATGCTGGATACCATGAAACAAAGCGACCTGCATCGCATCCAGCATGAGCTATGGTAAGTCCCATACTAAGCACACCCTGTCCGCCAAAACCAGCAGCTTTGATCTGTACCTCCGGGAAATTATTATCTATCACTGCATTAGGAACCGATTCTGTCTCAAGATTGAAGAGTTCATCAATAGATTCTTTGGAGAAATCACTATCTGCTCTTTGAAGAGAAGCTGTATCTTCGGAACTATCTCTGAAATTACCAAGTGGGAATTCAGGTTCCATTTCTTCATTCACAAACTTTGTACTCTGCTCAGAATTCTGCCTGAGATTTGTGGGACATGTGGAAAGAATTTCCACAAAAGCATATCCTTTTCCATCACGCTGTATTTCAAGAGCCTTGTGTATAGCCTTTTTTGCCTTTCTTATATGAGATATGTCGGATACAGATACCCTCTCAATGAATACAGGAGCCTTGAGTTTGGCAAGAAGCTCACACATATGCATTGGATAACCTGCAAAGCGAGGATCCCTTCCATCCGGACATGTTACTGTTCTTTCTCCTATGAGTGTAGTTGGAGCCATTTGTCCGCCGGTCATTCCGTAAACTGTATTGTTCACGAAAAAGACTGCCATTTTCTCTCCACGATTTGCAGCCTGAATTGTTTCATTAAGGCCGATGGATGCAAGATCACCATCTCCCTGATATGACATAACAACAGCATTGTCCTCTGCTCTGGAAATTCCGGTACCTACTGCAGGAGCTCTTCCATGGGCGACCTGCATATTACCGCAAGCAAAGTAATAGTAAGCAAATACAGCACATCCAACCGGGCTTATCATAACGGAGCGATCCTGAATATCAAGATCTTCCATAGCTTCTCCTATGAGCTTATGGATTATACCATGTCCACAACCTGCACAATAATGAGTAGCTGTTGGAGCTGCTCCACCCTTTCTTTCAAACTCAGCATAGAGACCACTGGGTCTTCCAATTATTTTTTCGGAAATATATTCAGTCATGTTCATGCCTCCTTTTTACCAAGTTCATTCAGCTTGTCCACTACCTGGTCCAATGTAATGAGATTTCCTCCCATACGGTTCACAAGTTCCACAGGTTTATCCTGCCCCACTGCAAGCTTAATATCTTCAAGCATTTGTCCGTTACTCATTTCTACTGATAGGAATGTACATTTTCTTGAATCTGCTATTTCCTTGAGTTCTTTTGAAGGGAATGGGAAAAGTGTGATCGGTCTGAACAGACCTACTTTTATTCCTTCTTTTCTTGCCTTGTCGACCGCTGATCTACAAATACGACTGCTGATACCATATGAAACAAGGATGATAGAGGCATCTTCTGTCATATAGGATTCATATTCTACTTCATTTTCCTGAATGCGGGCATATTTCTCCTGAATCTCGTAGTTGAATTCTTCAAGGAGATCAAAGTCCAGGAATATGGATGTTACAAGGTTATTTCTGGTTTCCTCTGTACCATTTACTGCCCATGAAGTATCTATCTCAGGAACAACGGTCTTCTCAGGGAATTGCAGGGATTCAACCATCTGTCCCAGTACACCGTCGGCAAGAACATAGACAGGATTTCTATATTTGAATGCAAGATCAAATCCTTTTATGACGAAGTCACACATTTCCTGTACTGAATTAGGTGCAAGTACGATACTCTTGTAATTTCCATGTCCACCACCTTTGACTACTTGATTGTAATCGCCCTGTTCAGGTCCGATGTTACCAAGGCCTGGTCCTGCTCTCATTATATCAACAATGACACATGGAAGTTCTGCACCGGCAAGATAAGATACTCCTTCTTGCTTCAGGCTTATTCCAGGACCTGAGGATGCGGTCATTACTCTGTGACCTGCACCTGCAGCCCCGAATACCATATTGATAGCAGCTTCCTCAGATTCAGCCTGCACAAATTTTCTCCCAATTTTTGGGAAGTAGAATGATGCTTCGTGAAGTATCTCACTTGCAGGAGTAATGGGATAACCAAAGTAGCAGTCGCATCCGGCATATAATGCACCAATTACAGCTGCAGTGTTACCTTTTATTAATTGTGTTGCCATTTTTACACCTTTTGATCATTTTTAATCCTTAATAGGTATGTGTATCTCTATAGCTAATGGTTCCGGGCATGTATAGTAGCAATTTGCACAGCCTGTACATCCTTCGCCCAGATATTCCACGTAGTGATAGCCTCTCTCATTGAGCTCAGCACTCATTTTAAGCACAGATCTCGGACATGCTACGATACAACGTTCACATGCTTTGCATTCAATTATGTTAATAACTGGATAAGGTACCTTTTTTTCTGAATGGTCTGACACTAGTATAACCTCAGTATATTTTTAAATATGAATTTAGGGGACGTATATTCCACTGCATAATGTATTTTGATCAATGATGATCGTCATAGGTCGGATGATCTTTTTAAGATGCTTATAATTATAACTATAATTATTTTTCAGTATCATGTTCGCGAATCTCAATACGCCTTATTTTTCCGCTGATAGTCTTTGGAAGTTCATCCACAAACTCAACCACTCTTGGGTACTTGTAGGGAGCTGTGACCTTTTTGACATGATCCTGTATTTCCTTTTTCAATTCATCACTTGCAGTGTATTCTTTTGTAAGCACTATAGTTGCCTTGATCACCTGTCCTCTTACGTCATCAGGAACACCGGTAATAGCACACTCCAGCACGGATGGATGTTCGATAAGAGCGCTTTCAACTTCAAAAGGACCAACACGATAGCCCGATGTTTTAATGATGTCATCAGATCTTCCAAGGAACCAGTAATAGCCATCTTCATCTACCCATGCCATATCACCTGTGTGGTAATATCCATCATACCAAACACTGGCGGTCTTTTCAGGATCAGAGCGGTATCCTTTGAATATTCCAGGTGGATTTCCAAATCTGGTATCGATAACGATCTCACCTTCTTCACCAGCTTCACATGCTTTTCCTTCAGAATTGAATAGAATTATATCATATTCAGGTGATGGTTTCCCCATTGAACCTGGTTTTGGTTCTATCCATGGATATGTTGCAATACTTACTACAGTCTCGGTCTGACCGAATCCCTCCATTAATTCCAATCCGGTGATCTCCAGGAATTTCTGGTATACTTCAGGGTTGAGAGGTTCACCTGCAGTGACACAGTATTCCAATTTACTGAAATCATACTTGCTAAGATCTTCTCTTATCAGGAAACGATAGATCGTTGGAGGAGCACAGAATGTAGTTACATCATATTTAACAAGATTTTCAAGCATCTTTTCGGCAGTGAATCTTTCATAGTCATAGACGAAAACTCCACTTCCGGTTATCCACTGTCCATATATCTTTCCCCATACACATTTTGCCCATCCGGAGTCTGCGACTGTGTAGTGCATTCCGCCATCTGTGACATTTTGCCAGTAATTGGCAGTAAGTATGTGAGCCAGGGGGTAAGCAAAATCATGCTGTACCATTTTAGGCATTCCAGTGGTACCTGATGAGAAATAGTTCAGCGAGATATCATCATTAGAGATCGCATCTTCTCCTGTTGGACGTTCGAATTCTTCAGAAGCACGTTCTAGTTCCTTCTCAAAATTGGACCAGCCTTCTTTTTCCATTGCCACAGATATTTTATTCTTTAGTATGTCACTTACTTCAGAATGTGCTTCATCAATATAATCGAGCACTCCCTCATCAGGTGCACAAATAACTGTATTTATTTTCGCACGTTGTACTCTATATACCACATCTTTTTTTGTGAGCATATGAGTAGCAGGGACAGCTATAGCACCTATCCTGTGTAATGCAAGTATGCAGAACCAGAACTCGTAACGGCTTTTTAGCATAAGCATTACATTGTCGCCTTTCCGAATTCCGAATTTCTTGAGCATATTAGCTGTTTTCTTGCTGTAATATTCAAGGTCTTTAAATGTGAATATTTTTTCTTCACCTGAGTCATTACACCAGACCAGAGCTTTTTTGTCTGGATCTTCCCTGGAATAAACATCAACTATATCATAAGCAAAATTGAAATTTTCAGGGATATATATTTTGAAATTTTCCTTAAAATCCTCGTATGAATTGAATTCAACACGTGAAACGAACTTATCCAGTAATGAAGACATTTTTCCTCCGAATTATAAAATCACAGCTAAGAATGTTGCAGACTTTCCATTCCCTGCTTGCATTCCATGAGAATAACTGGAATCAAAGAATATGGAATCACCTTCTTCCAGAATGATTTCCTGGCCATGAATAGCGACTTTAAGTGTTCCTTCAAGAACATAATCAAATTCCTGACCAGTATGAGAGTTCATTGAAGGTTTTTGTTCACTACTTGTGGCGTCAACTTTAACAACAAATGTTTCTGCTTTTTTGTGGGTAAAGTTTGCAGCAATGTTTTGATATTTGTAATCCTTCCTGCGCTGGACATTTGTTCCTTTATCCTTTCTGGTAACCGTAAAAACATGCATTCTGGGATCATCACCAGTGAGCAAAACCGTCAGATCAACATTCAATTTTTGTGCAATCTCAAAAAGAATACTTGCAGGTATATCAGCTTCCGCATTCTCATACATTATGTACTTATCTTGAGATATTCCCAGATCTTCGGCCATTTTGGCTGAAGACATATCAGATATTTCACGTAATTCACGAATACGTGCTGCTATTTCTACTATTTTCTCCTGCATATACCATCACCTTATGAAATTATGGAATAAGAACAAAATAAATGATTATATATTTTTCCTTTTATTCCAAAGAAATAAATGGAAATTCATATCATTGTATATTTGATATAAGCCTTTGATTTGCTTACGGTTAAGCTATTCTTATATTTAGGATTACCTTGTCAATAAATAGCACACAGAATAACTTATAGATTATTTAATAATATATTTAAAATATAATAGAGTATATGACTATTAATAAATAGTTTGAGTTAATCTATCAAACCACATCAATAAAGAGAAATGGTCTTATGCGCACTCTTCTTGAAATATTTGAAAACATGGAACATGAATATAGAAGGCAGCTTTTGCATGCTGCTTTTGGACTTTTGGTATTCGCATTCCCATTTTTAAACATATATTTGCTTTTATTACTTAATCTGACGATCATTATTGCACTGGGGCGTTTTTCAGAGTACCCATTGATACAAGATTTCCTTTACAAAAAACCACTTCCTGGCACAAGGAAAATGCTTAGTAATGAAATTAACATTGGTGTGAACAGTGCCAGAAATCTGGCAATCTCAGTATTTCTGATGTTATTGATCAGTTCGATATTTGAGTTTACAGGTCATTCATTTCCACTATATGTCATAGGTGCTTGCATAGCTATTGCAACATTTGGAAGTAGTTCGGCCACATTTATTCGCCATCGTAAAAAATTACAGTTGCTTTACAGAAAAGAAGAAGATACTGAAAATGAATCATATTTGTTGCCTTCAAGTATCATATTACTTGCAGTTGGAATTATTACTGCTTATATAGCAGGATCTTGGATAAGCTTCTGGCAGGGAATTTATGCTGGCAGCAATATGATATTCTTCCTCGCAGTGATAGGCTCGGTCACAGGTGCATTATTTGAATCAATTCCCTCAAAGGTAGATGACAATATTTCTGTACCACTGGGTGCAGGGATGACCATGTGGCTCTTTAATTCATTTGGATATTCAGTTCCAGCACAGCAAATGTTTTTGGCACTAATGTTCTCACTGATCCTTGGGTACCTTGCATACCGTGCAAAGATAGCGGATATTTCTGCACTTCTTGGAGCTGCATTGCTTGGAGTTTTGGTAATCGTTTTTAGTGAGATATTCTGGTTTATACTCCTGCTAACCTTTTTCATACTTGGTGGAGCTTTTACCAAATACAAATATAAATTCAAAGAATCCATTGGTCTTGCACAATCCAAAGGTGGAGTTAGAAACTACGAAAATGTGTTCAGCAATAGTACAGCTGCTTTAGTACTTGCTATTCTCTATGGCATCTATCCGCAGTATTCAGAAATTATCATATTTTCATACCTTGGAACTGTCGCAACAGCAACCGGAGATACGCTTGCAAGCGAAATAGGAACAACAGCACAAGCACAGCCAATAATGATAACTACACTCAAATCTGCAAAAGCAGGTGTTGACGGTGCCGTCACAATCCTTGGAGAAATTTCAGCACTTTTCGGAGCAATGGTAATTGGAATACTTCCTGTCATTTTCGGAAAAGTCGATACCGTACTTCCGGTAATCCTCATAACAACAGCAGGCGGGTTTTTAGGCACAAATGTAGATAGCTTTTTGGGAGCTACATTACAAAATAGAGGGTTATTGTCAAACAGTGGTGTTAATTTTGTAGCTACTTTTTCAGGTGCAGCCATATCAGCTATTCTTTATGTCTTGTTTGTATAATTACGGGATTTGAAGTTAAAATTTAGAAATTGAAACTTAAAACCCAAATTTAAAATTTGAAATATTAAAATTACTTAGATTCTACTGACCTTATCTTCAATTGCTGCCCTGGCAACAGCAGAGGAAACAGCTCCTACAACTCTTTTGTCCAGTGGATCTGGAATAATATAATTTACATCCAGCTCAGACTCATCCAGCATATCCGCAAGTGCATTAATGGCAGCCATTTCCATATTCAAAGTAATATCACTGGCACGTACATCCAGAGCACCCCTGAATATTCCCGGAAAACCAAGACAATTATTTACCTGATTTGGACAATCGGAGCGACCTGTTGCTATTATTTTAGCTCCTGCTTTTTTAGCATTCAATGGCATTATCTCAGGTATTGGATTTGCCATTGCAAATATAATAGGATCTTTTGCCATAGAAGATATCATTTCCTCTCTTAGAATGCCGGGAGCTGAAACACCAATGAATACATCAGCACCCATAAGTGCATCAGCAAGATTTCCACTTAACATATCACTATTGCTTATAAGTGATAGTTCTTCTTTTTCAAAATTCATACCTTCAGTACGACCCTTAAAAATAATCCCATTCCTGTCGCAAACAAGCAGATCAGAAGGCCTTACACCAATGTGAAGAAGCTTTTTTGTAATGGCCATACCAGCAGCTCCTGCCCCTGATATTACTATCTTTATGTTCTCTAATTTTTTATTGACTATTTTGAGTGCATTGATCAGGGCAGCTATTGTAACTATAGCAGTTCCATGCTGATCATCATGAAATACCGGAATTGGAAGCTCTTTTCGAAGCCTTTCCTCTATGACAAAACATCTCGGAGCGCTTATATCTTCAAGATTGATACCACCGAATGTAGGAGAGATATGTTTAATGGTAGAGATCACTTCTTCGACAGCATTAGTATCTATACAAATGGGAAACGCATCAATGTTAGCGAACTCTTTGAAGATCAGTGCTTTTCCAGCCATGACAGGTAAAGCAGCCTGTGCACCGATATTACCTAATCCCAATACAGCAGAACCGTCAGTAATAACTGCTACTGTATTCTTTTTCAAGGTATATTTGTAGGCTTCAAGTCCATTCTCTGCAATTTTGCGACATGGTTCTGCAACTCCGGGAGTATAAGCGATACTCAATGCTTCGATACTGTTCAGTTCTATTTTTCCATGGACCTCAAGCAGGCCACCCATTTCTTCATTTAGCTTTAATGATTCTTCACCAAATGAATTATTGCTCTCCTTACACATCGAACTGCTTATTTTTTCCTGCATATTTTTAAACCCACATTAAAATATCACAATACTGACAAAATTAGATTCTTACCAAGTTTTTAAGAAGTCTTATAAGTCATTTTTCCCATCTTAACTTATGCACAATAATGAAAAAATAACAGGAATTGCCAGAGAAACACTGCATTTTATACTCGAAGTCAGCAAATCCACCTATCCAAATGAGTTTGCAGGTTTACTTGAAGCAAAGGATGGAATTATCAGTAACGTGCTTTTCCTGCCTGGTACTGAATCCGGTGGAACAAGTGCAATACTCAGACTTTTCATGATGCCAAATATCTCCACAGTTGGCTCTGTGCACAGTCATCCAAGTTCTATAATCAGACCATCGAATGCAGACCGTCGACTCTTTCGAAGAACAGGGAATCATCATATTATTGCAGGACACCCGTTTGAAGAAAATAATTGGAAGTGCTTCAATGGTGATGGAGAAGAAATAGAATTGAAAGTGCTGGATATTGAGTTAGAAAATGATGAAATAATTTAGGAATAATGAACAAACTAAATTTCTAATTAGAAGGATGGTGTAACTACGAACAAAATCTATGAATTATTTACACAGACCCTGATAAAATGGAGAAAAGATGATGGGAAGACAGATAGTGCTGCACTTTCTTTTCATCTATTACTCAGCCTTCCTGCCATTATTTTGTTAATTGTTTCCACTGGCAGCCTGGTTTTAAAAAGAGAAGTGCTTCAGAAAGCAATCATAAATTATGTTTCAAATGCTGATAATGAAGCGATCATAAATTCACTGAATATACTGTTTCAGCAGCTTCCAAATACAAGTTCACTTTCAGTGGGGTTAATATTAAGTTTTCTTTTGTTCTTCTGGAGTTCGGGAAACATTTTCTTACAACTAAAAAATACTATTGATAAGATGTGGAACATTACACATGAAAAAAGAAAACACTTTCATTATAGCATCAAAAAAAGACTCTTGTCTTCAGCCACTGTTTTCGTATTTGGTGCTGTCATAATAATCATCAATGTTTTTGAACTCCTGTTCCTTGGAATATCAAAAAAAATTGTTGATACCGTTCTAATTCCAGTGGATATAACACAATTTTTAACTCTTATCATAAATTTCTTCATACTTATGGTTTTGTTCATGTATCTGTATAGAATATTACCTGAAGCAAATCTTGCTCTACATTCTGTTTTTGCAGGCTCGTTCCTGACTGCTGTATTTCTTACAGCCTGGAAGTATATTTTTGCCCTCTATCTCAGATACAACAGCATGACAACTGTTTATGGCAGCATTGGATCTTTTATGGGTTTCTTTTTATGGATATACATCTCTGCAACAATTGTAACCATCATGATAGAATTTACGAAGATCTACGCAGATATGCAAACAAGGAAAAAAGCATAGTAGGAATAAAAAACGTTCTAACATGCTCATATAATGGTTGCATGAGAGAATGAACTAGAAATTACGCGAACCGGTTAATCATGAGTGGGGATCTTATGACATCAAACAATCAGTAGTCCACGAAAATGGATATTTCATACACCCGGAGATTACGAAAAGATAATTCAAGAGGGGCTTAAGCTCTGGAATATGGTTATTTTGTTGTTACTGGTATTAACCGTATTCCAGGTATTTGGAGCTCCGATACAGGATGCTAACTAAGAATTTCCTCACTCAACAAAACATATTTAATCCACGATCTCCACTATTCTTATGCATAAAACTTCTTGGAGTGTTAGGAATGTCTGATGATATAAAAGAAAAAATAGTTGATTGCCTTAAGAACCACAACTGGCTGAATTTGGGTACAGTAGACAAAGATGGAAAACCAATGGTACACACCATGGGATATGCATCTGATGGAGTAGTTGTGTATTTTGGAACCGGAAAGGACACACGCAAATCTGTAAATATGCAGAACAATGCAAATGTCGCTTACACAATTGATGATGATGAAGTAGAAGTTATGGAAATAACAGGTGTGCAAATAGAAGGAAAAGCATCAATTGTGACAGATGAAGTCGAAGCCGGAAAAGCTTTCCAGCTAATGGTAGAAAAATTTCCATTCATGGCTGATATGCCAGCAGAATATGAGACCTTCCTTTTTAAGGTGGAACCTACAACAGCTTATTATCTCGATTATACCAAAGATTTTGGCTACAGAGATATGGTAACATACTGATCATAGCATCAAATTGAATAACAAATGAATGTTCCAGAGTCGTTCACAATTCACCTGTTATCAATTTTTTATCTTTGATATTCACTTACATAGGATCAAAACAGTTATTTTTGATGGAAATGCAAATATGGATAAAATGAAAAATTACTTTGAGCAAGAGAACTTCGCTACTATTTCCGGTATTGAAACAATTGATATTGGTCCAGGCTACGCAAAAGTAGAAATGAAAATTGAACCAAGACATCTTAATATATTGGGAACTGTACATGGCGGTGCACTCTTTACTCTTGCAGATGCTGCTTTTGCAGTTGCATCTAATTCACATGGAACTGTCGCTGTTGCGATAAATGCAAATATGTCATTTGTCAAAGCAGTTGGTGAAGGAACTCTGTCTGCAGAAGCAAAAGAAACGTCCATCAATCATAAAATTGCAACTTATGATGTTATTATCAAAAATGAAGAAGGAAATACAATTGCACTTTTTGACGGAATGGCCTACAGGAAAAAAACTGAACTAAAATACCCTGAAGAGTAAATACTCCTCAGGTTCTTATGTGAATCATGCTCACACTACAAACATTTGATCAGAATTGATCAAAGTGCAGCTCTACGGTCGACGACCTTCTTTGATTTGCCAGCGGTTCGGGGAATAGTTCCTCTTTCTACAAGCTCAACATTGGTTCTTATATTTAGGATGCCTTTGAGTTCATTCTCAACATGTCTCTTTACCGCTGCAAGATCTTTAAGTTCACCTGTGAAAGCCTCTTCCTCAAGTTCGACCCTTACAGTCAGCTCGTCCATCATCTTGTTGTTCCTGTCAACGATTATTTGGAAATGCTCAGTTACTTCAGGGATCTTGACGATCACATCCTCGATCTGTGATGGGAATATGTTAATACCTCTGACAATAAGCATGTCATCTGCTCTTCCAAGCAGTCTGGAAATACGAGTAGTAGTACGACCACAAGAGCATTCACTTTCAAGAAGACGGGTAATGTCTCCAGTACGATATCTGATAATAGGCAAAGCTTGCTTTGTGAGGGATGTTAATACAAGTTCTCCTTTTTCACCTTCAGCAACTTGCTCTTCATTTTCGTCAAGCACTTCTACAAAGAAATGATCACTCCAGACATGTAATCCATCTTGTTCCTCACATTCAAAAGCTACACCAGGACCCATTAATTCAGAAAGACCATAGGAATCGTACGCTTTAATATTAAGTGCGTCTTCAAGTTGTTTTCTCGTGTTAGATGACCAGGGCTCTGCACCAAAGCATCCCACTTTTAGCGATAGCTTGTCAACTATGTTCATTTCATGTGCTGTTTCTGCAAGGTAAAGTGCGTAAGAAGGGGTGCAGTGCAATGCAGTTACGCCAAAATCGATCATCATTTCCAATTGTCTTGCAGTATTTCCCGTACCACTTGGTACAGTCATTGCACCTATCTTCTCTATGCCATAATGGAAACCAAGTCCACCTGTGAAAAGACCGTAATTCACAGCATTCTGGAATACATCAGTTTCATCCAAACCTACCATGGTAAAGTTTCTGGCCATAAGGTCAGACCAGGTATCGATGTCTTTTGCAGTGTATCCTACTACAGTTGGTTTACCGCTAGTTCCGGAAGATGCATGGATACGAACAATGTCACTTTTGGCTACAGCAAAAAGGTCGAATGGATAATTATCCCTGAGATCGGGTTTTTTAGTTGTTGGTAGCTTGTTTATATCCTCAATTGACCTGATGTCATCAGGTTTTATGCCAAGCTCCTTGAATTTCTTATTATAAAAGGGAACGTTGTTAAAAACACTAACAGTCGTTTTTTTCAAGCGTTTTGATTGCAATGCGGCAAGCTCTTCCCTGTTCATTGTTTCATATTTTGGCTGCCAGTACTTCATTAGAACAACTCCACAACGCTTCTTCATAGCACTACTCCTTAAGTGTTTAAATCTTTTTGTCAATATCTGCTTTCTTCATTAAATGGAAGATTGACATTTAAACACCAAAAGAGAAATATTAGCTCTATGAGTAGCACGATTATCTATTGATATGCAACAACATAACATGCACATTACATGAGTATTACGGTCAGTATAAGCTTACAATATCATTCTGTAGATACGTAAAATCTGATTGATCTTTTTAATCTGGAGGAAGCTTGTAGAGATTGTCATATTCTTCTCTACTACATCTATTCAAGATAATAGCAACTACGATCTTTTAATATCAGAATGTAGGATTGATGCGGGGGTCTGTGAGCAATATCAACCCCAATTCATTTTTCATGCGGTGAATAATTCTAGCAGCAGTTAGAATTATTTTTTCACTCGATCTTTTTCTGAAAACTAGAGGCATATAATGGATTTTCTTTTCACTTCATCAATGAAAACGCTTAACTAATGTTCGCTACAAACACGGTTGTTGAAGCATACAGGCACGGTGTATATATGACAGAAGTTACGAAAGTATTGCTGCTTCTCAAGGAGATGGTCTACGAAAGCACCACTCCATCGGAAATCCTTCGTTTTGCGAATTACTATTGTAATAAAGGTCTTGATGTGGTGGTTATCATATTCGGTCCAATGGGTGTTATTCTTGGGAAAGCTGATAAACACGGATCTCCTTCCTATGATGACAAGATAAGAGAATGCATGGAGCAGGGTGTACAATTCAAGTGCTGCAAACTTGGAGCATCCATTATAGGAATGAAAGAGGAAGAGCTTATCCCTGGTATTGAGCTCATTGAGTCACATGAGATAGCAGAAATGCTTCTGGAATATTGTAGAGAGGGACAACTGACTATTACATTATGATGTGGTCTTTGGTGCCCTCAAAGCTGGATATTTATAAGGTCGATATCTTCAACTGCTACTAAACTATTTGTATTTTCGGGGATTAATCCTATTTGGGGTTTAATGGGAGAAAAGTTTACTCTTAAAAGAGAGCTTGGGATTTTGGAGATCACACTCAGTGGCGTGGGAAGCATACTGGGAGCCGGTATATATGTTCTTATTGGAAAAGCATCAGGTCTTTCGGGCAATGCCCTTTGGTTGTCCTTTTTGTTTGCTGCTATTGCTGCCGGTCTTACCGCTATAAGTTACATGGAACTTTCATCCATGTTCCCCAAGGCAGGGGCCGAATATGAGTATGTCAGGAATGCCTTCGGTGAGTTTCTGGGTCTTCTTATAGGCCTGATGGTTGTTTTCGTGGAGATTATTTCAAGCTCTACAGTTGCCCTGGGATTTGCGGGATATTTCGGGGTTCTGTTTCACACCCCTGCTATTCCCTCAGCTATCGCACTTATACTGCTGTTTACGCTGATCCTTTTAGTGGGGATTAAGCAATCTGCAAGGGCTGCCATTCTTATGACCGTCATCGAGGTGCTAGGCTTGTTTGTGATAATCTTCATAGGTCTTCCATTTATAGGTTCTGTGGACTATCTGGAAGTACAGAGCCTGTCAGGTATATTTGAGGCATCAGCGCTTGTTTTCTTTGCATTCCTCGGCTTTGAGGAGATAGTAAAGCTATCACAGGAAACAAAAGATCCTCATAGGACGACACCCAGAGCCCTTATACTTGCCATTGCGATCACTGTATTGCTTTACATGCTTGTTGCAGTGGCTGCTGTGAGTGTTCTTGACTGGAGGATATTGTCAACTTCTTCTGTTCCTCTGGCAGAGGTTGCATCCGTGGCTTTGGGCAGGAATGCATTTGTCATCCTTTCGTTGATAGCTCTTTTCTCGACTGCCAATACCGTTTTGCTTATGCAGCTTGGGGGCTCGAGGATACTCTATGGTATGGCGGAATCTGGTTCACTTCCTTCATTGATCTCCAGGGTTCACCCAAGGACAAGGACTCCATGGGTGTCTATATTGGTATTCACAGCAATTTCAATAATGTTTGTTTTCATAGGCGATATCGCGGTCGTGGCGAATATGGCCAATTTCATGGTCTTTATCGTCTTTATAACAATTAATCTTTCACTGATATGGTTGAGGTACTCAAGGCCTTATATCGAAAGACCATTCAAGATCCCCTTTAACATAGGCAGTTTTCCTCTTTCACCGCTTTTTGGTATTTTGTGTACCCTTTTGCTCTTTGCACACCTGAGCCTTGAGGTCATTGTCTATGGTTTTATTTTATTGCTTGTGGGTTTCATGGTAGTATTTATCAGGTTAAAAAGCCAAAGTAATTTTAAGCAGGTCAAATAAATAAAATGTATATTCTAATAATTAACCCGGAAAGCTTTCCTATGAGATACGAATCCAATACTTTTGCCTATCAACTTTTCATTTGGTTTTACAAAAAGGTCTTTAATAGGAAAGGCTCACTCATACTCGAAAATGGATAATCATCAACTTTTATTAATCTTGTAGAACGGAAAAACAGTATCTTCAATAATGAGGCAAATTGTAATCATTTTTTGATAGCAGAGCACAAATGATTATAGAAAAAGCTGGGACAGCACTAACCGTGCTTAAAATTTACAAAAGGCTTTCCATAAAACACCCCGATAAACCTGCCTTTGCAGCAGCTTTGGCAGCGATTACAGCTAAAAACTTTGGAGGAACACTCCATATCTATAGTGATCCCAATAGTACACCGTTTACGCTTCTCGCATCAGACTGGACTGAATCCAGTTCTCCCAAAGCGGTACTATTAAACAAGTCAATTTCGAACTGGACCACTGCTGTATCTTTCTGGAATATGGCTAATCAAAACCTGTTCAGAAGAAATGAAGGGTTTGAAGAATTGGCAAATATCAATCGTATAATACTGAGGTCAACACATGAACTATGGACAAATACTCCAAAAGGGAGTTCAGTTCGTTTGCCAGAAGCTGCTCTCATATTTGATGGATCATTCCTGGCAGGACTTGAAGGCTTATGGTTTATGGATGGGGATTTTGAAAAATGGAACGATCAGCTTAATGACTTAAAGCCAAGATTACTTAATGCATTAGAATTTGATTCGGTCCGATAGATTACAGCCAAGCTTTCAGAAAAGGCATTTCCAACGGAGTTCTTACAAGAGATCCTCTTTGCTGGAGGTAACGATCCTAATCTTACCAATATGGCATATTCATGTATAGCAAACCCACTTCCTACGCATAATCCAATTGAAGTCCTGAGATATAAGGTTATCTAAGTCCGACACAAGCTTTAGCTTTTTATCTCGTAGATGATGAATATGACCCAAAACTCACCTATGCCGCTGTGGCTAATTTACTTGGAATGAAAAACAAGAAGCTAACTATGGAAAGATACTGGAGCATCGAACTGAGATCTTAAAGATGGCTGATCAGGTCGCAGGATATAGATCCAATTCAGAACAAGTAATTTCTAACAGAACAACTCTGGATTTTAAGAAAAAGGAACTAACTGGCATATTGGAGAATATTGGAAGTAAGTGGGATGAAAATACATTAGATGACTTTGATCTTTCGAGTAACATAAAAGAACATGTCGATGTTATGACATCGAATTTTAAAGATTCTGAATTACAAATTTATGAAATTGAGACACAGCTTAAATGGGCAAGAAGTGAGATCAATAGGATAGATAATAGTATTAATGAGATCGATTCCAGAATCAATGCTATCGATGTGCAGATCCCTGAAGACAAACTTCATGAAATGATTATTTGTCTGAAGAAATTACGGAATAAGTATCCTTCTCTTAAAGAAAAAGAGATGGATCTTAAGTCTTTGGAGAGGGATGAGAATTTAGCTTCAATGATGGGGCAAATGCCTTTGACAGCGAGCCAGCGTATGCCAATGTGGCCAGCAGCTGCTTTTGCAGTAGTAGGTGTTACAGGTCTTGTAGCAGGTTACTTTTACGATAATTTACAGGGTGGGATTGTTGCATGCATTGTGCTGTTCATTATAGCAGTTTTATATTCAATATCTGTAAGAAATTCAGGAAAAAGTACACAACTACCTGCAAGCAATGTGAATACTGTGCCACAAAGCAATGAAAAGGATCAGGTGGTCCGGGAAATCCAGACCATCCTTGAACAAATGTTTTCGGATGCTATTTCCTGTGATTTCAAAGATATACCTGAGTTACCTGTACTTGAAGAGAAATATGATGAGCTTAAGGAACATGCTCATAATCTTAAGTCAATTTCAGATCTTAATATGGAGAAAGAGAGATTTGAAAAAGAAAGAAAGAAAGGCAGCCAGCTGTTATTACTGAAGCCCAATCATTCTTTTCCAATATTACAGGTGGAAGATATGAAAGGATATATTCCCCTCTTGATTCATCAGATATTTATGTTGAAGATGGGAATGGCAAGCGTAAAAGCATATCTGAACTAATTAGGGGAACAGCCGAACAGCTTTATCTCGCATTAAGATTCGGTTTCATTAAGGAACTTGGAAAGCATTCTGAATCATTACCGATAGTTTTCGACGATATTCTAGTCAACTTTGATCCGGTAAGAAGCAGGAATGCTATCAGTTCTATCAATGAGCTTAGTTGATCGAATCACGTTTTGTATTTTACATGTCATCCGGCAACTGTTGGAATGTTTAGGGATATGGTGCCGGATGTGCGAGTTGTTGAGCTGGACGGGTGAGTGATAAATTGCAACCGTCCAGTTTCTTATTTATCAATTATTTTGTAATTCATTACTGTAAATTAAAATAGTAACGCTTTTATGCAATCATACTTTGTAATTTTTGTATCTATGTATTAATGGGGGAGTATATTTGTTTGACAAAAAATTGGTTCGCAAATATAGAAAAGAATTGTCAAAGATTGAGATGTCTATGAAGGAAAATCCTCATGACATGGAACTCGCGTTTCAAAAAAGCAATCTTCTTTTTAATCTTGGGAAGTTGGATGAATGTCTAAAAACTTGTGATATTTGCATATCTTCAGGTTTTTCTGATCAAAGAATTAGTTGCTTAAAGGTGAAATCTTTAATTGGATTAAAAGATTTTAAATCTGCATTAGTGGCTGTTGAAGACTTATTAAAAATTAACTCTGAACCTAATTCTTTCAGGTTGAAATGTGAAATTTTCCATTATTTAGGTTTGCATGAAGAAGCATTAGCTGTTTATAAAAATCACTTGGCAAATTATATGAATGGAGATGATATTCTCAAAGTTGTTGATATTTATTCTGAGATTGGAAACTATGAAAAAGCATTGGATTTTTGTAATGCATTTATTTCTATCTATGGAACTAATATTAATAGCATATTGAAAAAAGCATCTTTATTAAGTTTGCTTGTGGAATCCCAGGAATCATTTTCATATTATGAGCTAGCAACAAAAGAATTAGTAAAAGCGGGGTTCAACAACCTATCATTAGAGAAATTTGATACTATACTTGAGATAAATCCAGAAGATAGTGGTGCATTGTTTTATCGTGGTGTCCTACGGGATATGAACGAATATCACAATGGAGCTTTTAGTGACTATAAAGAAGCTACGGATTTACTCTTAAAATATAGACTCTATGAAGATGCAATAAATGCTTATTTAGTAGCAAAAAAGATTACTTCAAATTCTTCAGCACTTGAAAATGCGAATAATATATTTCTCTCAAAAATAGAGAGTTCTAATGATGAAGCTTTGCGCTCATTTAAAGCAGATATTTTTTATCAAAAAGGCATATCATTTTCAAATAATAATAATAATAATAATAATAATAATAATAATAATAATAATAATAATAATAATAATAATACTGAGAAGGCCTTAAAATCATTCTCTATGGCTTATGATATTTTTATTGAAGATCATGATTATGAAAAAGCTCTAGATGTTGCAAAAAAAGCAATCAAAACAAATCCATCCATTCCTGGATTATGGTCAAACAAAGCATATTGTGAAAGAGAACTTCGTTATTTTGATGAATCTATTTCCTCATATAAACAAGCAGCAAGCATCTGGGAAAAAATGAAGGAGTACGATAAAGTTATTCGTATATATTCTAAACTTATAAATTATGATTATTGTGATACACTAATATACTGTAGCAGAGCAAGGATGTATGAATTGATTTTCAAAAGTGACAAGGCATTGAATGACTATGAAATAGCTTTGAATTTATGGATTGAAAAAAATGATTTGAATAATATTAATTTCTGCAAGAATAAAATTGATACACTAGGTAATAAAAATATACGATCTACAGAAACATGTACTCCTGTACTTGTTAAAGGGGAATGTAGCAAGCAAAGACCTAAAACAATGAATATCTTCAAACTTGCGAATGAAGCTGAGAATGGTACATCATTTGAAGAATTCTACGATGAAGTATTAAGCTCCGTATCAAAAATTCAGGGACTTGCTCGTGCAGATGATGAATTGATGATTTATACTCTTTTTAAAAATACGGGTCTTTTTGTTCCAACTTTAAAATATTCTGGAACTGGTTATGTGAAAGAATATTCAGAACTGAATAATTACTTCTTGAAGCTCTTTTTTGAATTATTAAAAGAAAGAGTGGAATCTACAAACGGCATAAAATTAAATAATGACAAATATAAGGATCTTAAAAATGATTTCACCCAATTCAGGGCTTCAGTTGATGAGAACATGCTGGAATTACATGACGGTTGTTATGTTGGTATTTCTGAAGTAAATCCTGCATTGATATTCTTTAAGAAAATACTGCCAAAAAATTAAACCAAGTATACTTAAATAAATTTAAACACATGTGGTATTGCCATGACTTTCGAGGAACGATTAGAGCAGTTAAAAGATGAACTCCAAAAAGAGGATTTTCTAGAGGCAAAGGGGCTTGGAAATGAAATTCCTTTCTGGATATTTGATTATCCTGCAGATAAAGAGCTTCTTATGAGAATTACCATTGATAAAATAGTTACAGGTCTTGATAAAGAGTCCATTACTGTACTTAATATCGACCTGTACGATACTTGCCTTGAAATATTGCAACAGATACCAGAAGAGAAAATTATTGCACTTGAGAAAAAGAAAGGTTCTGGCGCACTGCTCAAAAAGCTGAAACTCATGCTAAAACCGGATGTTCTTAGGAATGTAATTATGAAAAAAGTTGCAGATGCAGGAGATTCAGATATTGTTTTTTTAACAGGTGCTGGTAAAGCATGGCCAATGATGAGATCACACTCTATATTGAATAATTTGCAGCCTGTATTTGATAAAATTCCACTTGTTTTATTTTATCCAGGAGAGTATAGTGAATTTGACCTGAGCTTATTTGGGAAATTAAGTGCCAAGAATTACTACAGAGCTTTTAGACTTATCAATATTTAATAACTTTCAATGAGTGTTTACCATGATTGACGGAATCAAAATTGAAGACCTTTTCCTTAAAGATGTGAAAAGAAGCATCGATGGGGTCATTAAAGTCGATAAGAATGATGACCTTAGTATCTATACAGAACTTGATGAATATGTTGTGACCAAGGAATCAAGGGAACATTTTGATAAGTTTTTCACCAGATATCTTAATGCTACACAAGAGCCGACCGACAAGATAGGTGTCTGGGTATCAGGTTTTTTTGGTTCCGGTAAATCTCATTTTATAAAGATACTGTCATACTTGATGGAAAATAGGACCATTAATGGGAAGAAATCTCTTGATTTCTTCAGGGAGAAAATTGAAGATCCTCTTATTTTTGATAACATTGAGAAATCAGTGAATTATGGTACAAAGGATGTAATCCTGTTCAATATCGATTCCAAAGCAAGCACTGTTGATAGGGATAACGAGCTCATTGTCAATGTGATGATGCGGGCTTTTAATGAGAAGAGGGGTTACTATGGGGATGTGTTCTGGATTGCTGAGATGGAGGAAGATCTGGACAATAAAGGTCTTTTCAGCTCATTTAAGGAAGAGTTCCTGAAAATAAATGGTGAACCCTGGGAAAACAGGAGAAGCAGTTACGCTTTTGAATATGATGATGTCGTTGATGCTTTGGTAAATTGTGGTTACCAGAGCAGAGATGCATGTGAGAAGCTCTTCGATAATGATGGGGCTGCATATCATTTTGATGTTGAGAAATTTGCTGAGAAACTCAAGAAATACTGCGATTCTAAAGGAGATGACCATCAAGTAATTTTCCTAATTGATGAGATTGGACAATACATTGGTGAGAATAGCGAGCTGATGCTGAATCTCCAGACTATTGTAGAAGAGCTTGGTACTAAACTTCTTGGTAAGGCATGGGTAATTGTTACATCGCAGGCCGATATTGACTTGATTACACAAGAGAAGGTTAAGGGCTACGACTTCTCTAAGATCCAGGGACGTTTTGATACCCGTTTGAGTCTTTCCAGTGCCAATGTGGACGAGGTTATCAAAAGAAGGATCCTTGCAAAGAAGGAAGATTATAAGGATACGCTTTCAGTTTATTTTGATGAAAAACAGACTATACTTAAGAACCTGTTATCTTTCTCAAACGGTACAGCGCAGATGAAATTGTATTCGGGTTCAGATGACTTCACTAATGTTTATCCATTTGTTCCATACCAATTCATTATTTTGCAGAAAGTATTCGATCAGATAAGGCAGACCGGCTATACCGGAAAACATCTTGCAAAAGGTGAGAGGTCACTGCTCAATGCTTTCAAGGAAGCAACTGAGAAGTACTGCACTGATGGAATTGGTATTCTTGTGCCATTCTCTTCATTTTATAGTACAGTAGAGAATTTCCTTGATCCTATCATTAAACGTACAATCAAACAGGCGGAAGAGAATGATGTTTTGAACAATGAAGATTGTGATCTGCTAAAAATACTGTTCATGATAAGACATGTCTCCGATGTCCAGCCAAACCTTGAGAACCTAGTGGCATTATCTGTTTCAAGTGTTGATGAGGATAAGCTTGAGCTTAAGAAGAGGGTTGCTGAATCCCTGAAGAAGCTGGAAGGACAGACACTTATCAATAAGTCGGGAGATAGCTATTCTTTCCTGACCAATGAGGAGCAGGAGATCAACAGGGAGATCAAGAACCTTGATATTGACAGGCATTTGGTCCTTGATGATATTTTCAAGGTTGTTTTTGATTCAAATGATATCTGTCCTAAGAACAGTAAATATGTTTTTAACAAAGTACTTGATGACAAGATCAAGCCTGTAAACAATGCAGACATTACGGTCAAGTTCCTGACACCACTTTCTGACGAGCTCACAAGGGGCAGCGGACAAAGGACCCTTCATGGGGATAATCTGAGTAACATAGATTCTACTGATACGTTGCTTTTCATTTTCCCTGAAAAGAGCGAGTTTGTGGATATGGTGAGAAAGTATCTGAAGATAAACAAATATCTAACTCAAAACAGTTCCAAATCTAACAATGAGATCCTTCACAGGATCCTGCTGGACAAGACACAGGAAATGGAGAAACTTAAGGATTCAGCTGCTAAGTCAATTTATGAGGGAGCTTCTGAGGCAAGGATATTCATCCATGGTAAGGAAGTAACAAGTATCGGGAACAAGAACCCTAAGGACAGAGTTAAGGAAGGTCTTGTCATCCTTTTTGAGAATGTGTTCAGTAAGGAAGGATATGTTACGAGAGATTTTGATCCCGATACAGACGTGTTGCGTGTTCTTAGGTCGGATGATCTTGAGAAATTTGGTTTCGGTAAATCGGAGGTCAATAAAAGGGCCTTGAAAGAGATCCTTGATTATGTGGAAATTCGTACCGAAAAGAACGATAATGTTGTTCTTAAGGAAGTTAAGAACAGATTCTCAGGAAAACCTTATGGCTGGAAGGATATGACAATATCCGGTCTTGTAGCGACTCTTTTTGCAGCTGAAGATATTAAGCTGAGATACCAGAAGACAATACTTCAGGGAGATTCTGAGGAGATCGCCAGGTATCTTACAAGGAAGGATGATGCTGAACGTGTGATCCTTGAGATCCGTAAGCCTGCAGGAATGGAGACAATCAATAATGTCAAGTCGGTCCTTCGGGATGTTTTTGATAAGACAGCTATTCCTGAAAAGGAGAAGGATCTTTTCGATCGTTGTCATGAGATACTTAACGACGAGATGAGAAGTATTGACAAGATCGCAGGGAAGTATGCTGAAGAGAAACGCTATCCTGGTGAGAAGGATATTCTTGCCTACGAGCATTTACTGAAAAACTTATTGAGCATTACTGATCCTTCCCAGTTCCTTGGAATGATATCAGATGACAAGGATACCCTTACCGAGTTGAAAGAAAATGTCAGCCCTGTGATGAGATTCTTTGGCAGTCCGCAGGTGGATATCTTCAGGAAGGCTGCGAGGAAGATAGATCCCTTCAAGAGGAACGAGCAGTTCCTTGGCTGGAGTTCATTTTCTCATCAAGGACAATGAGCCTCCAGTAACCGTTCTCGCTGCTGACATCACTGATAGCTCCGGGTCCCGCAAGCATTCCACAGTCAACACCCTGTCCCTCAATTGAAGGTCCTGCTGCTGCACTTGCTGTTATTATCCTGTCTCCGACCTTTAGTGCCATCTCGGCGTTGGTGCCGTAATCCGTAACAAGACATGGCTCTGTCTGATTTATGAAATCAGTCTCAAGCATCATGGCCAGGGCATCGGCTCCTATCTCATGCTTGATGGCAGGAGGCACGATTACCTCGCAGTTATCCATGGTATATACATCTTTGAATATCTCGTTTGCAGGAAATATTCTGGAATTCCTTTCCACATCTTCAATACCAAGTGATTTAATCTTGTTTTCTCCTGCGTATGCAAGGTCTCTTATCTCGATATTCTGGAAAAGTGAGAGTTGTATGGGATTTCCGCAAACGGCAATGCGCTTGATCTCTTCAGGTTTTACATTGAATTCTATAAGTATTTTTTTTATAGTTTCAATGATGAGTCCATGAGCTACATCCTGTCCGGTATTAATAGCAAAATCAAGGTGATCCATCACATTCCCGCCTGGAAGCGGGTGTCCCATGGTCACCACTGTTTTGATGGTTTCGTGAGTTTCGAGTTCTATCAACTGTGATCTAAAACCACTTGTTCCAAGGTCAAGGGAAATTACATACATTTGCCATTATCTCCATTTTTGTATAAAGTATCATGGAGATAGTATATAAAAAATTCTCCCGGAATCCTATCTTATTTAAAGCCCTCAAAGTTTATTGGCAAATGGTTCAGCTGGCTTCACATATCATTTATCATCTTGTATTTGTAGTAGTGAGTGGTTTATGGTTTGCACCGGACATATCACTACACAGCGTTTGCAGCTGGTTCCCAGGCATTTTTGGCTATCGATTTTTGCAATACGTTCACCTTCTTTTTCTACTATGGTCACAGCATCTTCGGGACATTCTTTCTCACACTTATGGCACAGAGTACATTTTTTTACAGGTGCTTCCAGTATAATGCCTATATCCTTTACAATATCAAGTCCAAGAGATCCCATGTCATCGATGTCTTTTTTCACGCGTTTTTCAATCTCTACCTTCTTGAGATCTTCAGGGAACAATGGAATACCATACATTTCCATCATTTGATCATACATTTCCTGAGGCATACCGTTCTGCCAGGTTGCAAGTTCGCAGAAATAGATATTCTTGAAAGTTTCGCTGGTAGCCATCATGAGATGGTCAGCACTTATTCTTTTTGCAATATCAATAATCTCTTCAAGTCTGGAACTGTCAATGGCTAATTTTCTTGCAAGTCCAATAGAAGTATTACCAAATTGAATAATCCCTTTCGAAAAACCAGGTACGGAACCTATGTGCCTTGCTTTTTCAGCATCTACATAGGTACCTGTTGCGCCTGACATATATGAATACTGCAAGTCCTCATATTTTAATCCGGATTCAACGATGAGTGTTCTATGCGCAGCACGTATGGCACCTATTGCCTTACCCACTTCTTCCACATCATTATTGGTGATGACAATGTCTTTTCCCAGTATTAGTTTTCCATTAGGGAGCTCAGGAAGCTTTTCTATTAATTTTTCTTTGATCGCCATTGCAATGGTGGAGATCACACCTGTACCTGTGATGCCCTTTGCCACGTTATTGGATTCTTCTACAATCTTACCGCTTACAGGGTCCACAAGTGCACCTTTGACAGGATTCATGTTCCTGTCAAGGACTGTAATCCTCCAGTGCCCGTTCTCATTGTTCACATCACTGATAGCTCCGGGTCCTGCCAGCATACCACAGGTGACACCCTGTCCCTCAATTGAAGGTCCAGCTGCTGCACTTGCGGTGATTATCCTGTCTGCTATCTTCAGTGCCATCTCGGCGTTGGTGCCGTAATCTGTGACAAGACAGGGTTTTTCCTGATTTATGAAATCTGTTTCAACCATCATTGCAAGAGCATCGGCACCAATTTCATGTTTAATGGCAGGAGGCACGATTATTTCGCAATTATCCATTTTGCAAACTTCTTCAAAAAGCTCATTTGCAGGGAATATTCTTGCATCTCTTTTTACATTCTGTACTCCAAGAGCTGCTTGTTTGCTTTCCCCTGCATAGGCAAGGTCCCTTATTTCTATATTCTGGAAAAGTGAGAGTTGTATAGGATTTCCACAAACTGCAATACGTTCGATCTTTTCAGGTTCCACATCAAATCTCTCAAGTATCCGCTTTATGGTTTCCAGCATGATCCCATGCGCAACATCAGGTCCGGTATTGATGGCAAAATCAAGATGATCCATCACATTTCCACCAGGAAGAGGATGTTCCATTGTTATCACGGTCTTTATGGTTTCTTTTGTTCCAAGGTCGATCAATTGTGATCTGAAGCCACTTGTTCCAAGGTCCAGGGCTATTACATACATAATTTGTTTCCTTCTTATTCATTTCATATTATCGAATGCAGCATCGAAGCAACACCAATTACAAGTGGTTCCATAACAAGATCAACACGATATTTCTTGCCTATTTCAGGTGGCAAACCACATGGTATACCGGGAGTTGACACAAGACATCTTTCCTCGATCATGCCTTCTGTAATAGTATCAGCATTTGGAGTTGCCTCAAAGACCATGGAAAATTTCTTTCTATCATCACCACAGTATGTTTTGATACCCAGTTCATTGACAGCTTTTTCAAGAAATTCCTTATTGGGGTCGCAAGCATAGACGTTAAAACCATTATTGACCAGATGACAGGCGCCGGCAAAACCTACTCTTCCCAGACCGATGACAAGTATATCCTTTGAATTGGCTTCCTTGAATTTTGAGGCAATTTCAGCATAGATAACACCTGTGGCTACATGATTGCTTATTATTTTCTCATTCCTCAGGTTATGAGCTGTAAAAATATGATCATCTGCCATCATTATTATATCAGCACCTGCAGACACAGCTTCATAATATCCTGTGACATCAGGATGTTCGCTAATGAATCCCTTGAGTCCCAGATATTCCACAATGTATAGCAGTGATGAAGTAAAATTACTAATGACCCCATTGCCCGCGGTTATAGGAATAATTCCAACGGTCTGTGAACCAAGCTCTGTTCCATAGAGTGATTCACATATTTCTTTGAGGTCCGATCCTGTCACCCTTTTAACTGTCTCATTGCTCATTTCAAGTTGTTTTTCCAGATTTTCCAGATCTTCCGGAGTTAAAAGTGCCATAATCATGCCCCTTGCCTGCTCTTTGAAATATATTTAGTAATCATTTCCAGTCCCTCATTTCTCTTCTTTTGGGCATCTTTTTTTTCCTTAGCCCAGCTGATGAGAGTAAAGACTTCGTGTTTGCCACCTCTACACTGAAATATTTCCAGTCCGTCAGAAATATGGAATTGTCTGTAGTCATTTCCATCTGAAAGCATATGTTCCCCTACTCCAACAAGTCCATCTTTCATTGGAGAAAGATGCTCAAAGATACAATACTGATCTTCAGGATGCTCGTTTTCTTCCTGTATGTCTCCAAGGAAAGCCTGAAGCAGCATTTCTATAAGGTTTATACCGCTGGAATGATAGACCACAGTAGGTGTCTGACTAGGTAATCTTGCATCTATTTCCAGAACTTTTAGCCCTTTGGAGCTATCAATAGCTTCCACATCCATTATCCCTTTCAAGCTCAGGTTTTTTGCAAGATTGTAGGCTATATCTCTAAATTCTGGATACCTGTCAATTGGTGTAACCATATGACAGTCATATCCGTCGTCTATGTGAACCTTTGTTTCCTTGAAAACTGCAAAATGTTCTCTATCACCTATCACTTCCAGTGAAATAACATCACCTTCTACATATTCCTCGATGAGCATGGAAGGATCAAGCCCCTCAAGTTCCACATCATTGTATATGATGGCAGTTCCACTACTGCTGCTTTCACATGGTGGCTTGATAAAATATGGTGGCAAGTTGGGTTTATCAAGAGGGGTTGGTATTCCAATGGAATTGAAAAAATCCTTCGAACACTTCTTGTTCATACTCGTGTCGTAGGCATCAAAATCAAAAATAAGCGGACATGCAAGCTTATTTTCTATATTCCTGAGGAGATCAAGAGTATTCTGATCCTCATTGACAGGCAGTATGCCATCAACATTTCTGGATATCTCAATTAGTTTTTCTTGTTCTTCTATGATGTCGAAGCAATGAAACTCATCAACTATATTCCTGCTAAGGACTTTTGGATTTCTATCTATTAACAGCACCCTGATACCTGCTTTTTTTGCCAGGTAATTTGCTTCGAAACCCTGGAGCTTTCCACCAATAATGGCTATGCTCCGCATGTTGAAGCCCCTATTATTCTGTTGAAATCTTCCTGTTCTGCAGGCTCCATACCCATTTCTTTCAGGCGCAAGATAACGCTTTTTGGGTCTCTGTCCCTTTCTTCAAGCTTGCGATCATAGTTGACAACGCCTTCAAGACTGGAATCTCCAGGAATGATGGATGTTACAACATTTGCACCTGCATTGAGCCTGTGGACCATGCCATCAATACCTTCAAGGTCAAGGGATGCAGGTATGAGCCTGTCAGGGAACATGAGTCTGAGTATGGCTATTATTCTAAGCTCAGAAAGACTTGAATGTGATTTTGTATCTTCAAGGGGGGTTCCTTCCTGTGGAACGAATGTCATAACCCTTACCATATCAGGTGAGTTCTTTTCCATTCCATGAAGTGAGTTTATAATGGAATCGTTATCTTCCCCGATACCTGTGAGTATGCCATCTTCAATACAGTATCCTGTATTTTTGGCAAAGCTTCTTGCATCCATACGCTTTTGGAATGATTGACCAACCCTTAATTTCCTGTAGAGGTCCTTGTCATGTGTTTCCTGATACAGTGCCAGAAAATTGGCTCCATTCTTCTGTAATTCTTCAAGAATCTCATTATCCATGACCCCTGGTGATATCATTATAGGAAGCTCTGTTTCTTCCTTTACGAGCTTGACAAGTTCCACAAACCTTTCAGGACTATCATGGAAGTAGGGATCTTCTCCCATTGTAAGATCTACCATGTGTATGTTCTCATTTTTCAGAGTCTTGCATATGCTACGGACTTCCTCTGCATCCAACCTGTATCTCTCTATATCGTTGGATTGCCTGTAGTAGCAGAACTTGCATTTGTTCTTGCAGTGCGTTGAGAAATAAACAAAACTATAGAGAAATACCCGGTTGCCAAAGGAATGGTCCCTGACCTTTCTGGAAATAGAATATAGCTTATTAAGTTCATCCTTTTCATTGATGGATAATAGCTCCTGAAGTTCAACATCACTGAGTTTGTATCCATTGATGATATTTTCTGCAAACTGGTCCAATTCTCTCTGTGTCATATTCTGTAACATGCTCTCACCTCAGAGATTGGTACCGATGCCGTTATAATAGGACTCGGACCTTGATGATCTTTTTATGTTCTTGAAATCATGTTTTACTTTAAGAAGTCGTTCAAGCCCGAAACCTGCTCCCATCCATGGTTTGTCTATGCCCCAATCCATGTCCATTGGAATGGGTCCGACCACAGCTGATGAAAGCTCCAGATCCTTGTGCATGACATCTATGGTATCTCCGTAAACCATACAGCTATCAGCAACTATTTCATAGTCTATACCTAAAAACTCAAGGAATTCTTCGATAAGATATTCCAGATTCTCCCTCGAACAGCGTGATCCCATCTGACAGAAATTGAGCATTGTGAACTCTTCCAAATGACTCTTGCCATCAGATTCTTTTCTGTAACAGGGGCCTATCTCAAAGATCCTTATGGGGTCAGGAAGTACATTATCAAATTTATGCAGGCAATTATAGAGTCCCGGGGCCAGCATGGGACGCAGGCACATATTGTCATCTATTCTGAAGATCTGCTCTGCCAGTTTTTTATCTTCACCAACTCCCATTCTTTCCATGTATTCGAATGGTATCATTATAGGTGATTTTATTTCCAGGAATCCTCTGTCCACAAAGAACTCAGTGATAGTTCTCTCAAGTTTACCCAGGAGGTTTTCTCTATCCTCCTCATACATGGTTCTCAGTTCCTGCCTTCTCTGTGTCAGGAGTGTAGATTCTATTTCCTTGAAGGAGCGTTTCTCTTTCTTAAAAGAGATCATCTCTCCCGGCCCAAGCAATGAGAGTATCCTATTCTTCTGGCTCTGGGTGAACTCAGTTTTTGCGGAATTATTCTTGTTCCTATTAGGTTTCTGTTGCTTTTGAGGAACATTTTTTTCCTGCGTTACAGGTTTTACCACTTTCTTTGCAGGCTTTTTTGCTAGCTCTGCATTTTGAGTATTAGTAGCTGCAGATACCTGTGTAGTTTCTGCTTCCACTGCAACTGCAGTTTTTTCTATATTATTAGTGTTAAGATTGAATTGTGCTGAAGGGACTGTCCTGACAGTTACCTTTATTTCGTCTTTCATAGATCCTCTCTTAGAGAATTCTTTGATCTTTTCGTCAGGAACACGGCATTTTTTGCACGCTTTGTGATATTTCCGGTTACGTAGTAAACGTGCAGCTCTGCTGGACCTGGAGTTACGTACCTTTATTACTTCTCCACAATCCATTGTTATTCGTATATAATTCTGGGATGTTTCACAATTCTTTATCCCATGAAGGTGTCCACTTCTTGACACCCAAAAACCAGTTTTACTTATCAGTGAGTCCAGTGATCTTTTATCCATGCTAACAGCTCCTCGGATATAATCTTCTTTTTTACCATTTCCTAGAATCCAAGGAATTCCAGTAGCCAGTTACTTCCTTTGCTTTTGTTGAATGACATATTTTTTCCTCTTATGTTTGTGTTTACGATTTAGTATGCATTTATTTCCTGATATTTTCTCATATTTTTTCTGGATGGGTTTTTCTTTCCAGTTGTATGTTTGTTTAGCTGTCGACATATATATATATTCTCCATAAAACGCCCTATTTATATTTTTCTATAATTTGCTTAATTGGTAATATATAAGCTTTTGCAAATTCATGAGATGTAATTTCGCACAATGGATTGAACAATCAAATTTACAGCATAGCTTCTAAAGTTCATATTATAATCTCTACTTATACAAAACTATAAATATAAGTATACCGGTAGTAAGATACTGACTACTTACTGTAGCGAGGTATAATAATGTCCAATCAAGAAATTTTAGACAAACTCAGAGATACAATTGTTAATCAGGATGTTGCTGGCTGTCCTGTAGTCACACAGGAAGCCCTGGATGCTGGGATCCCAGCATTCGATGTCATCAATGATGGACTTTCCGTAGGCATGAGAATAGTTGGTGAAAAGTTCGAAGAAGCAACAATTTTCCTTCCGCAGATCATGATGTCTGCAAAGGCAATGAACGCTGCAATGGAAATCCTTACACCTCTGCTTGAAGAAGAAAAGCCTGGGGAGGGCGTTGGTACAGCAATCACCTTCGTGCAGGAAGGTGATATTCACGACATAGGTCACCGTCTGGTATCCACCATGCTTGGTGCAAACGGTTTCAAGATACTTGATCTTGGGGTGGATGTATCAAACGAAGCTATCCTTGACGAAGTTGTCAAGCTTAAAGGTCAGAAGATGGTGCTTGTAGGTTCAGCACTCATGACAACATCCATGCTTGGTCAGAAAGACACAGTAGAGTTACTCAAGGAAGAAGGTCTCAGAGATGACGTTAAGATCATGTTCGGTGGAGCACCTGTATCCCAGGGCTGGATCGATGAGATCGGAGCAGATGCAACAGCAGAAAATGCAGCAGATGCATCCCGTGTTGCCCTTGAACTTATGAGCTAAGGAGGAATAGATATGACATATTCAAGATCAATGAACTGTTTTGAGTTCTATGACCGTGCAAAGAAAGGTGAGAAGTTAAGTCAGGATGACTGGGACCTCATGACCATTCCAATGAAGACAATGGAGCTCAAGCAAAAATATGGACTTGATTTCAAGGATGAGTTCGTTCCTACTGACAAAGATATGATGGAAAACCTGTTCAAGGCAGGTTTCGAGATGCTTCTGGACTGTGGTATCTACTGTACCGACACAAGTCGTATTGTAAAATACACAGAGGACGAGATATGGGATGCTCTCAACAATGTCCAGAAAGAATTCACACTTGGTACTGGCAGAGACGCTGTCAATGTCAGAAAGAGAAATGTAGGTGACAAGAGAAGACCTATCACCCAGGGTGGTCCAACAGGTTCACCTATCTCTGAAGACATGTTCATGCCAGTCCACATGAGCTATGCACTTGAGAAGGAAGTCGACACCATCGTAAATGGTGTCATGATGACAGTGCGTGGAAAACCACCAATTCCAAAGACACCTTATGAGGTCCTTGCTGCTAAGACCGAAACAAGGCTTATCAAACAGGCAGCTGCAATGGCCGGAAGGCCTGGCATGGGCATATAGGGACCTGAGACTTCCCTGTCCGCTCAGGGAAATATGGCTTCTGACTGCGCCGGTGGCCAGCTCAGCAGCGACAGCCACGAGGTCTCCCAGCTCAATGAGCTTAAGATCGACCTTGACGCAATTTGTGTAATGGCCCACTATCAGGGTAACAGTGACATCATCATGGATGAGCAGATGCCTATCTTTGGTGGCTATGCCGGCGGCATAGAAGAAACTGCTATCGTTGATATTGCAACTCACATCAATGCATTTGTAATGAGCAATGCAAGCTGGCACCTTGACGGACCGGTGCACATTCGCTGGGGATCCACCAACACCCGCGAGACCCTCCAGATCGCAGGATGGACCTGTGCAACTATCTCAGAGTTCACTGACATGCTCTCAGGTAACCAGTACTATCCATGTGCAGGACCATGCACCGAGATGTGCTTGCTTGAACTGTCCGCACAATCTATGACCGATACAGCATCCGGCCGTGAGATCCAATCCGGTGTGGCAGCTGCAAAGGGTGTTGTTCAGGACAAGACCACAGGTATGGAAGCAAGGATGATGGGAGAGGTCGCAAGGGCAACTGCAGGCATGGATATCTCAGAGGTAAATGATATCCTCCACAAACTCATTCCTCTCTACGAGAAGGACTATGCAAGCGCCCCAGAGGGTAAGAGATTCCAGGAATGTTACGACATCGCTACAGTAACACCAACTGACGAATATGTCGACATCTATGCAGGCGCACGCAAGAAACTTGAAGAGCTTGGACTTGTGTTCTAAGCTCTGAAAATATAATTGAGTATGGCCAGCGACCTGTCATCGCTGGCTTACTTCCTCTATTGTTGAAATCAGTAAGATAAATTTGATTAATATTAGTTCTTTTATTATATTCCATTTGTTTTATTAAAATAGGGTTTAAAAAAATTAACAGTTATATATTTTACTGTACTTGGAAGTAGATGTTCATGTTGTTACCTTCTGCAAAAACAATATCTAGCTACTTATTTTCTTAAAAGTATACTTTTTATTTCATATGTACTCACAATCATGTATACAAAAATATATATGTAATAGCCATTCATTAAGTTTTAGGTTAACAATATTCATTTCATATATCCAAGCTATTGGGATTACTGCACAAGGCATCTTTTTGCTATTTGTTCACAGTCCGCAAAAGTAAAAATTCAAAATTAAGTTTTAACTAAATTATTAGGGATGATAATCAATGCATTATAGTTTAGGAATCGATGCAGGTGGTACTTATACGGATGCCGTGATAATTCGGGATTCCGATGGCAAGGTGATAGATGCAAATAAATCATTGACCACATATCCTGATCTTCTCACAGGGATCAGAAACGTTCTCGATGCTTTGGATAAGAGCAAGCTTGATAATGTGCAGTTCACTTCTGTTTCCACAACCCTGGCAACCAATAGTGTACTTGAAGGTACTGGTTATCCTGTTGCTCTGATAATAATAAATGAAACTGATATTCCAAATAGTGCTGGAATAGAACACTTTATTCGGGTCAATGGGGGACACAATAGCGCAGGTAATGAGGTGTGTCCACTGGATGTCGATAGTATCCAGAGCTTCGTGCTAAGCATGAAGAATAAAGTTTCTGCATTTGCAGTATCCTCATATTTTAGTATTCGAAACTCGGAACATGAAGTTCAAACAAAACAGCTAATAACTGATCTTAGTGGATTGCCCGTGGTCTGTAGCCATGAACTCTCACAGGATCTGGGTGCATATGAGAGAGGTGTGACAGCTTATCTGAATGCCCGCCTTATACCGGTAACGAAACATTTTATGGATACCGTTGTTGGAGAGATCCGCAGAAGGAACATTGAATCTAAGGTCATGATGCTCAAATGTGATGGCTCTGTGGTGAGTATCCAGGAAGCTGTGAATAAGCCGATAGAATCTATTTTTTCAGGTCCTGCAGCAAGTCTTGTGGGTGCATCCCATCTTTCAGGCTTTGAGAGCTGTGCCATGATCGATGTGGGTGGTACAAGCACGGATGTTTCCCTGATGTACAAGGGTTTGCCGGAACTTTCTGAATCAGGAGCTGTTGTAGGGGGATGGGCTACGAAGGTGAAAGCTATCAAGATGGAGACTTCTGCCATGGGTGGAGATAGTCATGTCTGGGTTAAGAACCACAAAATAAATATTGGTCCCCGAAGGGTGGTGCCACTCTGTCTTGCATCTACCATATACCCTGAGATAAAAGGCAAGCTCCTGAAAGGTCAGGTGATCCTGCCCAATCAGATAGGTGAGAATCTGCAAGCTACCAAGCTTTTTGTAAGATCCGGTGTGCAGGACGTGGAACTTACTCCAAATGAACAGGAATTGTTTGATAGGATAGGTGAAGTACCTCTTACTGTAAGTGAGATATACTGGGATAAGGATCACTTTCCAAATCCCGGGGTCCTTGATCGGCTTATTACGAAAAGGTTGATACATGCCATAGGTTTCACTCCTACCGATGCATTGCATGTTTTGGGTGAATATGAGCAATGGGATAGGGAGGTGGCTATGATAGCTGCACGTATACTTTCAGATCTTGCAGGAGAGGATGAGCATGTTTTCTGTTTATCTGTCAAGAAAAAAGTTGCTCTGAACATGGCTTTAGATCTGGTTTCTTTCCTTCTGGATGATGTTGATAAACAGGAAATAGAAAAGATAATTAAGGGTAAGTTCTTTGCCAGGTTCAAGGTGGAGATGCCTGTGGTATTGCTTGGTGGGCCTGTAACTGCATATGTCCAGGAGCTAGGCGAGCTTATTGATACGGAAATATCGGTTCCTGAATATGCCAATGTTGGAAATGCTCTTGGTGCTGTCATGGGTAAAGGTGTGAAGCGACTTGAAGTTCTTATAAAGGCCAATTATAGTGAATCTAAATACAACCTGCGTTCCAAATCTTTTGTTACATTTTTCCCAGGGGGAAGAAATGAATTCTCCTCTCATCATGAAGCTCTTGAATTTGGTGAAAGGATAGGCAATAAACTGGTTCTGGATTATATGGCGGATTCAGGTCTGGATGGAAATGATATAACGATCGATATGAAAAGGAAGGATATTCATGTGCAAGATGTGGGAGTCCCTCTTGAGACACGATTAAGTTTCCTGGGAATTGGAGAATCAAGAAAAGTATTATCTAAATAAAAGGAAGGGATAAATATGCAATATAGCCTTGGAATAGATGCTGGAGGAACTTACACAGATGCTGTGATCGTCAGGAACTCGGATAGGGAAGTCGTTGATTCAAATAAAGCTTTGACAACCTATCCTGATCTTTTAACGGGTATTGAAAATGCTATTGATGGTCTTGATAGTGAATATCTTCCTGATGTCAAGCTTGTTTCTGTTTCCACCACTCTTGCGACAAATACTATACTTGAGAAAACCGGATACCCTGTGGCGCTTATTCTGGTGGGCAAACACATTTTACCTGAAGTCACTTCCATTGATGAGTACACGGTTGTCGAGGGCGGACATACTATAAGTGGTACGGAGGATGAACTTCTGGATATTGACGCTGTCCGGGAATATGTTGAAAAGGTCCGGCACAGGGTATCCGCCTTTGCTGTTTCTTCTTATTTCAGTATCAGAAATCCTGATCATGAGCTCAGGGTGAAGGCTCTAATCACCGAAATGACGGGTTTCCCTGTTGTTTGTGGTCATGAACTTTCACAGGACCTGGGTGCTTATGACAGAGGTGTCACTGCTTATCTTAATGGGCAATTGATACCCATAGCTAAAGAGTTCATAGATTCTATTGTTTCAGATATTCAAAAAAGAGGTATTGATGCCAGAGTAATGATGCTCAAGTGTGATGGATCTGTCATAAGCATCGAGGAGGCAATGGAAAAACCGATCGAATCTGTATTTTCAGGTCCTGCTGCCAGTCTTATGGGTGCATCATTCCTTGCAGAAACTGATACTTGCGCAGTCATTGACGTTGGAGGTACCAGTACGGATGTTTCTTTAAATTATGATGGTTTTCCTGAACTCGTTGACACTGGTGCTGTAGTTGGAGGATGGCATACCAAGGTCAAAGCCATTCGAATGGAAACCTCTGCTATGGGTGGTGATAGTCACGTATGGGTAAAGAATCGTAAGATCAATGTTGGACCCAGAAGGGTGATACCGCTTTGCCTGGCAGCTGTGCAGTATCCTGGTTTTATGGAGCAGCTAAGATCAGGTCGGACTCCTTCAAAGGTGCAACTTGAGGAAAATATCCAACCTACCAAATTCTTTGTGAAGACTGGTAAGGATAGCTCTTCTTTGAGTGAATATGGGAAAGATATACTTTCAATGATGGGTGAAGATCCTGTTTCTATCAACGATATATTCTGGAAATTTGGCAGGCCTGTATCTACGGAACACATAGATTCCCTTATTCAAAAGAGACTGATTCAAGCCATTGGCTTCACTCCAACAGATGCTTTGCATGTATTGGATGAATATGACCAGTGGAACAGTGAAGCTTCACTGGTAGGTGCAAAGATCCTCTCAAGACTCACTCCTATGGATGAATATGAAATATGCAGGAAGATCAAGGAGGAGGTAGCTGTCAATATGGCTACTGCACTGATGGGTTTCATGTTCAGGGATGTGGACAAGCCCCAGATCGAAAAAATGATAAGAGGGGATTATGTCTCACAGCTCAAGTCCAATGTTCCAGTGGTATTGCTGGGTGGACCGGTTGCTTCTTATGTAGATGAGCTTGGCAATCTCATCGATTCTCAGATCATAGTCCCCAAACATGCTGAAGTGGGAAACGCAGTGGGTGCTTTGGTAGGCAAAGGCGTTAAACGAATAGAGATTCTGGTAAGGCCTTCTTATAATAAGTCTGATAGATCAGTGCTGGTATTTTCTCCGGAGGGTAGGGCTGAGCATCCAAGTCATGCGGAAGCTATGGAGTATGCTAAAGATCTTGGTAAGAAACTGGTTCTTGATTATATGATGGATTCTGGTATTGAATATGCTGATATTGATATTGGTATTAAACGTGAGGACGTGATGATGGATGACAGCGGAGGCTTGCCTATTGAAACCAGATTGTTCTTCCTGGGTATTGGACTTCCGAAGAATGAAGGTGGATTATCCTGAATGAAGATCATGGGAGTTGGTATTCTCTATAAAAGGATATCTCTCTGTTTTCTCATTTCACAAAGAAAGCAACATCGTGGGGTGCTATAGTTAATGAATATCAATCATCATCAGAAAATTATATATATGCATAACTGGAATAGTGAATATAGTCAATATCTGAATGGAAATCTGATCAGGTTGATCAAATGGACTCTAAATCCGTTCAGCCGGGTTGAATTCCCGGGGTTTCCGCCAAATGTCATTGTGCTCAAAAGCATAATGATAAGCTTTATTTTTCATTTTCTTCTTTTCACATGGTAATTTTTTTATTTTATGTTAAAAATTTATTTAATTTACTCGTTTCGCAAAATATATAGGGTGGCTGTCTTGTATAGGACTAATCTCTAAATTTAGTGGAGTATAATTTATAAGTAAAATATTTACGGTAAAAATATGCTTGATGCTAATCTACTCAAAAAGAAATTAGAAAATGTGTATAACAGTAGCCCAGTTGTCTCTTTTTTATGGAAGGCAGAGGCTAACTGGCCAGTAGAATCCGTATCAAATAACGTTATCCAGTTCGGTTATACTCCTGAAGATTTTATTTCCGGTAAATTGGATTATGGGCATATATTGCATCCGGATGATCTTGACAGGATCGATATAGAGGTCAAAAAGGTTTCTGAAAAGAAGAATGCTTCATATTTTTCCCTTAATTACAGGATCATTACAAAACCCGGGAACATACGATGGGTTACTGAGAGGTCCTTTATCCAGCGGGATGAAGACGGTAAGATAAGTCATTTTCAGGGTATAATCATTGATAATACCGAACTTGAAAAGACTGAGAGACAGCTTTTAGAGACAGATAAGAAATATCAGGTTATTTTTGAGCAATCGCCTGTAGGCATAATATATTTTGATGAAAATGGTGTGATAACTCATTGTAATGAGAGCTTTGCCAAGATCGTCGGTTCCCCAATAAAGGATATCGTTGGCTTTGATATCCTCAATTCACTGGATGATCCCAAACTGGCAGAAGCTGTAGAAATGGTTTTCCTGGGCAGAACAGGCCACTTTGAAGGGGATTACATTTCATCAATAAGTGGAAAGCAGGTTCTAGTTATATCCAGTTTTACCCCTATTATGTCAGATGATGGTTCTTTGATAGGCGGCATAGGTATTATGGAGGATATTGGGGAGCATGTAAGGGCTGAAAAGACACTTCGTTTGAATGAATTGCGCCTGAAAGCACTGCTTGAACTGTATGAGATGCAGGATGCTGTATTATATGACATAGCAGAGTTCACAATAGAAAAGGCAGTAGAACTTACGGGCAGTAAGTTTGGTTTCCTTGAGTTTTTGAATGAAGATGAGAATGTTCTGGAAACATACCAGTGGCCTTCCGAATTATCTATCACTGCTCCTTCTGATTCTCCTTCAATTTTGCCTTTAAGGCCTGCAGGTTTCTGGGGTGAAGTCACAAAGTCCCGGAAACCCGTTATTGAGAACAGGCATCTTGTTTCTGAGATGCAGTTTGTAACTTATCCTGAATCAGCAGGTCAACATTTGTTCCGACATGCTACGGCACCCGTTTTCGAGAATGATCAGATAGTTGCTGTGATAAGCGTGGCAAATAAAGAACAGGATTATGATGAATCTGATATCAATCAGTTGTCACTGCTTGCTGAAGGTATGTGGAAACTTATACAATATAAGAACACAAGTGACATAATGATCCAGGCAATGAAAATGCGAAGGGTACTTGAATCTGTCATGAGTTCAAGTCCTGCTATTGTTTTTTTGTGGAATCCTGAAAAAGACTGGCCGGTGGAATTTGTGTCGGAGAATATCTCACAGTTTGGCTATAGCGTTAATGATTTCATCTCTGGCAAACTAATATATGGTGATATAATCCATCCTTCTGATCTGGAAAAAGTGCGGCAGGAAGTCGCCAGAGCTTCAAAAGATGGTTTTTCTGACTTTAGTCAGGAATACCGTATATTGACAAGATCAGGCGAGGTAAGGTGGGTCGATGAAAGAACTCTTTTCCATTATAATATTAGTGGTGATCTGGATTATTTGCAGGGAATAGTTGTAGATATAACTGAAAGGAAGCAAACTAACAGGTTCATGCGCCTGGAATGTGACCTTGATAATACTGTGGAAGTTTCAGAAGACCTGCATGGAAGTTTTGACAGACTTCTTAATTTCACACTTGAGTCTAAAAAGATAGATAATGGAGCTATTTATCTTGTAGATGATGTGACAGGCGATATGAATCTTGTTGCACATCAGGGCTTTTCCCAGAATTTTACAGATAAATTATCGCATTTTAGTGAAAATACAATTATCTACCGCATGTTTATGACAGGATATCCGGTTTACAAGAATTTTTCCGAGCTTAATACGATGATCAAAGGCGGAATTGGTCATGAGGAACTTCAGGCCATGGCTTTCATACCGGTAAAATACAATGATGATATTGTGGGGGCAATGATATTTGGTTCTAGTAGCGATCTGGAGATCCCTGCTAATTCACGAAATCTGATAGAGACAGTTGCAGGTCAGGCTGCTTCTATTATCGCCCTTGTGGATAATGATTCTGTGGTGGAAAAAAGTAAAATGCACATGAGCTCACTTTTGGACGCTCTTGATGAATTGATCTTTATAATAGATATGCAGGGTAAGATATTGCATGTCAATAAATCCTTGCAGACTAATCTGAATTATTCCAGTAAAGATATTGTCATGAATGATTTTCTTGAATTATATCCTGAAGGATGGGAAGATGATGTGCTCTCTACCCTTGATGAGATCCTTGAAGGCAAATCTTCTCACTCAGAAATTCCCTTTGTTAGCAGGGAGGGTATAATAATCCCTGTGAAAACAAAGTTTGAAATTGGTGAATGGGGAGAACAGAGTGTTTTAATAGCTATATCTTCTCTGGTTGCTGATTCTAAGATGAAGCCTGTTGGTGTTTTTGAATAAGCTTGCTTTGGTCCATTATTTTTATTTTAATGTGTTGCATACTTTTATTTCAATGTTCATCATTTGTATATATATCTTACGAAAAGGTTAAGTATCATTTCCAGCAACAAAGTTGATTATGGATAGTTGCTTAAGTTTTGGACATATTAGACTGATATTTTCATTTTATTGTGTCGTATGGGATCTCGTGCGGCGTTAACAGTATAATTAAATTTAGAGATGCTATTTTTTTTGTATTGTGGTGTATGTGCCGACTGTTGTTGAATATTATTTGATTATTATCTATGGCGTAATCTATTTATATTAAAAAAATGCAAAATTTCAAATAAAAAAGTATTTATACTCAAATTAACATCAACTAAAATTGTTTTAAAGTAAATTTTATTTACTTGCGCACAACCATGCACAGTATAATTTATATATTTTTTAAAAATTAATTTCATCGCCATGCTTATATACAAGTTCGAGTTGAGCAAGATACGCAAAATATATATATTAAATACCGTAAAAACATTTATATATCAGGTAACTTAATCCCTTGCTAAGGAGAAAATGCTCAAAGCATCTAAGCTCCTGGAGCATTCAGGTAATGTTCCAAAGGACTTGAAATTTACATAAATTGGAGGTCAATAAAATGGCAAGACGACTATTTCCCGGCAGAACCCCATTGGAAGGCGTAAGTCTGGAGTTATTCTCAGAAGATGATCTGAGAGCGCTTCACTATGCTACAATGGATGTCTTCATGGACACTGGTATCCAGGTATCAGATTCTGAAGCAAGAGCTATCTTCAAAGAAGGTGGCTGTTTAGTAGATGAAAAGACACAGATCGTAAAGATCCCTGAATTCGTTGTTAACAGGGCTTTGATAGACTGTCCTTCTAAGTTCTATCTCTGGGGCCGTGACAAGGCTAACAAGGTCAAGATGGAGCACAAAGGAAAGGTACACTGGACCTGTTTCGGTACAGGTGTCAAGATGTGCAACTACGTTGAACCTGGTAAATATGTAACTGTTGACTCAACAGAAAAAGATCTCGCAGATACAGCAAAGATCTGTGACTGGGCAGAGAACATCGACTATTATTCACTTGCAGTTTCTGCAAGGGACTGGGCAGGAAAGGGTGCACAGGATGTCCATGAGACCCTTACTCCATTAATGAACACTACAAAGCACTTCCACCACATAGACCCTGTAGGTGAGAACGTTGAATTCTATCAACAGATCGCTACTGCATACTATGGCGGAGATGCTGAGGAAGCAGCAAAGAAACCACTTTTCTCAACACTTACATGCCCAACAAGTCCACTGGAACTTGGTGACAATGCATGTGAGGTAATCATGAAAGGTGCAAGATTCGGCACACCTGTTAATGTACTCAGTATGGCAATGGCTGGAGGTTCATCACCAGTTCACCTTGCAGGTACACTTGTAACACACAATGCTGAGGTTCTTTCAGGTATCGTACTCGCACAGCTCACAAAGCCAGGTGCACCAGTATGGTATGGAAGTTCTACAACAACATTCGACCTTAAGAAAGGTACTGCACCAGTAGGTTCTCCTGAACTTGGTATGATCAGTGCATCTGTTGCAAAACTTGGACAGTATTATGGCCTCCCAACCTTTGTGGCTGGTTCGTAGGCTGATGCCAAGATACCTGATGGCCAGGCTGGCCATGAGAAGACAATAACTACAATTCTCCCCGCATTTTCCGGTGCAAACACCCTTTACGGTGCAGGTATGCTTGAGCTTGGTATGACTTTTTCCCTTGAACAACTTGTCCTTGATAACGATATGATATCTATGACAAAGAAAGCAATGGAAGGAGTTGTTGTAAATGAAGAAACAATGGCAACTGATGCTATAGACAAGGTCGGTATTGGTAACAATTTCCTTGCACACAAGACAACCAGAAAGAACATCGATCTTCCATCCAGCCCAATGCTGATTGACAGATTAATGTATGGTGACTGGGAAGCTGCAGGTGCAAAGGACATTGCAACGGTTGCTCATGAGAAAGTCGTTGACATCATGAAGAACCACGAAGTACAACCTATAGATGCTGACCTACTGAAAGATATGAAGGCAGTTGTAGCAAAGGCTGATGAAGTTTTCAAGGCCGGAGCATAAATCTAAGGAGGTTTAAAAAATGGCAACAAATGAAGAAATAATCGCAAATGCAAAAGCAGCTATCTTAGATTTTGATCCGGAGCTGGCTGCAGAACTAGCACAGGAAGCACTTGATGCAGGAATCAGTCCCGTGGACATTATTGAGAATGGTTTCACTGCAGCTATGACCGAAGTCGGTGACCAATTCGAGGCAGGAACTCTTTTCCTTCCACACGTTATTGCAGCATCAGAGGCAATGAGTGCAGGTGTAGAAGTTCTTGGACCTGCATTGGAGAAACTGGGTGGTGAATCCGAAGGTAGAGGCAAGGTCGTCATTGGAACAATTGAAGGTGATATCCACTCTATTGGAAAGGATATCGTAGCAACCATGCTCAAGATAGCTGGTTTCCAGGTATTCGATATGGGAAGAGACGTACTTATCAACGACTTTGTTGAAAAAGCAAAGGAAGTAGGTGCACAGGTCGTTGGTACATCAGCTTTGATGACAACAACAATGGTCAACCAGATCCAGATCGAAGAACAACTCAAGGAAGCAGGTATTCGTGAAAATACCAAGACAATGGTCGGAGGAGCACCTGTAACCCAGGACTGGGCTGATCAAATTGGTGCGGACATCTATGGTGAGAATGCTGGCGATGTTGTAAACAAGTTAAAAGAACTCTTCTGACATCAGAAGGTTACAGTGACAAGGATATGTTAAAAAACCCATGTCCATGTTACTGTTTGTTCAAATGAAAAGTTTCCTCTTTAAAGGTGCTTTTGGGAAATATGTCGGGATATTGTTGTGGCAGCAACATTGTCCAGTCATTGTTTCTCCCTTAGTAGTTTAGTGCACCTCGAAAGAAGATGGTGATTGTCAGAAGGGTTCGTTATGTTCGCATTTGTATCAATTCATATTTATACCTCACCCCTATTTCTGAGGGGATCGATTAGTAACAAAGCCCACATCACATCATCTTTTTTGAGAATCTCCTCCTCATCCGGAGAGCTTTCCGGATATGATATGACCTAATGCAATTGAAAACAGCAAATTGTTTGATTATTGGAGGTATTAGTATGGATTTGCAATCATTAAAAAGAAAAGAACATCAAAAAAGAGTAAAGAAAGGGTTTATGTGGGCTCTCTTCTGTGCGGTTCTCTGGGGCTTGTGGTATCTTCCGGGTACTGCAGTATGGGTACTTAATCCTTTTGATCAGATGTATAGTGAAGTAGCTGCATCAAGCGGCGATGGTGTGGCACTGGTTATTGTGGCAGTTTTGATAACTGCTCTTAATGCAGCAACGGTTATTTTAGCCCTTGGTGTGTGGACCGGTGTCCTTGGTAAGTTCGGTGAAATGAAGAGAACAGCAAAGGAATTCCATCCCTGTTCCAAATGGTTCTTCCTTGCGTCTATATTCGGTGGTCCAATGGCTATTCTTGGATCATTCATTGCTATGGGTTTTGTAGGAGGTGCCTTTGCAGCTGTTGCAGCTCTTATGTATCCTGTTGTAGGTGCGATACTTGCTTCTAAATGGTATGGTGAAAAGGTAACAAAGCGTGCTTTTATTGGTATTATTGTCATCATCCTGGGAGGTATCACTATATTCGGTGGCGGAGTTCTCTCCGAGATCGGCAGTGGTAACGTTCTCTGGGTCGGCTATCTTGGTGGACTCATGGCAGCAACTGGCTGGGGTATTGAAGGTGCCATAGCAGGTAAGGGTCTTGATATCGCAGAGCCTGATGTTGGTCTTACTCTCAGGTTCATTGGTGAAGGTCTCATATGGTGGATCATTGCTATCCCAATGCTTGCGATCGCAGGTTTCCCTATGATCAAGTACGCAATCCTCGCATTCGAACCACTCACCCTAATGGTGTTGATATTTGCAGGTATTACTTTCGGTTTCTGTTATGTTTCCTGGTACAAGTCTTTCCCATTGATCGGAGTAGGCAGAGGTCAGGGTATAGGAAACCTCTATGGTCTTTTCGCAGTGATCTTTATCTTCCTCTTCTTCGGAGATGTACCTTCCTGGACTATTCTGGTAGGTGGCGCACTTTGTCTTATAGGCAGTACTGTGATGTTCTCTGAGGACACTGGGGAAATGGAATCTTTGAGAGGTGATTGAAATGGCTGGAAATCGTCCTGTTAAATTCAGAATACTTGAATTGTGTGGCAGTGGAAAATGGAACTATGAGATCGTCGAACAGATTCAGAAAGAGTACGATGACCTCAAGGGAGATTTCCACAGGGACTCCATAAACTTCGATATAATCGAGCTTGCATCTGGTGGAATGCTCGAGGATGTTGAAGTTAAGGTCGATGAAGAAGGTATCTACAAAAAGGGTTTCCTTCTGCACAAGTATGTACTGACTGATTTTGGAAGGATAAGGGCTGCAGATGCCTGTCTTATGTATGTATAAGGAGTGATATGAATGGTACAAACACAAGCTGCAATGGATGCTTACAATGCTTACTGGGCAAACTCACCTTTGCCTGCTGCGGATGTATTGTGGATGGTTGTTATTTTGATATTTGCAATACTTGCACTCTGGCAGGCCAGAACGTTTGTTTCTGAGTTTTAAGGAGGATCCTGAAAAGGTACTAATCTAAAAATTAGCAGAAATTATGGCGGAGGCATATTTTTCTGTACAGGGCCTAGTGGGCCAGTACAGCCATCCATGCCTGCGTTTTTAAATTAATGTTCCTGCTGTTGTTTTAAAGTTCAGATGGCTAATATAGTAAAAAAATATATATAGCAGATGCATGGGGTACAGTGGAGTTATGTTTATATAGTATCATTGAAGGCAACTTATATATGTATCGTGTAACAACGCTATAATTGTCTCTGAATTCATTCCACAACGAACAGGATTTCAGAAAAACGATTAACGATCAAAAATTAATGAGGTATAGAAATGAGCAAAGAAGAAATGTTCAAAGAACTATCAGATGCCATCGTCTCCTGCAAACAGGATCTTGTATTAGCAGTAATCGAAAAAGCAAAGAGTGAAGGCATTGCAGCTCCCGAGATTATTGAAAAGGGTCTTGCAGCTGGTATGAACGAAGTTGGAATAATGTTTGAAAGAGGTAAGCTGTTCTTGCCTCATGTAATGATGGCATCCGGTGCAATGGAAGCTGGTGTCAAAATGCTTGAGGATGACATGCCAACGGATGCTCCAAGTGACAAGCTTGGTGTCATAGTCAATGGTACAGTTGAAGGAGATGTCCATGACATCGGTAAATCAATTGTATCTACCATGCTTCAATCCTCTGGTTTTGAAGTCCATGACATTGGTAGGGATGTTCCCCTTCAGGACTTTATTGCTAAGATCAAAGAAACCGATGCTAACATGGTAGGTATGTCTGCTCTGATGACAACAACAATGCCAGGTCAGAAAGAGATCATCGAAATGCTCAAAGAGCAGGGTCTTCGTGAAAAGGTAAAGGTCATGGTCGGTGGAGCACCTGCAACTCAGGCATGGGCTGACAAAATAGGTGCAGACTGCTATGCAGAAAATGCTAGTGAAGCCGTTGCAAAAGCTAAGGAACTCCTTGTCTGAGGTGAATACAATGACAGAATATGCATTAAGAATGGGAGATGGACAGCGCATCTTCATGACAAAAGAACAGATTCTTACAGATCTGCAGGAAGGTATGGCAGATGCTGCAGATCTTGGAACTATCCCTGACCTCAGTGGTGACGAACTGGATAAGCTGGTCGATATCATCACCACATCTTCAAGGATGGTCGGTGTGGAACCTGGAATGGAAGTACCTGTTACACACGATATCAGTACTATCAGAATAGACGGTGATCAGGGTAATAGTGGTGTTGGGATTCCATCCAGCAGACTTGTTGGTATGATGATGCACGAAAGAGCCTTTGGTGCAGATACCATGGAACTGGGTCACATTGACTACAGTTACAAACCTGTTAAGCCAATAATCTCACAGGAACAGCAGACAATGGAAGTCTGCCAACAGAACATGATCGTCCCTCTGCTCTACGGTGCAATGCCAAACATGGGCCTTTATTATACTCCTGATGGTCCTTTCCCAAATCCTGGGGACCTCATGAAGTCTTTCAAGATCAAGGAGGCACAGGAAGCTATGGAAGGTGCAGCCGAACATCTCACAAGAGATATTGTCTGGATCATGCAGAGAATGATGGCTTCTGGCGCTGATGGTATCAACTTCGATACGATCGGTGCAGCAGGTGATGGTGACATGTTCGCTTCACTGCATGCGATCGAACAGCTCAGAAAGGAATTCCCTGATATATACATCGAAACCGGAATGGCAGGAGAGCTTATGCTCGGTCTTCACGGTGAGATGGAATATGACGGAACTGTACTTGCAGGACTCTGGCCTCATGAGCAAGCTCCTCTTGCTGCTAAAGCTGGCTCGAATGTATTCGGTCCTGTTGTCAACACCAATACCAGCAAGAGTTTTGCATGGAACCTCGGAAGAGCTGTAACTTTCATCAAAGAAGCTGTTAAAGCTTCAACTATTCCATGTCACGTGAACATGGGAATGGGTGTAGGTGGTATCCCTATGCTTGAGACCCCAACCATAGATGCTGTATCAAGAGCTAGCAAGGCGATGGTCGAAATTGCTGGCGTGGATGGCATATAGGTAGGGGTCGGCGACCCGATGGGTATGCCGATCTCCCACATAATGACCTCCGGAATGAGCGGGATCAGAGCAGCAGGTGACCTTGTTGCAAGAATGGAATTCTCAAAGAGCATGAGAATTGGAGAAGCAAAAGACTACGTTTCAAAGAAACTTGGAGTTTCTACAATGGATCTTAGTGACGAATATGTCATGCGAGAACTGAGAGAAGAACTTGGACTCGGTGTCATCACATCAGTTGCTGGAGTTCCAAAGGGTATTGCAGCAAAGATGAATATCGAGAAATTGCTGGATATTAAGATCAACAGCTGTGAAATGTTCAGGAATAAGATTGCATAATCAAGTACGTGGGTGAGAATTGATGGCTTGCGTTGCAAGTATTCTTCTCATTTCCACTACTAAAAAAATATGATGCAAATTAGGCAATAAAACGCTATTTGCCTATTACTATAACAAGGAGGCATAATATGTCCAATCAAGAAATTTTAGACAAACTCAGAGATACAATTGTTAATCAGGATGTTGCTGGCTGTCCTGTAGTCACACAGGAAGCCCTGGATGCTGGGATCCCAGCATTCGATGTCATCAATGATGGACTTTCCGTAGGCA
>JAIPUR010000012.1 GCA_020055655.1 Methanosarcinaceae archaeon | reverse complement strand
GCTCTTCTTACATCCTGTGCTTTGTCCAGTGGAGCAAAGTCAAAGTATCCACCGTGGTCAGTAAGGTTTGTGGTTGGATGTCCTTTGTCATCGAGTTCGAAAAGGAAGAACTCAAGTTCAGGACCGATGTTCATTGTGAAGCCCATCTTTTCTGCTTCAGCAACTGCTCTCTTTAGAACATACCTTGGGTCACCGTCAAATGGTGTTCCGTCTGGCCTGTTGATGTCACCAATAATACGTGCTACTGCACCTTCGCTTGGTCTCCATGGCAGAAGTCTGAAAGTTGTTGGATCAGGCATGAGGAACATGTCTGATTCTTCGATCCTGGTGAATCCCTCGATTGAGGAACCATCGAACATTACACCGTCTTCAAATGCATCTTGAAGATCTTCTGAAGGGATTGCCCAGCTCTTGATCATACCAAGAGTATCGGTGAATTGAGTTCTTATGAACTTGACATCGGATTCGGTTACAGCCTGTAACACGTCTTCCTTTGTTACTGGATTTGCGTTTACCATTTTGATAACTCCTGTAAAATAAATCGGGTTGTAAGTAACCCATTACCTACGCGATAGTATATAAGTGTTTGTATTGACCTTGAATACCCCAACACACAAGACTAAAAACAACGGATGAGTAAATAAAAGTTACTCAGCGAATTATGAGGACATTATTAGTAACCCAACACCATCAGGAGCTAATGGCCACTACATACAAAGTGAAGCAGGGATCGAATAAAAAGTCGGAAGATTTATCATTCTTGCCAAAAATAGCATATCAGAAGCATTAGACATATAATTTTGACAGATCATTCACTTACTATAATATAAGGAGCTAGAAGTTTGAGCGCGGCATGCAATAAAAAGGGAGTTTTAGGGCAATTAAAAGAAAACTGTGCAGAAATTATGAAATGCATGCAGTGTGGTGTTTGCAGCGGAAGTTGCCCCTCTGGAAGGCACACCAGCCTCAATATCAGAAAAATAGTCAGAAATGCAACCAGAACAACCGACGTCCTCAATGATGAGCAGTTGTGGATGTGCACAACGTGCTACAACTGCCAGGAACGCTGCCCAAGAAATATTGATATCGTTGACTCTGTGCTTGCAATAAGAGCTGTAGCAGTCCGCGAAGGCATAATGCTAGAAGAACACAGAAACGTCGGAAAACTTCTTGTCAAGCACGGACACGCTGTACCCATAGATGAAAAGAACAAATTGAAAAGAACAAGTCTTGGGCTTGAAGAATTACCAGAAACGGTACACAAATATTCTGAAGGACTTGAAGAAGTGAAGACCCTTTTGAAGTCCTGCGGGTTTGAAGAACTGTTGGAAACGGGAAATGAATGATTGAAGACTGTGTAGAAATTAGATGAGGACTTAAAATGACAGGATTATCACTTTTTCTGGGTTGTTTAGTACCAAATAGATATCCAGGCATAGAACTGGCTACAAGATTATGTCTGGCAAAACTTGATGTTGACTTTGTAGATATAGAAGGAGCATCATGCTGTCCTGCACCTGGAGTATTCAGATCTTTTGATGAAGCAACATGGCTTGCATTGGCCAGCAGAAACATTGTCCTTTCCGAAAAAATGCAGCGAGACATACTAACAATATGCAATGGGTGTTTCGGATCACTTGCAGATGCAAATCACAAACTTAAGACGGAAACTGAACTCAAAGCTGAAATAAATAGCCACCTGTCAAAGATCGGAAAAGAGTTCAGAGGCAATATCGATGTAAGACACATTATGGAATATCTTTTCAGAGAGGTCGGAGTGGAGCAGATTAAAGCTGCTGTTGAAAAGCCACTGAACATCAAGGTTGCAGTTCATTACGGATGCCATTTGCTAAAACCTTCCAGAGATAGAGGATTAGGTAATTTTGAAAAAGTACGATTCTTTGATGAACTTGTGGAAGCTGTTGGTGCAAAGAGTATAGATTACACTGATAAAACCGAATGTTGCGGAGCAGGAGGAGGCATGCGTTCTGCATTAAAGGAAGAATCCCTGAAAATGGCAGAGCACAAGCTCTCGAAGATAGAGGAGGCAGGAGTGGACTGCATTGTAAACGCATGCCCATTTTGCCATATGCAGCTTGACGCTGGGCAGAGGGACATTAGGGAAAATACAGGTACCGAATATAATATACCAGTACTTCATTACACCCAGTTACTTGGATTGTCCCTTGGATTTAAACCTGAAATGCTTGGAATAAGTATGAATACTACCAATAACACGGAATTCATTGAGAAGCTGGAGAAATGCCAACAAGCTCAGGATTGAGCTTATAGAAAGCCTGGAATCCCTTTTATAGATGCAAATAGATTATATATTGCAGCATTCTTTGCATTATTCTGACAATATAAGGGAGCTGAATGATAATTCTGGCAAATATATTTCAGGCATTCATTCTGGGTTTACTTACACCTTTGACCGCAGTATGCGTCCTGCCACTTTACCCGGGGTTTCTGGCATACCTTTCAGGACAGATCTCAAAAACGCAGGAATCAGGCGAAGAGAATCGAAAAGTATTGGTACTCTTTGGATTTATCGTAACAGCGGGCGTCATTACATTTATGCTCCTTCTGGGATTGATATTTACCACCATATTGAAAATATCCCTTACAAAGGTAATAGGAGTAGTTTCACCGATTGCTTTTGCAATTCTGGGAATTATTGGAATAGTATTGGTCCTAGACATAGATATAGGAAAATACCTCCCAGCTGGAAAAACGCCCAGCTCCAATAATCCATTCATTGATGCATTCCTCTATGGGTTCTTTTTCGGAGCTATTGTAATACCATGTAATCCCGCATTTATTGCAGCATTTTTCACACTTTCCTTTTCAGGGACGTCTGGTTTTATTGAAAATATGCTGAATTTCCTGTTCTTCGGCTTGGGTTTGGGAGCACCATTGCTGGTATTCTCCTTGCTGTCCGGTGCATCCAGCGCTACTGTAATAGGATTCCTTGTTAACAAGAAAAGGAAGATCAATGTGGCATCAGGAGCTATTATGATAGTAGTTTCTATATACTACCTGCTTTTTATATTCAGGATATTTTCCTGAAATTATTTATTAAAGAGTGAAATGACAAAGCCAAGAGAAAATAATATACCAATAAGTTTAAGATATTGAACCCTATTACCAGAGTACACATTGTGAGCGTGTGGCCTAGTCAGGATATGGCGGCAGCCTCCTAAGCTGCAAGCCAGGGGTTCAAATCCCTTCACGCTCGCTTTTTTCTATTATTTAATTTGTGGAGGGCATAAAGTGATTATCAGGAAGGCTACAGTAAACGATATCCCGGAAATTAGGGAAATCATCAACTATCATGCTAAGAAAGAGATGATGTTACCGCGTTCCCTGAGCGAGCTTTATGAATGCACCCGTAGTTTTTACTTATGCGAGGTCGAGGACGAGATCGTAGGTTGCTGTGCCCTTCAGGTCAGCTGGGAAAAGCTTGCAGAAGTGATATCACTTGCCGTGAAACCAGGGTATGAAAAAAAAGGAATTGGTAGCAAGCTTGTATATACATGCCTTGGAGATGCAAAAGAACTGGGAATTGAGAATGTTTTCACACTTACTTATGCAATCCCATTCTTTGAAAAACTTGGATTCCATACTGTAGACAAGCATACACTACCACACAAAATATGGACTGCGTGTCTAAAATGCTCAAAGTTTCCTGATTGTGATGAAATTGCCATGATGAAAGAAATATAAGTAGCCAATATATCAATGAAGTTGTTTTTCAAAATATATTGTCCCATCATCTTCTTTTATAATTAAAAACCCATTTTTAAGATACAATCGAATTGCATCATCAAGATATAGATCAGTCTTTAAGGTAGCAAGAGAGCATTTCTGTTCTGCAAAATCTAGTGCTTTTAATAGAAGAGCAGTGCCAATACCTTTGCCACGATGATTGCTTTTCACATAGATCCTTTTGACCTCACATCTGCCAGAGCCAACCATTCGCACAGCAGAACTGCCAACAATCTCATCCCCATCTACTGCTACAAAAAATGCACCACCTCCTTTTAGATAAAAATCAGGAATGTCCTCGAGATCAGAATCCTTCAGTGGATCATATTGGAAGCCTTCGCCTGCCAGAATTTCAAGCACCATTAAACGCACTTGTAATGCATCAGCTACTGAAAATGCTTTGATCAACATTCGAGGAAACTCCCGGGGTTTTCCAGGAATTCAAGAGCAAGAAGATAAAGCATACGAGTTCCCTTGATTAGGACATCTTCATCAATATCAAAACTATTTGAATGGTTTCCCTCAACGATTCCTTTTTCTGGATTTCTGGTTCCAATGATAACGTAAGTACCCGGCACCTTTTGAAGATAATAGGCAAAATCCTCTGCGCCAAATATGGATTCAGCATCCCCATTGACATCAGAAAAATGACTGGATAAACGACTGGAAGCTGCACGTGTAAAAATTGGATGGTTAACGAGGACCGGGTATCCACGCAATATATCAAGCTCATAGTAAGGATAGCCATCAAATGATCCTTTAGAATATTTCGCCATGAGAGAATCTAAGATATCCCGCATGACAGATCCAACATTATCAATATCATTATCATCGAATGTCCTGAAACTGCCCACCATATTAAGCTCATCAGGACTACGATTGAACTGACCACCAGAATTCAATGTCCCAAAGCCCAGAACATAATTATTGGGATCCACCCGAGTTGGCAACTCAGCACCTAAAGACAGGACAAATTCAGAGGATATCTTGATAGGATCTATGCAATATTCAGGAGTGGAATGGTGCCCGCCTTTACCATAGATATGGAGACTGAAACGGTTGGAACTTGCCATAAATGCACCTTCCCGAAGATTGATTGTCCCTACATCTACATTTCCAAATATGTGAATTCCAAGAATAGCATCTACCCCTGCAAGGCCACCCTCCTCGATCACCCTGATGGCACCACCCGGCGGGACCTCTTCTGCAGGTTGGAATATAAATCTGACAGAACCGGAAAATGTATCTTTATTTTCGTGTAAGAGGTGCGCAAGGCCAAGGACCATAGCCATATGCCCATCGTGCCCGCATGCGTGCATCACGCCATCTGAGCTGGAGATGTAAGCTCTGTTGGATTCGGTCAGTACCTCGCTTGCCGCAAGAGCATCCATATCAGCACGAATGGCTATGCAATGGCCTGGTACATATCCATGAATATCAGCAATAACACCTGTTTCTGCAATTTTACTGCATTGAATACCAATTTCATGAAGAATTGAGATAATTTTTTCCTGCGTACGATATTCATTAAAACTTAGTTCAGGGTTTCGGTGAAAATCACGTCTTATACCCCTTATCCATTCATCAAGTAAATTCAGCATATACACCCCCCGGAAATATGGCCAGTGATTCCAGATATATCATATAGACTGTGCTATTTATGTTTATTCCAACAGACAAAAAAGTTAAATCAAACTGTTCTTATGTAAAAGCAGACATTACACAAGCATATACAGATTTTCTTTCAGGATGGTATAAATGATTAAAGCAAGGATAAGGGACTTTCTAGTAACTAATGATGACTGGATATTTGCAGTTGCTGATTATTTTCACCCACATGGAGTCAGAGGCGTATTGAGGTATGTACCAGATGAAAATGGGGAAAGAGAACTCAACGGCAAACGATACAAAAAATATGATTTTGATGTTGCCTTTGATTTCATGCGTGAGAATCGGCCAGAATGGGTAGAGGACGTCCACATCGTTCCTGAAGATAAGATCAAGAAGGTGCTGCAACCAAATGATGCTATTGAACAACTTATCAGATCAGACCATCGAGTCGCAGCAGTTGTCAAAGTGCTTGATGAAGCAGGCGTACCCAGAGAAAAAATGGGAGTTACAGGCTCATTACTACCCGGACTTCAAAATGAAGGATCAGATATTGATTTTGTTGTGTGTGGCAACGACTGGTTCACTGCAAGAGATGCTATTGAAAAGGCAAAATCGGAAGATGGCATTATTGAGGATATTGATGAGGAGATGTGGAAAAAGATATACACAAAACGCATCCCGGAAATATCATTTGAAGAGTTCATAGTTCACGAGAAGAGAAAAGGTAACCGTGGAATGGTTGATGGAACCTATTTCGACCTGCTATTTGTAAAGGATTGGCAACAGATCACTGCACCCATACCAAGAGGCAAGGACATTGGAACAAGAACGATCAAAGCAAAGGTCACCAACGCAGATCTTGCATTTGATAATCCATCAGTCTACAAAATAGAACATGAAGATATCGACCATGTACTTTCTTACACACACACTTATGCAGGCCAGGCTCTTGCCGGAGAAACAGTAGAAGCAAGCGGAGTTGTTGAAATTGTTGATGACATTAAGCGTCTGGTAGTTGGAACTTCAAGAGAACCAAAAGGGGAATGGATACGTTCTCTTACACTTCTTGAGAATGAAAATATGATATAAGACATACATCATCAAAGTACATCAAAATAAAAACAAGGAAAATAAGTCAAAATAAGTCAATAATGAATGAACAGGATGCGAGTGGATTAACCTCCACCTGTAACCTGCCCAATATCTGCGGTATCTTCGGAATCAAAACGCTTGACATATTCCTTGGCATTGAACTCTGTTTTCTCTCCATCATGCTTTGCTTTCAGAGCAGATGGGTCAGTTATGACAAGGGCTTCAACGTTGTAATAAAGACCAGTAACATCCAAAAGAACCCATATACCATCTTCATCTCCTGTTATCTCAACAGCTCTGCCTACAGTGTCCCCATTCACATATCTAAGAACCGTGCCAGGAACAATTACATCTCCATTAATATCCAAAGCTTCAATGGTCTGTGAGTCTTCCAAAAAATCAACTCCATAATTGTTCTAAATAGATATTAAATAGACAGGATTTAAAGCCTGCCCATTACTGTGCAATCTCACTTCGCAGTTCACCAAGTGTTGCAACCCTTTCGGCAAATGCGTTATGCCTGTGTATGCTTTCTTCGTTGATCTGTTTGATAGTGACAATTGCTTCATCTGGAAGATAAGAAAATCCATTTACCAGATTTTTGGCCATTGTGCGTACACAATCCTCTACGAATTTTGGATTTTGGTGTGCTCTTTGAACAACCATTGCTTCATCAGCACGTTTTAGAAGCTCAACTACGCTGGAGCTCATAGAGCTCTCAATAATCTCAATGATCCTCTCAAGAGATACGAAATCCTCACCAACTACCTCTATTGATATTATTCCACGTCCACGCTGGTTATGCGTTGCCATTGGGACTCTGTGAAGGAACTCTGCAATCTTAATGTCTTCAATACCAATAGATCGAAGCTCGTTCATTGCATTATCACGCATGATCTCCTGCGCACATGGACATGCAGTCATTCCTATGACCTCCGCACCAATGAGCTTCTTCACGATCATGTTTTCGCCATCATCGCGCAGAGCTGTTGCTTCAGCAAAAATATCTACAACTTCCTGACACTCCATTTTGGTAGATGGTGATTCTCTTTTCACTACGTACTCGCTTTTCAGAATGACTTCTGCACGAGTTGCATACTCATGACGAACCAAAAGGCTCTGTGCAACATCACTGCAAAGCTGCTCAATCTCGTAAACTGGCATGTTGATAGCTTTTTCAAGTACTTCATCAACAGCTTCAAAATTTCGGGAAAGGTTTGCACCTTTAAGCCGAGAAGGCAAATCCACGAAAATATCGAATGTTGATAATAAAACTATCGGGCGCTTGTCCTTTCGTTTTACTTCTACAAGTTTTTTCACGTTAGTTACGCCTACACGACTTAAGTTGATCGGAATTTGTGGCATATCTGCCTGAATATCCGGTAATTTTACAACTGGGACTTCCATTATATAACCTCAAATTGAAAATCGGAACGAATTATAGTACAATATAGTAATGCTCTTGTGAAATGGAGTCATTGCATGTAAAGGTTATGTTTTGAATGCAGTAAACCTGATGATTATCGGAAGTCGTGATAACTGGCCCAATATAGATGCATACAATATACCATATATTGCCACACAGACAAATCAAGTTTACTTGTGTAGCCTCTATATAGCGCTAAGATTTTGATTGAACACATTCAATAAAAACTAGCATTTTTTGTAAAAAATAATTAAAAAGTGTTTCAAAAAAAAGGAAATTGTACAAATCAAGTACATAAGACAACATTAAAAGAAAAATATATATAGTTTACATACTAAATACATTTGCAGAGGTAATCCACATAATGATTACGAGGTGACATAATGTCTGAAACAAGAAATTTTGTGTTAAGAGACAAAAAAGGAAATGAACATGGGGTATTTACAGGAAAACAGCCAAGACAGGCTGCTCTGAAAGTTGCAAACAGAGGAAAAGGAACAAAAAAGAAGCCAATAGACATCAGGCTTCGTGAGCGTGGTACAAAGAAGATCCACGTATTCAAGGGCTGGAAAGAAATGGTCAATGCACCAAAGAACAAGCCAGACTGGATGCCTGACAAAATTAATAAGCCGTTTGTTAAGAAGGTCGGCATTGAAAAGCTGGAAAAGATCTAATTATACTATTGAACCCATAATGGGTTCTTTTTTTAAATTTACTTTTCTTAAAAACAACTTTTAAATCGTTTGAGAATAATCCATGGTCCATAAAATACCAGAACAATATACATTTTTACAATCTGGCGGATAAGGACAATAATATGACACTTAAACGGGAGAATGTGCTGATTGAAGCACTTCCATACATCAGAAAATTTCACGATTCATTCATGGTCATCAAAGTCGGCGGACATGCAATGGTCAATCCTGAAATAATGGATGATATTATTCAGGACGTAGTTTTGCTCAGATTTGTCGGAATACACCCGATAATAGTCCACGGAGGCGGGCCAGAGATTACCGAAAAGATGAAGCGCATGGGTAAAGAACCAGAATTTGTCGGTGGGCTGCGAATAACCGATGAAGAAACATTGGAAATTGCACGCATGGTACTTGTTGGCAACATCAATACTGAGATCGTATCTTTGATCGGACAGCATGATGGGAAAGGCATTGGACTGTCAGGAAAAGATGGAAAGATGATAATGGCCAAGAAGAAGCCGTCACAGATGATCATGATCGAAGATGTCGAACATGAAGTAGATCTTGGATGGGTAGGCGACACAGAAATAATCAACCCGGAAATTATCGATATAGTCACAAAAGAAGGCTATATACCAGTAATTTCACCTATTGCCATGGACATTACAGGGAAAGGACTCAATATAAATGCTGATACTGTTGCAGGAGATATTGCAGCAGCCCTTAGAGCAAAAAAACTTGTCCTCATGACAGATGTACCAGGGCTTCTGAAAAATCCCAGTGATAGGAAATCACGTATATCCAGAGTCACTTTTGATGATATTGAAGATCTTATTGATGCGGAAGTGATCTCAGGAGGGATGATCCCCAAGATGAGAAGTGCTGCAGCTTCAGTTCAAAGTGGTGTTGAAAGAGTACATATAATAGATGGCAGTGTATCACATTCCATACTTCTGGAGCTCTTCACTGACACAGGAATAGGTACAATGGTCTATGAAGGAGAAGATGAGGAATAAATATTAAATACTAAATATCCTCATTTATTTTTGATTTTATACCTAAATGCTTAATCGAGAATTGCTGAACCAAAGGTGTGCTCATCCAATTCCAGCACATTTTCCCACAAGTCCTTGCATTCACAGTTTACATGATCAAAAACTGAAATGTCCTGAGTGACCGAGAACCTTCTGATCGCATCAGCAACATCCCTGCTGCATTTTTTACAATTATGTGGTCCCCGCTTTGAGCCAGCACCCACCGGATCAGAAGCTAATATAATATCAGGACGTTCTGCTTTTACTCTTTTCATTACTTCAATAATGCTCCAGAGCCAGGGTGGTCTGTACTGACCGCGCTCCCAGAGACGTTCGATAAAAGTGCCGCCCTGTATATTACACAGATTTATAGAGAACATATCAGTGTGATCCGCAGCTTCAAAGACTGAATTTACCATATCATCCAGTGCTTCTTTTTCAGTTAAGAAAGGAGGTTTCAACATCAAATATGATTTTACTGTAGCACCATTGTCCCTTGCTGCCTTTGATGCTTTCTTGAAGTCATCAAAAGTGAAGCCTTTATTTATGGAATTTTTCCTGATCATATCTGAACTTGTTTCAAGACCTGTGGCTATTTCAAATAAAGTTTCTTTCAGGGTTGATTGGCAGTCGGACATGGTTTCATCCGTCACAAATTCAGGCCGGGTTTCCACTATTACCTTAGAAACCCGCTTATCATCCTCAAGCACATCTAAAATGCTGTGCCTGACCTCAAGAGGAATCTCATTTTCATCAAGGAAACTACCTGATGTGAAGATCTTGACTATGAAACGATCAAAATCAGATGCTTTCTTCATTGCATTATCAAACTGGGAGATCAGTTGAGCATCAGATGGAGGAGTTGCGGCACTATCATAGACATAGCCACACATGGTACATCCGCCTGCCTTGCCCCACCAGCATCCTGATGTTTTGAAGATCATTGTAAGAGTAGCGATCTCCTGAGAATCCAGCAGGTCGACCCCGGTCCATGCAGCACATGGGTATTCCAGTGAAGAGGGTTTTATCCTCTGCTTATTCCTTATATCAAGGACTACTTTGTTAAGTGACATTTATTCAAACTCGATTGTAGCTGGTGGTTTAGGAGTGATATCATACACAACTCTGGCAACTGATGGAATAGCAGCAGTGATCCTGGATTCGATCTTCCTGAGAACATCCCACGGAAGCTCCATAGCTTCTGCAGTCATACCGTCCCTTGAACCTACCGCCCTCACAGCAACGATCCATCCATGTACTCTTACATCACCTTTTACACCGGTTCCTTTACCGACAACCGCTGCAAATGTTTGCCATGGATGGAATTTTTCAACAAGCTCCTCTTCCACAATGGCATTTGCTTCCCTTACAACTTCAACTAGTTCTTCTGTAACTTCGCCTACGACCCTTACTGAAAGGCCGGGACCGGGGAAAGGCATTCTTTCACATATTTCTTCTGGAAGGTCCAGTGCCCTTGCAACTTCACGAACTTCATCTTTGTAAAGGTCATCTATTGGTTCAACAATTGCTTTGAAATCTACAACAGATGGAAGACCACCAACATTGTGATGGGATTTTATGCCACCCTCTGATTCGATCCGGTCTGGATAAATTGTCCCCTGTATGAGATACTCCGCACTCAGTTCTTTTGCTTCTTCCTCAAATACGCGAATAAATGCTTCACCAACAGCTTTGCGTTTTTCTTCAGGATCCTCAAGTCCCTTTAATGCAGTTAAGAAACGTTCCTTTGCATCAATTACCTGAAGGTTCATATCAAAGAATATTTCCTTGATCCTCTCAGTTTCACCTTTTCTCATAAGGCCAGTGTCAATGTATATGGGAGTGAGCTTATCACCGATAGCACGGTGAGCAAGAACTGCACATACTGAGCTATCTACACCACCAGATAATGCAATAATAGTATGATCAGAAGCCTGTTGTTTTATTCTGTCTATTGCTTTGGGAATGAACTTATCTACTTTTACCATGAATATGAGCTCCATGAATAGGATTTAATTCTCAAATGGTAGTTCGTACATATTAATGCTCTCCTGAACAAAATTGTATTGTGATCTACACAGAAAGTCCCATTGAAAATTTACATCAAGAAATACAGATGATGCGAATAGGAATACTTACACCCTGCTTGGAAGATTCTTAAATAGACAAAGCTCATATTTCTGGAAAAAAACGTTCTATAGGTACAAAATGCACGATACACTCAGAAAGTACTTTGGATATTCTTCATTCAGGCCACTCCAGCAGAATATCATTAAAGATGTTCTGGACAAGAAAGATACTTTCGTATTGATGCCAACCGGTGGTGGTAAATCCATCTGTTATCAAGTGCCTGCTCTATTGATGGATGGATTGACAGTTGTTGTATCACCCTTGATATCCCTGATGAAAGATCAGGTAGATGGACTAATAGAGAATGGAGTGCCTGCAGCATATCTTAACAGTACTCTGAGTGCAACTGAATCACAGAGGATATACCAGGATATTGAGCGTGGGCACGTTAAATTACTCTACGTAGCTCCTGAAAGGCTGACAATGACACATACCCTTTCAATACTCAAGAAAAATAATGTCAGTCTTTTCGCAATTGATGAGAGTCACTGTGTTTCTGAATGGGGACATGATTTCCGACCTGAATATCGCAGACTTAACGTGCTTAAAAGAAATTTTCCTGACGTACCCATAATAGCACTTACTGCAACGGCTACACCAAAAGTACGGGAAGATACCCTCGAACAACTCAAAATGGATAACAGCAACACATACGTTGCAAGTTTTGACCGCAAGAACCTCTTCTACCAGATAAAGCCAAAAACAGACACTTACAATCAGATACTGCGCTACCTTCGGAAACATAAAGGTGAGAGTGGGATCATTTATTGCCAGAGTCGCAAGTCTGTAGATAGTATTGCTAAAAAATTACGGAAAGACGGTTTCAATTCGCTCCCATATCATGCAGGACTTACTGATAGCCAGCGAGCAAAGAATCAGGAGATGTTCATTAAGGACAGGACAGAGATCATTGTGGCCACCGTGGCATTTGGCATGGGAATTGACAAACCCAACGTACGTTTTGTTATTCATTACGATCTGCCAAAGAATCTGGAAAGTTATTATCAGGAAACGGGCAGAGGTGGCAGAGATGGCCTTGAATGTGACTGTGTGCTCTATTTCAGCAGAGGGGACAGGTACAAAATAGAGTACTTCATCAAACAGAAGAACAAGAAAGAAGACCGGGAAATTGCCCTGAAGCAACTTCAGGATATGGTCAATTATTGTGAGAGCAATACATGCCGGAGAAAGGTACTCCTCAACTATTTTGGAGAAGAATTAAAGGAAGAGAACTGCGGAAAATGCGATGCCTGCACCCAACCAAGAATAACTACTGATGGAACGGATGATGCGAAGCAACTTATCAGATGCATTAGTGAACTAAACCAGAGATTTGGGATGAATCATGTTGTGGATGTGCTCAGTGGTGCCAACACAAAGAACATCAGAGACAAAAAACACAAGCTTCTAAACTCATACGGAACAGGGGACAAGTACAAGAAAGCAGAATGGATGGAAATTGCCCGGGAAATGCTTGCGCAGAAAGTGATCACAGTCCAGGGTAGCAGATACCCACTCCTAAAACTTAACAAAGCCAGCCGGGATGTTCTGAACGATAAACTCAAAGTGACCCTCACCAAGGTCGTGGACTTTGATGAAGGCGATTCAATTGAAGAGCACACAAGCCATTCAAAGAATGGATCAGAAGCAGCTTCAAAATCAAATGCCAGATCAAATCTCAAAAAGAAAGCAAAATTACCAGAGCCTACGATTAAAGGATCAACACCTGAGCCTGAGGGAGAGTTACTACAAAAGCTCAAGGACCTCCGTAAAAAAATGGCTGATATGCAAGATGTACCTCCATACATTATTTTTGCAGATACCAGTTTAAAACAAATGGCTGCAAAACTCCCAAGAGACAAAGCATCACTCTTACAGATCACCGGAGTTGGAGAATATAAGCTGAAAAAATATGGTGATATTTTCCTAAAGGAAATTGAAGATTATTTCGAAGAGCAAGAACAAGCAAAGATCACCTCTGATAAATTAAAAAAAGAAGCTGCTAAGAAAGCAGCAAAGGCGGTAAAAGTAACAAAACCTGCTGAAACAAAAATAGACCGTTTCAAAGAAAACGAGTTAAAATCTCCAGGCAGGGAAACTCAAAAAGAAGATATCATACTCAAGACAATAGGAGAACTTGAGGACGATATTATCAAAATGACAAGAGCAAAACTCAGTGACGATTTCACCGAAAATGAAATACGCTCTTTGCTAACAAAATTGTTTACTAAAAAATGAAATGGATCAAATATCCACTTATTTACTTATTCACAGGTGTCCAGCAAATGCCGCCTGCCCCGACCCCGGGTATCTCCGGGATGAATAGGAGATATATGTGCTACATCTTCATCAGTTTTCTTTTCTTTATTTTCTTTGTTTTCAGGAACTTTCTTGTCCAAGAAACCCACCTCCAATTAATACTATCTATTGAAGGATATTAAAGCTTATTCAAAAAAGAGAAGAAAAAAGAAAATCACATCATCATGAATTCCATGGTGATGTAGAATATAAGGTCGCCGAAAACCACTGCTGTGATAAAACCTGCTGTGATAGGTATCATGAAGGGAAGACCGGGAGTAATCCATACTCTATCCTTTACTTTACCTTCCTTTAGATATCCTTTCAATTCTTTAATGACATTGTTGCTCAGCTCCGTGCCCGACCTTGTGAACCTGAATTTTAAGCCGGAATCTGTTTGGGAATAGGACTCTATCATACGGAAATGTCCTTTTTCGAGTTTAGATATCGGAGTCATGTATCCGGTTATCATGTATAGCGGCTTTTTTATGGATTCTACGGGATTGCGTGCCAGATTATACATACCCAGACCAATGGGCACTATGACTGTCAGGAGCACAGAGTTACCAAATACGCTGAAAGCGAATAAATCAATTGGTGGAACTCCATTAAGCGGATAAGATGTTCCAAAAAGAACGATAGCAGGGAATGTGGGAATTATCAAAGATATAACCATTAGAACTTTGGCATCTGCCCCGCCAAATGCACCAAACTGGAAGAGAACATACACGAATGCAAATATAAAAGCAAACGAGAGTATATTTCGTATCAGATACGGAAGGCCAAGCTCCATGAAATCGGCGACTATAAAAATGAAACCTACACCAAACATTACCACCCAGGTCTCATTGGCAACTCTGCGAGTTTTTATATCGGCATAACATGCATAAAGTAAGAATGGCATACAAGCCAGTACTTTGAGAATCTCGATCATATCACTGCTTCTCCCATTTCTTCAACTTCATAATTTCAGACAGGGTTTTTCCCCTCTTGATCTCTTCAAAAAGGCGCTGCTCTGTTTTTTCAACTTCCTTTGCACGCCTTGCAATCTCATAGGCACGCTCCCTTGGAACTACAACAACACCATTGTCGTCGCCTACTATGAAATCGCCGGACCTGACTTCCTGGTTACCACAGACGATCTCAGAATTTATTTCACCAAAACCCTTTGGTTCGCCTGCATTTGGAACAGCACATGTGGCAAAGACCGGGAGACTCATTTTAGAGATATCATCAATATCCCTTACTGCACCATCGATCACTACACCGGCAATTTCCTTGTTGATACAACTCAGTGTAGCAAGGCCGCCCCATGGTGCCACGTGCCTGCTGCCATTGTAAATGACAATGACATCGCCTTTTTTAGCAACATCGATAGCTTCAACAGTTTTTGCCCAGTCACCTTTGAATGTCTGAACGGTAACAGCAGTTCCAACCATCTTTTTACCTTTCAGGGTGGGAAAAATGTCCTGCATAGCACCCTTACGATGCATGGCATCTGAAATATTAGGAGTGGAAACTGACATTAGAATATCGCGAATTTGCTCATCAATACTCTTTTCAGATAAATGCTTATCAAAAGGCGCATCCACACTTTCCCTTATGGATCTTGCGGAAGAAAGCACGTCGGATGAACGAGTAATATTTCCACCAACAATCACAATACTGGCACCCGCCAGAACAGCCTGCGCACATGAATCAGCATCCAGACCACCTGCAATGGCAACTGGAATTGATACATCCTGAATGACTTTTTTCATTATAGATAAAGAATCCTGCCCCATCATCTGCTGGTCAATGCCTGCATGAACGTTAATATAGTCCACACCCAGGTCCTGTAGTTCTTTAGAACGGGAAACTGGCTCGGAAAAAGATATTAGATCCGCCATTATCTTTGCACCATACTTTTTTGCAGCTCGAACAGATTCAAGAACAGTAGAGTCATCGGCACTGCCAAGTATAACTACAATATCGGCACCTGCTTTTGCGGCCATCTCAACTTCCATGGCACCTGTATCAGCGACCTTCATATCAGCTATGATAGTCTGCTTTGGAAATTGCTCCCTGATCTGCCTGATAGCATCCATACCCTCACTTTTGATCAAAGGAGTGCCTACTTCTATCCAATCCACACCGCCCTCTACGGATTCCCGGGCTATCTGTATGGAACGATCAATTTCCAGAATGTCAAGAGCGACCTGAATAATTGCTTTGATTTGATCACCTTCAATGTTTATGCAATACTAAATGCCTTAGAAGCTATAAATTTAATTGGATGAAGAGCAATAGTTAATTGGGAAAGGTTAGGAGATCATCATATGAGTGATAACAGAGAAATTTCAGAAAAGGAAAGAAATAAACTCATGAAAAGGTTGCATTCACATCTTTTTTGGGTTGGTGAAAAAATACCATGCACTGTTGAAATAGAAGGAAATGAAATAAATTTGCATGAAGTTGTATGGGAAATTGTAAATAAAGAGACATATTCAGAGCATGAAATGAAAAGTATTGACATGTTCATTGACATGTTAAGTGAAAAAGAAAAAGACTGTGAAGCATGCCTTGAGCAAAAAAATATCACTTGCGATGAAGCGAAAAAAATGTTCAACGAAACAGCTGGCCTTATGCGAGCCATAATGGATCTCAAAGAAATAGCAGATAATGACAAGAAAAAAACTATAGACAAATGTATTTGCAAAGATATAAATGCTCAGGAATGGGATGAACTAAGAAAACAACTCTGTCCAAAATGAAAAGCACAAATCACAGGTAGAAGCATCCAGCAAACATATATTTGATGCAACTACTTTAGTAGTAGATGAAATTCAAGGACCATCATATCATTTCAATGACCTCTTTTTCCAGAGATATGATCGACCATATTCTTCAAACCGCTGAGAAGATGGAAGAAATAGCTCGTGGAAAAAGAAGATCAGACCTGCTCAAAGGAAAAATATTAGGTGTGCTTTTCTTTGAACCAAGTACTAGAACACGAATGTCCTTTGAAACTGCAATGTTAAGACTTGGCGGAGATGTGCTTAATCTGGGATCGGTTGACGCAAGTTCTATAGCAAAAGGAGAAACTCTTGCAGATACCATTCGAGTTATTGATGGTTATGCAGATTCCATTGTGCTCAGGCATCCAAAAGAAGGAGCTGCACATCTGGCAGCAGAATTTTCCAGCGTGCCCATACTAAATGCAGGTGACGGTGCAGGCCATCATCCAACTCAAACCTTACTTGACCTCTACACAATTAAAAGAGAAAGTCACCTAGACGGATTAAAGATAGCACTTGCAGGAGATCTCAAATATGGACGCACTGTTCACTCCTTATGTTATGCGCTATCCCACTACGGTGCTGACATCAAACTAATATCCCCGGATGAGCTGCGCATGCCCAAGGAAATAATTAATGACCTTAAGAGCAGAGGAGTCCATGTTACAGAGACAGATGCCATTGATCCTGCTATCAATGATGTGGATGTCCTCTATATGACACGCATACAGAAAGAGAGATTCCCTGATCCTGCTGAGTATCAAAAGGTTGCCAATAAACTGATGATCTCAGTGGAAACGCTCGAAAATGTGAAGCCAGAGTTAAAGATCATGCATCCATTGCCCAGGGTGAATGAAATTAAACCTGAGGTAGATGCAACACCACATGCATGTTATTTTAAGCAGGCTTTTTATGGCGTCCCCGTAAGGATGGCATTATTAGCACTTGTTCTGGGAGTGATCGAATGAGTGAAGAGGGCATCCATAAGGAATTGAGAGTTCGCCGGATCCAGAATGGAACAGTGATAGATCATATCGAATCAGGTCAGGCATTAAACGTACTCAAAATACTTGGCATCCCGGATTCATCGCAAGATGTTGTTAGTGTACTATTGAATTCGCATGGAAAATACGGGCACAAAGATGTTGTTAAGATTGAAAGCCGAGAACTTAAAGCAATGGAAGTTGACAGAATTGCTTTGATCGCACCTAATGCAACAATAAATATCATACGCAATTACGACGTATCCCAGAAAAAGAAGGTTCATATACCTGAATTTGTTGAGGGTATAGTTAAATGCATAAATCCAAATTGCATCTCAAATAGTAATGAACCGATGACTTCTAAATTCAATGTTGCTTCCGGTAATGAAAAATTAGTACTTAGATGCAGCTACTGTGGCAGAGTTATATCTGAAAATATTGGAGAGCATTTACTATAGAGCAAATAAAAAAAATGCCATATATGGCCATGATTTACGAAATAAAAATAAAAAGAGCTTATTTCGGTATTAGAGACCGAGAATATCCTTCATATCATAGACACCTGGTTTCGCACCTGCTATCCATGCTGCTGCTTTTACTGCACCGCCAGCGAATGCCTGTCTTGAGTGTGCCTGATGCTTTACCTCTATTCTTTCACCATCACCTGCAAAAAGTACAGTATGGTCACCAATAATATCGCCACCACGTACTGCATGTATGCCTATTTCCTTGCCCCTTGGTGCAAGTCCTTCACGGCCATAAACATATTCTTTTCCACCAAGAACTTCGCTGATGGCATTTGCTGCCCCAATAGCAGTTCCACTTGGTGCATCCTTTTTCTTATTGTGATGTGCTTCAATGACCTCAATATCCATCTCACCAAGATACTTTGCAGCTTCTTTCAGGATATTAAAGAAAACATTGACACCCAGAGAAAAATTAGGAGAGATAATGCCTGCAACGTTGTTCTCTATTATAGAACTTTCAATTACATCTTTTTGCCCGTCAGTAAGTCCGGTGGTCCCGATTACAAGACTAACACCACTAGACGCAACCCTTGGAGCATTGGCAATTGTTGCGGCAGCAATTGTAAAATCAATAAGCACGTCGGTGTTTGAAGATTTGAGGACAGATTCCATATCTTCCACATCAGAAACTGGTACATTCAACGTACCGACCTGGGCAACTTCACCTACATCTTTGCCGATGTTCACAAGATCAAATCCTGCTGATAATTGCATGCCCTCATATTTCAGGATATTTTCAAGGATCATTTTCCCCATTCTTCCGGAAGCACCAGTTATAGCTACCTTGATCATTCTATACACCCCATGCTGCGTAGAACATCAGTAAGCACGGTTTCGTTCTCCTTGCTTATCGGTGCAAGAGGAAGCCTCATATCACCGCTTGCAAGTCCCATAAGATCAATAGCACGCTTTACTGGTATAGGATTTGTCTCACTGAACAACACGCGAATGAGTGGAGCCATTTTATAGTGAAGTTCTCTGGCAATTGCAAAATCACCTTTCTTGCTTGCATCTACCATCTGGACCATCATTTCAGGAAGCAGATTGGCGACAACTGAGATCACACCGGCACCACCAAGTGCAGTGATTGGGAATGCCAAACCATCCTCTCCGGAAAGAACCCCAAAGTCCTCATCCACAGTTTCTTCAAGAATACGAGAGACGTTTTCCACACTACCGCTTGCTTCCTTGATACCGACGATATTTTCTACTTTTGCAAGCTCGGATATAACTTCCAGTGGAACATTCTGCCCCGTTCTGGAAGGTACATTATATAGTATAATAGGAATATCTGCAGAATCTGCAATTGCATTAAAATGAGCAAGTAGTCCCGCATTGTTCGTTTTATTATAGTAAGGAGATATGATGAGAGCTGCATCAGCACCTGCATCAGCTGCATATTTGGTCAGATCGACCGCTTCAGCGGTGTTGTTGGAGCCTGTACCAGCAACAACCGGCACCTTTGCACAATCAACAGAAAGATCGATCAACTCTTTGTGCTCTGCAATAGAAAGAGTAGCAGATTCACCAGTAGTACCGCACGCAAGAATCCCGGAAACACCGCCATCTTCTACAAAAGAGACAATGTCCCTGAATTTTTCAGCATCTATGCTGCTATCCTTTGCAAATGGCGTTACAAGGGCAGGTATAACTCCTTCGAACATAGAACCAGCTCCCAAAAGATTACTCTATTGGCTTGTGGGTCATTTTTCTTGTTACGTAGCCAGCTACACGATTTCTTATTACTTTGCTCTCAATTGTAGTGTACTTTGCTACAAGAGGCTTGTTTGCATCGAAATCTGTAGTTAATTTGTCACCGTAGTTTTCAATTAAGCGAAGTGTAATTCTCTTAATGTTACTATGTCTAATATTTCCCATATCTAATTCTCCATTAATATGATGTAATTGTGTAATTGAATAATCGCTAAATAGTATCGCCTTATAATAAATACTCTTACATTTATACCTTTTGGATTGCAATAACAAGACAAATACTGTGGTTAGATATCAGTTTTACCAAGGAGACGGTCAACTGTACCAGCATTTATAAAAACCTTCTCTCTATCAAATCCTTTCTTGTTAATATAGATCCCAATAAAGACCACAAGCAATCCAAATTCAGGATTTGATGCGGTCATAAGCACGCCAAAAAGGACAACTGTTGATGCAAGAAGACCTTTTATTGCACCCTTACGGTAAGACATCAAACGTGTACGCCTGAATATACGAATGTCGCGCAAAGTAAGAAAAAGGACAACAACATAAGCCAGCATTGCTATATAGATATACATTTAATTGCACCTGAATAGCGCAAATACATCCTTAATGCTATTTCAGGTTGTTGATTTGAAGCAATTATTCTTTTATGAAATACTGACAACATAAAACTGGAAAATGAGAGAAACAAAACAACACAGGATCACACTACATGTGGATATGGACAGTTTTTATTCCTCCGTAGAAGTGAGAGATAGACCGGAATTAAAGGGTTTACCGGTAGTTGTAGGTTCAGACATAAAGGAGGGGGCTGGAAGAGGTGTTGTGAGCACATGCTCATACGAAGCAAGAGAATTTGGGATACATTCCGGTATGCCAATATCAAAGGCTTACAGACTTTGTCCAGATGCAGTATACCTTCCTGTGAATATGAAGCTTTATAAAGAAAGCTCAGAAAGGATAATGCAATTTATCCGCATCTTTGCAGACAAATTTCAGCAAGTAAGCGTGGATGAAGCATATCTCGACATCGCAGACAGTATTGATGATTACGAGTCTGCCATTCTGCTGGCTGAAAAAATAAAAGAGGAAGTTGCCAGAAAACATGGAATAACCTGTTCCATAGGTGTTGCGCCTAATAAAGTCATAGCAAAGATCGCCTCTGATTTCAATAAACCAAATGGACTTACAGTCGTAAGACCGGATGAAATTGAGAGATTCCTGTTCCCACTTCCTATTTCAAATATCCCGGGCATCGGAAAGAAAACACAACCCATCCTAAAAGATATGGGACTGGAAAATGTGGGACAACTTGCTACGACAGATGTACAATTACTCATTGCACGCTTTGGCAAATCAGGATTGGTAATGCATCAACTTGCAAATGGAATAGATAGACGAGAGGTAAAGGAACGCGATGAAGTAAAATCTATCAGCACAGAAGATACATTTGATAAAGATGTTTCAGACCTAAGTGATATTCAGAAAAGTATGCTTCAACTTGCCGAGAAAGTACACTCATCCCTTTTCAAAAAGAAATTCCGTTTCAGGACAGTAACTATTAAGGTACGGTACAGTGACTTCAGAACATATACCAGAGCAAAGACACTTTCGGCCGCCACAACAGACATAAAATCCATCAAAAAAGCATCATCGGAGCTTATGAATGAATTTATAGGAACCGGTAAGTTCAGATTGATCGGAGTAGGTGTCACTAAGCTTGAAAAGATAGATGAGCGTCAAACATTGCTTAGTGATTTTTGTGAGGGACAGTAAACGGAGTTAAGTGCTAATATGCACACCATACAATACTAAATAATTCTATAGTAATCGCCATATCATCATAACTATGATAAAATCATTCGCTTGTTGTTAGCAAAGTATAAGAAGGAATAGAACTCAATTTTAATTACTTATTAATATTTCTCCGAATTTAAGATTCGGACTTTAAAAATAATATGGTGGTATAGAAATGATAAGGAAAATAATGACTTTGCTACTAGTTGTATCCCTATTTATGGGAACAGCTGCTGCATACGAGACAAATGATCTCAATTCAGCCGGCCCAGAAGCAGCCATAAAGACAACTTCTTTCAGTTTGGCTGCTGCCTCAACTGAAACAATTGTTGACAATGGAGATGGAACATTCACATACACACAGATAATTGATGAGAACAGCGATGCACCTCAATACATGGCACCTGTAAATGGTGGTGGATTTGGAATATACAGCTGGTACGATCAGGACTATGGATGGAACCATACATTTGATGCAGCAGTATGTACTAATCCAAATTTGACTATCAACTCAGTACAAATTGAGATCAGAGCATGGGATGTTGATGCAGAGCCAGAACGTGGACTTAATGGAGAGTACGATCATATCACTGCAGATGGAATCGACATGAACCCGGTTTACCTTCAGGGAACAGGGGGTACATGGTCACTTACAACATTTGATGTGAATACTGCAAACCTCCTAGATGACTGCAATCTGGAAATGTTCATAGATATCGACATGTTTGCGACATCCCGAACTTGGGCAACTGAGCTCGATTACAGTAAACTTGTTGTAAACTACTCCCTTGACGGGTCAAACCAGGCACCGTTCCAACCAGAAGTTGCAAAGAGACCTGCTGACTGTGTTGCTGACGATGATGCCCTTTCAGTAGCTATCACAGGACCTAACCCCGCAGATCCAAACGGCGATGCAGTTTCCTACGAATACAGATGGTTCGTAGATGTTGGTACCGGTGGATTCCTTGATGACGACTTTGCCGGACGTGGAGAGCACACCGGAAGCAGCGTACCTGCAACAGATACAGAAGTAGACGACATCTGGATGGTACAGGTCACAGCTGTTGACGCACATGGTGCAAAGAGCCCATTCACCCAAGTTGAATTCGTAAAGATAGTAGACGAATGTGCACCAAATGGAGAAATACCTGAATTCCCAACCATTGTTTTGCCAATGGCTGCAATTCTTGGTATTGCTTTGATAATCCAGAGAAGAAAGAACGAGTAATAAGTAAGTGAAAACTTACTTTTTCTTTTTTACTTATTTTTTAATATTGATTTTCAACTGATAATAGGCATTTTTATTCAGAATCTGCATTCGCCACATTATTGATTTTTGCAGAATATATAAATATCCCAATCACAGATTATAAGAGGGAGTTTAGTCAGTCAGCAATAATGCCTGAGTGCTTAACAACAAATAATCAATGAAAGGAGTTTCAACATGTTATCAAAAATACCTATTGACCTTAGCAAAGTTAACAAGAAATACATAAACAAGGAAATTCTCAGAGCAGCCATAATTGCAGAGCTTGATGCTGTAAGTCTCTATGAACAGATGGCAGAGTTAGCTGAGAGCGAAGAGGTCAAAAGAGTTCTGCTCGATGTTGCGAAGGAAGAAAAGACCCATGTAGGAGAATTCCAGACCCTCCTTCTCGAGCATGACCAGGAACAAGTGGAAGAGCTCGAAGCTGGCAAAAAAGAAGTCGATGAAGAACTTGGCAGATAAGCAGAGGTGAAATGATGCTATCAGAACTACCTATTGACCTTTCAAGTGTAAGTAAAGAGGATATCGACAAGGAAGTCATGAGATTAGCAATGATCGCTGAGCTTGATGCGATCAGTTTCTATGAGCAGATGGCAAACCTCACAGATGATGAAGATATGAAAACCATGCTCCTTGATGTTGCAAGAGAGGAAATGATCCATGTACTTATGTTCCAGACAGTATTGATGGAAGTGGACCCAGTATTCCTTGACTGTATGGGAGAATATTCTTTCGTAAGAGAGTGCCTGACAGAAGACAGCAAATAAACTAATATGCTTGCTGGCAGTGTCATATTGGGGAGAAATATGGCCAAAGTCAGGAAAATCAAAAAGATACTCAAAAGCGTGCCGACCATTGAAGGAGCCGGAGTTCACCTGAAGAGGGCCTTCGGATCCCACCATGCACCACAGCTTGATCCTTTTTTACTGCTGGATGATTTCCACTCGGACGATCCGAAGGATTACATCATGGGATTTCCCTGGCATCCACATAGAGGAATAGAAACAATCACCTATGTAATCCAGGGCAATGTTGAACATGGAGATAGCATGGGAAATAAAGGCACCATCAATTTAGGCGACATACAATGGATGACCGCAGGAAGCGGAATAATTCACCAGGAAATGCCAAAGGGAGATAAGAACAGAAATCTCTGGGGTTTCCAGCTATGGGCAAACCTGCCAGCATCCCACAAGATGATGGAACCACGCTACAGGGAAGTGAAAAGTGCCGACATCCCCGAAGTCATTACAGATAACGGCACCCATATCAAGATAATATGCGGAGAGATTGATGGAGTACAGGGACCTGTGCAGGACATAGTCACAAAGCCCGAATATCTGGACATTACAATTCCCGCAAAGCAAACTTTTGATTACCCCACTGAATCAGGATATACGGTACTTGCCTATGCGATAAAAGGTGACGGATTCTTTGATCCTGAAATCAGCTCGTCCACAAAAAAAGAGAATCTGATACAGTTCGATGAGGGCGAACAGATATCGATCACCGCAGGAGATGAGGGCATGAGATTTCTGCTCATAACCGGCAAACCCATTGGAGAACCAGTTGCATGGTATGGACCCATTGTCATGAACAGTCAGGAAGAATTGCAGCAGGCTTTTGACGAATACAAGAATGGGACTTTTGTTAAGTGAAAATGATGTGTCCACATATTCAATAAATTGATTGAAAAATCAAATTATTGAATACAAAAATAATACCCCAACAATCACCGGCTGATGCAGCAAATAAATCAACAAAGACCTTTTTCCCAGATACCCAAAAACCTTCACAAATAAATTCTCGCTGCAATCACAGATGCGAAACTGCCTTTGATAATCTATGTAGAGACTATTGCCTGTGAAGATGCCCAGAAGTACGACTCCGAACCAGGGGATAAGCGGGAAGTAGTCCAGTGAGTAGAAACCGTGTGGCATAATCCCAAGCCATAGAAGCAAGGGAGATTCGATCACTATTTCAGCTACGGCCATACCAAGAAGTAGTACGATGAAACCTGTGGCGAAAGCCTCGGCCCGATATTTCAGAAAAGGATATGCCAGTACAATGGAAACTCCAATAAGGTGAAGGATCCCGAAATAAATTGTGCCTTTTTCCAGCAGTGTTGCAGTTATTAGGGTTATCAGAAGACCCCATGCAAATATCTCTGCGCCTCTTTTGAGAAAATGAGAGAACTGTTTTTCTGTACCATACAAGTGTAACGTGCGAGAATAACTGAGTGTAAGTGAAACGCCCACAAGAAATATGAACAAAATTGCTGCAATGCGTCCGATTATCAGAAGGATACCGGAATGCATATCATATTCATGGATGCCGAGAAAATCAAGGTCAAAAAAGAAATGATAAATAACCATCATAAGAATGGCTATACCACGAAAAGCATCAACTTCAAAGAATCGGTTTTTCGAGATCTTGCTCATTGTTCAAACCAGAAAAATAAGTGCATATCACTTTTTCTTCTTTTTATCATTCTTATTGAAAACTGAACCTAAATGCAGTGCGTAAGCACCATCCTCTTTTATAGCCATGACAATTTCCTTTCTGTCAAGCAGGGAATCAAGATTTAGTTCATAGGAACCAGGGCCAAGTATGCGGACAGACTCCACACGTTCGCCTTCCTCTTCAGCGACACTCTGCTCCTCTGCATCCACACCTATAATATCATCGATCTCACGAATGATATTTTCCGAGGATGTTGAATCTTCAGCATGTTCAGAAGTTTCGTCGATTACATGCTCTTTTGGCCCTTCAGTTGGATCTGATTTCATCTCTTCAGATTTTTCGGCTTCCTCGTCCTTCACATAAAGGAATTTATTCCAGCCGCAATTCGGGCAGCCTGTGAGGATCACAGAAGCTCCATCGGTAAAGATTGATTCACATCTCGTGCACTTATGAGGCATAATTCACCGAATCAAATAAGAACCATGATATATTAAAACACTTGCGATAGCCTGCAAAATGTAGGAAGTTGCCAGGCCAGCAAGCAAGAATATGATTTAGAGATGCCTACCAATGAGAGGGTCAAGCATTCTTTTCTTTTCATAAGGAATCATGTCATGAGCAGTGGTTATTGCACCGCACAGAGCATCCTTGCACATGCAACCCTGCTCAAGACTCAGTTTTTCGATACAATGCACGATTATATCTTTAACTGCAGCCTCATTTTTGATTGCATTCTTAATGACGGTTTCGATATTAACATCCTCATCGTGCCAGACATCATAATCAGTTACTGTGGCTATCATGGAATAGCAGATCTCAGCCTCCCTGGCAAGTTTTGCTTCAGGGATAGCGGTCATGCCTATGATATCAAATCCAAGTGACTTGTAAACCCGGGATTCCGCACGTGTTGAGAACTGCGGACCTTCCATGCAAACATAAGTTCCGCCTTCCTTGACACTATAGCCTTTTGACTTTGCAATATCAACTATCGAGCTTGATGCTTCAGGACAGAAAGGTTCAGCAAATCCCATATGAACAACAATACCATCTTCAAAAAAGGTGCTTGGTCTTGACCTTGTACGGTCGTATATCTGATCAGGGATAACAATATCCAGTGGTGCCAGTTCTTCTTTCAGGCTTCCCACAGCAGATACTGCAATAATGCGTTTGACACCAAGCTTCTTCAATGCGAATATATTTGCTCTTGAATTAAGTTCAGTGGGCGATATCCGGTGTCCTTTCCCATGACGTGGCAAAAAGCATACATTCCTGTCACCATATTCACCCATCGTGATGGAATCAGAGGGTTTACCAAATGGAGTATCAATATCAACCTCATGCACGTTGTCGAGAATACTAGCATCATATACTCCACTGCCACCAATTATCGCAATATCAGCTTTTTCGTTCATAGATACTCCCACTATACGAGCTTCCAGTACTTCTTTCCATCTTCAAGCACGGAATTTACAGCCCCCCTGCGATGCATTTCATCCATAACCTCAGTGATCCTGCAAGGTTGTGCTATTTCGAAGGCGAATGAATCCAGTGAATGATACATGTAGAGTCCATGTTTAACATCAGTAGCATCCCACATTGGCCTTTCTTCTTTAGCCATCATAGTTGCAATGAGGTTTGTCATGTCTTCCATGAAATTCCATGGAAAGACGACCCATGCCCATTCCTCGAGGCGTTCGCCACAGTAGTCGGGATCGAATGTAGATGCGTCAAGATACTGAAGAGTTGCTGTACGGATCTCCTTTGGTTTTTGCTTTGAAACATACTCTTTTGAGTATTCCATGCTTTTACCGGTATCTGTAATATCATCAACGATCAATACCTTCTTTCCTTCCACAGCCTTATCTGCAAGTGGATATTTTATAAGTGGTTCATCACCTGTAAGTGCTGTTCCAATGTAGTGTTCGACCTTAAGGCTTGTAAGGTCATCAAGGCCCAGAAAATCACATAATACACGGCCTGCAAACCAGCCACCTCTGGCAAGTGCAATTATCATATCAGGTTCATACCCTGAAGCTTTCACGTCATCAGCAACGTCTCTGCAAAGATTGTAAATGTAATCCCAGTTTGTAACAACACATTTGAATTTGTCAGGTAAAGCCATATTTAATTCTCTCCTACTCTGAGTATAAATTTGCCAGGTAAAGTCATATTTAATTCTCTTACTCTGAGTATATTGATATAGATATGCCATATATCTTTTTGCACACTGCACCCCGCAACCTTTATCAGCAATGATAATGTAGTAGGGGAGTACCTCAAGCAAGCTAACTGAAGCGGGGTGGGGTAGCCAGGAGATCCCGACGGGCTCATAACCCGTAGACCGATAGTTCGAATCTATCCCCCGCTACTAACTTTCTTTTATATGGCCGTTAACGAGAAAACTGTATATAGCATATTTTCGTCCATGAAGAAGCTTCTTTGAAATAAACACAAATAATCATCCCCGTAGCGGGGTGGGGTAGCCAGGAGATCCCGACGGGCTCATAACCCGTAGACCGATAGTTCGAATCTATCCCCCGCTACTAACTTTCTTTTATATGAACTTGAATACCAATATAAGTAAACCATTTAGTGATGCAGCTCAGCCATTAAAAAGATGACTCCACGGAACTGTACATAATTACGTTTGAAATATTATCTGCGATATTCTGGGGAGCAGGTGATTTCAGTGGAGGTTTTGCAACAAAGTAGAGTGAAGTCCTAAGTGTTGCCACACTTGCACAAATAATTGACTTTTTGCTATTGATAATGGCTGCAATCTCATTTAAGGAAGGCATTCCGATCAGTAAGAATATAATATGGGTGCGTTGGCAGGAATTACAGATGGAATAAGAATACTGGCATTGTACCACGCGCTTGTACCCGCATCCTTCGGAATTATTAACGAAGGAATGCCTGCCAATGTGCAGATAATAGGTTTTATTTTTGCTTTAGCAGGCGTCTGACTGATAGCAAGAGAAGATAATAGTGATAAAATTCAACTCAATAGCCTGAAACTGCCAGTTCTTGCTGGCATGTATATTCATAAAAGAATGACCAACATTAAAACAATGGATAGGCTTGTTCTTGCGCTAATAGCAGTGGTATTCATTGCATGAAACTTGAGGCGAATGAAAGAGTGAACCACAACAGGATTAAATATGAACTACCCATTTATTAGAATTAAAATACTAGAACTTTCAGGATGATCCTTAAATGGTAATGGACAAACTCGGGAATTCTTTACAGGATGCCCTCAAAAAACTGGTAAAATCAGGACGTATAGATGAACGAACTGTAAACGAAGTTGTCAAGGACATCCAAAGAGCATTGCTCCAATCAGATGTGAATGTCAAACTTGTTATGGAAATGTCACAGAGCATAAAAGAACGTGCTCTTAAAGAAGAAGTACCTGCAGGCGCGAGTCCAAGAGAACATGTGCTCAGGATCGTCTATCAGGAACTCATTAATATCATTGGTAAGGCCACAGATGTTCCGCTAAAACCTCAGACCATCATGATGATAGGTTTACAGGGAAGCGGAAAGACCACCACTACATCAAAACTTGCACGTTATTTCCAGCGCAAAGGACTGCGTCCAGCAGTTGTTTGCGCAGATACATTCCGACCTGGTGCATATCAGCAACTCCATACACTTTGTACCAAACTCAACGTTCCATTCTACGGAGAGGAAGGTAACCCGGATGCTGTGGGTATCGTAGAAAGAGGTCTTAAGGAACTGCAAAAGAACGACATACTTATCGTGGATACTGCAGGCCGTCACTCCCTTGAAGCAGATCTTATAGAAGAGATGGAAAACATTCACGCCATCGCAAATCCTGATTATAAATTGCTGGTTCTTGATGGAGCGATTGGACAGCAGGCAAGTGAACAGGCACGAACTTTTAATGAGTCCGTTGGTATTTCCGGTGTAGTAATATCCAAACTTGATGGTACTGCAAAAGGTGGAGGAGCAATATCAGCTGTATGTGAAACAAATTCATCAATTGCTTTTATCGGTACAGGAGAAACACCAGAGGACTTGGAAAGGTTTGAGCCGGACAGGTTCATTTCCAGACTTCTTGGAATGGGCGATATTAAAAGTCTTATAGAGAAAGCTGAAGAAACTCTCGGTGAAGAAGACATTGATATGGAATCCATGATGAGAGGTAAATTCACCCTCAAAGATATGTACAAACAGCTTGAAAGTATCAACAAGCTCGGCCCAATGAAGCAGATCATGCAAATGCTCCCACTTGGTGGACTTGGAGCAAAGATACCGGAAAATGCATACCAGGATACTGGTGACAAGATGGGGCGTTACAGAATTGTAATGGATTCTATGACAGAAGAAGAAATGCTCAATCCACGCCTTATCGGTAGCGCACGCATCAAGAGAATAGCAAGGGGATCCGGCTGCACTGCTGATGATGTAAGAGAGCTACTCAAATATCATAAAATGATGCAAAATGCCATGAAAGGATTCCGTGGCGGCAAATTCAATATGCAAAAAATGATGAAGAAAATGGGAATGTGAAATCAATAGTTCTCACATATCTCAAGGAAATTCATCAATAATTCTTCTCCTTTTTCAGTGTGTGCAACTTCAGGGTGCCACTGAACACCATAAATTGGCCTATCAGGGTGTTTCATAGCTTCGATCTCACATATATCTGATCTTGCAAGCTGTATGAAGCCTTCCGGCATAACAAGAACCTCATCTGCATGTGATGCCCAGACAGAAGTACTTGGACCAAGTCCTTTTAAAAGATCGCCTTGTCCTATGACCTCTATCTCGATGTCAGCATACCCACCCGAATCGCCAGATCCTACTTCTCCGCCAAATGTTTTTGCAATAACCTGATGACCAAGGCATATTCCTAGTATTGGAATATCCAGGCTTTCCACATATTCAGAACATATTCCAGCGCGTTCTATGGAAGGACCACCACTTAAAATAAGACCATCTGGCTCTTCAGCAAGAACCTCCTCTATTGATGTAGTGTTAGGAATGACCTTTGTATCCATATCCAGATCACGGACTGCACGGTGAATAAGATGGCAAAACTGTCCATAATTATTGATCACAAGAATTTTCAATGTTTTCATATATATTGCCTTGTCCAAAAGTTGAATTATACTATGTATTGCTATTGTGATTTCCCCTATAAGTCATTTTCAGAGACATACTTGATAAATAATATTAAGTAGAATCATATCCAATTTTAAATGGGGACAGTAACTTTAATATGAAACTAAATATAATTAAATTAGTTATTCACAAACTTAGGAGTGGCGGCTTTGGAGATCAAGTCAACAGGCATACCAGGAATGGATGAGATATTAGGAGGAGGTATAGGATTACCATCCACCATGATCATAGCTGGTAACCCAGGCACCGGTAGAACTACAATTGGAATGCAGGCACTCTGCGCTGCAGCTAAAGAAGGAGAAACTGTTCTTTATGTGGGAATTACTCCAAAATCTACAGAAAACTTGCAGGACATATTTTCCGGATATGAATTTTTTGATGAGAGAGTGAATATTCATACCTTCAACATCAGTTCTGTTGAAAGAGACCCACTCACAATGCTTGTTGAGCTTGGAAATCTAGTTGCATCCTTAAATCCCGATCGTATTGTGATTGATCCAGTCACACCGATCGGTTTTGCTTTTGCAGAAGCAGAAAGAAGAAGATTCATCTACTCACTTAATACAGCCATTGGCGAATGGAATGCCATTGTCTACCTCACAGGAACCATGTCAACAGAAGATCTATGCAGATCAGTAATTACAGATATTGTTGACGGAGTTGTATACCTATCACAAAACCTAGGAAACAGAAGAAGCAAGCGTTGTATAAAAATTGTAAAACTTAGTAATTCCAACTATATCCCCGGAGAGCATGCTTTTGATATTTCTAATTCCGGAATGAGAATATACCCAAGGATAGAGCCAGAGATCATCGAATCGGACTGGGAGATCAAGAAAATAAAAATAGGCATCCCTGGCCTTGAAGAATACGTAGGTGGCGGGATATTTGAGCGCTCATCGACCCTCATAGCAGGCAACATTGGTACAGCTAAGACTCTTTTTGGACTACAATTCATAATTGAAGGGGCACTAAATGGAGAGCCGGGGATTATCAGCTGTTTTGAGGAAACTCCCAGAGAGTTAAGATCTTATGCATCCAATTTTGGAGTTAACCTTTTTGACCTCGAAGAAAAAGGGCTTGTTAAAATAATCCACACATCGCCTTCTGAAATGAATTCCTGCAAGCATGCTCTTATTTTGAGGGAGAATCTTGAAAATATGAATGCAAAAAGAATTCTTATTGATGATATTTCTGCATTTGATATGATGATGGATGATATCAATGAGAAAAAAGGACACATATTCAACCTTATAAGGCTTTTCAAGAACAAAGGAGTTACTTCTGTCCTCACCGATGGAAATATGGCACCAGGCAATGACATTCTCCAGTATGAAATGCCAATATCATCATTAGTTGATAACCTTCTGCTTCTTAGAAATATTGAAATTGAAAAGGAAGTCAGAAAAGTTGTTACTGTTTTAAAGGTTCACGGTAGCATCCATGAAAAACATATTATAAGCTATGATGTGGACGATAATGGAATTAACATCGGACCTTTCATTAAAGATATGTAAAATGATATTTATTTTTTAAGGGCAGCAAAATCCTTAAATATTACACCGTGCTACTATGTCACATAGTGTCACGAATAACTGCTATATAATTAAGCGGCAAAATCACAGATTAATTGAAGGGATACAAATGACTGAAATTGGTAAACAGATACGTACTGAAAGAATCATGCACAGAGACAGCAGAAACATCGTACTCATACCCATGGATCACGGAATATCAGATGGCCCCATCAAAGGCCTGACAGATGTTGCAGATTCCATAAACAAAGTAGCCGATGGTGGAGCAGATGCGATCCTCATGCAAAAAGGAATCGTTAAACACGGCCACAGAGGATACGGACATGATGTTGGTCTTATCGTACACATGAGCGCATCCACAGTGCTTGGCCCTGATCCAAATAACAAAGTGCTGGCCTGCACAGTTGAAGAGGTCATGAAAATGGGAGCTGATGCTGTATCTATCCATATAAATGTGGGGTCTGAAACTGAAGCTGAGCAATTACAGCAACTGGGAGCTGTAGCAGAGCAGTGCAACTACTGGGGAATACCACTTCTGGCAATGATGTACCCACGAGGAAAGAAGGTAAAGAACCCACATGATCCAAAACTTGTTGCTCATGCTGCAAGGGTTGGTGCAGAACTTGGTGCTGATATTGTTAAAACTTTGTACACAGGTGACCCGGAGTCATTCCGAGAAGTAGTAAATGGATGTCCGGTTCCTATTGTTATCGCAGGTGGTCCTAAAACAAATACCGATGAGGAATTCCTCCAGATGATCAAGGGTTCAATGGAAGGCGGCGCAAGAGGAGTAGCCATTGGTAGAAATGTATTCCAGCACGAGAGCCCAACAAAAATTACAAGAGCGATAACAGAGATAGTGCACCACAATAAAACAGTAGAAGAGGCACTTGAAAAGCTCAAATGATACAATTATCGTGCCTGTGGATGAATTCTTATGAGTAACAAAATAGTTTGGATCAAAGCTGATGACGGAGCCTGGGATAGCCGAAAAGATATTATCACAACCGGGATGGAATCAGGTGTTGACCACATACTTGTCAATGCTGACGATGTACAGAAAGTAAAAGAGTTAGGTAACGTAAAGGTTGCAGCTTTTTCCAACAAGGAAGTAGAAGGTGCTGACGTTATTGTTGTTGGAAAAGGTGGAGAGGGAGACGGCACAAAGCCACTTCCACCAGATTATGCAGGTTCACTTGATATTACCAATGCTTTGAATCTCAAAGAAAAAGGTTTTAAAGTTGCAGCCTACGTGGTAATTCACAACAAAGACTACGAAACATTTGCAGCAGAGATGGGTAGTATTTGTGATTACCTCATAACAATAGGCACTGACTGGCAGATCATTCCCCTTGAGAACCTTATTGCAGGATTACAAAAAAAGGATGTCAAGCTCATATCAGGAGTTAAAGATCCTGAAGAAGCAAGAATTGCATTCGAGACTATGGAGCACGGAACAGATGGTGTTCTTCTGGACACGGATGACTTCAGCCAGATCAAAAAGACAGTTAATGTTGTAGAAAATGCAAGTTCACAGAGTCTTCAATTAGAAACAGCCGTCGTTACAAAAGTCGAATCTGTAGGCATGGGTGACCGTGTTTGCGTTGACACATGTAACCTGATGGTAAGAGGAGAGGGGATGCTTGTGGGTTCACAGGCAAACGGGATGTTCTTGGTCAATTCTGAATCAGATGATAGTCCATACGTAGCATCCAGGCCTTTCAGAGTAAATGCCGGTGCAGTTCACGCTTATGTAAGAGTTGGTGATAAGACGCGATACCTCTCAGAGCTCAAATCAGGAGATGAGGTCACTATTGTAAATGCAAGCGGTGTCCAAAGACAAGGAGTGGTAGGCAGAGTCAAGATCGAAAGGAGACCTCTTATGCTGGTTGAAGCTGACCTTAACGGTAAGATAATCAAAAATGTATTGCAGAATGCAGAAACTATCAAGCTTGTCACAAAAGAGAAGGAGCCGATCTCCGTTGCCGAACTTAAACCAGGAGATGAGATACTGGTGTACTCTGAGGATGTCGGACGTCATTTCGGAATGATGATCGAAGAGACCATAATTGAGCAGTAGGCGGTTTTTATGGTAAAAATAGGAGATTTCGATCTTGATGCTAAGCCTGCCATAGTCTCAGTTATAGACGATGATCCTGCTGAGGATGCTAAAGCTGCAAACTGGCTTGGTGCGAACCTGCTGGAATTGAGACTCGATCTTCTCAATTTATCAGACCTTGATGAGATGAAAAAGATAATTGAAAGGATAAAATCGAACACAAAGCTTCCATGTATTGCAACCAATAGAATACAATCAGATGGTGGTAAGTGGGAAGGCACTGAAGATGAAAGAATTGCATTATTAATTGATGTTCTGCCGTTAGTTGAAGCTGTGGATATTGAGTTAAGTGCAGATGAGGAGCAACGCAGCAAGGTAGTGGATGCAGCAAAAGAAGCAAATGTGACTGTTATAATTTCAGCTCACGATTTTGAGACTACGCCACCTGTTGACGAAATGAAGAACATAATCAATGAAGCACATAATGCCGGTGCGGATATTGCTAAACTTGCAGTTATGGCCCACACAAAACAGGATGTTCTTGACCTCTTGCAGGCAACTAATGACATGGAAAAACCAGTATGCACCATTGCAATGGGAGAGATCGGCAAGCATAGCCGCATAGTAGCACCATGCTATGGTTCACTTCTGACATACGGAGTGATAGCAAAAGCCGTTGCACCTGGCCAAATAAAAATTCATGAACTAAAATCTGCCATGGAGATACTCTTTTGAGAACTGTTTTTGCAGTCTACGGCGACCCCATAGAACATTCCCTGTCGCCAAATATGCACAATGCTGCATTCAAGGAGCTGGGCATGGATTGCACATACCATGCGTACAGAGTGAAGCCAGCAAGGCTAAGGGATAAGTTACTCAGGGCGCAAGCTATGGGATTTGGCGGAGTGAATCTCACTGTTCCCCTCAAGCAGGAAGCACTAAAAATAGTGGATGCCGACCCCCTTGCAACGGCCATTGGAGCAGTTAATACCGTGGATTTTAAAGATGGAATGAGAGGCTACAATACTGATGGTATTGGTGCTAAGCGCTGTATTGAGGAAGAAGGTGTTCAAATATCAGGTTCAAATGTCCTCATTGTAGGTGCAGGAGGAGCATCCCGTGCAATAGCTTTCCAGTTTGCAAAGGACGGAGCTAATATCACAATAGCTAATCGGACCGAAGAAAAAGCATTGGAGCTTGCAGAGGAAGTAAGCGATGTTGGAAATGCAAAGGGATGTGGGCTTGATGATCTCAGGGGACTTATCGCAGATTCTGATATTCTTATCAACTGTACTACTCTTGGAATGCATCCAAACGTCGAATCCACAATAGCAACAGCAGAGGACATGCACCCTAAGCTGACTGTTTTTGATATTGTTTACAATCCACTTGAAACACGCCTCTTGAAAGAAGCAAAAAAAGCCGGCGCTAAAGCAGTACCTGGTGTTATGATGCTTGTTTATCAGGGTGCTGAAGCTTTTAAGATATGGACTGGTATGGAACCGCCCATATACGTGATGAAAAAGGCAGTGTTAGAGGGGCTTAAGTCTTGAAAGTGCTGATAATAGGTGGCACAGGAGAAATGGGACAATGGTTCTCCCGTTTCTTTAAAAAAAACAATTACGAAATTACTGTGTGGGGCAGTAGTGGCAAAGTAGAGATAGCGGAGCGTTTGGGTGTGGAATTTGCCCACGATCTCGATGCTGCGATAAGCAGCAATGATATCGTTATTGTTACAGTACCTATTGATATTACAGAAAAGGTTATCGCAGAAACAGCACCTAAAATGAAAAGTGGTAGCTTGTTAATGGACCTTACATCATTGAAAGTGGGGCCCACCGAAGCAATGCAAAAATATGCACCAAATGACGTGGAAATACTTGGAACGCATCCAATGTTCGGCCCATCCATACCAAGTCTACATGGTCAAATATTCATATTAACACCCATCGAGGAACGATCAAATAAGTGGTTCCCTGTGATGAGATCACTCTTTGAGGATAATGGAGCACATATAGAAGTCATAGATCCGGCAGAACATGACAGATTCGTTTCCGTTGTACAGGGATTGACACACTTTGCCTACATCACTATCGGTACTACTTTTGAGAGCCTTGATTTCAGCGTGAATGAATCAAGGAGATTCATGAGTCCGGTCTACGACATCATGCTTGATTTCGTTGGCAGGATACTGGGACAGAATCCTTACCTCTATGCACTGATCCAGATGGAGAACCCGGAAGTTCTCAAAGTACATGATGCTTTCATGCAGCAGTGCAGTGAGATGTCCAGCATTGTCAGGAAAAAGGACGTAGAAGCATTTACCAATAAAATGAAAGATGCTGCCACGCATTTCGGAGATACAGCATCGGCACTCCGCCGCTCGGATAAGCTCATTAATTCAAAGATCGCTGAATTTGACAAGTTGCTGGATTCCATAGGACAGGAAATCGGAGTGAAGCATACCTACTCAGGAATCGTGCACACCGGCATCATTGAGAAAGTAACCCCGATAACCGTTGTGATCAAAGGCGGAAGCAAGCTCATACACCTCAAAATAGAGAACATACGCCTTCTGACTGAAGGGGAAATGCATGAATGGAAACTCGATAACCTCGACCACCACCTGAGAGATATTTCAGTGCTCATCCCCAAAGGAGCCGATGCAGATGTGATCATGGAACTTATTTCCTGCAACGAGGATATCGTTTCAGTTGAGATCATTGACAGGTATGAAGGTATCGAGGGAACTGAAAGGCTGAGCGCGACATTCAGAATAATGATCATGGGCGATCTTGAAGTTGAAAAGGTGCAGCAGGTTGTGGAAAGACAACTGAAGGGGATTGGTTGTGCTATTCGAGGATAGAAAATGAAGATTTACAACATCGATTATTGAATTACTTAGTTGTTACCTTACTCATCCTTTTTCCACATCTTGTACACCTATAATATTTTTTCCTTACACTTGATGAAAAAGAAGAAACACCGCCAGCATCTTTCCATTTATGGATTCCAAGTTCACATAAGAAACTAAAGTTCATATTGTTTCCAATAATTTTCAAGCTTAAAATAGATTTGATTTTGCCATAACAAATCCATATTCCGGAATTAAAAAAGAAATAATTAGACCTTGCTCACAAGATCCTCAAGTGCAGCCTTTGGATCTTCCGCTTTTACGATTCCTGATGCAAGTAATACGCCCACAGAACCAAGCTCCATAGCTGCTGAAAGGTCTTCACCTTTTGAGATTCCTGCACCACAGAGAACCTGCACTGCCGGGTTGATCCTTTTGACCGCATCAACTGAACCTGTGACAACTTCCGGGTCTGCTTTTGATACAGGAATGCCGGAGCCGATGAGCTCTGGTGGCTCCACTGCCACATAGTCTGGGCCAAGGGCGGCTGCTGCTGCTGAGGTTGCAATGTTGTTGGTACAGACTATTGTCTTAAGAGCTGCATCTCTTGCCGTGGTGATTGATGCATCGATGTTTGCAAGAGTAAGACGGCATTCGGAGTGGTTGATAAGGGTTCCAACTGCACCTGCGTCTTTGATGGACTGGACGAACGCCTGTCCTGTAAAGCTGCCTGCACCCACAGGGTCAAGACTCTGTGAATAGACCGGGAGGTCTACCTGTGATGCTACACGGTAGATATCGCAGAACTGCGGTGCGACACCTATCTCCATTCCTGAATCATCTGCAACTTCCTTACATGCCTGTGCAATCTTTACAGCGCCTTCGCCTGTACTCTCAAGATATGTTTTGAGGTTTAGGACTATCAATGTAGAACTCAAACTCTATCACTCCATTATCAATATAAGTATAATCTACTTGAAAGTATAGATGTAACTCCACCTATAAATATAACGTTAAAAGGAAAGGGCAAAGCCACAAAAAGTTGAGAAAAAGAATAAAGGCAACGTGTGTTTTGCACACGCTTGCCGTACGTTTGAAATTTAGAAGTCAGTCATTACTCTGAACTGGTCAATTTCTGGGTTGTTGAGACCTTCGATGAACTTCTCTGCAACTTGTCTTACATCCTTTGCGTTGGTGATTGCTCTTCCAACTACAAGAACGTCAGCACCTGCTGAAAGTGCATCTGGTATAGTGTTGATACGTACACCACCAGCTACTGCCACCAGGATCTTTGGTGAGAGTGCCTTTATGTCTTCTATGCTGCCCCATGCGTGTGCTGATGTTTCTACATCGATACCACGGTGAAGTTCAACTACATCAGGAAGTACATCGAGCTGTTCAAGTACACCTACAGGATCATCACAGTTGAGTGTGTCCATTACAGCATAGATACCTGTCTTGTGAGCTTCTTCAATTACCTTGTTAAGAGTTGGTATTGGAGCAAGTGCGGAAACAACAATTGCGTCTGCTGTTGCATCTGCTACCATACGAGCCTCAAGGTTACCTGTATCAAGAGTCTTAAGGTCAGCAACTATGAATGCATCCGGGCGGACCTCCCTGAGCTTGGAGATAACGTCAACGCCATAGCGCTTGATAAGAGGTGTACCAGCTTCAAGAATAACGTGGTCGCTCTTAGGGATCTCCTTGACAATGTCAAGAATAACAGGAAGGTTTGGATTGTCCAGTGCAACCTGGAGGTATGGTGGATTCCAGAGTCTGGATACCTTGAATCCCATGATAGCATGGCCCATTCTGTCCTTCTCTGCAATTACTGTGTCAGCGTTAGGGAAGCCATCTACTGCGCGATTTACAGCAAGTTTTGCAGCTCCGTAGTTGTATCTGTAGATCTTGTTGTAGTCAGTTGCTTCAGGGTGGATGAACACGCTTGCAACAACAACTATGTCTTCAATATCCATATCGCCAAATGCGCCTTCTTCAAGAGCATCTGCAACAGCCTTGGACACTGCAGCCTGTGCAGGACCGAATATCTGACCAGCCTGGCCCATGTTCTTTACTGTGACCTTAGGAACAATGAGTGTAGCTGGCTTTGCTGGAAGATTTGGACGGATCACTGAAAGCAGAGGTGTGTGACCTGCTGATAACTGTGTAAGACCGTTTGCAAATGCCTGACCTACAGGACCGTCTTTGTTCCCTATCATAAGGTCTATATGTGCGAGTTCTGGTGCCTCGCCTATTAATGCTTCTCCGATTAGTAACATGATTCTCACTCTTATATATTAGATAACTATGATTTGATTTTGAATTATAAGTACTCGTGCTAAACTAGCAATTTTTATATTATAGTTACGGCACAAAATACAAGATTTGTCCTTTATATAAGATATATGAATAAATAGTTTGCCAAAACTCCCGCTTTTAGTTTACTACAAATCAGATTATCTTCGGACAGATATCATCCATAATACAACTATCACATTTCGGACCTATCGGACGACATATCTGTTTGCCAAAAAGTACCATGAGGCCATTAATATCCTTCCATACTTCCTGAGCTATCACTTTTTGCAGTTCTGTTTCACTTTCATCCGGCGTATTAGTATGAATAAGCCCCATTCGATTTGATATTCTGTGCACGTGAGTATCTACAGCTATGACATCCTGATCATATCCATACCCTAGCACACAATTAGCAGTCTTGCGACCAACTCCCGGCAGTTTGAGAAGTTCAGCCATACTATCAGGAACTATGCCATCATAGTCTATGAGAATCATGCGCGAGATATCAATTATCCGCTGAGACTTCACCCGATAGAATCCAACTTCTTTGATGAGTTCCTGTATTTCATCGGGGCTTGCCTCTGCCATTTCCTGAGGATTGCTGAAGACTGAAAAGAGTTTCTGAGTTGTAGGAATAGTAACCTCATCCCGCGTACGCTGGGAAAGAACCGTGGAAATAAGAAGATAGAAAGGGTCACGATTTATGTGAAAATATCCATTGGGATACAATTCCTTCAAACGGGAAACTATGATCTCTACTGACATGATAATAAGAAATGGTCACGATATATAAAGTCCTTGTTCAATTCAGATGACCGGTCAAAGTCTATTCAGATTGATAAATGGGGAACCTAACGTGAACAGTAGTGCCTCTGCCTTCTTCACTTTCCACATGAATGACACCATTGTGTATTTCAGAAATGTTTTTACTGACATACAAACCAAGGACTGTGCCCATATTTTCTTGCCATTGAACCATCGATCTGATAATATGGCACCAATATTTTGTAAAAATTAAGAGATGAAATGATATATGATAATATATATTGAGATAATATAATAAGCTTTATTTACATTAATACCTGCCAGATCAGGTACATAATACCATAGATTTTCAAGCGGATTTTACAACAATAAGAATTGCAAATTGTCATTATAAGCACTAAGAGGAAAATGTTAGAATATTTAAGTAATTTAACAGCAGATTACGGATATATCGGACTTTTTATAACCAGCTTTCTGGCATCCACAGTACTCCCACTTGGATCCGAAGCCCTTGTAGTGGTACTTATTAGAAATGGTTTTAGTTTGTTTATGGTGGTAATAATCGCAACATTGGGCAATTATCTTGGCGCTTGTACCAGTTATTACATTGGCTTTAAAGGAAGACAAGACATTATTGAAAAATATCTTTCCATATCAAGAGCAACACTTGAAAAAGCAGATAACTGGTTTCAAAAATATGGAACATATTCCCTATTGTTTACCTGGCTGCCCATAGTAGGAGATGCTATTACAGTATCGGGTGGAATTTTAAAACTTAATTTTAAAACATTTACATTCTACGTGATTATCGGAAAGCTACTACGATATTTAAGTGTTGCCTATCTTGCAGCCAGTATATAAGAAGTAAGTGCAATTGCCCAGGTCAAAAAATAACTACATATATCGAATTTATTAGATAATTTTATATACCATCGCTCGACAAAAGTTCTATAAATATATATTACATCAGTAACAAAATATCCAAGGCTTGAAAATGACAAAAATAGACATTGACCAGCAAATGCTGGTAAGAAATTCAGTGCTTATACCTCTGGCATTTATAGCAGGTACACTAATAGCAATTGCCGCATATACAATCTTGACGCCAACCGTTGCTCTGGTTACCATATTTGGTGGAGCGATCGTTGTTTCAATACTGACCTACATGTTTGTCAAATCAAAGACGGAATGAAAAATCATATTTTTAGAAAATTATATAGCTGGCAAAGCCAATTTCATTTTGCACATGGGCTCGTGGTCTAGCTGGTCATGACGTTGCCTTCACATGGCAGAGGTCGGGAGTTCGAATCTCCCCGGGCCCACTACACTTCTTTTGCATGATTTTTCTTGTAATATCTTTTCCTTAACAAGGTTAGCAAAAACTCTAATTAACAACGTGAAATAATGTGAATGCATTAAGGAATCCAGGAGTAGAACATATGAAAATGCTAATGTTTGATACTGAATCATTCTGGTTCGAGACTTTCAGCAAAACGTTGGAGCATGTTGAGGATGTGAAAGCAGAAGAAAAAATAGATAATGCTGCAGTCATTTTCATTCATGTTGAGCTGGAAGATGAGGAAAGGAAAAACAAGGTTATGAAAACTGCCTTGAAGAACCTAAAGTGGTACCTCAATAAACTGGACAAAAATAGAATTGTACTACATTCATTTGCGCATCTTTCATCAAGCACATCATCTCCCGAATTTGCAGCCGAGTTGCTTTATGGGATGAAAGAAAAGCTTGAGGAAAAGAACATAGAAGTTTTTACCACACCCTTTGGATATTTCTCTGAATTCTCAATTCATGTAAAAGGGGAATCAATGGCAAAGGTATTCAAAGAGATATGAAAATTTCCGAATTCATATATTTCATGAAACACAGATAGCCCAAGAAACAACAGTCTTAATTCTAATATCAAATCATAAAGAAGATGTAGTCATGACCATGCTATCAAGAGATGAACTGAAAAAACGGATCGAATGCAATCCACCACTCATTGAGAACACCATTGATACTAGTACTCAATTACAACCCAATAGTCTTGAACTTACACTCAAAAGTATCGAATCTTTTGAATCAGGCGGAGCAGTCGATTTCGACAATAGTGAGAGAGAGATTCCCACAAGTAAAGTAATAGACTTTGATGAAGCAGGTTGGACATTCCTGAAACCGGGGACTTATAAAGTAAGATTCAATGAGATCGTGAACATACCCCTGGACCTCGCTGCCATCGCAAGGCCAAGGTCCAGTCTACTTAGATGTGGAGTTACTGTGGATTCTGCAGTATGGGATTCAGGATACAGAGGCAGGAGCGAGTCCATGATTGTGGTATACAACCCCCATGGATTCAAACTGAAAAAAAATGCACGTGTGCTTCAGCTTGTTTTCTATGAACTTCGCACTGAGGTCAGTGAAGGATATTGTGGCCAATATCAGAATGAGAACTTATAACACACAAAGAATATGAATAATTAAACCTATTAGGCTTCCATGAGTGAAATTGGCAAATCTGTCAGGATGGAAAGGATATTCGATCGTAACACGGGCAATGCAATAATCATACCCATGGACCATGGCGTAGGTGCCGGTCCTATAAAAGGAATTATTAACCTGCCTGATACTGTAAACAAGATTGCAGAAGGCGGAGCAAATGCTGTTCTGGGACATATGGGCCTTCCAAAGCATGGACACAGAGGATATGGACAGGACGTAGGGCTTATCATCCACCTCTCAGCATCCACATCTCTTGGACCTGATCCAAACCACAAAGTGCTTGTGACCACTGTGGAAGAAGCAATCAAAGTTGGAGCAGATGCCGTTTCCGTACATATTAATGTAGGTGCTGAGGATGAAGCTGAAATGCTTCAGGGTCTTGGATATGTTGCACGCATGTGTGATGAATGGGGAATACCATTACTTGCCATGACATACCCAAGAGGGCCAAAGGTCGCATCCGAGCATGATGTAGAATATGTGAAACATGCTGCAAGGATCGGGGCTGAACTCGGAGCTGATATTGTCAAAACAAGTTATACTGGAGATATGGAATCATTCAAGGAAGTTGTCAATGGATGTCCTGTACCGATCGTCATTGCAGGCGGTCCACAAATGAACACCGAAAAAGAGCTTCTTGAAATGGTATATGATTCACTTCAGGCTGGCGGAAAGGGCGTTGCGATCGGTAGAAACGTGTTCCAGTCAGAAGACCCTATAAGGCTTGTCGCACGCATCTCAAAGATCGTACACCATGGCATGACAGCAGATGAAGCAATGGAATCCTGAGTAATAACTAGAAAGACATTCAATGCGGCTTATGCTCTGTATCAATGAGCATGGGTTTCTTTTCTAATTCTACCTGAGATTTTTATTTAAAACCTGTAGATTTTTAAAAAACAAAAGAATGGCTACTGTAATAATGAACATAGGCAGTAATTAAAAAGCAAAGATGCTTAGTGTCAAAATTATATTTTATCAATTAAATAGCGTAGTGATCAAGAAGAAAAAGTTAGAAGAAAAGCAAGGTCAAATTTGAAATGACCAATGAATCATATAAAGTGTGGTGGTACGATATGATATGATATGATTGTATTCTGACCTTGCTCAAATCATAGAATGTATGAACATCCATATATACACTATGGCATTGTTTTTGTAAATATGGCCATGGATATGAATTGAATACACTATACCCACAGAATGTAAACCTCGATACTATTAAATGCAATGGAAATATCGGTGTTCTATAAATTCATTGCAAATAATTACTATCACTGAGGTATTTTATGGATAAATATGACCAAGTAATAGAACTGGCAAAACGCCGGGGATTTCTATGGAATTCATTTGAACTTTATGGAGGTACAGCCGGATTTTACGACTACGGGCCTCTTGGAAGTACCCTCAAGAGAAGAATTGAGCAGATATGGAGAGAACTCTATGTGGTCCATGAGGGATACATGGAGATCGAAACCCCAACAGTAGGTATTGAAGATATTTTCCTTGCATCAGGACACGTAGGAGGATTTTCAGACCCACTTTGTGAATGCAAGGAGTGTAAAGGAGCATTCCGAGCGGACCACCTTATCGACAAGCTGGTTCCTTCTGCTGAAACAATGGGCAATGCAGAGCTAGATGCAGCCATCAAAGAACATGGCGTCAGCTGTCCAGAATGTGAAGGGGAGCTTGGGGAAGCATATGAATTCAACCTCATGTTCAAAACACAAATTGGCCCAGGAAATGGAAGGCAGGGATATATGCGACCTGAGACAGCACAGGGAATGTTTGTGGATTTCCTCAGGCTTGCACGTTTTTACCGTGAAAAACTCCCATTCGGTGCAACCCAGATAGGAAAATCATACAGGAACGAAATCTCACCAAGACAGGGTGTGATCCGACTTCGTGAATTCACACAGGCAGAAGCTGAGATATTCATTGACCCCAACGACAAGAAGCATCCAAATATTGAAAGGTTTGCAAACACTATGATCAACCTTTATTCCGATGCAGGACAGGACACAGGAATTGTTGAAAAGCTCAGCCTTGCTGATGCACTGGACAAAGGCATCATTGCACATGAGTTCCTTGCGTACCAGATTGGACTTACCAACCATTTCCTCCAGAGAGTAGGAATTGCAGGAAACAAACTCAGATTCAGACAGCACCGCAAGGACGAAATGGCACACTATGCCATTGACTGCTGGGATGCTGAAGTTGATACTGACAGGTTTGGATGGATCGAGATCGTAGGAATAGCTGACAGGACAGACTACGACCTTAATGCACACTCCACAGTCAGCAAAACAGAGCTTTCCATCTACAGAGAGTATGCTGAACCAAAAATGGCCACTCAGTTTATAGTCAAACCTAATATGGGTCAGCTTGGACCACTTTTCAAAGGCAAGGCAAAGGCAGTTGCTGATGCACTTAAAGCTATGACCCAGGAAGAACTGGAAAAGGATGAGATCAAGGTCATGGTAAATGAAGAAGAATATACAGTTCCCGGAGATATCGTTACTTTTGCGGAAGAAACCACAAAGATCAGTGGCGAGACCATTGTTCCACATGTGATAGAACCATCGTACGGAATTGACAGGATATTCTACAGTGTAATTGAACACGCATTTCTGGAAGAGAAGCTCGGCAAAAGCGAAGATGATGAAGAGGAAGATGCAAGGATCATCATGAAGCTTCAGAATGAAGTTGCCCCGGTACAGGTTGCCATACTTCCATTGCTTAGCAGAGAAGAGCTTATTCAGCACGCCAGATCCATTGAAAACAGACTCAGGACAAAAGGATTGCTTGTATCATATGACGATTCCGGAACCATTGGACGCCGTTACAGAAGAAACGACGAGATAGGAACTCCTTATTCAGTCACTATCGATTACGACACGGTAGATGAAAATACAGTCACCATACGTGAACGTGACAGTATGAAACAGGTGCGTGCACCTATCAGCGGTCTGCAGGAAGTGCTCTACGATCTGATGTATAATGACAAGGAATTTGAGAGTGCAGGAGAGGCACTCTAACACTTTCACCACGCTTGCCACAGGTTTAAAAGTTTAAAGACCATATATTGGAAAAACTTTAAACCTGATATTATGGCAGCATACATCACACACCCCCTGATAAAAGCAGATACTGTAGAGCAAAGGCTTTACCAGCTCGACCTGGCCGGCAAGGCACTTGCAACACCCACACTGGTAGTGCTGCCCACTGGCCTTGGAAAAACTATTGTTGCACTTTTAATTATAGCATCAAGGCTAGAGAAAGCTGGTGGAAAAGCGCTGATACTTTCGCCCACCAAACCACTGGTGGAGCAGCATGCTTTTTTTTTGCGAAAGGTACTCAAATTGCCTGAAGAGGAAATACTCACGTTCACAGGGAGCATAAGCCCGGCAAAACGTTCTGAGCTATGGGACAGAGGAACAGTTATCGTATCCACGCCACAGGTAATAGAGAATGACATCCTGACAAAAAGGATCAGCATGGAGGATGTCACACATATCACTTTTGACGAAGCGCATAGAGCCACAGGCAATTATGCTTATGTATATATCGCGGAGAAATATTTTGAGACAGCAAAGAATCCACTATGCCTTGGCATTACTGCAAGTCCTGGAAGTTCTGATGAGAAGATAGCTGAGGTATGCGAGGGACTTTACATTGAATCCGTTGCGGTGAAGACGGAGTCTGACATAGATGTTGCACCATACATCCACAAAAAGGAGATAGAATGGAAACGCATTGAACTACCAAATGAAATGAAAGATATCAAAGACCTGTTACAGAAGGTACTGGAAGACAGGTACAAAAGACTCACCGAGTGTGGCTATTCCATAAATAACCGGAAATATGTCTCAAAGAAAGACCTACTGGGCTTGCAGCAGAGACTTCAGGGAGAGTTAAGAGGAAATCCGGAATCATCGGTGTACAGTGCCATATCCCTGCTCGCAGAAATACTAAAGGTGAACCATGCTGTTGAGATCACCGAAACTCAGGGGCTTGACTCACTGCGTATGTATATGGAAAGGCTTGAGAACGAAGCCTATTCAAAAAGCGGAAGCAAAGCATCAAAAAGGCTTGCAGAAGATTTGTACATGAAGCAGGCATCACATCGGCTCAAGGACTGCGACTGCGAACATCCGAAGATAGAATATGTGAAGGACATAGTGTTACAGCAGGTCAAAAACAACCCTGAATCAAGGGTTATAGTATTTGCCAATTATCGTGACACTGCGGAAATGATCACTAATACCCTTGCAGATATCGAACATATCAGGCCTGTAAAATTTGTGGGACAGGCTTCAAAGTACAAGGATAAGGGACTTACACAGAAACAGCAGGTTGAGATTATTGATAAATTCAAGGCAGGAGATCACAATGTACTTGTAGCAACCTCGGTTGCGGAGGAAGGGCTGGACATCCCATCCACTGATCTTGTACTCTTCTATGAACCCATACCATCTGAGATCAGAAGTATACAACGCAAAGGAAGGACCGGACGGAAGCACGATGGTCGCGTAGTCGTTTTGGTAACCAAAGGAACAAGAGATGAAGGATATTACTGGAGTAGCCAATCCAGGGAAAAGAAAATGGAAAAGAATATGCATGAACTTCAGAAAAGGATGCCCGCCCGTATTAACAATGAATATACCTCTGAAACATGCAATGAGAAGGAACAAGTCACTCTTTTAGAGTATGATGGTGAAAAAATACAGGTCGTCATAGACCAAAGAGAAGTCAGAAGCACTGTTGCACGTGAATTGGAAAAAGCAGGCATGGACATTACACTGAACACCTTGGAAGTTGGCGACTATGTATTAAGCGACAGAATAGCCGTTGAGAGAAAGAGTTCTGAAGATTTTGTAGGCTCACTCATTGAACACAAATTATTTGAGCAAATATCCAACCTTGCAAATGCCTATGAAAAGCCAGTGCTCATCCTTGAAGGAGAAAGCTTGTTCAATTCCAGAGGAATTAATCCAAATGCAATACATGGAGCTTTATCAGCCATATCCCTTGATTTTGGAGTAGCCGTGTTTTACACCCGCGATGCAGAAGATACCGCTGTGCTCATAAAACAAATTGCAAAGAGAGAGCAAATAGATGAGAAAAGAAATATCAGCATGCATGGTCGAAAATCATCGAAAATGTTGCCCCAACAGCAAGAATATGTAGTTTCTGCAATTTCCGATATTGGACCTACTGCCGCCCGCAATCTTCTGATGCATTTTGGATCGGTGGAGAATGTGATGAAAGCGGACAATGATGAGTTGCTAAAGGTCAAGAACATCGGCTCGAAAACCGCTGCAAAAATAAGAGAGATCGTTTCCAGCGAGTATAAACTTTAAGAATTAAAAGTTAAAATAAAAAATGTGAATGCTTAATTCACATCGTTTTCCTAAGACTTTCAATTATCGAAAGGCCACGTTCCATCAGATCCATATAATCTGTAAGGATCCTTGCATCACCTTCATCCTGCATGGAATGCCCAATTGAAACCATTTTTCTCAGCAACAGTGTTTCCAGTTCAGCGCAAAGTGGAGACGAGTCTTCACTTAGAGGAACTGAAGAATTGTCTATTTTGGAAAGGAACTCATCAGCCGCACCTTCCACTTTCATGCTCTGCGGTGAGATATTGGTAGTGACAGGTTTTGTATTTACTATTTTTTCCTCCTGAGCAGGTTGTGACGTTTGCTGATAACTGTCGCGCGGATCAGCTACATCTTTGCAGAGCGGGCAAAGAACCTGCCCCTGATATCTAAACATGGGTGCTCCGCAAACACCACAGTGTTCAGCAAGCATAGTTGCACCGATCTCCAGCATATTTGATATCTTCTGTACTTTATCGTCTTCTTTTTTAGCCATTGAATTTCCTCATGGGATACGCAAAATATATACCAATGAAAGTCTTTTTATACCATACAACTATTTAGAACTAACTTAAATAGCACTTATTTTTATTCTAAAATTTTCAAGGTGATTTATATGTCAGATTTTGAGCAAGTAATTGGAGAATGTAAGCAGAAATTAGAATACATCGCGAATGATAACTCAGTTCCAAGAAATATCAGACGTTCTGCAAATGAAGTACTTGATACACTTCGTAAAGATGGGGAGCCACTTTTCCTCAGAACATCAACCAGCATATCCATACTCGAGGATATCAGTAACGACCCTAACATCCCCGTTCACACCAGAACTCTCATTTGGGATGTAGCAAGCCAGCTTGAGACTATCCCTGTGGATGAATAATTTCAAGAATAGATTTTATTAAATTCTTTTTGTTGAGCGTTCTTCTAAGCTCAACTACCATATACTTTTTATTTTCATCTTTTTTACTCTTCCCTAAGTAGCTTTTTTAAGTCCAGAGCATTCTGCAAACATGTTTATATTAAGCTGCAAATGAACTAAAGGATAAAGATGATAAGTGAAATTACAGACAGTATCAGAAATGATTTTAAAAAGAAAGATGCTGCAAGAGAAGCCGCCCTAGTAATTTCGCGAGATGTCGTTCGCGAATGTCGCACTGCGATGTTTAGCATCCATAAAGGAGAATTTGATAATGCTTACCTGCTCATCAAAAGCTCCGGAAAACTTCTTGGAAATATGAATTCTTTGCTTGAAAACTATCCGGATCTCTACCATTCAGGTTTTGTAGAGCATGCTCAGCAGGAATTTGTAGAATGCACCGTAGTATACACACTCCTGCATAACAATGCAGATATTGACAATATCCCTGAGCCGGAAGAACTCAACGTTGAGCATGCCGCATACCTCAATGGACTGGGTGACGTTAGCGGGGAACTTAGAAGACACATATTGAATCTTATCAGAAAGGACAGGCAGGAAGAAGGAGAAAAATACCTGCTTGCCATGGAAACCATCCACACATGCCTTATGGTATTTGACTTCCCTGATGCCATGATACGGGGACTCAGACATAAAACGGACACCACTCGATCACTCATAGAAAGAACTCGAGGAGATCTCACAACCGCCATGAGGCAACAGAAACTGGAAAAAGCAATGAAAGAATTCGAATACAAGTTAAATTGAATTCAGCACAATTATTACACTTATTGCAGCTATTATATTATTACAATAATAACAACGAGGATCATTCATGATATTCAACCCTGAGGAAATTAAAAAGCAATCAGAAGAGGATTTTGATGCTGCATGGAACAATGGGGAAAGGTACATTAAAAAGCCAGATATCAACGAACAGTACCCACACAATCCCCTGAAATTCGGAAAACCACATCCCATATATGATACAATATCAAAACTTCGTGAAGCATATATGCGCATGGGATTCGAAGAAATGATGAACCCGCTTATAGTTGATGAAAGAGAGGTTCACAAGCAATTCGGGCATGAATCCCTTGCTGTGCTTGACAGATGTTACTATCTTGCAGGATTGCCACGGCCCAATGTAGGAATATCCGATGAGCGCATCAGCACGATCAAATCAATACTTGGAGACATCGGTGATGAAGGTATTGATATTATCAGAAAGATCCTTCATGCCTACAAAAAAGGAGAGGTAGAGGGAGACGATCTTGTTCCTGAGATATCTTCAGCAATAGATGTATCAGATGTACTTATTGTGGAAATGATCGATCAGGTTTTCCCTGAATTCAAAGAACTAGTGCCACAATCTACAAGAAAAACACTGAGAAGTCATATGACATCAGGATGGTTCCTGAGTCTTGAATCACTCACCGAGCGTGAGAAACCTCCATTCAATTTATTCTCGATTGACCGCTGTTTCAGAAGAGAACAGGCAGAGGATGCTGCAAGGCTTATGACATATTATTCTGCATCCTGCGTGATAGTAGATGAGAATGTAACCGTTGATCACGGAAAAGCCGTATCTCAGGGATTGTTGTCACAGTTCGGTTTCGAAAAATTCATGTTCAGACCGGATGAAAAGCGCAGTAAATACTACGTACCCGACACACAAATAGAAGTATTTGCCTATCACCCAAAGCTTGTAGGATCAAACACAAAGTACTCTGATGGATGGGTAGAGGTTGCAACCTTTGGCATATATTCACCAACAGCCCTTGCACAGTACAACATCTCATGTCCTGTGATGAATCTGGGACTCGGTGTTGAAAGACTCGCAATGATACTTCATGATGCACTGGACCTGAGAGGACTTGCATATCCACAGATGGTACAGTACTCAGATTGGACCATGACCGATGATGAACTTGCAAGAATGGTTTACGTGGAAAATGTACCCGAAACCCCACAAGGCAATGAAATTGTCAAGGCCATTGTTGCTGTGTGTGAAGAACATGGATCAACACCAAGTCCTTGTGAATTCCCTGCATGGAATGGAGAGATCAATGGTAAAGTTGTGGAAGTCTCTGTTGTAGAGGCAGAAGAAGAAACAAAACTTTGTGGACCTGCCGTCTTCAATGAAGTTGCTGCGTTTGAAAATGATATTCTGGGCGTACCCAACAAGAAAAAGTGGAAAAAAGTATTTGAAAACCACTCCGCAATGTCTGGGTTCAGGTTCCTCGATGCATTTGCTGCGCAGGCTGCAAGTGATATTGAAAAGGCCATTGAGAATGGAGAAAGCGAGGTTGAGACCAGAGTGAGGATAGTAAAAGCACCATCTGAGATCAATATACGTCTTGAACCACTGGCACAACGCTACATTACCAGTAACAATAAGAAAATAGACATCCGAGGACCTATTTTCACTACTGTCAAAGCAAAGATAGAATAATCCGAATAATAAGATGAGGCACACAGGTGGATAAAATTGATCGACATATCTGAGATAGGAACTCTTGTTGATGATGGAGAGCCTGTGTGCATTACATTTGGAAATGAAAAGGGACAAGATTCAGACCTGCTATATTGTGAGATGGTACACAAAGCGAGGTATGGTGAATCGTTCATTATAGAAAAACAACGCTGCAGTGCCGGAGACTATGTTCTTGGATTTACGGAAAATAGTCCTGCTGATTATTATCTGCGTTCAGGAAGATATATCGACAGACCAACTGCAGAAAAAGCTGCTAACTCCCTCCCCAGAATGGGAAAAACCTATAGTTCTATCAAAATAGAGCCGCTCTCGCAAAATACAGGAAATTACGATATACTTTTTCTCTACCTTAAGCCTGAAAGAGTAATGCGCATAATACAAGCCTATGCATACCATTTTGCCAAAGGCGAGAACATTAATACAATAGGTGCGGCATCAATTTGTGGTGACTGCACGGTGCAGCCGCTAAAAAACGGACTTGGACTCTCTTTTGGATGTAAGGGATCAAGGAAGCACAGCTATTATGCGAGTGAAGAGGTTCCTTGTGGAATTAGCCAGGCACTTATTGAAAAAATTGAATGGGGGCTAAAGAATACCCCGAGTACATTTGATTAGTAGAGCTTAATGCGCATTATATAATGGAACTTCATCTGCCACTACTACAGTTGCTTCACCGATCTTATTATTGACCACTTTACTAATACGTGCAACACATCGTGGATCAAGTTGGATGCGCAGTGATATGCTTTCACGTTCTTCAGAATAGTGTTCAGTTGTTTGCATGGTTCTGTGAGTGGACACCTGATGCTTGACCAGTTTTGCTACAATCCCTGAGCTACCTGAACTTACGTCATCATGGCTTGTATGAGTCAATAAGAGAAGATCACCTACACTAAGATTTAGTGCTGCCAGAAAATTATGCGGACTTCTTATTTCGATAGTAAGAAGCCTGTGATGTTTAAGTTCAGATATTACACGTTCAGACATTCCGGTAAGTGCAACATATTCCATTTTATCACCCATACATTGGGAACTCTTTTCTGGTACCTGTTGGCTGTTCTGTTGACCGAACATCTTCTGCAAGCCTTTGCATCTCGATCTCGATCTTCTCTGCCTGTTCAAGCAGGGAATCAGTATCTACACCCAGACCATAAAGCTTGTTCAGGACATCTATAACAACTGATGCAGCCCTTGGATCAGGATTCTGACTCATTGTAGAACCAAGGAGACCAATTGCAGGGATATGGCGGACAAGGCATTCAGCCATTATACTACCGGATATGCCTGAAATTGTACCCATCTGGAAAAGCTCTACTTCATCCTTGATCTTCTCAAGCATATCATTGTTGGTTGCAGCACCAAATACCTTGTTTTCATCGTCCATGGTCGCAATCCCTGCAAGAGAGACAATCTCGCTTACACCAATGGATTCAGCCCATTCCAGAAGCGACTTACTTACATCATACGCCACTACCGGGTTAATAGGTATATCAGATACTACGAGAACCATATTATGCTCAGCGCTTTCGTAAATGCGCACAGGCATATTGATCAGACCTTCATAAAGAACAGCTATCGGCGGAAAATGCCTGGAGTCGATGGAACCCATATATTCCATATTAAGCTCATCGATAATCTGCTGACTTGCAATATTGCCTACAAGCCCAATACCTGGAAAACCTTCTACAAGAACCGGGCCATTAGATTTGAGTTCGCTTGTGGTTATTTGTACACCATTGTTATCATAATCTGTGTCTGCCAAAAAAATCACCTTTAAATTAAAAACTAACTAGACTCCCTAATACTGATATATTGCATAAGACATAGATAAGAGCATCGTTTCTTTCATAATTGTAAAAACCTAAACTTATATGCAAGATTGGATTTATACTTATAACAGTAAAAACTAGGGTGATCAGATGGATAAATCAATAACATACCTTGATGAAGTCGGACCGGAAAATACAGAAGCTATAATGGAACTTGCTGCAAAGAGAGCAAGTGAATTAAATATTGAATACGTGGTCCTTGCAAGTACAACAGGAGAAACTGCATTAAAGGCTGCAGAAGCATTCAAAGACCAGGACGTAAAACTCATTGCTATTAGCCACCAATACGGACTGAAGGAAAGTGGAAAATGGGAAGTAAATGAAGAGAAGCTTAAAAAGCTGAACGAACTGGGAGTTCTCATGACCACCCAATCACACATGTTCTCTGGTGTTGAGCGTGCTATCTCAAAGCGTATTGGAGGAGCAAGTCGTGCAGATGTTATATCAGACACACTGCGCACCATGTTTGGAAAGGGATTCAAGGTTGCTGTTGAATGTACCATGATGGCTGCAGATTCAGGACATATACCTGTTTCGAAAGAGACAGAGATCATTTCAATAGGCGGCACACGTTGGGGCGCTGATGTTGCAGTGGTTGTCAGGCCAGCACATTCCTTTGATTTCTTTAATCTTCAGGTAAGAGAAATAATTGCTATGCCAAGAGCAAAAGAAGAACAATGATCTAATTACTGTGAACCGAAAATACCAGGATTAATGGTTCACTTTTTATTCTTTTTTAATATTTTTCAGGTTCATCAGATCTAATTTCTTCAGCAGATTCACTTTCTTCAGCTTTTTTTATCTTTGAATTTTCTAATGCAACTTTAAAAGAAAGATATGTCAAAGCTACCAGAACTGCATATGACAAAACTGCAATCAAAAAAATACTTGAATAATTCATAAAAAGAAGAAAAGAAGTACCATTAAGGTACTTTTTTATTTTTATTCAGGTTTTGTGCAAAGTGCTGTCTTTTCCAGAATTGCGCCTGCTTTAGCGTGTGGCTTTCTGGTAACGGAGTCGTTGATCTTTTCGACCTCTCTTGCTTCAATTGCAAGCTGCGCTGCTGCGCGCATCATTTCGTGACCAGCTGCTGCTGTAACTGTTACCTCTTCAATTTCCTTGAGCATGAAGCATGCTGGGAAGTTGATCTTTGCAACAGTGTCAGCCATGTGGAGTGATGCGAGACCCTTTGCCTTTGCGTATGGGTTGTTGAAGCCTGCTCTTTCGATACACTTGTTTGGGTTTGCAAGGATGTGTGGAAGTTCAAGTTCCTTACCTTCATCAGCCATTGCTGCGACCTTGTCAAGTTCTTCCTGAATGAGTCTTACAACACCACATGTTGAAAGTACCTTCATTGCATCTGCGTTGAATGAAGCCATCTCTACAGAATCGAGGAATTCCCTCTTTGCACCGATGAGTGGGTCGACGGTCATAATAATGTAACCAAAGCCTGCTTCTTCGAGTGCTGCGCGGTCATCCTTCTTTGTAGGACCATCTGAGATGACAATACATGGAACGTCCTTGTATATCTCACGTGCTGCGGTTGGACCAGGTGCACTTGAATTTGGACTGATCATTACGTAGAAGTCTGCATCGAACTTCTTGAGTTCTTCTGTTGCAACTGCTTCGTCTTTGCCCATCTTTGGACCGGTTCCAAAAACACGTACACTGATTCCTTCTCTTGCTGCGATCTCATCCTGTACAAGATCGATCACTTGGCTCATACCAAGATTACCTAACTTAATAAATCCAATTTTTGCCATGTAAAATCACAATAGTGCAATAGGCTATGTAGCATATATTATTTTTGGAATGCTACGGCATATAATAGGCAATACTGATTATCAACAGAAATAATACAGATAGAAAAGATATAGGACCTTCATTTTACCCGACAAACTTAAAAGCAATGTAACTCATTTCACATCAATCTCGGCAATTAAATACTGTTTCACGACGGGATTCAAAATCTAGGTTTGATCAAGTGAATTGCACCGATTGTTTTGAGGAAAAGAATAAGTTGATCGTTTTTGATATGGACAGTACCCTCGTTGATACTGAAACCATAGATGAACTAGCAATTGCAGCAGGAGTTGGAGACGAAGTTTCCAAAATTACCGAGCTAGCAATGCAGGGTAAACTGGACTTTTCTAAAGCTCTTATTGAGCGAGCAAAACTGCTAAAGGACCTTACCATCGAAGAAGCCCATGAGGCTGTCGACAGTATGCCTTTTATGCCTGGAGCAAAGGAACTTATCAGCTTTTTGAAATCTCGTGGTTATAAGACTGCAATGATCTCCGGAGGTTTTACCATGGCTGCTGAGCGAGTGGGAAAAACACTGGGAATTGATCATGTAGTAGCTAATGTGCTTATAACCGACAAAGGATGCCTTACAGGAGAGGTCACTGGGCCACTTACAGGACAAGGTTCTAAAGAATTTGTTCTGGAAGAGATATCTCGTAAATATAATACCAAACCAGAGGAATGCATTGTAGTGGGCGATGGAGCCAATGATATCTGTATTTTTAAAGTAGCAAAATACGCGATAGCATTTAACGCAAAGCCAGTTCTGCACGAGCATGCCACTGTTGTTATTACAGAAAAGGACCTTGAGGCAGTAATTCCAGTGATAGAATCACTGGATGGGTAAAGCCAGAATCGTGCATTAGAAATGCATGAAATGCCAGCTTTTTTGCTGGATCGGGAGGATAATAAGGACATGTTGAAAGAACTTAACGACAAGAAGACTGCACTTAAAACCCAGTCTGAAGAATACAAAGTAAAGCGTAATGAACTCAATGCAGAAGCAAGCACACTTGCTGGAAAGCGTAATGAGTTGAACAAGAACACAAAGGACCTTATCAACGAAGCACAGGAATACAAGAAGCTTCGTGATGAAAATAACGAAAACGTCAAAAAGTACAAAGTACTTCGTGACGAAGTTAACGCAAAAGCAAACGAGATTTTTGCACAGATCGATCTAATCCGCGGTGACAGCAACCTTGGCGGCCCTTCAATGAAGGACATACGTAAGGAAGTCGACAGGCTAGAGTTCACCCAGCAGACAGAGGTCCTCACACCAAACAAGGAAAGAGAACTTGTAAACAAGATCACTGAGCTTCAGAAATTATATGCTGCAAAGAAAGATCAGTTTGAGGGTAACGATGAACTCAAGAAGCTGTTAGCAGAGGCTCAGGAGATCAGAGATGAGGCTTCAGTACATCACACTACACTTTCAGAATATGCCCAGAAAGCACAGGAATATCACGACAAGATGATAACCACTTTCAAAGAGGCAGATAAAGTCCGCGCAGAATCCGATGCTGCACACAAGGAATTCGTTAAATTCCAGGAAAGCGCTGATGAGCAGCACAAGCTATTCATTTCAGCACAGAAAGAGATTCGCGACATTGACAAAGAAATTCGCAAGTTGAAGAAAGGCGATGTCGATGATAAGAAGGCAGATGCTCGCAAAGATGCAGAAGATATCTTCGACAAGTTCAAGTCCGGTGGAAAACTTACTATGGAAAACCTTATGGCACTCCAGAAATCTGGACTGCTCAAATAAGGAGGACATCACAATATGGGTGAGATATCACCCATTATTGTATCTTTTTTTATCTAATTCTATAAAAAATCAAATTGCCTTTAAGCTTGAGCTATGGGCATAAGGTTAAGCTGAAACTTAAGCCTCGATTTGAATATTAAAATCAGAGAAAGATCTACTCTATTAAGTTCAAATGAGATTTGCGGAAAGACTCATCCCGCATAAGACATGGCCCGGATGTAAAAACAGGGTCTTTGTATATCTTTTTCCATATGGAAGACAGGGATTCACTGTGGATATTACCATATGGCTTTGGCATACATGCACATGGAAGAACATCACCCTCAGGAGTTACATGGAGCCACTTCCTACCTGCAAAACATCCCATTTTTCTGATTATCTGAGGAATAGGGAATATGCGAGGGCCTTCATCATTTGAGGTACGTTCCACAAATTCATCGAACTTTTTGAGACCTTCAGCTGAAACAACTTCACCTTCGTGATCCTGCCACCTGCCAGTCGGGACGATTTCATAAAAAGATAGCTCATGGACACAAAGATACTTTGCAAGCTCATAGAAATCATCCAGTTCATCAACATTTTTCGGAGAGAGCACAACGTAAATGCCAACTAAAAGACCCGCTTCAAGTCCGTATTTTACAGCATTAACTGCTTCATCGAAAACGCCGGACCTGCCACGCATGTAGTCATGACCTTCTGCATTTGCACTATCTAAGCTTACACTTAACATGTAAAGACCTGCACCTTTCAGGCTCTTTGCACGTTCAGGAGTCATACCCACACCGGATGTAAAAAGGGCTGGGATTGCCTTTGACTGATCTACATAGCTTATAAGGCCCTCAAGACCATCATACAAAAGTGGCTCCCCGCCGTCGAAGATAATGAGTGTGGACCCCAGGTTGATCGTCTGGTCAATTATATTCTTTACTGCATCAGGCTCAAGCCTTGCCTTGTTTTTAGTATCCGGAAGAGCACAATGTATACACTTGTTGGGGCATTCTTCTGTGATTGAAATTGTTATTTGTTCTGGAACATACTTTCCCCTCATGGCTTTCATCTGACTTGATACAAGCCTGGCAAACGCCTTACTTGGTATTGGAGGCATCCATGTTGAATAGATCAGCCTGTCATCTTCCACTTTTGCAGGTTGTGTACCCTCGAATATGCTAGTCATGTCAGAAATGAAAGAATCCATGAAGGTAGATGCAATACCGGAGGTCTTCATTTGGACCTTGTTATCCTCTACTTTGGCATATACTTTGAACACAGGGTTCTTGTAAAAATAATATTTGTTTTTCATGGACTCGCCAATATTCCCTACTTATTTCTGAACAGTGCCCTGTATGAGAGAATTGCTGACGGGTTTTTCTTCAGGATCATCTTTGATACCTGAACAGTCTGGTTGAAAGGAGTTCCACCCAGAACAGTGAGATCCTCGCCTTCAAAGACCTTCATCAGGTCGTCAATCTCTTTGTCAGTCATTTTTCTCAGGGATTCCAATGCGAACCTGCCCAAATAATACTCAGTCCTGTAAGCAGCATTCCAGAGTTTCCTATACTCTGAAAGTGCCTTTTTGGAAACATCACCTTTTGCAATTGCATCTGCTGCAACATCACCGCACATCTGCCCGGCATGCATGCCATACCCAATACCAGACTGACCTGCAGAACCACCAGTAAGCATCACGCCATCTATTATAATCTCATTGGGGATTGCAACAATTGGATCCCCGCCAACTGATTTGCTTATGAATTTCAGCTCATCGATGCCTTTGAGCTTTTTGAACTTCTCAACCCACGCATCGAAGAAATCTGAAACATCCCTGCCGTTCCTACGCACATACATCCCAAGGGTGGCACGATTTCCACCACATGGAGAATAAGTGGATTTCCAGCCAGGTGCATGATTTCCAACATAATATTCGAACATATCGGGCTCACCGATACCATCTGCTTCAACCTCTGCTTCAAGCGCCCAGGCAATGTCCTGCGGGTATTTCAGTGATTTCATACCTAAAAGGCCGGCAATCTTTGAATTGATACCGTCTGAGACTATTACAAGTTTACACTTCAACTTTCCATCTGTTGTGCTTATAACAAAAGTGTCGCCATTTTTGAGCACATTGAACGCCTCAATGCCCATACGAATATCAACACCTGAGTCTGCAGTCTGCTTTGAATAGAATTCATCGAATTTTTTCCGATCAAGGAAGTAAGCTTCGCCTTCAAATATTACCTCTCTTCCGGAAGGTGCCACTATGTGCGCACCTTTGAGGGTTTTTATAACATAGCTTGGATCAACTACCTCACCTGCTCTGTCAAACATTCCTTTGAAAAAAGTGTTTGCAGGATGAGGAGGAACTCCTGTAGCTTCCTTTTTATCAATGACAATTACATTGCACCCTTTTCGAGAAGCATTTCTGGCTGCCATAAGACCGGCAGGGGAAGCTCCTATGACTATAATATCTGCATCCATTATCGAGCCTCGATCATTACCAGAGTATTCCTGCATATGATGCAAGAACAGTGGATAGAATTACATCCAATATAAGTGAACCAAACATTATACCCCTGTATCTGGAGCCCTGAAGGAAAAGCCTTCCACCACGTTCAGGAGTTGGGGTCTTTATGAAATCAAAAGACTGTGTGAGCATCCAACCGCCTGCAAGAATAGCACCTGCAAAATATATTGGACCGATCTTTGCAGTCCAGCCTATTGCAAGAGATGCTAGTACACCAATAAACCACATGAGAGTTACAAACTTTGCTGTAGCAGGAACTCCAAAGGTTACTGGGAAAGTCGGAGCACCACGTGCCTTGTCACCCTCTACATCACGAGCAACACCGGAAAGTGTGAATCCCCAGTCAGTGAAACACATCATGAGTCCCAGGAATATTGCAGGGAGCGGTAAAATAGCGCCATAATCAGGTTGTTTCAGAATTCCTGCAGGATCAAAGGCCAGCCATATACCTATTGGCACCAAGCCATATGCGATCCCCACTGGAACAAAACTCAAAAATGTCAGCCTTTTTGCTGCAGCGGAGTAAATACTGATCGTTGCAACGGCAATAACAAGTATGAAAAGAGATTCGGGATTCAGGTAGAAGGCAGCTAAGCCAGCTACGATGAAAAGGAACAGAGAATATTTCAAGGCCATACTACGCGTGACTTTTTCCGCCACCAGTGGCCTATTTGGAAGATTGATCTTATCAATATCAACATCACAGCAGTCATTATAAACATATGAACTGGTGATGGCTGCATATCCACCTATAACTGCTATTATGAAAAGAATAGGATCAGGCAATGCCCCTACTGCCAGATAACTGGCCAGCAATGCACTTGCAGCTGGAAGTGCAAAGTCCATGTCTGCAATTTCCGGCCGGAGTAATTCTAAATATGGGTTTCTTTTCTTTGAGTCAGAAGTGGATACCAAGATGATCACCTGTAGATTCTAGCTCATAATTCATTATATTATATATTAGTATTAGGGTGTGATAAGTACTGGCAATCAGTAATTGTGTGCCAGCACTATTCCCACGTTTGGAAGTGCTTCGAGTTTTTCCACCAGTGGATGCTCAAATCTTCCCTGCATGAGGAAAGTGAACTGTGCATCAGGGTTCAATTCCACAAGCTTGATGGTATTGAGATAAGCAACTTCGAGTGACTCACTGTCAGGTGTTTTAACAACCTCTGCGTTCAATGGGTAGACCTCTGCAAGTTCCTGTGGATATGTGCCGAATGGTGCTTTGAATATCAATACATTTTCATATTCATTATCACGCTTTGTAGGATAAGCACGAATCAATGCAGACCCCTGTATTGTGAAGTTCTCCACATGTTTGGAGAAGCGTAGCACTTCAGGTCTTTTAGCAGATTCTGGACCACAATAGAATAATGTTGATTTGGATGCAGGATCACACTGTTCCAGCCACTCGGAATAATTGGACAGGGTCTTGAGTGCTTCAAGCATGCGAGGGTGTGAGCGGCAGCGCTGCTCCACAAGTTCTAATAGATTACCGCCCCATATAGCTTGCTTGACTTCACGGACCTCTTCAAAGGTAACGTAGAGGTTATGCTTTGCCAGTAGTTCAGTGCAGTTATGAGCCTTTTTTAGTTCCTCTGCTGTGTGAGACATGCATATTGGGCAAGAGCATGGAAGGTATCTCAGGTTATCAACATGATAAGTTCCTCTGGCAGTGATGTAACGTCTGTCTTTAGCATATAATGCATATGCTGCAGAATCAAAAAGGTCACATCCAAGTGCCACGGCAAGTGCGAACATCATAGGGTGGCCTGCACCGAACAGGTGAACAGGGGCCGTTGGATCAAGTCCTTTCTTTGCTGATGCTATGACATCCACCAGGTCAGAGTAACGGTATGATTCCATTAATGGGACCACTGCACCGAACGGATAAACATCAAATTTCATTTCTGATAAGGTTCTTGCACATTCTTCCCTAAGATCATTATATGTAGATCCCTGCACCGGACCTGCAAGTAACATACCATCTTTTACAAGCTCCCTTGCAGCCTTCAGACGCTCGATCGTAATTTTAAGTTCCTCTTCTGCCCTTTCACGAGTAACATCGGGAGGAGTTGGAATATCTAAAGGAACACCAATATCAGTGCCTATTTTTTGCTGAAATTCAATGATCTCTTCGTTGGTGACTTCGACGTCCCCATATACAGATAATTGGAATGAACCTGAATCTGTCATTATAGGGCCATCAAAATCAAGAAGTGCGTGCAGACCATCTTTTAATGCTTTTTCCCGCAATTCATCTTTACGATAGATAATATATGAATTAGTAATGAGTACTTGTGCACCGAAACTTCTCATTTCAGATGCTTTTACTGTCTGGATATTAGGATTGATAACAGGCATTACAGTTGGCGTTTCAATCACTCCGTGCGGAGTTGTCAGCTTCCCTATACGACCTGCTGCATCCTTATGAATGATATCGAATTGTGATGACATAATTGCCTTAATAAGAGTAAAGGTATATTTAAACTTCTACTGACATATATTAAGTAGAAATATGCACCATGTAAGAAAATCTTTATTACCATTCACAGATGATTAGGCTGTTCGGAATATATATGATGAAACTCAATAACTTTTTTAAACGGGATAGCGACTCATGGATGCAATAGTCACATGGATATTTATTATTCTTTGTCTTGTACAGTCCGCTGTTTTCTCAGGTTTGACCATCGGACTTTTTGGCCTGACACCTCTCCGGCTTGAGATAGAAGCTGAGTCAAAGAATCCACATGCATTAAAGATCCTCAAAATGCGTAAAGATTCAAATTACTTACTTGCAACACTTCTATGGGGAAATGTTGGAATTAATGTTCTGCTTACGCTTCTGACTGAGTCTGTCATGACAGGGGCTACAGCGTTCATATTTTCAACGATCATGATCACATCTTTTGGAGAGATCATGCCGCAGGCATATTTCTCACGAAACGCCCTGAAGATGGGGGCATTCCTTAGTCCACTTGTTAAATTCTACCAGTTACTGCTATTTCCTGTAGCTAAGCCTTCTGCACATATCCTTGATTGGTGGCTGGGTAAAGAAAAAACACAGTTTTATAAAGAAAAGTCTTTTCGCATAATGATCGAAAAACATATGAAATCAGCAATATCAGATATTGACAGGCTTGAAGCCACTGGCGCTTTGAATTTTCTGGCAATCGATGATCTGAATATTAAAAAGGAAGGGTCGCTTCTTGATACACGCAGTATAATTAAGCTTCCGTTTAAAAGTGAATGGCCCATGTTCCCGAATATTTCAGGAGAGAATGATGATGTATTCCTGAAAAAAATAGCAGCTTCTGGTAAAAAATGGATTATCGTAATAGATGATGATGAAAAACCTAGAATGGCTATTGATTCAGATGGATTTTTAAGAGGGGCTTTACAAGTAGACAATGAGTTCAAGCCGCACAAATACTGCCATAGGCCACTGATAGTTACTAATCCAGATAGAAAAATAGGGGATATTCTGCATAAATTAAAGGTATATCCAATGGATGCCGAAGATAATGTTATTGATGAGGACCTCATTATTTATTGGAACGATGAAGACCCTGAGAAGATAATAATTACAGGTTCTGATATACTTGGAAGACTTCTTCGGGGAATAGTTGTTAGGATGGAATGAATATACTATTTATTCCTCATTCTTTTATGATTATTAGATCTGGATGAAACTTGTCTGGCAAATGACACATGCATGGCTAAGGATCAATATACAAGCATGCAAATATTAACAATGTTTTATAAAATACACATCAACCGAGCTATATCATTGACATGTGTGTAAACAAACGTAAAACTATTCTATTGATAATTACTAGTTAAAAAAGGTATTAATGTGAAAGTGAGATGGCAGCGATCCAGAGTTCCCGAAGACTCTCATACTTCAGTACAGTAAGGAACGCTGGCGGACTTATCTTCTGTGTTCGGGATGGGTACAGGAATTGCCCCGCCGCTGTGGCCGCCAAGCTCACATTCACGATTATAGTGATGGATTGAACTCGTGTATAATTGCATGCATATAACCAGATTTCGCCCGGACAAAGCAAAGTAGAAAGGTACGGATGGTTAGTAGCCGTGGACTGAACACCTCGTTGCCTTGGTGCGTACATCCCGACCCTATCAAACCGGTCTTCTACCGGAATCCTTAGTGCGGTCTCTTTTTAGGTCAGATTTCGAGCTTAGATGCATTCAGCTCTTATTCCTTAGCGCGTAGCTACTCGGCATTGCCTTGTCAGACAACCGATCGACCAGTGGCGCCGCTACTCTGTTCCTCTCGTACTAAAAGTAGCTTACCTTCAGACCACTAACACCTCTAGTAGATAGTAACCGACCTGTCTCACGACGGTCTAAACCCAGCTCACGATCTCCTTTAATAGGCGAACAACCTCACCCTTGGCTGCTGCTGCACAGCCAGGATGGAAAGAACCGACATCGAGGTAGCAAGCTGCCGGGTCGATATGTGCTCTTGCCGGTGACGACTCTGTTATCCCTAGGGTAGCTTTTCTGTCATCTATGGCCCGCATCAAGCAGGCTCATAGGTTCGCTAGACCACGCTTTCGCGTCAGCGTCCCTCGTTGGGAAGGACACTGTCAGACCACCTTTTGCTCTTGCGCTCTTCTCCGGGTTTCCGACCCGGATGAGGTAATCTTGGGGCGCGCTCGATATCTTTTCGAGCGCGTACCGCCCCAGTCAAACTGCCCGGCTACCGGTGTCCTCCTCCCGGAGTGAGAGTCGCAGTCACTGACGGGTAGTATTTCAATGTTGCCTCGGTGGCCCGCTAGCGCGGGTACCTGTGTAACGGCTCCTACCTATGCTGCACATCAGCGACCACGTCTCAGCGACAGCCTGCAGTAAAGCTCTATAGGGTCTTCGCTTCCCCTTGGGGGTCTCCAGACTCCGCACTGGAACGTACAGTTCACCGGGCCCAACGTTGGGACAGTGGCGCTCTCGTTGATCCATTCATGCAAGCCGCTACTGAAGCGGCAAGGTACTACGCTACCTTAAGAGGGTCATAGTTACCCCCGCCGTTGACGGGTCCTTCGTCCCCTTGTACGAGGTGTTCAGATACCCGCACTGGGCAGGATTCAGTGACCGTACGAGTCCTTGCGGATTTGCGGTCACCTATGTTGTTACTAGACAGTCGGAGCGTCCG
>JAIPUR010000011.1 GCA_020055655.1 Methanosarcinaceae archaeon | reverse complement strand
ATCGCCACTGAAAAAGAGCTGGATGCGCAGGACGATGAAGCAGAAAAGATCATCGAAGAAGCGGTCCAATTTGCAGAATCAAGCCCGAACCCGGAACCAGAGGCGCTGTTCGAAGATATTTATGCAGAACCGACCCCTGTCGAATACAAGGGTTACGAAATGGCACAGGAAAGCGAGGAAAACTAAGATGGCACGAATGACAATGCGAGAAGCCGTATCAAAAGCGCTCTGGGAAGAGATAAAACGTGACTAAAATGTCCTCCCACAGAAGGAATGAGTAGTTTTACATGGTCATCTTCTAGCGAATATTTTTCTCCTTTTGAATCATAAATTATTGGTTCATCTTCATATTCTATTCTTGCTTTTTGAAATTCACTTTCTTCCTCTTCAGGAATTCCCTGATCTGCCTGTAATTTCCGATAACTATCAACTACATCTAAAAAAGCTTCAATTCTGGTATTTAAACCTGCATCAGCTGTATGACTATCAAGTTCAAGAGTTAATGATGGTTTACTTCCATTTTCATCTCTAAAATAATTTAATAAAAAGGAATCCGGGCCACAGCTAAAATTAGTTATATAAGCACCAAACAATTGAGGATTTTCACTGACAAAATCAGCACCTTTCATAATATACTGTCCCATAGACCAGTACATACTTTCTGTCACTTCTATATCTTCTATAGGAAGCATATCATAGGGTAAAATAAGCTCTCCGCGAGAAGCAAATTTATGAGGAATACCCATATTAGCCTCAGAGACAAAAGCATTATAAGGACGGCCAAAAAGAACTACCGCTTTTTCAGATTCATTTTCTTCAAGATAATCAAGAATATCTTGAAAATTTTCATTTTCAAAATTTAAACTGCGAAAACTTTATATATTATTATGCATTATGATGCGTAACTACTTAGTCTTTACGACCATTGAAGTTGAACATAAATTAATGTAAAAAGTAAACTAATGGGTATTTTATACATGTACCCCCACTCCCCAAATAACATGCCTCTAATAATGCTTTTCTTTTTCTATAATTTAATCAGAAATTAGATTCTGCTAATTTGGATTTTTCTATCCATACGTATAATGTGCAACAAAATAGAAACAAATATAAGCAATTGTGTACTAACTATATTATTGCGGGCTATGGAGTGGCTCATCGAATAAGATACCTTGAAAGGTATTCTTTTGGAAAGGGGACATCTATAAAGGGTGGTGGTAAAGATGTCTCTTTTCTATCTATATACTTGATTTTGTTGTACTACTTTTATATCTAGGTGTTAGAGCTATATTTTACAATATGTCTAAACTGCCAAGTAAAGCAAATGCTACTTAAAAGTCACTGTTTTCTTTTCATTTTGGAAAAGTTTGGTCGCCAATATTTCTAAACACTTTGAAATATAGTCGCTCTCCAAATCACTAGTTAGTTGAAGTACAAAGTAACACTTTTTGCGATTTCCAACGGCAGACTGGAAATGTGCCATTTTCCTTTATATAAATCGGTTTTACTCGTATCAATAGAAGCTGCGGAAAAATATTTCCTATTACTTTGACTAATCGGAAATTTTTAATCAAGACAACTATGTGTATTAAAATGAATCAAAAAATAATCGTAAAAGGCTCTATGGCCTTTTACTCTCTTTCAATTATTTTTGATATATTCTATCATCTTCGGCGTCAGCAGTGGTGCTATCTGCGGAAGCATGTTAGGCATGAGATTTTCCATTGCAGCCGGCATGAGGTCTGGCATCTGTTCCTTCATATAATCCGGCATTGGGACTCTCTTTTCCACTGCAACAAGCATCTTTGGCATTACCTTTGGCATAAGGGATGGCATGAGCAGCGGCATCATCTTTGGCATCATTGGTTTCATGAGCGCGTCCATGCCGGGTACGTACTTCACTGTCTTCATCATGGCCTGCATGTATGAAGGCATGGCTCCGATCATGTCAGGCAACAGTTCAACCATCATATCGGTCATGTTCTCGGGCTCCATGAGTTCGATCATTTTGTCAAAGGTCGCCCACGCAACAAGTGACACGTTCGTGGTATCAGGGATGTCGTATCCGAGACTTCGGGCTGCAAGGGCACCAAGGTCCTGTATCTCCATGTTCACATTGTTCTCTTTAGCAGCTATCCTGAACTGCACCATACAGCATGGACAGAGTGCAGCCATGATATCAGCATCCTGGTCCACAGCTTCCTGCAAACGGACATTTCCGATCTTACTGGCCACCTTCGGCTCATCGATAAGTGTCACAACAGAACCACAGCAAAGGGCTTTTTCACGATTATGTTCCATCTCCTTGAACTTGACCCCCGGGATTGCTTTCAGCAGTTCTCTTGGAGGCTCATAGACACCTGCACCGGCTCTGCCGAGGTGACATGAGTCATGCCATGCAATGGTCTTGTTCAAAGGTACCTTGAATTTGGGTTTCAGTACATCCAGCTTATCCACGAGCACTTCGGAATAGTGCTTTGCCTCAATGTCAAATTCCATTCCCAGTTTTTCCGCCCACTGCGGATAGATTGTCCTCCACATAAGCAGACATGCAGGACATGAAGTGACAACGGTCTTGGCACCTGCTTTCTGCATGTTGGCAACATTCATTTTCAGGATTCTCTCGAACACATCCCACTTTCCGGCAACAAGCATTGGAATTCCACAGCATGCTTCCTTGTCACCAAGGGTTGTGAACTCAATTCCTGCATCATCAAGCAGTCTTACAGTACCTTCCGCAACGTCCTTTTCCACAAAAGATGCGGTACATCCGGCAAAGTAAGCAATGTCAGCTTTGTCCTTGATCTTCGGCCTGATGTCATCGGGTATCCATTTGTCCCTGTCAACCCTGTAATTTGCCCAGATGTTCCTCTGGTTATCAAGACTCTGTGCCATGATCTCAAACGGAGGAATGGTCATCATACCACGCTTTTGCACCAGATTTTCTCTCAGTGTCATCCATGAGCGCTCAATAGGCAGGTCAAGCTGGCAGTAGTAATCACACATCTCACAGGTGGTACACGCAAGGAATGTATCTGCCTGCTCCTGGTCGAGCTTCATTCTTCCGGCAAGATACTCCTTGATGAAGAACCATTTTCCACGTGGTGATTGTGATTCCCAGCCACGTCCGTAGTACTGGTCGCACTCACTCACACAATATCCACATTGGGCGCAGGTATAAGCATGTGAGATAATGTCTCCGGGTATTTTCCTCTCGTCCTTGAACTCAGCTTTGTCTGCACCCGACATATTACCAACACTGCGCGTTATGGGTTCAAAGGCCTTCGCAAAGGAAAGTCCTGTCTTGATCATGGTCTTTCCTGAAAGCGTTTCTGGATTCATGATGCCGTCAGGGTCAACCTCCTTCTTGAACTTTTGAATTTCAGGCAAGCGTTTTCCAAAGACATTTTCTGCCTGCTTGGCAAAATACAATCCCGATGAATATATCCTGCCGCCATTCTCCTCTGCCATTTTAACAATGCTCAGAGCAAGAGGGAATGCAAGATTATACTTGAATGATCTTTCAGAATGTGGGATGAAACAAAGCATAACGGCTTCATCGCCCTTTGCAACCATTCCCTCAACAAGTACAGGCAAACCTATCTTCTTCTGGATCTCATCGAACATGGTGTCTATCTTATCGATAGGAACTACAACTTCCGCCGGAATAAATGATGGACCTAACCTCTTTACTTTCATAGAGCGGAACCATTCCTGGGTTTCATGATTTGCAATTTCCTGTGGCAGAACTTTTCCGCCAGCTTCTTTGATCGCTTCTTCAAGAGCAGTTATATCCCTGGATTCAGGATAGGCAAAATTGCAGATATATGATTTTGGAAGTTCGGGTCTGTGTTCTTCCACAGTTTCCCCGTAATGTGTTTTGTAAGGTGCGATGTTCTTCATCTCAGCCCATTGGGGGTTAAGGAAAGAAATGGACCAGATTGGTATCTTCTTTTCAGCTACCTTCTTTATTGCTGCCTTCATTCTTGCAGGGTCTGAGAATTCAGCAGAAATGGCAGCAGTTTTCTCATATTTGCGCAGATTCAGGGTGACTTGCGTGATTATGCCGGTGGTTCCCATGGTGCCGATTATCTTATCAAGTTCTTTTCCTGATATATCCTTCACATCTCCGTTTGGCAGAACAACCCTTGCTGATTCCATTGTATCCTGGGACCAGCCGTATTCATAACTTCCATGACCTATACCATTCTGTGCAAGCCAGCCACCAACAGTTGCAGAAAGTGCACTTGAAGGAACTGCCTGGACTGCAAGGTCTTGTTCGTTAAGTTTTGTTTCAAGATGGTACCATATAATTCCAGCACCAACGGTGGCCTTCATATTCTCTTTATCAACACTGATGATCTCCTTCATGGGAGTTACATCAGCAATTATTCCACCATTAGTGGGGATAATTCCTCCATATCCGGAAGATGCCCCGGCTCTTGGTACAATGGGTATCTTATGCTTACGTGCAAAATTAACAAGCTCTATGGCTTTTTCTTCATCTTTCACTTTAACAACAGCAGCAGGTGTAGTGTTTCCAAGCATTCCTTTCACAAGTGAGGGTAATGCTCCCACATCATGGGTATAGAATTTCCTTTCCCTCTCCCTGAAATTAACACCATGACCAAAAATATCAGAAAGCTCCTGTTTTTGATTATCTGTGAGTTCATTTTTTATATTTGTCATTATTAAACCCCTTTAATTATTTTCAAGTTATATCTATATTAACCTTTTTGAGTTCAACCGCATATAAAACCGCTTATATACTGCAAAGAATGGCATTTTTTGAGCAGTTCCATAATTATATTAGGAAAAAGGTTGAATGTATTATCCGGTGGGAAAATGCAATTACCAGACCATAAAACCAAGATAGTATGTACGATTGGCCCTGCGTCCTCCTCAGAGGAAGTATTAAAAGAGCTGATCATCAGTGGCATGAATGTTGCCAGACTGAATTTTTCCCATGGTGATCTGGAACATCACCGTGAAGTAATCAAGAGAATTCGTGATGTTTCTGCTGAGCTTGATATGGTGGTTGCTATCATGGCTGACTTGCCAGGACCTAAGATCAGGATCGGGACTATCAAAGATGAACCAATGATCCTGGAAAAAGGTCAGAATGTACTTCTTACACCAAGACATGTTGACAGTACAGATTCATTGATCCCCGTTCATTATCATCAGCTTGCAGATAGTCTGTCAGTTGACAAATCAATTTATCTTAATGACGGTTTCATTCAGCTCCAGTGCAATGATATCGAAGGAGAAGATGTTTTTTGTGATGTCATTATAGGTGGTCCATTATACTCTAACAAAGGCCTGAATCTTCCTGGTTCTAAAATATTCATAAATCCTATAACCGGAAGGGATCTGGAGATCGTTGATTTTGGACTTGAGGTAGGACTTGATATATTCTGCTTATCTTTTATTGAGTCAAAAGAAGATATTATCCAGGTAAGGGATTACGCAGCAGATAAAGGAAAAGAAGTTTTCATTGTTTCAAAGATCGAGCGCGAGAGGGCAGTTAATAACATTGATTCCATATTGCAGGAAACCGATGCAGTAATGATAGCCAGAGGAGATCTCGGTGTGGAAATACCCATACAGGAAGTCCCAATTGTTCAAAAAGAGATAATTCACAAGGCTAACATCGCATGTACGCCTGTAATAACCGCAACCCAGATGCTTGAATCCATGATAGAGAATATCCGTCCTACAAGAGCTGAAGCCACAGATGTTGCAAATGCTATTATAGATGGTACGGATGCTGTGATGCTTTCAGCAGAGACTGCAGTGGGTAAGTATCCCATTGAAACTGTAAAGATGATGGCAAAAATAGCTAAGGAAACTGAAATATGGAGAGGCAAATCCACGATTGGCCTCGAGCTCATGAAAAAAGCCATCAATAAGCGTCATCCTGATGTGGAGGATATGATCTCCATGCAGGTGAATGATGCACTCTGGTCTCTTCCTATAAAATTCGTGGTAACTCCAACCGTATCTGGAAAAACTCCGCGAAGTATTTCCCGCTTTAGGCCTGATAAGTGGATATTCGCATTCAGTCGTTATCCTGAAACATGTGAGCGGCTTGCTTTGCAGTATGCAGTATATCCTATATACGTGGATGTGGATGTCGAGAATTGGGAATGCAACTCTGTAGATTTTCTGAAAGATATGGGAGTAGCCCAAAAGGGAGACATGGTCATATTAACGCGTGGGCAGTCCACCGGACACGGAAGGGCTGGTGGTACAAATATGCTAAAATTCCTGGAAATAAAATAGAGCTAAATAGAATTAAGCAAAATAGAACTTATAATGAAATTGCTTATGGGAAAGCCTAATCTAGCTTTCTCATAATTACTGAACCGTCACGCATACGGACCTCTGCATATTTATCTTTTTCTTCTCCAATCTCGTATTTATTGTAGATCATTGATTCAACGCGTCCAACATCCATAAGCTTCCTGATCAGTGTACTATCTTCACCTTTCATTCTGCTTTTTTCAATTGGTGGATTAGCTTTGACCTTATTCTTGGAGTAAATTATGCCTCCGGTCATTTCAGCGCCAATATGTCCTTTAGCATTAATAAATGCCAGTGTGCCATTTTTCATATAAGCACCTGCAAACTCTCCTGTATTTCCATGGATAACTACAGTGCCGCCGTCTAAATGGGCTCCTGTGTTCATACCTGCATTTCCATTTACAATGACAGTACCGTCTCGCATGAGCACTCCTGTTCCATTGTATACATCGCCGTTTACAGTGATCTTGAAGAATTTATTGCAGCGTGCAGCAATCGTTCCACGAATTATTCCGTCATCTATCACCATTGTTCTTTCTTTTTCATTTAACTTGTTTCCAAGCAATGTATCATTTCCAAGTCCATTGCATACAATGTCTGTAATTGAGCGGAATTTTCTGTAAGATTCCATGTCAGATATCACTTCAACAATATTCCCCAATGGCTCTGCAATCCTGCCTGCAACATATATTGCTCCTGAGACCATTCCCATTGCAGCTTCAGGACCTAAATTACCATCAACAATTATTCTACCTGCCCTTTCAATATCTCCACTTCCGCCAAAATGTTCCAGATCAGCTCCGAAGCTATACGCAAAGTTCTTACCCACATCACCCTTGATGTGCACGAAATCTCCTTTCTTCAATGCATTTACAAGATCCCTATAACTATATTCCGTTCCTTTTTGTGAGGGTATCACCGAATCAGGGTCCAGAGCCTGTTCATGCCAGTGGAAATTAAACGTATAGTCGCAGAGATGATCTACGACATCTCTTAGTTCGATATTGAGTGGCATTGTTAATTCATCCGTGTATCAGGCGTGGAAGGCAGCGTGTACAAACCCAGAGACTTTCCATTTTATGTCTCATTGGCATGAGGTATCCTTTATCTTCTCCGCAACCGCAGCTGAAACACTTGATAGAAACATCAGTTGTCTTTGGCTGAGCTTCTGCTTTTCGAAGGTCAAAAGGTACAGCTTCTCTTTTCTCTATTGTAATAGCATCTTCCGGGCAGACACCAAGACAGAATCCCATTCCATCACAGAGTTCTTCAGCAACGACCTTTGCCTTGCCATCGATGATCTGTATTGCACCTTCAGCACAGGGAGATACACATTTTCCACATCCTGTACACTTCTCTTCGTCAATTTTAACTATCATTCTTTGAGCCATATTTTTATCTCCTGTTGTTTTTAATGATGGGTTCCTTCAACAATTTCCATCCCCGCATCAGTTATCGTTTTCTTTATTTCGTCAATGTGAGGACATTTTGGATAGTTTTGCATTTGCATGCAGGAGCTTAAGTGGACTATATCAGCATCGTGTTTTTTCAGTGACTTCACCAGGCGGTAAACTCTGCGACCTGAACATCCTCCACATGTGAAGAATGCTATCATTTCGGTATTCTCATCGTAATCTTTGAATTGTACGGTTCTTTTATTGAATGCTTTAAAACAGCCGATACCCGGACATGCTTCAGATACGACATCACATCTTACAACAGCTATCCTGGTAATTTCTTCAACATCTCCGATAGTATCAACTCCGTTTTTCTAAAATAAGAAGGGGAATGTCCCCTTATCAAAAATAATTTTGTTTATAATCCGATCTCTTTTTTGAACTTGTCAAGACCCATCTCATTGATGACTCTTCCAAGGCGGTGCTTTGAACCGTTCTTCTTGGTGAAATTGATGATCTTGTCGGTAAGTTCCATTACTTCATTTTCATCCAGTTCATCTGCAATGACATCAGCAAGTCTTGGTTTGATTGCTGCATTTCCACCAACCATCACAGTGTATCCTTTTGGAGCACCCATGATTCCGATGTCCTTAACTGCTGGTTCTGAGCATGAGTTCATACATCCAGAAATAGCCATCTTGAATTTGCATGGAAGTTCCATTCCGTGATATTTCTCATCGAGCTTAAGACCAAGGCCTACAGCATCTTGCTGTCCGCGTTTACAGAATGTTGTACCTGGGCAGATCTTTACACTTCTTACACAAAGTCCGATCGCAGCACCTGGCTTGATACCAAGTTCTTCCCATGCACTGTCTATGTCTTCTTCTTTTAATCCTACAATAGCAACTCTCTGGGATGAGGTTACTTTTAATGTTGCAGCTTCGTATTTTGTGGCAACTTCTGCGATTTTGCTAAGTGTTGCAGCGTCAACAATTCCACCAGGTAAATGTGGTGCAATTGCATATGTTTCCTGATCTCTCTGCAGAATTGCTCCCTTTTCTAGTAAGTCTTTTGCCATATTCTTTCCTCCACGTTTGAAAAAACTAATTTGATACAAGTGATATATTATTGATACTAACTTATATATTGGTTAGTTTCCAAACTGATACTATGAAAGATTGTACCATCTATAAAACGGTCGATATTATAGGTAAAAAATGGGCACTTTGTATTCTTCTTGAGTTGTATAAAGGTGAAGAGAAAACCACGAGGTTTAATGAGCTGAAGAACAAGCTGGAAGATGTTACTCCCAAAACCCTTTCCATCAGACTTAAAGAACTGGAAAAGCAGGGTCTTGTTAAAAAGGAAGTGGACAAATCCTCTGTACCTGTTAAATCACAATATTCTCTCACTGAAAGCGGAGAGGAGTTTCTCAATATTATCGACAGGATCAAGAACTGGGGCCTAAAATGGCAGTTTGATAATCCGGAATGTGGAAGCTCAGATTGTAAAATGTGTCAACTCTAAAATCAAAAGATCTGTAATTTGGTTATTGCACAAAAGATTAATAGCAAATAAAATCAATTGCAACAAGATTGTATTAATATGCATACATATAATAAAGTGATAAATATGGATAAACAATTAAGAAGATCTAAAAATAACAGATTGATTGCTGGTGTATGTGGCGGACTTGGCGATTATCTGGGCATAGATCCGGTTATAGTCAGGCTTTTATGGGCATTATCTATTTTCGGCTTTGGTACTGGTTTGCTTCTATATATTCTTGCATGGATCTTGATCCCTGAAGAATAAATTAGAATTGAAAAGGCTTTTCATTATCTTAGCCTTATATTTTTTAATTTAATGATATGTGTTTGCTCTGGAAGTAATGCTGGATAAACAATGCGTGAAAAATTAAGATCTGATGCGTCTGAGATATATCAAAGTGCTCTATCTGCTGTAGACTCCTCTTCATGTATTTTTAATGCAGTATCCCGCAAAAATAATGTTCTATTGATCGATGGCCGAACCTACGATCTTTCCTCTTATGAAAATATTAATCTGATAGCATTTGGTAAAGCTGCAGTTCCAATGGCTCAGGCTATCGATTCTATTTTGGCTGATCATATTTCCGATGGTATTGTGATCACAAAATATGGTTTTGGTGGTACTTTAAACAACGTTGATGTGCTTGAAGCAGGTCATCCGCTACCTGATGAAAATGGAGTAATAGCTGGAATAAAAGTACGTGATATGCTCGAAAAAAGTGGAAAGAATGACCTTGTAGTATTTTTAATCTCAGGCGGGGGCTCGGCTTTACTTACTCTTCCACGTAAAGATATCTCGGTGTCAGATATTGTAAAACTGACTGATGATCTCCTCAGATCCGGGGCAACTATAGAAGAACTGAATACAGTAAGAAAACATCTTTCTGCAGTTAAAGGCGGAGGTCTGGCTAAACTTTCCTATCCTTCAGAATCAATAAGTTTGATCCTGTCTGATGTGGTAGGTGATTCTCTTAATGTGGTCGCTTCTGGTCCAACTCTGCCTGATAGTTCTACTTTCGGGGATTTCCAGGAAATAGTCAATAGGTATGAATTAAAAATCTCTCCTGCGGTCCAGGGTTTGATCGAAGACGGCCTGGATGGTATATGTGAAGAGACCCCTAAATCTTCCGCTCCTATATTTGAGAAAGCTTTTCATTATCTTGTGGGCAACAATTCACTTGCCTTAAGTAAGGCTGGATCAAAAGCTTCAGAATTTGGGTATAACACATTGATATTGACATCTTCGCTTGTGGGTGAGGCCAGAGAAATTGCGAAGGTATTTTCTTCAATAGCAAAGGAAGAACGGTCAAAAGGTGGTCCAATTCCTCTTCCTGCCTGTATCCTTGCCGGTGGTGAAACGACCGTGACCATAAATGGAACAGGCAAAGGAGGCCGTTGCCAGGAACTGGCCTTATCATTTGGCATAGAAGCCACAGGTATTCGGGGTGTTCTAATGCTTTCGGCAGCTACTGATGGTAATGATGGTGAATCAGATGCATCTGGTGCTTTCGCTGATGGCGAAACTCTAAAAGATGGAAAAGAGATCGGTTTGGATGCCCGTATTATGCTTCGGAACAATAATTCCAATTCATACTTCAAAGAAATAAACGATCTTTTAATAACAGGTCCAACAGGTACGAATGTTATGGATATCTATATGCTGCTTATTGCATAATGCCAGATATTTGACTATAGTTCAATGTCCACATCGTAGACCATTTCAGGATTTTTCTTATGGATCTTCCAGAAAGGTTCTTCTCCATATTGTTCAACAAGCTTGAGGGTTTTACGAGGAATTGTTTTAGGTCCAAGTACAGCTCCCGGCCTGTCCACATCGTCAATGTAATCAGTCTCAAGCATAAAGCGTGTTCCCTGCTCCAGCGCTTCTTCAATGACTCCTTTTCCTGCAAGGACACCTGGCATAATTCCAAGTTTTTCACATACATTCACAAGTGGTGGTGCGTAATGTTTTACGACACGCTGCATTTTGATGCCTGTTCTTTTAGCACGCTCTGCTATGTCTACAAGCTCTGGTTCTTCCACGCTTTCCGTATGTAACTGGATGGCGCAATCAAGGTCTGCTGCATGTGTGAATGCATATTCCATTATCTCATTGGAGGCATCCCATACATCTTCACTGACCGGGTAGTGTGGCCTTCCACTCTTAAGTCCCACTGCATGTCCGCGTTCCACATATCTGGCAGCGATATCAAGTCCGCCTTTCATTATATCAACAGCTTTTTTCAGCTCCATGTTTTCCGTAAGCTTTGTTAGCTCTGCCGGATGCACGCCAAGGACCGGAAAAGATGTAACTCCCGTTTCATTGATCTGTCGGGAGATGTCAATTGTTTCTTCAAAAACCTTAATGTGATCCTCTGCCTTGCTAACATTCACTCCAATTGTCCAGCTTGGTTTCATGACAAGAAAAATATGTGTTCCACCAGTATTCTGGAACTCCTTAACTGCTTTGAGTCCCTTTGCACGTGGATCGATGTGCATGTGTTCATCTGTAATTGGAATTTTTGGTATCATACTTTGGTATATGCTATTATTATCTAAAATGCTACTGGACTAACATTTAAAATTTAAGTTGATTGTTGCTGGGTATGACATATATATTATGTAGTCGTTTATAAAGCAATTTCTCTTTATATAGAATAAAGGCTTCGATTCGATAAAATGTTATTAATTTACACAGAAAAGGATTAACATGGTACAGAAATCGACAATCATTTATACGAAAACCGATGAAGCTCCGGCTTTGGCAACCAGTTCGCTCCTTCCTATTGTGCAGGCTTATGTGAAAAACGCCAGGATCACTATGGAAACCAGGGATATCTCTCTGGCTGGAAGGATCATTGCCCAGTTCCCCGAAAGAATGACAGAGGACCAGAAGATCTCCGATGCCCTTTCCGAATTGGGAGAGATGGTCTTAACTCCGGAAGCCAACATTATCAAACTACCCAATATCAGCGCTTCAATTCCCCAGATCAAAGCGGCAGTCGCAGAACTCCAGGCTCAGGGATATGATCTGCCCGATTACCCCGAAGATCCTTCTAATGATGAAGAAAAGACGATCAAAGCGAAGTTCGATATTGTTAAGGGCAGTGCTGTTAACCCTGTACTTAGAGAAGGGAATTCTGACCGCAGAGCTCCTAAAGCTGTAAAAAATTATGCGAAAAAACATCCCCACTCCATGGGAGAATGGAATTCCGATTCCAGATCCCATGTAGCCAGCATGAGCAGCGGAGATTTTTACGGCAGTGAGAAATCTGTTGAAACTGAAGAGGCTACCAATTTCAGAATTTTCTTTACAGATGACGCTGGTAATAAAACACTATTAAAAGACAAAGCTCCTCTTCAGACCGGAGAGATCATTGATGCAGCCGTTATGAACAAAAAAGCGCTTCAGGCATTTCTGGCTGAACAGATAGAAGATGCCAAGGCTAAAGATGTCTTATTCTCCGTTCATTTGAAAGCGACAATGATGAAAGTTTCAGACCCTATTATCTTCGGTCATGTGGTAAAGGTCTTCTTTAAAGAGATATTTGATAAATATGGTGATCTGCTTTCAGAATTGGGTGTAGATCCAAACCACGGACTGGGCTATCTCTATACAATGATCCAAGATCTGCCTGAAGACAAACAGGCTGAGATCAAAGCAGATATAGAAGCTTTGTATGCCAAAAGACCGGCATTGGCTATGGTTAACTCCGATAAGGGAATTACCAATCTCCATGTTCCCAGCGATGTTATCATCGACGCTTCCATGCCTGCAGCAATCCGATCATCAGGCTGCATGTGGGGACCAGATGGGAATCTGAAAGATATGAAAGCCATAATTCCAGACCGCTCTTATTCGGGAGTGTATCAGGAAACTATTGAGTTCTGTCAAAAAAACGGTGCCTTTGATCCATCAAAAATGGGAAGCGTTTCCAATGTGGGCCTTATGGCGCAAAAAGCTGAAGAATATGGCTCACATGACAAGACCTTTGAAATGACTGGTGCAGGAAAAGTTCAGGTTATCGATGACAACAATAATGTACTCATTGAACAGCCGGTTGAAGAAGGGGATATCTTCCGCATGTGTCAGGCGAAAGACGCACCCATTCAGGACTGGATCAAGCTGGCCGTTAAACGAGCCAAAGCGACAGGTAATCCTGCAGTCTTCTGGCTCGATGAGAAAAGAGCTCATGATTCACAGCTCATTAAAAAAGTGAACAAATATTTAAAATATTATGATGCCGATGGCATGGAACTATCTATCAAAGATCCCGTTGAAGCAACCAGGTTTTCATTGGAGAGAATTAAAGAGGGCAAAGATACAATCTCTGTGACTGGAAATGTTTTGAGAGATTATCTGACAGACCTCTTTCCCATTTTGGAAGTGGGAACCAGTGCGAAAATGTTATCGATCGTTCCCCTAATGGATGGCGGTGGACTTTTCGAGACAGGTGCCGGCGGTTCGGCACCAAAACACGCACAGCAATTTGAATCGGAAGGTCACCTGCGTTGGGATTCACTGGGAGAATTCCTGGCCTTAGCTGCTTCTCTGGAGCATCTGGGCAACAGTTTTGATAATCCTAAAGCTCTGGTTTTAGCAGAAACATTGGATAAAGCGACAGAGCTGGTTCTGGAAAACGGAAGATCCCCTTCCCGAAAAGTAAATGAGATAGATACCAGGGGATCTCATTTTTATCTGGCAATGTATTGGGCTCAGGCTCTGGCTGATCAGAAGAAAGATAGTGAATTAAAAGCGACCTTTGAACCTGTAGCTAAAGCTCTGATGGAAAATGAAGAGAAGATTGCCAATGAGCTGTTAGAATCTCAGGGCAAAGCTATGGATCTCAAAGGCTACTACGCTCCAGATGAGGAATTGAAATCCCAGGCCATGAGACCGAGTGTGACTTTGAATGGGATCATCGATCCTATTTGATTTTATTGTGGGAACAAAAGGAAAGCCCCGGTTTCTCCCGGGGCTTTTTAGTATCTAAAAAGCAATGTGATCAGGGAGCTAAAGCTTCCGTTTATGTTTGGGTTGGGGTGCAGATGTGTCTTCTATCATGAAACCGTCAGTTTTCGTGATGTGGATTTCTCTCTTCTAGACTTTTGGCATCAGACCACTTAATCTCTATTGGTCTCTCTTTAGTTTATAACTGTGATCTGCAAGAGCTAATCGCAGATGTGTTGAAATAAGCTATGGAATGAAGGAATTATTCCTGAATAAAAAAGAACTGTGGTGGATAAACCACCATCTCAATTTCAGACTAAGTCTCGTGTATATTTTTATTCTACAGTATCATGCATACGAACTTTTGCATATTCTGGCCCTTGAGGTATGTCTTCACTGCGTTCATCTTCTTCCACAGGGCGGTTCATTTGCTTCTCTACGATTTTTTGAAAGAAAAAATATTTTTTGACATAGGCCATTATCTCTTCGTCGGAAATACATGAAACTCTTTTCTCTGAATTGTACAATTTTTGTATATCATCCTGGATAGCTCTGAGGCGCTTGTCGTTCTTGCCAATCTCTATGTTCACTTCCATCAATTCGTTCAATGCATCCTGGACCTTGTATCTGAGGACTTCTATGCCGGATGAATCTCCCACAAGGAATATCCTGTCTCCGCCAACAACTTCAGGTGGGTAAGGTTCGTAAGTAAATGGGTTTTTCAGCACCCCTGCTGCATGGATTCCCGATTCATGAGCAAATACATTCTTACCTACTACAGATTTATTTCTTGGTACTCTTATACCAATCTCTTTCTGCATGAAGTTTGAGAATTCGATGATGGAATCAAGTTTATACTTGTCAAATCCTTCAATACGCCTTGAAAGGAAAAGAAGAAGCTTTTCCATTTCTGCATTACCTGCTCTCTCACCAATTCCAAGGAAAGTTACATTTGACCAGTTAGCTCCATACCAGTATCCTGCAAGGGAGTTTGCAACAGCAAGGCCAAAGTCGTCATGGCAGTGTGTTTCAATGTTCTTTGCACCCAGTTCATCGATAAGGTATTTAGTAATTGCAGGTATTCCAAATGGTTCATCCACACTTGAAAATGGAACTCCGAATCCAATGGTGTCACATATCCTGATGGTACATTCCGGGTCGATATCAAGTATCTTTTCCACAAGAGGATACACAAATCCATAATTGTCGGCACGCGTCATGTCCTCAATATGTGCCCTGGTCCTAAGACCATGATCCACTGCATACTGGAGCGCAGTAAGGTATTTCTCTTCTGCAGCTTCACGGCTTTCAAGTCCCATCTTATCAAAAATATGTGGGTCGGAAACAGACATCAATATCCCAGTTTCCTCAATTCCGTCAACACTGAGTACTGTGTCGATATCTTTTGGATTAGCCCTTGCCCAACCAGTCACTTCAGGGAATTCATATCCTCTGTCCAGCATCAACTTAATGGCTTTTCTATCTCTCTCATTATAAACGAAGGATTCCAGTTTCTCAATTCCGATCTGGTGTAAATATTCATAGATCTGGATCTTGTGGCTGCTTTTCATTACAATTCCAGGCATCTGTGCCCCATCACGTATTGTACTGTCACTAATAGATACCTCCTGATCCAGTGGTAACTTGATCTTTGGAAGGTCATCATAATCTCTATACTCTTTCATTCCATATCCTCCTTGGATTTATAATATCCCGAAATGCGCTGATTTCATCCTAGAAAGGTTAAAGCATTCTGATATCTAAACGCGCCATGCCCTATTTCGGGTAAGTTATTAGCTAAATGATAATTATTGTGTATTTACTAGATGCTTTAATCCTTAAAATGCTTTTCTTTGTTTGGTATTTAAGGTGCTACTGATTTTTTCTAAGATGGGAAGCAGAACCGTAAATCTTTATATTTTGAAATGGTTACATGATGTATATGTGGAGTGTACTACTTCAAAAATTTGAAAAGCATCCTGCTCAGCAAAAGGTCCTGAGAGTTCTTTTCGAGCGTGGTTTTCAGGTCAATGATGACGGAAAAGTAACTTCCGGTAAGATCGAGATAGCACATACTCAGCTTGCCAAAGAAGCCGGTGTGGACCGCAGAGTCGTGGATTCCACCACGGAAACAATAATTTCCGATGAGCTTCTAAGAAAGATATTCCAGAATGTGCAATCTATTCCATTCCTTCCTGAAGTGGCTCCTTTATTGGGTCTTGGTGTTATAATCATTACACCCGACAACGCAACAAGTACAGGCATACTGTCTAAAGTATCCACAGTTGTCACAGATCATAATATAAGCATCAGGCAAGCTGTTTCCGATGATCCATTCTTCACAAGCGAACCGAGATTGACCATAATTACCGATTCTAAGGTTCCGGGAAGCATAGTTGAAGAACTTCTGGCGCTGGATTCTGTAAAAGGTGTCAGTATTTACTGATAATTTCACATCAGGTCATAGTACTGATTTTGCAAATGCCCGGAATATTCTGAATAGACTTCTGGAATTTGCAGGGTTCAATAGTTTTTTTATAAGAATTGATGGATGGTCCATATCTCCATATATGGTAATTGTATCAAGTATCTGAGGTTCATTCATGGAATTAATAAGCTCATCCATCTCCTCGTCCTTCAGTCCACCGATGAATTTGTGAATTCTCATTCCCAATGCAAGTTCTTTTCCAATCTCAGCACGCCACCTTCGATCATATTCAGAAAGACGCATAGCAGTTGTATCATTTTCCAATGCAGCCATGGCAGCAACTTCTCCGGCGATTTTAGCACATATTGCACCGGTATATATGCCCCCGCCTGATGTAGGTTTAACCTGTCCGGCAGCATCACCTACTATGAGCACTCCGTCAGAGTACGTATTATCAAGGGGTCCAATTGGTATTCCTCCCATTACAATGTCAAGATTTCCACCATTATAGCGGGAAGACAGATGTTTGTTTGTTTTTAGGAGATTCTCAAGACATTCCTGAGCAGATTTCTGCCCTGCATCAATGGCAATCCCTATTCGCGATATCTCTTCACTTACAGGTACTGTCCATGCAAAGAATCCTGGAGCCTGTGAGCCTACAAACAACTCTACAAAATCTGTATCATGGGATTGGTACGCTCCTTCTATCTGTATTCCTGAAAGTACTTTATCAACCTGGCCAAGGCCCGCTATTTTTGCGATATTACTACGCACTCCATCAGCAGCGATAATCACCTTTGTTCGTATCTTTCGCTCAACCCCTTCCTGGGTTATCTGAACATATTGTTCTCTGATGTTTTTCTCAATACCTGTAGCTCTTGTCTTGAGTGATATTTCGACACCTTCCTTTGCTGCCATATTTGCAAGGGTGCGGTCAAAGATCTTTCTGGAAACAACATATGCTTTTGTCTCTTTTCCGTCAATTGGAAGTTCTTCTCCATTCATGGGGTGTACAAAAGCACCTCGTACTTTGTTAAGCACAAAAGTTTCGGATGGCTCCACATCACATTCTGACAATGCTCTTGTGCTTAAAAGCCCTGTACATCCTACAGGTGAACCTATGGATCCATGGTCCTCTACCATGAGTACGGAAGCCCCGTTCTTTGCAGCGTATCTTGCAGCTGTAGAACCAATAGGTCCGGCACCCACAACAACAACATCATATTCTTTCTTGTTCAGGTTCATTTTCTGTCAGTATAATATCAATTATATGTTTAAAATCATTCAGTACAAAATCAGGCTCGTCGGTTTGAACTCTATCTCTGGAAGAATTCTTGTCCCCATATTTGGCATAGGCTGTGGTCATTCCAATTTGCTTTGAAGGCATAATATCCCTTCTCAAACTGTCGCCTACAAAAAGGGTTTCATGGGGATGCAAGTTCATTGAATTCAATGCATAGTTAAATGGAATATGAGACGGCTTTTTTTCTCCTGTTATATCATGTGTGAAAAAGGATTTAAAATAGTTGCATAATCTTACTTTTTTTATTCTGGATACTGTGTTATCCATATCTGCATCAGTAAGTAATCCAAGTATCAATCCCATATTTTTAAGCTTCAACATCGTGTTTCTAACTTCAGGGTACAATTTGATATTATTGACCTTCTCTCTTCTGTAGATGCCGCAACACTGAATAAATACCTCTCGTGAATACAAATTATAGTGATTCAGGTAATCACTTATGTTTTCCAGGTTTTCAAACCCGTATTTGTCCCTGCGGAAATAGCTAAACAATTCCTCAGGATCGCCCGCATTTATATGTCTCACAACACTTGTGCAAGCGATCATTTTTGCTTCAACAAAATCAAAAAGGGTATTATCCATGTCAAAAATAACGCCTCTTAATTTTGATTTATCCATCTAGATCAACTCATATTATGGAAGTTATTAGTCAAGTCATTGATTTTTACTTTATCATGTGCTGTGTATTTATTATTAGGTATTTTATGGGAATTTAGTTTTTCTGGATCAATGATACATATTTTTATATATTATAATATTATATTATAAAATTGGTAAGGTTTTTTGGATAATAGATCTTTCCAGAGGGAATATTATGGTTACAGGACCAAAACTTGAGCAAATAGATGAGTATAGTACACGACTAAGAGCATTCACCGCTTACGATGAATCTTCCGTAAGGAGGGAAGAAGAGGGATTTTATTCACCCTGTGGGCAGGCTTTCATACGCACATCTACAAAATGAGGATTCGATTCTCAATTTACATTTTACTTTTTTTGTTGATGCTACTTGAACATCAACTTAATTCTCATCTAAGATTTTTTTCCATTAGCACATTGTATCCACTTTCATCTATAGCAGGCAATGACTTTTGCTCACTGTTTTTTGTAAATGACATTTCTTCAATTTCATATTCAGGCTCATCCGGGGTATAGATTGCTACTTCATTATCTGAAACAGATTGGTCATCTTCATCTTCATTAATGAAAACTCCTGCAATGCCTGCCAGTACAAGTATTATTCCCAGGATCAGTGCAATTTTCCTGTTAGTCTTTGGGTTTGAATTATCTTCATCCCGTTTACCTTTCATTCCAGCTCGTTTACTCATACTATTGCCCAAAAGAGCTCATTGATTTTAAGTTAAGCTATATTTTTGTAGATGACGCAACAATTGGGAATGTTTTATTGAATTAAAATAAGAAAATTAGAGGCAAATATTTCTTCTAAGTTTATTTTCCAATATAGTTTGAAACAATCTCCTGAATTAGGAAGCCATGCTGGAAGTTTAAGTGAACTTTTTGCAAATTCCTGCATGGACTCACTTTGCTCTTCAACAGCTGCAGATTACTCTTCAATGCCAGATTTTGCTTGTTTAAGCACTAGCTGAATCTATTTAGAACAATAATTACGGGCCTGTCGGGAATCGAACCCGGGTTCTAAGCTCCGGAGGCTAAAGTGATATCCACTACACTACAGGCCCATTAATGATATTGACTGCTGATTGATATCTTTTATTAAAGATTAATTTGATGCAGATATGGATCTGCTTTCAAGATAAACCTGGTGGGGTTATGGGTGTGGGACAGCGAAGTAAAAAAGAGCAATTTAAGCAATTGAGGGAATAAGAGCTCTAAATGTATGGTGGCCCACACCGTAGGTAATCCTGGTGTTTCTTCCTGATAAGATATTGGCAAATGGTTTACGTAGTGTTTAATTATCTATTGATCCTATATACTTGCATTTTATGTACTATTTTCTATTTCATGGCTTTATTTAAGTCTCATCAGCTGTTAACGGCGTTAATCTTATATCTGGCGCAACTGTAGCTAAGTTAAGGTAGCACTATGAAAATTACAATGCCAGATGGTGAGCTCAAAGGTAAAAGTGTTGATTCCATTTTACTGGAAGTCTTGTTAGATGATCTGGATATAAGTATGAGTGAAGTTCTTGTGGTAAGGAATTCAGAAGTTATCCCTGAAGACTGTATTCTTGAGGATGATGATGAAATTCGGATAATTCAGGTTGTCTTTGGTGGCTAAGTTCTGTTTTTAGAGGATTAAGCTTTTCTGTCTTGTTGATCAAGTGAGCTATATGCTAAGTGAGGATGAGTTGGAACGCTATGCACGGCAGACCATGCTTTTTGGTGAAGATGGTCAGGAAAAACTGAAAAGTTCCCGGGTATTTATTGCTGGTGCAGGGGGACTAGGTTGTCCTGTGGCATTATATTTGGCAGTTGCAGGAATCGGCTCTATCAAGCTTGTAGATAAAGACGTAGTTGATACAAGCAATCTCAATCGCCAGGTGTTACATTGGGAAAAGGATGTGGGGAAAGAAAAAGTACTTTCAGCAGAAGAAAAACTATCTGCAATAAACTCAGAAGTCAATATAGAGGTCGTTTCTACTACAATTGATGAATCCAATGTTTTTGATCTGGTGGGTGATGCAGACCTGATAGTAGATGCAATGGATAATTATCCGATCCGTTATCTTTTAAACCTTGTTGCCCACAAAAAGAAGATACCTCTTTTTCATGGAGCAATAAGCGGCTTCAATGGTCAGCTTACAACTATAATTCCAGGTAAAACTCCCTGCATGAATTGCATTTTTCCAAGTCCTCCAAAAAGCGAGCTTTTTCCGGTTGTTGGTGTTACGGCTGGTATAGTTGCTATGATGCAGGCAAATGAAGTGATAAAATACATTCTTGGTATTGGCAAATTAATGACAAATAAATTATTGATATGGGATGGTCTCTCTACCGAATCAGAATCTCTCAGGATATCTAAAAGAGATGATTGCGCTGTTTGTGGTGATGTTTCCTAATAGTATCTAACATTGAGTCAATGTAGTTATCTATATATTGAAATAGTTCCGAATTTATCTTCTATCAATGGCGGGGGTAAATAACACAATGGTCACAAAAAATGCTTTATCTTTACAATTTGAGCAACACTTACTTTCTATGGATAAAGAATCTGCAAACAAAATGGTACAAAATGAGTTTACCGGAAACAATGCTATTCAATTAATCCGCGAAATAATCATGCCTGCTCTCAGGAGCATAGAGTTAAGCTGGAAAGATGGTACAATCCCTTTATCTCATGAACTCAAGGCTAACAATGCATGTGAAGAAATTGTAAACTCAATACTCCCTCTTCAAAGCCCTGAAAGAAAAGCTATGCCAACGTCGGCCATCACAACACTGGGAGATGAGTTCCTGCTTGGTAAGCAAATTGTAATCTCATTTATGAAAGCAGCTGGATTCAATATATTTGATTACGGAAATATGCTTGTGGAGGATGTTGTAAGTAAAGTGCAGGAGGATGGAATTGATATCGTTCTGACTTCAACCAGAATGCCTGATTTTGCTTATAAGGTTAAAGATCTGAAGGATCGTTTTAGCGAAGAAGGTATCAGCACTAAAATAATAGCTGGTGGCGCTCCATTTTTACTTGATGATACTCTGTGGAAAAAATTAGGTGCTGATTCAATGGCCGCTGACGCAACAGAAGTAATGTTCAGAGTTTATGATGTAATTATTGAATCCTAATAATAGTAAATTGTTGTACATTGTCCAGATACTTCAGCTTCTTAATAATTTATCTAATTGAACTTTTATTTGAGTGTTTATTAATTTTAAACATCTAATAAATATTCAAGAAATTCAGATTCTAATGGCTATTCAATAGTTATCTTTTTATTGAAGCAGCTTAAATTTATTATATATATCAAGGGTATAATTTATGGTTCTATATACTACTTTATCTTCACAATTCAAACAATACTTGCTTTCTTTGAACAAGGTTGCTGCAAAACGGCTGATACAAGATGAATTTACTGGAGACAATGCTTTTCAGTTAATTCAGCAAATAATGATGCCTGCACTTGAAAATATAGGTAAGGAATGGGAAGTCGGTAGCATTGCTTTGTCTCAGGAGTACATGGCCAGCAATATATGTGAAGAAATAGTAAATTCGATTCTTCCGCCTGAAAGTCCAAAAAGAAGGGATATGCCCGTGCTGGGTGTTGCAACCCTGGGTGACCAACATATGCTTGGAAAACAGATAGTTGCTTCATGTCTGAAGGCGAGTGGATTTAGTATTTTTGATTATGGTGCAATACCAGTAGATGAGCTTGCTACTAATGTTGTAAAAGATGCTATTGAAGTTTTGCTGGTTTCAACCCTGATGCTCAACTTTGCTTATGAAGTTAAAAGTTTACGAAATTGTTTTAATGAAACTGGAATCAGCACCAATATCATAGTAGGTGGTGCTCCGTTTTTGTTTGATGATGAGTTATGGAAGCAAGTGGGTGCAGATGCCATGGCACTTGATGCAACAGAGGCACTGTCCAAAGTATATGAATTAACGGGGGTGGTTGAATGAGTGATGAAATGACTTCAATGGAGCGTGTGCTTGCAGCTCTGAGCTTTAAAGAGCCTGATAGGGTTCCACTTTTCCATATGTTGACCATCTATGGTGCCAAAGAGTCCCATGTGTCAATTAAAGAATATTTTTCAAAACCTGAACTTGTTGCTAATGCTCAGTTGTCTATGCAGCAAAAATACAAACACGATTGTCTTTATCCATTCTATTATGCTGCTCTGGAACTTGAAGCGTGGGGGAGTGAGTCTATTTATTTTGATAATGCCCCTCCAAATTCTGGCAGACCAATTATTGATGATTTTGGTGATGTTCTCTCACTAGAAGCACCGGATGTGCTTGAATCCTCCGGGATGGGTATGGTCCTTGAAACTACAAGGATACTAAAAGAGCATGCTGGGGAGGATATTCCAATTGTAGGTGTTGTAATGTCTCCGTTCTCTCTTCCTGTTATGCAAATGGGATTTGGTGAATATCTTGACCTGATCTACGGTGAGCCTGACATTTTTAGCGAGTTAATGAAGGTCAACAAAAAATTCAGTGTGCAGTGGGCTAACCTTCAAGTGCAAGCCGGTGCAACGGTGATTTGCTATTTCGATCCTGTTTCTTCTTCAACTATAATCCCTCCTGAACTTTACAGGAAAACCGGTTTTAAAGTTGCCCAAAAGACTATTTCAGAGATAAAGGCACCAGTTGCAACTCATATGGCTTCAGGAAGATGTCTGCCTATTATTGATGATATTGCAGAAACCGGATCAGCGGTCGTTTGTACCAGTGTGCTGGAAGATCTGGCGGAAGTTAAGTCAGCATGTGCTGGAAAGATGTCTGTTCTTGGAAATCTGAATGGTATTGAGATGATACGCTGGACTCAACAGGATGCTGAATCAAAAGTCAAAGATGCCATAGAAAAAGCTGCAAAAGGCGGAGGTTATATCATGTCGGATAACCACGGTGAAATTCCTTATCAGGTTTCAGAGGATGTACTGCTGAGTATTTCGAATTCAGTTCGAAAATTTGGAAAATATCTTTGAGGTTCCAATGATATATGATATGTACTTTTTCTTGCCTGAATTCATAACACGTGAAGTGGAGTATGTTTTCCGAGATGATCGATTTAAGGGCATAAAATCTTTATTTTATTCTTCTGAGTCGTCGATGAGCTCGAATTCCGAAACGATCCCTGAAATTATAGCTGGAATGAATTGTGACAATGATATCTTGATTCTGTTTGAAGGATCCTATCCTCAACAAATGCTTAAAAATGATTTTACAGGCTCTGTGAGCATTCATACAGTTGAAAATGTCTGTGGGATGTTTGTTGGCTTTGATATTCTGAAAGAGAATTTAGAAGCATGTGATTTTATCGTCTTATCTTCCTGGGTGGATAATTGGCGGGAAAATATTCTGGATTTTAGTGTTTATGGTGTGGAACCACAATCATTCTTTTCTCAAAATTATTCTTCAATTCTTGTTGTGGATACGGGCTTTTATGTTGATGTATATGGGAAAGTGGCTGAGTTTTCAAAGTTCACTGGCCTTCCATTTGAAATACTAAATGTCAATATGGATCATTTTTCATTGGCCCTTGAAAATATAATTTTGCTTTGGAGTGTTGAAAAAAAGCAATCTTTATTGAGAGAATCAAATAAGAAAGCAGCATCATATGCTATGTCACTTGATTTTATTAGAAAAATGGCGGATGTTTCAAATACTTCTGATGCAGTAGCTTCCATTTGTAAGTTATATGAACTAATGTTCGCACCTAAGTCTGTATTGTATCATTCTTTAGTTGAGGATGTTGATGATATTTATAAATCATCTTTTATGGGTGAGGAATTAATTAACTCGTTCAGAAATTCTGATGCTAATTATTTAACCTTCAATAAAGGAAATAGCTTTTGTGTAAAGATTTCTACCACGGATGGTTTATTGGGTATGGTGGAGGTTTCTGATATTGCCCATCCTGAGCATATGGAAGAATATCTTAGCATTGCTCTTGATATAGCAAAGGCATCCAGTCTTACATTATTAAGTATCAGACGTTACCAGGAGATATCAGAGTCCAGGAAAAAGTATGTGGAAATTGCTGATATGCTTCGAACTACAAATCGTATTTTGAGGCATGATATCGCCAATAGCTTGCAAATTGTTACCTCAGCACTTGATATGTATTCAAATTCTGACGATGTACAATTTATCATCATGGCAAAAAAAGCTGCTGATAAAGGTGTTTCACTAATAAGGAACATGCATGATCTCGATTTGACAACATCGCCGAATGAAGACCTTGATTTTTTTAATGTTAAAGATCTTGTCTTAAATTCGCTTGGAAAGTATGATGTATCTTCATCTGTCAATGGTGACTGTCTCATAAAGGCAGATGCAGCATTTAATTCTGTTGTTGACAATATCATAAGCAACGCTATAGTCCATGGCAGATCCAGCCAAATAGATGTTAGTATTATGCAAGATGATAATGTTTGTAGAATTGAATTTGCAGATGATGGGATTGGAATTCCAGAGGATGTTAAACCGCGTGTTTTTGATGAAGGTTTCAAATATGGGGAAACAGGTCATACCGGCTTTGGCATGTTTATTGTCAGGAAAACAATTGATCGATATGGTGGTAAGGTATGGGTAGAAGATAATTCTCCAAAAGGTTCAAATTTCGTTATCGAGCTGGATGCAGTACTCGTGGATAATCTTCGATAGGATTTTTCCAATATTTCATTTCAACGTAGTTATATGATATTTATAAAAAAGAAATTAGAAGAAGGTAAGTAGCTACAGTTTTATCTGTAACAAGATAAGGTGATAGTTATTGTGTGATCAATAACTATGCTTTCTTAGTTCTGTAGTACTATTTCAATGTTGATGTCCTTAGGAACGCGGATACGCATGAGTTGTCTGAGTGCTCTTTCATCAGCTGCGATGTCTATGAGTCTCTTGTGTACGCGCATCTCCCAGTGATCCCATGTAGCGGTACCATCACCACTTGGACTTTTCCTGCTGGGTACTACCATCTTCTTTGTTGGTAGTGGAACAGGTCCTGATATGTTTACACCTGTACGGTCTGCAATAGCTTTTACCTGATCGCAAACACCGTCGAGGTTAACAGGACTGATTCCTGATAATCTTATTCTTGCTTTTTGTGACATGTGGTTCATCTCCTAAAAAATGGAAATGGGAGTGTCTTATTTCTGTTTGACACTCATGCACATGCCAGCAGCGATGGTCATTCCCATATCACGGATAGCGAATCTACCGAGCTGTGGAATTTCCTTGATTGGCTCAATTACCATTGGTCTGGTTGGCTTGATTGTTACAATTGCTGCATCTCCAGCCTTAATGAAGGTTGGGTTCTCTTCCTTGACCTGGCCTGATTTAGGATCAAGCTTCTTGTCGATGGACATGAGAGTACATGCGGTCTGCGCGGTGTGGCAGTGGAATACTGGTGTGTATCCGACTGTGACTGCGGATGGGTGCTGGAGTACAACGATCTGTGCTGTAAATTCGTCAGCTACGGAAGGTGGCTTATCTGCTGGTCCACAAACATCTCCTCTTCTGACGTCTGACTTACCTACACCTCTTACACTCCATCCAATGTTGTCACCAGGGCCTGCTTGTGGCTGTTCCTCGTGGTGCATTTCAATGGACTTTACTTCACCGGTTGAGTTACTTGGCATGAATGTTACATTCTGCCCCTTCTTCATAATTCCGGTCTCAACTCTGCCTACAGGTACAGTTCCGATACCGGAGATGGTGTATGCATCCTGGATTGGGATTCGGAGTGGAAGTGTGTCTGGCTTTTCTGGTTCCTTGATTGCGTTGAGTGCCTCAAGAACGGATGGGCCTTTGTACCAAGGTGTGTTTGGACTTGGTGCCTGCATGTTATCGCCCTCAAATGCTGAGGTTGGGATGAATGGAACTTCGGATGCTTTGAATCCAACCATACCGAGGAGCTGTGAGACTTCTTCCTTGACAGCATTGTATCTTTCTTCGCTGTAGTCTGCTGCGTCCATCTTGTTAACTGCAATGATGAGCTGGTTGATACCAAGTGTTCTTGAAAGGAATACGTGCTCCTTTGTCTGAGCCATTACACCATCAGGTGCTGCTACTACAAGGATAGCTGCGTCTGCCTGGGATGCACCGGTGATCATGTTCTTGACGAAGTCACGGTGGCCTGGACAGTCTACAATTGTGTAGTAGAATTTGTCTGTGTCGAATCTCTTGTGAGCGATATCGATTGTGATACCTCTTTCACGCTCTTCCTTAAGTGAGTCCATTACCCAAGCAAATGCAAAGGATTCTTTTCCTTTTTCTTTTGCTTCTGCTTTATATTTCTCTATCAAGTGAGCAGGTATTGCTCCAGTTTCGAACATTAATCTTCCGACAAGTGTTGATTTGCCGTGGTCAATGTGACCGATAACTGCTAAGTTCATGTGTGGTTTCTCAGCTGCCATTTTCATATCTCCTTTAGTTAAATTTTAAATATATCAGTTTGATTTGCCATAATAGGTCTTTTTACGTTTAAACCTTTCTGACGAAATGGGGGTTTTGCAGCATTTTGCCGCAAAAATCCACTTTACATACTCATGTAGTCAGATGCTTGTGGGAGTTCCTTCTTAAGTCCCTTTCTTTCTCTGATGCCACTAACAACTTCTGTTGTCATGTTAGCCGGAAGTGTGTCAAATCCTGCAAACTCGGTACTCCACATAGCGCGACCTTCAGTTGCTGATCTGATGTCACCTGCAAATCCGAAGAGCTCAGATACAGGTGCTCTTGACTCAATAATTGTCATGTCACCTTCGGCTGTCATGTCTATGATGACACCACGGCGTCCCTGGATCTCCTTGGTTGCACCACCCATGTTGTTTTGTGGAACCTGGATGAATACTTTCTGGTATGGTTCAAGAAGTGTGTCGTCTGCCATGAGCATTGCTGCCTGGATACCCTGTCTGGATGCAGGAATTACCTGAGCTGGTCCTCTGTGGACAGCATCTTCGTGTAACTTTGCATCAACAAGTTTAACTTTTATGCCCATACATGGCTCTTTTGAAAGAGGTCCTGCCTTCATTACTTCCTGGAATCCTTCAAGGATAAGTTCCATGGTTTCATTAAGGTGCTGGATACCCTTTGTGACATCTATGTAAACATTGCTCTCAAATATATCTGCGATACCTTTAGCTTCTTCTTTGCTAAGGCCTGCTGCCATAAGCTTTTCTCTGCGCTCAACTTCAGGCATACGCATTGATATCTCGCCAGCTTTGATAAGGTCTCTTACTTCCTGCTCAAGAGGTTCAACTTCGACGTAGAATCTGTTGTGTCTGTTTGGTGACTTACCTTCCACTGGTCCAGCGCTGTTACGGATGGTCTCACGGTATACTACCAGAGGTGGTGTGGTCGTTATCTCGACACCCTTATCACGCTCGATCCTGTGTGCAATGACCTCAAGGTGGAGTTCACCCATACCAGCCATCAAGTGCTCGCCAGTTTCTTCGTCGAGTGTGATCTTAAGTGTTGGGTCTTCCTTTGCAACCTGTCTCAATACTTCAACAAGCTTTGGAAGGTCCTTCATGTGCTTAGCTTCAACAGCAACAGTAACTACTGGCTCACTTGCGTGAGTAATGCTTTCGAAAGCTTCCATGCCTTCGAGAGTTGTTACGGTTGAACCGACAATAGCATCTCTGAGTCCTGTTACAGCTGCAATGTTTCCTGCTGGGATATTTTCCACTTCAAGTCTCTTTGGACCCATGAAAACACCGACCTGCTGAATTCTGTTAGTATTCGATGTGCCAGATACATAGACTTCTGTACCACGTTTGAGTGATCCACTGAACAACCTTCCGGTTGCTACTTCACCAGCATGTGGGTCCATTGCGATATCTGTTACCATGAACGCAAGATCGCCGTTAGGGTTTGCACTGTACATTGATTCAGCAATCTCGGATTCCTTGTCACCGTGCCATATCGCACCAATTCTGCCTTCCTGTGCTTCAAGTGGGGATGGAAGGAACCTGATTACCATGTCATTGAGAACTTCATGAAGCGGGCACTTTTCTGCAAGTTCCTTTATGCTCTCTTCATCTTCAGCTTTATTGTAATCATAGATCTGCTGGAATGTGACACCGGTCTTCTGCATCGTTGGTACACTGATAGCCCAGTTGTACAATGCTGAACCGAAAGCTACAGTACCTTCTGCTGCATCAACTTTCCATCCTGCCTTGTAGCGCTCTTCGTTCATACCTTTGATGAGCTTGTTCACGTGGTCGATAAGTTTTCCGAGTCTGATCTGCATTTCCTGTCCGTCGACCTGCAACTCATTGATGAGACGGTCAACTTTGTTGATGAAAAGAACTGGCTTGACGTGCTCTTTCAATGCCTGTCTGAGAACAGTTTCTGTCTGTGGCATTGTACCTTCTACAGCATCAATAACTACAACAGCACCGTCCACAGCACGCATTGCGCGAGTAACGTCACCACCAAAGTCTACGTGCCCTGGTGTATCAATAAGGTTGATGAGATATTCTTTGCCATCGTACTCGTGGACCATTGAAACGTTTGCGGAGTCAATGGTAATACCTCTTTCTTGCTCTTCCTCATCAGAGTCGGTCCAGCATGCGTTACCGGCAAGCTCTTTTGAGAGCATGCCAGCGCCTGCAAGAAGGTTATCTGATAAAGTTGTCTTTCCGTGATCAATGTGCGCAACAATGCCTATGTTGCGTATCATCTTTGGTTGACTCATGATGCCTGCGACACGGTCAACCATTTTGTCTTTAGCCATATTAACTACCTAATCCTTATTTACGAACTGCAGGGACTTGATTAACGTGCTGCCTTAGCAACTCTTTCTTTTGAGTCCTTCTTGTTAATAGAGAAACATTTTGCATCACGATTTGAAGCTGCAATTAGTTCTGCTGCAAGGCAGCTTGCTGCACTCTTCTTTGTCTTGAATGATGCCTGGTTTGCACCCATTGTGATATATCTTAATGCGGTGTCAACTCTTCTCTGTGGTGCAGTGTCTACTGCCTTTGGTACGGATATTCCACCGTACTTTAATCTGACAACTTCTTCCCTTGGTCCTGCATATGATATTGCAGATATAAGCACCTGTATTGGGTTCTGGTCTGTCTTTTGATTTATGATGTCAAATGCATCGTCAACAACACGCATTGCAAGCTGTTTCTTTCCTGTGTTCCGATCGTTTCTCATCATGCTATTAACAAGACGTTCTACGATACAGAGGTCGGACTTGTTGAATTGCTGTCTTGCATGCTTTCCATTAGTGTGGGGGATGATCACAGGATCAATATTGACGTATCTTTTGATTCCAAGATCGGTGATCTCCACTTCTGAGAAATCCCATTTACCGAATAATTTGTACATATATGATTATCTCCTTGGTTTCTCTTTACGGCCAATGACCATTTCCCTTAGGGATACATTGTTCACAGCTGTGACCTTAAAACGTACTCCGGGAATATCACCCATTGCACCACCCATGCGCCCCCCGATTCTTTCTACTGTAACTTCATCGTGTTCATCAATAAAGTTGATAGCTCCGTCACCTGGACAGAAAGCTGTTGCCTGACGGCCGTTCTTGATCAACTGTATTCTGACACATTTCCTGATGGCAGAGTTTGGCTGTTTTGCTTCGATTCCTACTTTCTCAAGCACAATACCCCTTCCCTGAGGAGCACCGCTGAGAGGATCAGCTTTAATGTTCAATCCGAGTGTACGTCTGTTGTAGCGTGAATCCTTCCATCGCGCATCCTGGCGCCGATTTTTTAGTGTATGGGCTGCGTATTTTCCATTTGGCATGAATTATATCTCCATTATTTTCCTTGGTGAATGTTATAATTTTAATTGTTACTGCAATATCACGTCATCAATATCGTGGTGCCTTTTTGCAACAAGCTTTACTTTCTCAATATTTTTTCCATTTTTACCTATGGCAAGTCCCTTGTCCTTATTGGATACTTCTACATAAGCTAATCGCTTGTTGTTCTTGCTAGTAACATTAACTGATCTGACGGATACCGGACTGAATGCATTCTTTACAAATTCTTCCGAAGAATCCGCATATTCAACGAGATCGATGTCTTTATCAACTGCTTTTTTCACACGATTGATGTGGTCGCCATTTCTTCCGATAGCTGCTCCCATATCTCCTGCTTTAACGACATATATTACACGATCATCGTCGATAATACAGTCTTTAACAGTTGCTCCTGTCATATTCTCAAACAGGGCAATGTATCTGATTCCTTCAGTGGATAATGTGATCTCGCTCAAATAATGCAACTCCTTTAAGCTGCAGCCAGTATGTCTGATTCGCCATTGTCGATGATGGCTATTGCTGCAATCATGAATGGTTTACCACAAGCTGGGCCAAGTTCGGTGCCAGTACCTGGGTAGTTGAGAATTGGTATGTCTGTGCTTTCTATCTTTGCTCTGATATCTGCAGGGCAATTTGTAGCAAGTACTATCATCTTAGCTTCATTTTTCATAGCAGCATCAATAGTCCGGTTTGAACCTATAATGACCTCTCCGGTCCTGATTACTTTGATCAGTGCTTTGTCAATATTAATATCCATTTAGATCAACTCATTTATAATATATCAGTTTGAGATTTATGTTTAATACCTGAATCCTTATATGAAGTTTCTGGTTGTCACTGAAAAATCATTTAGATATCAGGTGTACATCGCCTGTTCCCAGCTTAATTGGCTGTCCTACGATGATATTTTCTGTGACACCATTCAACTTGTCATAGTCTCCGCGCATACCAGCATCAAGCAAGTGGTTAACAGTAACTTCGAAAGCCGCACGTGCAAATACACTTGCTTTCTCTCCGGAGATACCGTGTCTGCCGATCTGCTTAACTTCTCCATCAGAGCACATGATGTCAGATACAAGCATAATGTGTCTGATATCTACTGTAAGCCCCTGCTCTGCGAGGGTATTGTTTGCTTCTGTGATTATTCCGTTTCTTGCAGCTTCGATGCCGAACACCTCATAGATCTCACCAATGTTATTGGTGTAAGTTCTTGTTGTGTCCACACCTTCTATCTGCAAAACGTTCTTAAGTTGTGATCCTTCAGTATAGAGGGTGTATTCATCACCATCTTTTCTGATTACAACTCTCTTAATCCCTTCAATTCCTTTCAGGGTAACATTGTGTATCTTTTTGGCAAGTTGTAATAGTTCCCTGTATGAAGGTGCGTTTGGTGTGAGGATGATCTGGTTTTGAATATCGTTAGAAATCGTTACCATAACATCCATTTCTTCTCTAAGCTTATCTGCAATCTCATCTGCTGTGAGTGACCTGTATTTCAGGGTCTTCTCATGCAGATCAATGATAAGGTGCATATTTGCAAGATCAGTTGTAACATCTGCAAGGTGCTCTATGTGGGTTGCTTCAATTTCCCATGCAAGATGACGGGCTTTATCCCTGTCAGTTGCATATTCTTCTTCCAATGCAATAGTCATCATTGGAGTGCTTGGCTGTTTTCTTGCATCCACGATCTCAATAAGACGTGGCAAACCAAGTGTTACGTTAATTTCAGCAACACCTGCATAGTGGAAAGTACGCATGGTCATCTGAGTACCCGGTTCGCCTATGGATTGTGCTGAAACAACACCCACAGCTTCACAAGGCTCTACGCATGCATATTCGTAATTTTCATTCACTTTTGCGATGATGTCCTCAAGTTCTTTTTTGCTGACGCCTACTTTTATAGCATCTTCCCTGAGGGTTTCCAGCATACTTGTAGGTATGTCCAGATTTGCAATCATTGAATCAATAGTAGCTTCGCTGATAGCCATTCTAATTCACCTCCTTTCCGGTGACCATTTTAACTATTCTGTGTATAGCTTCAGGTTTACTATAATCACTCTTTGTAGAGTCGATACCGTCTTCACCATACTTGAATTGAACAACGACCCCTCGAGTTTCACGAACCGATCCGTCGTATTGGACTTCAAGATCCTGCAGCGCATTAACAAGTCTCCTCTGGAGGTAGCCTGATTGTGATGTACGTACTGCAGTATCTACAAGACCTTCACGACCACCAATTGCGTGGAAGAAGTATTCGGTCGGATTAAGTCCACTCTTATAGCTTGCTTTTACGAAACCGTGGGCATCTGCACCCAGGTCACCTCTGTCAAAGTGCGGGAGTGTCCTTCCTGCATATCCTCTTCTGATCCTTTCTCCACGAACTGCCTGCTGTCCGACACAAGCTGCCATTTGGGTAAGGTTCAACATAGATCCTCTTGCGCCTGACTTTGCCATGACTACTGCAGAGTTCTCAAGGCCAAGCTGCATACCTGCAATGTTACCGGTCTGGTCCCTTGCCTTACCCAGTTCCTGCATGATCTTCATTTCAATTGTTTCTTCAAGGGTACGTCCTGGAAGTGCTTCAAGTTCCTTTGCTTCATAAGCATCGATAAGTCTGCCAACACTTGCTTCCGCTTCATTAAGGAGGTTGCCTATCTGCATCTTTGCAGTCTTTGGTATATCTTCATCACTAATACCGAAACTAAGTCCGGTCTTCATGACTCCGCGAATTGCAAGTCTTGTGAAATCGTCCACGAATTGTGCACCCGCTTCACTACCATATTCCTTTACCATCTTATCGAGGATCTTACCTTTGAAAGCACCAATTGACTGTTCATCAATGGTACCCTGTATCATTTCTCCATCTTCGATGACAACATATGCATTGTATTCGCAGTCTTTCTTTTTGCATGTTTCACATTTGAAACATACCTGAGCAGGGAATTCAAGGTGAAGTCCTTTTGGCAGGATCTGGCTGAAGATCTGTTTTCCATTCCAGAGTGGTTCTCCATCTTCTGAATAGCTGGATGGTTCCGGAAGTTCTCTGACCTCAGATTTTCTGAGCAGTTCCAGAGCAGCATTCTTGGTTATTGAATTCTCATTCCTTGTAAGTAAGAAAAGTCCTGAAATATGGTCGTGTATACCACCAATGATCGGTCCACCGAAACGTGGTGAGAGGATATTTTCCTGTACCTGCATCAATATGCTCGCTTCAGCCCTTGATTCTTCGGTCTGAAGTACGTGCATGTTCATTTCATCACCATCAAAATCCGCATTGTATGGTGGACATACAGCAGGATTGAGTCTGAATGTCTTGAATGGCAGTACCTTTATTCTGTGAGCCATGATACTCATCTTGTGGAGTGAAGGCTGCCTGTTGAAGAGTACAATATCACCATCTATAAGTTGTCTTTCAATTGTCCAACCCACTTCTACCTTTTCAGCAAGTTCTTCCTTATTCAGTTCAGTAACTCTGATGCGTCTTCCATCATCACGTATTGCGTAATTGGCACCAGGGTGTACCTCATTTCCACGACCAACATACATACGGAGCATTTCCAGATTTCTGCTGGTAACTCTTACAGGTATGGTCATGTGCTTTGCAATAGCAAAAGGCACACCAACTTCATTGATACTGATGTTTGGATCAGGTGAAACTACCGTACGTGCTGAGAAGTTCACACGCTTACCGGACAGACTTCCTCTGAATCTTCCTTCCTTCCCTTTCAAACGCTGTGTCAGGGTTTTCAGTGGCCTGCCTGATCTGTGTCTGGCAGGTGGTACGCCTGATACTTCATTGTCGAAGAAAGTGGTGGCATGGTACTGTAAGAGTTCCCAAAGGTCCTCTATGATAAGCTGTGGTGCACCAGCATCCCTGTTCTCCTGGAATCTCTGGTTAATACGTATAATATCTACAAGCTTGTGAGTAAGGTCATCTTCACTACGCTGACCTGATTCAAGTGTGATGGAAGGTCTGACTGTTACAGGTGGGACCGGCAGTACTGTAAGGACCATCCATTCTGGTCTTGCACTGTCGGGGTCCATTCCAAGTACTCTAACATCTTCATCAGGGATGCTCTCGAACCTATCTCTTATTTCGGTAGGGGAGAGTTTGTGTCCATCCTCTATGTAATCCGTTGGCTTCTCGACTTTGACTTCTTTCTGCTCTGCATTACAGTATGGGCATACTTTTGTCTTGCGTGCTTCCTTGAAAACATCATTGATGACGTCATCAGGCATGTGTCCCATATCTTTTGTGCTTCCGATCTGCTGGAGGAACTCTGCCTTCTTCTCAGATGCAAGAAGAAGTCTGCTACAATTGTGGCATACTGAGCGGAGTAATTTGCGTATGGTTCTGTTAAACCCTACGTGTATCGTCGGAGCAACGAGTTCGATGTGTCCAAAGTGTCCTGGGCATTCTCCTGCACGGCTACCACATGTCTTGCACTTAAGACCTGGGTCAATAACACCGAGTCTCAGATCCATAAGTCCCATGTCAATTGGGTATCCGTCATCATCGTAAGTATCTGCAGTAATAACTGCAGTTACACTCATCTTCCTAACTTCTCGTGGTGACAGCAAACCAAATTTGATAGCACCGACTCTTTTTGGAATAGATGGTATTTCCTTCATTTTGTATCACCTCATACCGCATCTTCGAGCTTCAGTCTTGGAGCTACTCCGAGAGACTTAATTTCATCAAGCAATAATTTGAACGCGTAACTCATCTCAACAGGGTGGATGTCGGTCTCAGCGCCACAGTTTGCGCAATACCTGACGTTTCTCTTTCTGTCTAATGTAGCTACCATTCCACAATGGCCGCACACAAGTTCTACTACCTTGTCAGATTCATCCAGTAATCTTTCCTTCAATGTCATTGCTGCACCATGTCCGATAAGCACATCACGCTCCATTTCTCCGAAACGCAGGCCACCTTCACGGGCACGACCTTCGGTTGGCTGGCGGGTAAGTACCTGCACTGGTCCACGGGATCTTGCATGCATCTTTGATGCGACCATGTGGTGCAGTTTCTGGTAAAGGATAACTCCTACAAACACATCTGCCTGGATCTTCTTGCCTGTTACACCATCAAAAAAAACTTCCTTTCCTGTATGTGCGAATCCCTGTGCCTTTAATTCAGCACGAAGGTCGTCCTCGTTTTCTCCGGAGAATGCGGTAGCGTTAATGCGTCTTCCTTCCATGGAACCGATCTTTCCTCCGATCATCTCAAGCACGTGACCGACTGTCATACGAGATGGGATTGCGTGGGGATTGATCACAAGGTCCGGCACTGTTCCACTCTGGGTGAATGGCATGTCGTTATATGGTACAATAAGTCCGATAACTCCCTTCTGTCCATGCCTCGATGCGAACTTATCGCCAATTTCGGGGATTCTCTGATCTCTGATCTTTACTTTTGTAAGGCGGGATCCGTTAATTGACTCTGTAAGAAGAACGGTGTCTACAACTCCCTTTTCATTGGAACGCATGGTAATTGCACTTTCTCTGCGCTGTTCCACAGTAATTCCGAAATCGGATTGTTCTTCAAGGAAACGAGGTGGACTGGTCTTACCAATAAGTACATCATTTGGTCCGACAACAGTTTCCGGATTTACCAGACCGTCAACATCAAGATTTGCATAAGACTCAGGGCTACGTGCTCCTCTGAATTCTGAGTCAGGTATCTCGAATTTGTCTTCCTGTCCACCGGGATATCTTCTTTCTTCACCCTCAAATGTTCTCAGGAAATGGCTTCTTCCAAGTCCTCTCTCGATAGAGCCCTTGTTGAAGACCAGTGCATCTTCAATATTGTGTCCCTCGTAGGACATTACAGCTACAACGAAATTCTGTCCTGCTGGCCTGTCATCAAAATCTATGGCTTCACATGTTTGTGTTCTGACCATTGCTTTTTGTGGGTAGTGTAAAAGATGTGCACGGGTGTCTGGTCTTAATTTGAGGTTAGAAGTTGAAACACCGATACACTGCTTGACCATTGCTGCACCCATTGTGTTACGTGGGGATGCATTATGTTCCGGATAAGGTACCATTCCTGTACAAATACCGAGCATAAGTCCTGGATTGATCTCCATGTGTGTATGGTCTTCTGTGATATCCTCTCTGTGAAGTGCAATAAACGCATTCTCTTCTTCTTCAGAGTCAAGGAATTCTATCTTTCCATCCTTGATAATTTCTTCATAGGATAATTTCTTCTCACTGGCCAGTTCTTCTTCTTCCTGGCTAAGCAATGCTTTGCCATCCTCTACAATAATAAGTGCTCTTCTTGCACGGCCTATATCAGAGCTAATTATTATTTCGTGAATATCTTCGTTAAGGGTTACGTTGATCTGATTAGAAATAATTCCCTTTCTTCGTTGTTGCCTTATGCTTTGAACGAGTTCAGCGGGGTCTTCATGGGTTCCAACGAATTCTCCGTTCAAGAATACTTTAGCTTCAGTCATCCTGATCGCCTCCTAAACCATCATACAGTGTCCCTGAATAGTTCGTATATCCAATTGGTTCTGCTTTTGTTTTATCTGCCACAACTGGCGGTGTGGTTTCTAGTTCCTCCACATAATCGTCCAGTTCTATGTCATAATCTGTTACGATCTTTGCTGCAGAATACAATTTAGCAGGTGTTACACCTAGGTCGAACAATGCATTCTTCATGCCAGCTATGTCGTCCGTACCTGTGGAAAGTTCCACCATCTGGGCGAAGTTCTTCACAAGACCACAATTAGGACCTTCAGGAGTTTCTGATGGGCATAATCTTCCCCACTGTGTCGGGTGCAGGTCACGGGCTTCGAAATGAGGCTGTGCTCTTGACAATGGAGATATGACACGTCTAAGGTGGGACAGTGTTGAGATGTAATCGGTCCTGTCAAGCAGTTGTGATACTCCTGTTCTTCCACCTACCCAGTTTCCTGTCGCCAGTGGGTGCTGTAATCTGTCTGTGAGTACGTCTGCTCTTACAAGTGTAACGACGTTCAACTCACGGTTTCTCATGTTAGCTCTTTCGAGCTGGTATTTCACATCACGTGAAAGTCTGTTAAATGCAACTCTGAACAGGTCTTCCATAAGGTCGCCTGTGAGCTTTAAACGCTTGTTTGAGTAGTGGTCCTTATCATCCGGTGTTCTTCTTCCAAGTGCCAGTTCAAAACAGGATTCTGCCATTCTTCCAATGAAGTTTGCCTTTGCTACTCTGTCAGCAGGTTCATTTCCAAGATGTGGTAAAAGGTATCTGTCAATTACATAGTTGGCACGCTTGATCTGGTAATCTCTTGCCTGTCCTGCGGCAACTCTTGCACCGATCTTTTCCATGCCATCTTCCATGTTGTCAACTTCAGCTTCTTCGAGGTTCTCGAACATGAATTTCATAATTTCGGGATCACTTGAGACGATCTTGACCAGATCTTCGTCAGTTTCGATTCCCAATGCTCTCATGATGGTTGTAAAATTAATACGGCCAGAAATTGATGGGAATGATACTTCAAGCAATGATTTTCTTCCTCTTTCTACAACAACAAGTGCCCTGTATCCTCTTCTTTGTGAGAATACCTTTGCAACTTCTATTGTGTCTCCGTACCTTGCTCCGAACTCTGTTAGTATTTTGTTCGGTGCAAGATCCTCAAGGGTCATAACCACACGCTCTGTGCCGTTGATTGTGAAATATCCTCCTGGGTCAAGCGGATCTTCTCCGAATTTGACCATTTCCTCATCAGTGATGTTGGTAAGGTTGCATATGTTGGATTTGATCATCACCGGAAGCTGTCCGATCTTTCCTTCCTGTGGTTCACTTTCCTCATCACCTTCGACAACACTCATCTGGAGATAAAGTGGTGCAGAATATGAAAGATTTCTCAACCTTGCTTCATTAGGGTACAGGTTTTCAATGGCTCCGTCCGCTTCCTTAACGACGGGGTTCTCAACTCGTATTTTTCCCAATTTGATGTAGGTGTCTTCTAGATCAGTCTCTATGATCTGTTGTTCGTCTATGATCTTCTGAAGTCCGGTTTCCAGGAACTTGTTATAAGAATCGATATGATGCTGTACGATCTTATCTTTTGTGAAGAACGAATTTGGTATTTGTCCTTTACTTAACGCTATGATAGCACCCTCTTTGTATAATTTGATGGTATTGCAAAAAAGTCATGATAGTCATTTTATCTTGTGAAATCAACCACAATTTCACATGATAACAAGTCGATAGTAGTAAGCTTCGCCAGCAGTCTGGCTGTTTCGGGTAATTTTAACAACTTCTCCCACTTGTGCCCCGATTTCCTGAATGATTGGATCATCATCTTTAATCTTTGGAAGCTGTTCTTTCCCGATCTTATATTGATTTAAAACAGATTTTAATTCATCTTCCGACATAATTTCATGTTTCGGGATAAGCTCGTGGTCGAGCAGGCTGAATTTTCTCACTGTGTATCCTCCCTGAAAAAGTATGAACGTGAACACCTATGCAAAATATAATGGCGAGCTCGTAGGGATTTGAACCCTAGGCCGTCTGGTTAAAAGCCAGACGCTCTGCCTGACTGAGCTACGAGCCCTCGGTGGTTGATGTCTATTTGCTTATGTTGCTGCACGTTCGCTTGACTTTGGTGTAGCGCCATCAAAATGCACTTATTGTATATATAGGTTTTGATGGCTCTTACTTTGATACAATATTTGTCATTTAAAATTCAGCTTTATATTTTATATTTGTTTTTCATAATTTTACTGTACCTTTTTACAACCGACCATAAAACAATCTTTATATATGATAAATTTGGCTTTTTTGGAAGTTGGTACATCAGTCTATTTGAATGTTATCATAAAGAGAAAAAAAGAAAAAGATATGTCTGGTTTATGTTCCGTGTTCCCATCCAGACATGTACTCAGTTTGCTCACTGGAAAGCTCATCAATAGTAATTCCCATTGAATGAAGCTTGATCTTTGCTATTCCTATGTCTATTTCATGAGGTACAGGATGTACTCCGGCTACAAGTTTGTTCTCTGCAATGTGTCTGACACAAAGCGCCTGATTTGCGAAGCTCATATCCATTACTTCTGCAGGATGTCCGTCACCAGCTGCAAGATTTACCAGTCTGCCGTCTGCAAGTACGTATACTTTCTTCTCTCCAATCTTGTATTCTTCAATGTTGTTCCTTACCGTGCGTACAGATGAAGCCATACTCCTGAGGTCATCCAGGTTGATCTCCACATTGAAGTGTCCGGAGTTTGCAAGAATTGCACCATCTTTGATAACTTCAAAGTGTTCTTTTGACAAAATATCTCTGTTGCCTGTAGTTGTGAGGAATATGTCTCCGATCTTTGCAGCTTCTTTCATGGTCATGACCTGGAAACCATCCATACGTGCTTCCAGTGCTCTGATCGGATCAATCTCGGTGATTATTACATTTCCACCAAGTCCGCTTCCCCTCATTGAAGCACCCTTGCCACACCATCCATATCCACCGATAACTACATTCTTACCAGCGACAAGAAGGTTTGTGGTTCTCATAATTCCATCCCATGATGACTGTCCGGTTCCATATCGATTGTCAAACATGAACTTTGTCATTGCGTCGTTAACTGCGATGACCGGCATCTTAAGTGCACCATCACGTTCCATTGCTACCAATCTATGAATTCCAGTGGTGGTTTCTTCACAAGCACCGAGAACGCCGGGGATCATCTCAGGTCTTTCTGTATGGATCTTGAATATAAGGTCAGCACCATCATCGATGGTGATGTCTGGTTCAAGATCAAGCACCTTGTCAATTGCCTCATAGTATTCCTCGGTGCAGCAGTCATACTTTGCATAGCAGTTGATATTGTCACGGCTGTCTAAAGCCATTGAGACATCATCCTGTGTGCTTAGGGGATTACAACCTGTAATAGCAATTTCAGCGCCACCAATAGCAAGCGTTTCTACAAGTGCTGCGGTCTTTGCTTCTACGTGTAATGCCATTCCAACTTTATGACCCTGTAATGGTTTTTCCTTCTCAAATTGTTTCCTTATATTTGCAAGAACTGGCATATGATTGCGGACCCACTCGATCTTTTGTTCGCCAGATTCAATAATTTGCTCATCGATCATACAATACCTCATTTGATAATGACTCTATAGAAAAACTACTTACAATTTCTAATTCTCCATAATCCCACACAATGGAAAACACCGGCAATGTTTGGGGAAAAACTGATGAATGAATATGTTTTGTCTGTAATATACTTAAACCTTATTAATGCAATCATAAATCTCACGACAGATTGCAATATTAAAACCCGCACTTGTAAATTAAGCAAAAAATGCAAATAACCTCAAAATTCTCAATTCATTTGGATGTGTAATTGCAAGATAAGCAACCCTATCAATACAAATTTAAACAACTAAAAATAAACAAAAAAGAAGAAATTATGGTGTAATACACCAGAACTTCTTCCACCTGGGATCTGTCCTATTTGTTTAAAAGACCGTACCGAAGGCTTCTTTGAAACGTTTCTTGAAATCCGCTAGCTTAAAGTGATGGTTTTGGGTGCCCTGATGTTCAATTTTTATAGCACCCATCAAAGATGCAATCCTTCCTGTGGTTTCCCAATCCAGGTCATTTGTTAGACCATAGAGCAAGCCAGCACGATATGCATCCCCACAACCTGTGGGATCCTGCAAAGAAGCTGGTTTAGCAGCAGGAATTTTGATAGCCTCACCGTCTGTATAGATCAATGAACCTTCCGAACCTTTTGTAACTATAAGAGCTTTGAGCTTTGTAGAGATCTCCTCTTGGCTCTTGCCCGTCCTCTCTTGGATCAATTGCCACTCATAGTCATTAACTGTCAACCAGGTAGCCTGCTCTATGAATTTCATCAATTCATCACCATCGAACATGGGCAGTCCCTGACCGGGATCAAAAATGAAGGGTATACCCGCATTCGCAAATTCCTGGGCGTGCTGGATCATACCTTCTCTGCCGTCCGGTGATACTATGCCCATTGCAAGATCACTTACTTCAAGTACTGAATGATTATGGGAATAATTCATTGCTCCGGGATGGAAGGCAGTTATCTGATTGTCATCCATATCTGTTGTAATGAAAGCCTGTGCTGTAAATGTGTCATCAACCACATTCACATGTTCCCGGTTGATATCCTTCTCATCCATCCATTTCGCATATTTATCAAAATCTGTACCAACTGTCCCCATTGGGAGGGGGTTACCACCAAGTAACTTGAGATTATAGGCTATGTTTCCCGCACAACCTCCAAACTCACGACGCATTTCAGGTACAAGGAATGATACATTTAATATATGCACTTTATCCGGCAAAATATGATTCTTGAACTGGTCATTAAAAACCATGATATTATCAAAAGCAAAAGATCCACAAATTAAAGCTTTGTCCATTATATATACTCCTAAATTATGACTCTAGTTTGAATTATAGACTATCTATATGAAAATAAAAAAAGGTAATAATTCCAATTATTCTTTACGTAACTGGAATATGCCCCAGGTAAGGTGTCCGTTATTACCACCGTTTACCCAGTGATTGAGGCCCTGTTTCATATTATTGATGTAGCTCTGGCTGACTACTCCGGAGAGCTCATCTTCCTGATTCTCAGTTTCTTTCAAAATCCTTCCATAATGGAGCGGCAGCTGAGAAGCATGTTCCTCAAATCCAATTTCCTTCATACCATATTTTTTGGCAGATTCTCTATAAAATCCGGGTGATCCGAGGGTTTCTAAATGGATACGGTCCAGTATTGGTTGCAAGACTCCTTCCGGACAATCGTCAGTCTGCATCGGATCGGTAAATACAAAATCTCCGCCACTTTTTAAGACACGAGCAACTTCTTTGATAACCTGTTCACGATTGCCACTATGGAGGATTGCATCCTGGGACCATACCACATCGAAAGAGAAATCGGGATAGGGAATTTCTTCAAAGCTACCCTCCACAACTGTTATAAGGTGGTCGAGACTCTGGTCCTCATTCATTTTTCGGTCGCGTTCATTTTCTACTTCACTCAAATTAAGAGCAACTACCTGACACCCATATTTTTTGGCCAGATACCTGGCAGCTCCACCATAGCCGGCCCCTATATCCAGAATTTTACTATCTTTATCCAGATTGCTTATTTTTGAAGCCATCCTTTCAATCGTACGTCGACTGGCATCAAATATTGGTTCATCTTCTGAATTATAAAGACCTATATGGATATCCTCGCCGCCCCAGATGGTAAAGTAAAAATTGTCGGCGTCATCGCTATTGTAATATTCCTGTGCTTTATCTACTGCTGTTTTTTGGTTTTCGGACATGTTGATTTCATCTTCCCTTATTTTTAATTTTTTTCTGCAACATGAAGGAAGAAATCAGGTTCATCTTCTTTGTATGTTTCTTTAAAATCTCCAAGGGTGTTTACTTCCTGGAAACCAACTTCATACAGAAGTTGACTGGTGTAATCTTTTCTCAAGGGGAACATATTCAGATTGTAGACTGAACCATCCGAGAATTCATATTTGAAACGGGCAAGACCTTCATCAACATGTTCTGGATAGACTGATACCGAATCTCCACAGTAATAATGGGTATGCTTGCTGGAATAACCCTCGTCCAGTATGGCATCATAGTTGCGCTGGTCAAGAAGCAATATGCCATCATGTTTCAGCAGCGTATAGAACTCAGCCAATGCTTTTCTGCGATCGCCTTCATCGAAAAGATGTGTAAATGAATTGCCCAGACATACAATAGCATCGAATTTTTCATGGATATCTTTATTCATCCATCTCCAATCAGCCTGAACGGTCCTCATCAAATATCCATGATCACGGGCATTATCAAAGGCCTTGGTAAGCATCTCGGCACTGCCATCTGAACTTACGACATCAAAACCTTCCTGAAGTAAACGAACAGAATTAAATCCGGTGCCTGTTGCCACATCGAGTATTTTCTCAACACCTTTCTCTTTCAGGATGTTTATAATAGTATCTCCTTCGCTCTTAGCACGGCTTTCCCAATCGATGAGTTCGTCCCATTTGTCAACAAATCCAGGAACATACTCTTCCTCATAATGGTCCGATTCCCTAACTTCGATTGGATTTTCTCCAAAATCCTGTTCTTCTTCTTCTACTTGGTTCATGTAGATCCTCCTATTGTTATTTAATCTAGTATATTTACAAATACAGTCGATTGTTTCTATTCGCCTGGCTCATGCATTCATGAATCCAGAATAGATTAAGTGAAATTAATGAAGGGCCCACTCCAGGGAGCCCTTATCTAAAAATCCATAATTTAATTATTCAGTATCGGTAATGTTCTGGTTTGTAAGGTCCACCAACAGGGACACCGATGTATTCAGCCTGTTCTTGTGACATTTCGGTCAATTTAGCACCAAGTTTTTCGAGGTGCAACTTTGCAACCTCTTCATCCAGTACTTTTGACAATCGATAAACGCCAATTTCCTTTGGACTCTCCCAGAGGTCGATCTGCGCGAGTGTCTGGTTTGTGAAACTGTTTGACATTACAAAACTCGGGTGGCCTGTTGCAAGACCTAGGTTGACAAGTCTACCTTCTGCCAGAACATATATAGAATGCCCATCAGGGAACTGGTATTCATCTACTTGTGGCTTGATGTTGATCCTTTTAACAGTATCCATATTGTTAAGTGCATCAACCTGGATCTCATTGTCAAAATGGCCTATATTGCAGACAATTGCCTGGTCTTTCATGTTAGACATGTGTTCGGTTGTAAGGACATCACAGTTTCCTGTTGTGGTCACATAAATGTCACCATAGGGCAGTGCATCCTCAACAGTCATAACATCAAAGCCTTCCATCAATGCCTGAAGTGCGCAGATCGGGTCGCTTTCTGTAACAATCACTCTTGCCTTGTGGTTAGCCAGTGCTGCTGCTGAGCCTTTACCGACATCACCATAACCACAAACTACTGCAACCTTACCTGCAATCATCACATCAGTACCACGCTTTATGGCATCTACAAGGGATTCTCTGCATCCGTAGACATTATCAAATTTACTCTTGGTTACAGAGTCATTGACATTGATAGCAGGTGTAAGAAGTTCGCCCTTCCTCTCCCAGTGATACAATCTGTGCACACCGGTAGTTGTTTCCTCGGACACACCCTTCCAATCAGCAACCGCTTTATGCCAGAATTGAGGGTCTTCTTTCAGGGCTTTTTTAAGCACTTCGTTCTGGGCTATAAGTTCCTTGTTGTCTGTAGGTTCATCAAGGATAGAGGGGTCATCTTCTACTGCATACCCACGATGCATCATCAGGGTTGCATCTCCACCATCATCCACAATGAGATTTGGACCTTTACCATCTGGCCAGGTCAATGCCTTTTTGGTGCACCACCAGTAATCATCAAGTGTTTCACCCTTCCATGCAAAAACCGGAACACCTGTTTCTGCTATTGCAGCTGCTGCTTCATCCTGTGTTGAGAATATATTGCATGATGCCCAGCGTACATCTGCACCTAGTTCAACCAGTGTTTCAATAAGAACTGCAGTTTGAACTGTCATGTGAAGACTGCCGCTTATGCGTGCTCCTTTAAGTGGTTTCGTAGGCCCGTACTTTTCACGTGTGGCCATAAGACCGGGCATTTCCTGTTCAGCTATATTTAACTGCTTGCGACCTGCTTCAGCAAGTCCAATATCTTTAACTTTGTAATCATTATTTGTAACCATGTTTTCACCAATAATTAGTCATCTTCTTAGCAATGCTAATATTCTAAGTATACTTCTAAATCTTTAATTCCAATCTAAACAGCGACTATTTGATCTAGTCAAGATCATTTTATGCCATCGAGATGGAACTTTGCTTTGAGGCTATCCACCTTGTCAAGTTGTTCCCAGGGGAAAATGTTCCTTCCAAAATGACCATACGAAGATGCCTGTCTGTATGACCAACCTTTAGGATGGAGTAAATTCAGATCATCTATCAGGGCTGCAGGTCTGAAATCAAATATCTCACCAGATTCCAGAACATCCTGGATTTCCTGGTCTTCTATTACACCTGTGCCATAGGTATCAACATTGATACTGAGAGGCTTTGCGACACCAATGGCATAAGCTACCTGGATTTCACATTTATCGGCAAGACCTGCTGCAACTATGTTTTTGGCTACATATCTTGCATAGTATGCTGCTGAACGATCAACCTTGGACGGATCTTTACCTGAGAAAGCTCCTCCTCCGTGGCTGCCTACTCCTCCATAAGTATCTACGATGATCTTACGTCCGGTAAGTCCTGCATCTGCATAGGGACCTCCTAGAACGAATCCTCCTGTTGGGTTTATATAATACTCGGTATCTGACCTCAACATGCCGGTTGGCTCAAGGACCTTATTGATATGCTCTACCATGTCCTTACGAATTGTGTCTAGTGGTACATCATCAGTTTGCTGTGATATTACTACAGCTGTTATGTGGTCAGGTTTTCCATTTATATATTTCACTGAAACCTGTGATTTGGCATCCGGTCTTAAATAGGATACAGTCCCTTCCTGGCGGATAGTATCCAGATACCGGAGTAACCTGTGGCTAAATGCAATCGGAGCAGGCATATATTCATCTGTTTCATTGGTAGCATAACCAAACATCATACCTTGGTCTCCTGCACCCTGTTCTTCATATAACCCTGCACCTTCGGTAACTCCCATAGAAATATCAGGGGATTGTTCGTGTATTTTTGATATGTATTCAAAAGATTTATCCCAGAATAGGAGGTCCTTATTATCATATCCTATATCACGGATAACTTCACGTGCTATATTCTCTGTATCAATCTTTTCCATGCCTTTACAAGTAATTTCACCTGCATTTACTACAAGGTCATGGGCTACAAGTGTTTCACATGCCACACGACTGTTAGAATCAGCTTCCAGACATGCATCCAGAACTGCATCAGACACCTGATCGCATATCTTATCTGGATGTCCTGCACCTACCGCTTCTGAAGTAAATACGTGGTCATTTTTAAGTTTGCTCATCTTATCACTCCTGTTTTATCTTAAAGGTCCGACTGAACGGATACGTTAAAGGTCCGATTGAACGGATATCTTAAAGGTCCGATTGAACGGATACGTTAAAGGTCCGATTGAACGAACATACATTTGAATTCACAATCAAATGTCAAGAATCAAAAATCAACATTGTAACACTCCTATATATAGTGGATAATTTTGGAATCAACGATAATCATTGTTTTCCACGATCATAATAATTCCACCATAATTGTAATCGTAACTGATTGACATCAAATACTACGCCATGCTATATATGTGTTTTCAAAGTGAAGTTTTAAATTATTTTCACATTATACAAAGAAGCAAATATATATTTTAATTGAAAAATAATAAGTAGGATCTATTTTTATGTATTTCTAAACAGATGTTGCGATCCTATACTGAAAGAGAGTTACATGATTGTGTTTTCAGGCACTCAATATTAATATCTATATTATATATGAAAATTATTGATCTGATGAAGGATCATTCAAGCCCAGAACATCAATCAGATGCTGACTGTCAGTTTTTTTCGCAGCTTTAGAAGCTTCCACCATTATCTCATATTCATCCATACATAGAACCTGACCGTTTTCCATGAGCACTTTCCCGTCCACCAACACTGTGGTGACATCACTACCAAGAGCTGAATATACAAGATGCGAATCAACATCATACAATGGAGTAAGATGTGGATGTTTCATATCCACAACAATCAAATCGGCATAATAGCCCTCTTTAATCATACCAGCTTCAATTCCAAGTGCCTTTGCCCCGTTTACAGTGGCCATTTCAAGCACTTTCCGGGCATCAATGACAGTTAGGTCCATACTGTTCACCTTATGGAGGAGTGCAGTCATTTTCATAACCCCGAACATATCAAGATTGTTGTTTGAAGCACATCCATCCGTACTCAGGGACACATTCACTCCCTTTTCAAGCAGTTGTGGAACCGGTGCTATACCTGCTGCCATTTTCATATTACTCACAGGATCATGGCTCACATGAACACCGTTTTCAGCCAAAATGTCCATATCCCCCTCTGAAAGCCAGATACAATGAGCAGCAAGTACATCACTGTCTAAAAAACCAATGTCATGAAGCATGTTTACCGAACACTTGCCATATTTCTCTTTCATCAGGTTCAGTTCATTTTCGGTTTCAAGCACATGAATGTGAACTTTTACACCATCCTTGCGAGCCTGCTTCCGCACATCCCGCAGGAATTGCTGAGAGCAAGTATGAGGGGCATGTGGGCCATACATAGCAGATATGCGCCCATTGGCTGCACCATTGAAATCATTTACAAAATTCCTGCCTTTTAACAGGGCAGATTCTGCCTTTTGAGGATCTCCAAAATCAATTATACCATAGGAAAGGGCTGCACGCATGCCACAATCCTCAACTGCACGGGCAGCTGCATGCTCATGAATATACATGTCAGCAAAGGAGGTTGTTCCGGATTTTATCATTTCCAGGCATGCCAGCCTTACTCCTGCATAGATTTCTTCCGGACCCAATTTTTCTTCCACGGGCCAGATATGATCCTCAAGCCATTCTGCAAGTGGCAGATCATCGGCATAACCTCTTAAAAGTGTCATTCCTGCATGATTATGGGTATTCACCAGACCGGGCATGACCACCGAACCACTTGCATCTATTATTTTGTCTGCTCCGCCATTATAGGAAAGACCCACATAGACAATTCTGCCATTCTCAATGGCAACCTCACCTTTTTTTATTTCTCCTGAATCAGGATCCATAGTAAGGATGTAACCGTTCTTGATCAAAATATCAGCCATAAAACCCCTCCAATATCAATAAACTTCCTTTTTGAGCTGTTCAAGGAAAGCTTCCATAATTTTCAGCCTCTCTGTTGCAATATCCCTGGAAGTATCTGTGTTCAGACGATCCATTATCTTAAAAGGCTTCCTTTCCATATATTCTTCAAAACCTTCAAAAGGATCTTGTGCATAGGCATTCATGGAACTTTCTTTTATCATGCCCGAAGCATGTTTTAATCCTCGCAAGGCTCCCATTGAAAGCAGTGATCTGAAAATCCCCACAGCACCCAGGGCATCAATCCTATCCGCATCCTGTAGAATTTGTCCTTCGATAGATTCAGGAATCATACCCCGGCTGAACCTGTGAGTCCGAATGCAGGATACAACATGATCTATCAGAACGTTATCAATATCATTTTCAGAAAGGAAATCCTGTGCTATCTCAGCACTGTATTCTGCATGGTCTCCTCCTTGTTCATGCTCCCTGACTATGCCCACATCATGTAGCAGTGCTGCAAGACGTAGCGCTTTCAGATCACCGCCTTCATTGCTCTGGATGCGGATACACATGTTTTCCACACGTTCTATGTGTGATATGTCATGGTTACTGGGCTCGCCTTCCAGCACTTCCGCAACAAAAGTCTTCGTTTTTTCAATGATGTCCATTAGATGCCTCTGCTCTTTGCATCGCTTTTAAGCTTTTCTTCAATGTTGTAAAGTGTATCTGAAAGAATCATATTGTTGTTGTATTCCTCAATGATGCTTAGGAGTTTCTCCTCTTTCTCAGCTTTCATATCCTTTGTGAACTCTATCATATTCTGCAATGCTCTTGTCACATTATCCACTATACTAATAGTGGCAGAAAGTGATGTTCTTGAGAGAGGATTAAGATCGATTGTAATGACAGTTTTTCCCATTTCCATCAGCTTCTGGCATCTGTCACCATCTTCCAATGGGACCAGTACAACATCGGCACTGAAGATACCTTCATGATCAACTATTGCCCTGTCGTGGGACAGATCAAGTCTTTTCTCAGCTTTTCCGCCGAGTACTTTACCTGCTCCGTGGGATTTCAGTAGCTGGGTGATCTTGTGTACGCGTGAAGCAGTACGGTGAAAAAGGTTCACTTCAAGCGTAGCTCCGGAAATATCTGCAAGAGCTACAAGACTTTCAGGCACTAGCGCTGCTGTATTTCCATTTACTGAAAGAACAGGATTTTCTGCAAGAAGAATATGAGCCACAGCAGCCCTTTCTGCAATGGCTGCTGATCTTGTGGTCTTTTCCCCAAGCAGGTAGTCGAAGGACTCTCCTCTTCCCTGGGCAACAAGTCCCTGCTGGCTTGTGATTCCCATTTTTATTCCCTCAACAATTTTTTCCCGTGCAATAAGGGATTCATATCGGGGGTGGTCTTTGGGAATATCTGTCATTGATCTATTTTCCTCCAGATCTATTTTTTTAATTTCCAGTATCCAGTATCAATCCCTGGTCTGCAGGAACTATCATTGTCTGAATTTCCTGGCCCTGAAGCATCTCAATATACTTGTAGTTGATAAGCTTCGGATTCTTTGCAATTTCCGCGTTGATGATGCCCAATGCTTCAGCCTCACCACGTGCTCTTGCAACAGTTGCATTTGCATGACCGTTGGCTTCAATGATCTTTCTCTCAGCTTCAAGTTCTTCTTTCAGCTTCACGAACACCATTCTCTGAGCATCCTGGTCAGCCTGGAGTTTAGACTCGATAGCCTCCGCAACTCTTGTTGGCAAAACAACATTTCGGAGAAGTACTTCTTCAACGATTATACCGTCCTTTTGCAATGATTTTTCCATGTTCTCCTGCATTTCTCCAGCAACAAGTTGTCTTTCCTCTCCATATACCTGAAGAGCTTTCTTACTGGATACTTCTTCTCGAATGGCTGATTTTATCGTTGGGCGAATGATTTTTTCAGCATAGTTCATACCAAGTTTCTGGTGGATGTTGCTTGCATAATCCGGAATAACTCTGTATCTGACTGTGATGTCCATTCCAAGTGTCAGACCTTCCTGTGTAAGTGCCTGTATCTGGTCATCTCCGACTATCTGACCTTCGGATGTCTTCGAGCTCATGGTATAAGTTTCACTTTGTACTGAATACTTGGTCACACTTACCCATGGAGGTACGATATGCAAACCTTCGCCAAGTTCGTCTCCTTCAACTCCGCCAAACTGGTTGAACTTTACTCCTACTTCTCCTGCTCCAACAGAAACAAAGAGAGAACCGAACATTACTGAAAACAATATCAGTATTACAAAAACAATTGCAAGGGACCTGAATATTTTGGTGAATATTTCAGGTATTTCTTTTATCGGGATATCCGGTCCACCTTTTGGTGGTTTGGGATCCCATCCGTCGTCCATTACCATTTTGTTTATTCCTCCTGGAATTATTAAAAAATTCTGAATAGCTATACAATATATATCATAAATAGACTTTCGCTCATATGAGTCTTACAGTGGTAGAATTTGTCTTGTAATGAAGTACATTTCCAAATTCAGAAAGTGTGTGCTCGAGCAATTCCTTTGTTGCTGTACTGGATATCGCAAAAACAGTATTACCAAGCATTGCCTGTGATGCCATACCGTTTATAGACTCAACGGCTTCAATAATATCTATGACTTTTTCATTTGCAAGTCCCGTTTCTGTACAAAAGGTCTTTGAACATGACATGAAATTATCTACGCTGGGTGCTTTCATGAGTTCATTCATAGCTTTTCTTCCAGCTAGATTTATTCTGCCTACCATTTCTTCATTTCCAAGCACAGAATCAGTTGGAAGCTCTCCAAGAACAATACAATAAACATCTATCTCAGGGCATGGTATTCGGTCATGTCTGGCAATATCCGGTGCACCAGGCGAATTCCTGATAGCAATTCCGCCGATGTTCTGAGCTGCTACATCTCCAAGTCCACTACTGTTCTTCACTTCAGCGACGTGTGCAATTTCGTTTAGTTTATTTGCAGTGAGATTCAGGGACAATGCCTCGTTCAATGCATAGGATGTGCTTAGGGCACCGGCACCTGATGCTCCAAGACCGCATTCCACGGGTATATTTGCCTGAGAATGTACTGCTACTGGAATGTCCGTTATCATTTCAATAACAGTGGCTACGGTGCTTCCGGAAACAGCTTTTCCATTGAGTGATATATCTGTTTTCTTTATATCTTCTCCAATAGTAACTGTGGTCTCAACACCTGAATTGAGCACAATACCACAACCTGTAGAACCTTTCATTACAGGATTACTATGTTGATGTGTTTCAAAAAAACCAGTTATATGCGCCGGTGCAAATGCTTTTGCACTAAGTATAATTCCTTGCATTCCATCGGGAATCAATGTTTATCCTCAGGGAATATTTTTACTATAGCATCTATAAGCTCAATTGCGATCTTGCTCTTAGAACCTGAAACACTCATGGTCTCATCCTTATTTGCATGGATTATGTGAATATTATTATCCTCAGTTCCCATTCCTTTCTCGCTGACCTCATTTGCCACTATCATATCGAGTTCTGTGTCATCAAGAGTTTTCCTTGCTCTTTTCAGAAGCTCATCCTTTTCAATTCCAGCTTCTGCCTTGAATCCAACTATTTTCAGCTCAGGATATGCTTTTCTGGATTCCTTTATGAGTTTACGTGTTGGCTTGAATGAGATTGTCAGATCTTGACCTGATTTTATCTTGGAACCTGCTGTATCAAGGGTATAATCAGAGATTGCAGCAGCACTTATCAATAGGTCGTATCCTTTTTTGAGCTCGCTAAGCACTGCATCTGTCATCTGCTCTGCACTTTCGGCAAACATATTTTTGATATTTCCAGTTTCCATCTTATTTCTGTGGACAATAGTGACGTCCCCTCCTTTACGATATGCTTCAAGGGCAAGTACAATTCCAGTTCTGCCGGATGCTCTGTTTGTCATAATTCTAATGGGATCGACTGGCTCAGCAGTTGCACCGCTTGTAATTAATATCTTCTTTCCGCAAAGTGAGTTATCGCCTATTTTTCTTTCCACTTCAAGTACTATGTCATCATTTGATGCGATCTTAGCTATGCCTTCCTCGATCCTTGGGCCAATAAGATCGATTTTCCAGCCTTTTACTTTTTCGATGTTCTCAAGGAGGGCTGGATGATTGTACATATCTTCATGCATTGCAGGCACTATCATCACCGGTTTGCCTGCTCCTATCGCTGTGGTGGCAAAAGTCGTTACCGGGGTATCATCTATCCCGGATGCTACTTTGCTAATTGTGTTAGCCGTTGCAGGTGCTATGAGCAAAAGGTCTGCTCTGCCCATATTTCCAAAGAATTCCACATGCTCCACTTTTCCAGTAATATCTGTGATGACTTCGTTTCCCGTGGCATAATGCAGAGCCATTGGATTGATAATGTCTCTGGCAGCTTTGCTTATAATTGCATGAACATCCGCTCCCCTGCGTATGAATTCCCGTGCAAGCTCAATACTTCGTACAGCAGCAATGCTGCCTGTAACTGCAAGTACAATGGTCTTGCCTTTCAATGATTCTGACCTTGTGGATTTTATCCAGATAGTTGGGTGTTCATTAGGAATAACTGGCATATTTTGTCCTTTTTTGATAAGATAAGTGGATTTTTAGTATTTAAAGAGGGTGGATGAGCAAAGTTCTATCTATGCTGTATACACATTACTTGTAAATTTAAGCTAATGGTTATTCGTTCCATGCTTTTTATCTTTCTCATTACATTCATAAATCTGAGATTTGGCTGTTTCCATAATAGTTCCAATAGCTCCATTAACAATGATGCTTTCGAATATTTTGAAAAAGAATATCCGCAAAATTCGAACAGAATAGATATATAGGCAAGTATGGGGTAATCCAGAACCAGTGGGTAGCAATAATGGATAGCAATCAGTCTGCTTCAAAAGGTGAGGACCAGCCTGTGGGAAGTGTTTCATGGAATGAGGTTCAGGAAGTTATAGAAAAGCTCAATGGGCAGGAAAAGGCAAATTACAGGCTGCAAAATGTTGGTGGAAAAATCGCAAACCCATGGAACTTTATGACATGCATGGAAACGTCATGGAATATGTGGAGGATAGCTGTGTTGATGGATATCAGACTTCATATGAAGATGGCCGTGCAATAGAAAAGGGCGAAGGTACACTTAGAGTTGTCAGAGGTGGAAGTTGGACAAACTTTGAAAAAGCTCTGGAATCAGCAATCCCGTAACAAACAGGATTCACGTGACGGTGCAGGAACAATAGGTTTCCGTCTTGCGATGGATGCCTGATTCTTCTTTTTTTCTTTTCTATTTTTTGTTCAATTGATTGGATACTCTCTAGTTTTCTGATTATATCATTGTAGTGTTACATGGTTCGAATGGGAGATTTTTTATTTAGTAGGTGTCTATTTCCATGAAATGGTCAAAAAGGAAAAAGTTGTTGAAAATGTAAGTTTTCTATTCAACAAATATACTGGTAAAGAGAAGCTCGAAGAGCAGGTCAATAAATTCCAGTCACATATGGTCGAGCTGGAGCTCGACCTTAAGGCATGTCGCACTAAACTGGAACGCTCTGCTGCAAATGAGAAAAAGGCAGTGGCTGCAAAGCAAAATGCAGAAGAATCCCTTAAATCATTTGAATCTCGTATTAATACACTTGAGCATGAACTTGAAAAAAGCAAAGAGAAATGCTCTGACCAGTTATCTTTCCATTACGTGGATAATCTCTCTCTTGGCAGAATGCAAGCTTATATTTCAACTCTGTCTTCAATTAGATCTCCAGATGCAAGATTCCTGACATTGTATGTTCGCAATGGGGCTTCTATTTCAGGTATTTTTGCCAACGAAGCTGTGGACCGTTATATTGATGCAAATACTCTGTACCTTTTAGAAAAGATCGAATCACAAAATGGTTTTGTACTTTTTTATGACCGTGAGAATCTAATAAATGAGGTCATAATTCCTCCTTTACCTGTTGAACTGTCCAAATGGAACATGGGGTCAAACTTTAATACAGAGCAATTATCCAGTATAATATCAAATGAATTATCCGTTTGTATTTTAGTAGCCCATGCAGGTGAGTCATTTGTGGGCTATTCTCTGGATTCTCAACACATGGATTCCCATGATCTTACCCGAAGCAATGTGAAATCCAAACATGGAAAAGGAGGTTTCAGTCAGAGACGTTTCGAGCGTCTGCGGGATGAGGAGATCGTTCATCATGCAGAGAAGGTCCGTGAGTCTCTCCGGGATATTATCACTGATCCAGGACAGGAATTTGATTATTTGGTAATTGGAGGGGATCAGAACCTTGCAAATCTTATTATCAAGGATATTGACCTGAACATTCCAACATTATACTCAAATGCAGATATTCGTATCGAAAAACATCCACCAGAAGATGTACTAAAACAGATATATCTTTCCAGAAGGTATAAACTATGAGGTGTGGCTCGATGCTTACAAAAGAAGAACTTTCAGGTATTGTGGATGCTATGGGTGCTTTGACCTTAGATGAGGTCCAATCTGTTATAAAAGAGCTTTACTTTACAAAAAAAGAGGAATCTCCCTCTTTTGAATGCATAGAGGAGGTGTGTAATGAGTCTGTTGATGAGCATGTGTTGGAAATGATAAGCTCAGAGGAAGTAAAGGATGCTGTGCAAAGTGAGGATATTTATTACATAGCAGGTCCGAATGCGTTTCCTGATATTCCATTTGAACTGAGTGAAGTAATAGATGCTCTTGAACTATCAAAAAGGGAAATTGATCTTAGCAGCGTATCAAAACGGTTCTGTAGAAACCTGAAGAGAAGGGTGCAGCACCTGGATGAGAAAGTTGATTCATTTAGTGATCGAAATATCGATACATCTGAGTTTTCAAAAATAGAATTTAGGTATAGTACACTGTTAAATCTCTATTATGATTTTGATTTCTGGCTTCCAGATGGAATGAGCTCAGTGGACAATGATTTACAGCTTGTAAGTAAAAAAATTGAGCAATTGAGGTCGGCACAAGATATTTGAGCTTTGGATATTATTTGGTAGTCCATATGGCAAGAGTTCGTAAAGGTGGCAATTACCGGAAAAATAAGGATGGTAAGCGGGATACTTATTACTGGAAAGCTAAAGAAGATGGTTTTCGTTCAAGGGCAGCCTATAAGCTTTTCCAGATCAACGAAAAACATGAACTTATAAAACCAGGTGATTCAATTGTAGATCTTGGAGCTGCACCAGGTGGTTGGCTAGAGGTTGCCAAACAGCTGACAGATGGTCATATAATTGGTGTTGACTTGCAGCGTATCGCTCCTATAGAAGGTATTGAGACTATAAAAGGTGACATGACTTCTGAAAGGACAATTGAGAAAATACTTAAAAAAGTAGGTGAAGATGGTGTTGAAGTTGTGATATGTGATGCTGCTCCTAATCTTTCAGGCAACTGGAGCCTTGATCATGCAAGGTCGATCGATCTTACCACTTGCGCTCTTGAATGTGCTATAAAGATCTTAAAACCAGGTGGTCACTTTGTTGCGAAAGTATTCCAGGGTGATATGTTCGATGGCTTTGTTCATAAATTGAGTCGTAATTTTGCATTCACAAAATCGTATTCGCCAAAAGCTTCCCGTTCACAAAGTGCTGAGATATATGTCATTGGTAAGAAGTTCCTTTCTGCTCCATTGAAAAAAGGAAACAAATTTGATGTTGAGATCACAGAAATTGGCTCGGATGGCGATGGGGTAGCGACAGTTGATGGCTTTGTCGTATTTGTGAAAGATGTTGAGCTTGGTGACAAAGTCAATATAAAGATAACCGATGTGAAACCTAATTTCGCATTTGCAGAAGTTCTTAAAAAGAACACTAATTGATACTTCTTTTTTTATATTTTTATATTTTCTATTTTAAGTACGTTCTTTTTTATATTAGTTTATACTTAACTAAAGTACTTACTTAAGTTGCTGCTCGAATAATATTTGGAGTAATTTATCTCCATTATTTTAGGAGTATTTTGAATAAATGTCATTTCCCAATATTATTCCCAAAAAAACATCTGAGCGAGTAGCTCTCTTTTTTGTATTTATTATTATAGTAGGTTCAGGTTCTTTTTTTCTAAATGGGTATATGCAAAAACAAAAGACCCTTGAAGAAATTGAATTACAATGGCATCAGGCTGGAATATTTCGAAAACAGAACAATTTTGATGAAGCACTGACTATCTATAATAATGTATTCAGTATGATATCGTCAAGTGAGTACCCTGAAGAATATGGGATAAATCATTATCAGCGTGGGAGGACTTATTATGAAATATCATTTTATGAAAATGCTTCTGTGAACATCAGGAATAGCCTGAGTGCTTATGATCAGGCTTTGCAGTTTTTCAGTGAAAAAAAAGACCCAGCTGAACATTCTTTAATTTCATCTTACATTGGCGATTCTTATCTGAAACTTTATGCACTCACTTATGAAGCAGATGATCTGGATCTTTCTATAGACTCTTACGAGAAATCTCTTGGATATTATTCTATTGCAAGTGACTCCTTGTATTTTGCATCTGTGAACAATAAGCTTGGGAATGCGTATCGTAAAAGAGGCAATAACGTTGGGAATTCAAGTGACCTTTTAAGATCAATCGAATTTTATGACGAATCTCTACGTGTTTTCAGGGTGGACGTTTATCCAACGGAATATGCAGGGGTACAAAACAATCTGGGGAATGTGCATCTGGAATTATCGAAATACGAAACAGGGAGAAAGGATGTTGCTGCTGAGATTAACAATTCAATAATAGCTTACAACAATGCCCTAAGTGTATTTACAGTTGAATCTCATCCAATGGAATATGCAACAGTAAAAAACAATCTTGGTAATGCCTATTTCGAAATTTCAAAGCTGGAAGATAAAGAATTGAATATTGAAAAGTCAGTATCTTCCTATCACGCAGCATTAGCAGTTTTTACAATGGATAAGTATCCGGTAGAGCATGATGGCGTGATTAAAAATATTGCCCGTGCATACAAGAGTCTTTAAGTGTTCTTTTCTCAATTGCTATATTTTAGTCTGTATTCTTACGAATTGATTTATGTAATTGGAGCGCATAGGTATGCTAATTGTTTTTACGATTAGCTACTGGCTTCTGGTAAGGTGTCATGATGATAGATATGCATACTCATACCATCTTCAGTGATGGAGAATTGATTCCAAGTGAACTTGTAAGAAGAGCTGTAGTACATGGTTACAGAGCCATTGGTATTACCGACCACGTAGATTATTCCAATGTTGAACATGTACTTAGCAATGTCAAGAAAGCTAAGTATTTGGAAGAAGAACTTGAAATAACTGTATTTGCAGGTGTGGAAATAACTCATGTTCCTCCTCGAAAGATCGCACCTCTGGCATCAATGGCAAAAAAAATGGGTGCTGAGGTAGTTATAGTCCACGGTGAAACCATAAATGAACCAGTTATAGCAGGTACAAATGCTGCTGCAGTTGAGTGTGAAGATGTTGACATTCTTGCACATCCCGGTTTTATAACTGATGATGAAGTTGAGAAAGCCATTGATAATGATGTTTGCCTTGAGATAACTGCAAGAAATGGGCATAATAGGACTAATGGATATGTGGCTAAGATTGGCATGGAACTTGGTGCTACACTTGTAGTTGATACGGATGCTCATAGTCCGGGAGATCTTATAACTAGTGATTTTGCAAGAAAAGTAGCAATGGGATCAGGTCTATCCGAATCAGAGGCAGAATCAGTTCTGAATAATTCTCTTCGTTTTCTGGAATGACCTATGTTATTTTAAGGCTATTTTATGGCTAAAAGAATAATTGATATTTCAGTTTGTATCTCGCCGGATATGCCAATTTGTCCCGGGGATCCTATACCATCGTTCAAAGGATCATCTTCTATTGTGCATGATGGTTTTGCTGTTTCAAAAATAAGCATGGGTACACATACAGGTACGCATATTGATGCCCCATCTCATATTATTGAAGGAGGGGCAAGCATCAACACAATAGCACTTGATAACTTTTATGGCAAGGCACTGGTACTTGACCTTGGTGATCTGAATAGGGTGATTTCAGGCAATGTTGTGGAATCTCATTTAGAACGAGTGGCTGCACACGAGAAAGAGAAAGCTGCTATATTGTTGCTTAAAACATCATGTTCCGAATCATTATCGATGGATTCTGAAACTCAGCGTTCAAATATATTTTTCGATGGAACATTGGGGCAATGGTTTGTCAATTCAGGATTCAAAACTGTTGGTATTGATATGCTTTCAATTGATCCTGAATATGATCATGCTCTCCCAAATCATCATTTGCTTTTAAAAAATAATATCTGTATAATTGAGAATCTGGATCTTAATGGAGTTGAAGAAGGAATTTATGAATTCGTTTGTCTTCCTTTAAAATTAATGGGATGCGATGCTTCTCCAGCTCGGGCAATATTAATTGAAGAATATTGAAAATTGTTCTTCTTTTGAATCTTATTCGCAATTGAATACCAAGAGTGGAATATTATATATATTATATATGTTATATTATAGTAATAGCATATAACTTCCGGAAATGAATGTTTTCCGTCTTGTTATATCTAGAGCAATTTCAAAATATATTTAGTAATAGAATTAATATAGTATCAATTATAATCTATTTCTGTTACACGATTGCTACAATTTGATGAGGGAATAGCACGAAAGCAAATCAGAAGATGGCAATGCACAGGGACACCCGTGCACAGGTAGGTATAGGTACCTTGATCATATTCATTTCAATGGTATTAGTGGCTGCTGTAGCATCCGCTTTATTGATTAAGACTTCCGGTGTTTTACAGCAAAAAGCTTCACAGACCGGACAGGAAACCACAAGAGAAGTCGCATCTAATATGCGTGTTGATCGTGTTGATGGGGAACGTGGAATATATTCTACAGTAACGGTTACTGATGGTGTGGTCTCTCCTACAAATTTAAGTATCCATCGAGGTGCTATGGTAGAATGGATATCTGAATCTGGCAATTTTAATGTTTCTGTAAATGGGTTAAACAGTTCTGTAGAGGATGGTTCTTACTATGAAGATCGTTTCACTTCAGCAGGTTCATATAATTTTGTTGTTGATGATGGTACTACTACTACAAATGGTGTGATAACTGTAGATGATACTCTTGAATACGGTGAAATAAGCAAACTTCACATATCTGTTTCGTTAGGTCCTGGTAGTGAAGATGTTGACCTTTCCCAGTTAATTATTTATCTTTCAGATGGTGCCCATGTGGCTAATGTTCGTTATGACACGAGTGATGAAAATGATGATACGCACAAGCCAACTGCTGAGTATTTCTCAGTCGAGCCTGTAAGGATACGCGATCAAAGTACTTTCAAAGCAACGCAACCGGTATTGAGAACTGGTGATATTATGGAAGTAGTTGTTGATATTAGGAAAGTATTTGGGGTAGATGATTCTGAATATGATGGTCTCTCTCCAAGAACTGAAGTATCTTTCCAGGTAAGACCGGAAGCAGGTGCACTTGTTATATTCGATTTCACAACGCCAGGTGCTTACTTCGATAAAAAGTTCGTATCTCTGCGATACTGATACTTTACCACATCTATTTTTTATTTGATCAATTTTAGTTCTGGTTTTATCTAATTAGAAATGGGATAATGTGTATTTTCCATTAGTATCTTGTATTAGTTCAAATACAAATTCTCCATTAACTGGTTCTTCTATAACTATTCCTTGAACTATATTTTTCTCAGAATAATTCAGATTCCATTTGTCGTTATGGTCAACAATTCCATTTCTGAATCGGATATCTTCTCCACTAATTAAAAAACGATTTTTTTCCCCATTTCTATATTGGATGAGTATAGTATTATTTTCCATTTTCCATGTAGAATCTGTTAAGTTTCCATTAGAATCAGGGTCAGGATCAATTCCTAAGGCCAGATATTTTATATTTTCCGAGAGTGAAAGCTCAATTGTACATGTGGAACCCTGGATGGCTGCGCTGTCCCTCAAATCTCTGGCATATCCATTCTGAATTGATAAAAGTTCAATGGCAGCATCTTTGATCTGTTCATCAGTGCTGCTCCTGTCAAAATAAGGGGATATGTTTCCCCATGAGACTGTAACAAGAAGTAAAATAGTTCCTGTGATGGCAAGGTAAAAGACCATTTTCATGGCGATTGTGTCTATACCTCTTGTATCCCTTAGGAAGGAATCCAGTTGTATTTCAATTATTTCATCCTTATTGCAACCATTCAAGGAATTTATCAAGCGCCTGTCTTCTGTGTGAGACTTTATTTTTTTCTTCATCTCCCCATTCCCCAAAAGTCTTCCCGTTATATTCAAAAACAGGGTCGTATCCGAAACCACCGCTACCTTTTTCTTCAAAATCAATATTTCCCCGGACATTACCTGTAAATGTCAATGGTTCTTTTCCAGGTTCACAAAACCCAATGACCGATCTGAATGTAGCAGTTCTGTCTTCTTCATTTTCCATGAGCTTCAGCACTTTTTGATTCCCAAGTTTGTTTTCCACAAAAGCAGAATAAGGCCCTGGGAAACCATTGAGTGCCTTGATAAATAATCCGGAGTCATCTACTATTACTGGCATTCCAAGTTTTTCTGACGTAAGCTTTGCTCCATAAGCCGCTATTGGCTCAAGTTCATCTTCCTGCAATTCCGGATATCCATCTTTGTTCTGGACTACTTCAATACCTTTTGTGGCCAATATCTCCTGAACCTCTTTGAGCTTCCCTTGATTACCTGTGACAAAAACAATTTTACGCATATCTTCCTCTTTTCTCTATTTGCTTAACTCTTTCAATCACTTCATCTGCCTCAGCAAAAACCTGTCTGTATCCCTTGCAGAATGAATTGCTAAGTGCTTCATGATCTTGATGACTGCTAATAAATGTCTGGAAAAGTACGTGTATGTCCACACCTCTGGCTTCAGCTCCTGAGTTTATGAATCCCAGGCCAAAATCTATCATGTAGATCTTATTGTTAAAAAGCATTAGATTTGATGTTGTAAGGTCGCCATGAATAATTTCTGCCATGTGCAATTTACCAACAAGCTCTCCTAATTTCTCACTCAGCTTATCATTTATTACATGCTTTAATGCAGTTCCATCTATGTACTGCATTTTTATTTCATAATTATCAACATCGTAAATTACAGGAGTTGGGATGCCTGCTCGCCTTGCTTCAGATAAAAGGCGTGCTTCAGCTCGTGTCCTTTCTTTCCTGATTCTGTTATCAAGCTCTATGAGTCTATATCTCTTTGGCACTCTTTCCTTGATAATTGTGGTGCCTTCTAGCCTTACCCTAGCCTCAGCTCCACTAGTAAGGTACATCCTTATCCTCCACTGAGACTTCATTGATCCAGTTAACTATAACGTCGTCGGGTCTGAAATTGGGATCAACATGTGAATCTCCTATTTTTATAGCATTTCCGCAATCATGCATCAAAAGCCCAAGATATGCTATCATGGCTCCATTGTCTCCCATGAATCTTTTTTCAGGAACGTAGAACGAAGCTCCACGCTCATCACACATTATGTCCAGCATTTCCCGAAGTCGCATATTAGCTCCGACTCCACCACCAAGCAAAACTTCATTTTTACCGGTATGTGCAAGGGCTCGCTCGGTAACCTCCACCACCATTGCAAAAGCAGTTTCCTGAAGTGAATAACATACATCTTCAAGGGAGTGTTTTTTAAGTGCCTCACTGGCTGCTGTTGAAAGACCCGAGAATGAAAAATCCATTCCTTTTACAACATAAGGCAGGGGTACGTAATTAGTTGAATTCCTGGCCAACTCTTCTATTTTCGGACCACCGGGATGGCTGATTCCTGCGTTCCTTGCGAATTTATCAAATGCATTCCCAAGGCCGATATCCAATGTTTCTCCAAATACTCTGTATTTGCCACGTCTGTATGCAAGTACCTGGGAATTCGCCCCGCTAACATATAGTGTGACTGGATCAGTTGCAGGTGTCATCCAACGGCCTACTTCAATATGTGCAAGACAGTGGTTCACACCTATAAGTGGCTTATCAAGACTTATAGCAAGCATACGAGCTGCTGTTGCCACTGTACGCAGACATGCACCAAGTCCCGGGCCCTGTGAAAATGAAATTGCATCTATTTCTTGTGGATCAATGCCTTTTTCTTTAGATTCCTTTAGGACTTTCTTCACAACATATGATGCATATTTAGCATGGTGCTGTGCAGCTTCACGAGGATGTATTCCGCCTGTTGCTGGTCTGTATGTGTCGGTAACTTCTGCAACAACTTCTTTCTCATTTACAATAGCTGCACTGAGATTCCATGCAGTGCCTTCTATACCAAGGACTGTTCCTTTCAATTTGAATATCTCCGGTCTTTAAAGGTTAGCAGTTTAATATTAATTTTGCTGTCTTCTCAAAATGCCAGCAATTGTTAATATTAATACTGTAAAATGAGGTCCTATAAGTGGTATGCTTTCGCTTTCTTCACTTTCTTCATCCTCTGACTCAGGGAGCTTTATGCCGTCTGAGCTCAGGGAGGGATCATCATTTTCCTTTTCTTCCACTGGTTTATTCAGTGATATTCCTGTTATTGCAAAAGGTGAAAATCCAGGTGTGCTTGCTTCGAAGTAGAAGTACGTATCATCTTCTCTTGTTCCGGTGGTTGGAAGCTCTTCCCATGCTCCTTCATTGTACCTTCTAAGGAGTACAGATCTAAGGTCGATATTTTGTTCACTCAACCATTCCTTCTTCACTCTGAATCCGATTACAGGATCTCTGAGATTTACGTCATTAACGTATCCGGTCTTGCCAAGCCATATATTCAGGTTTCTATATACTGATTCCGGAGCTGGGGTTCCTACAAGTGCTGAAGTATCTTTTAGGATCTCAATAGTTGTGCTAATTTTTCCTGAATTTCTTAGTGAGTAATACTTGATGAATTCAATATCGTTCTTTTCATCATCAAAGTCGAATTCGACCGCTGAATCTTTTCCAGCATAGACTACGAGTACGTCTTTGAATAAGATATTCTCATACTCTTCTCCGGTGTTACCTCCACCGCCACCGCCTCCGCCGCTGCTTGTGGTAGTTTGTGTGCTGGTTGATACTGTTAGGTTAGACCAGTTTCCAATATTTCCAACATAATCGATAGCTTTGAGACTGTATTCATATGATGCACTAGGAGAAAGTCCGTTATCTGTAATTTGTAAAAGTGTACTGTTAGTTAAAAATGCTCCATTTCTCCAAATTTCGACATATTCAGTATCATCTGAATTTTGCCATGTTAGTGTGACTGAAGAAGTAGTGGCAGCTCCTGAAAGGCTACTTACTATTGGAGCTGTGTTATCTTCAAGAGTTATGTAGGTGCCCAGATGAGTTATATTTGCAGCTACTGCTTTTCCAGTGGTGTTTACAGTACTTCTATAAGGCACCCATTCTCCTGCAGTGTCATTGTAATATGCGATCACAAGTTTGTCTGTATTGTTTGCACGAGTGTTATCATATCCAAGTGTTAGTGATACATCCATTCCAAACTGATGCAGGTAATCAGCATCTGATTCATTGAGGATTCTGGTGTTGATTATCGGGCTGGTAATAATTGAACCATTTCCTGCTTCACTTCCTCTTATGATGGCAACAGAAACATTTCCTGGATTTGCAGATGTTCCTGTAATATTGAAGTCAAGTACAGGCTGGGTTATGTTTGTGTCCATTCCTGGAACCTGAAGTATTGCTTCATCATTACCAGTGGTGTTGATGGTATCTCCAAGACTTAAGTAAATGCTTGTATTGGAGCTGAAATGATCATTCTGTGAATTGTTGAATATTGACGTAATGTTAATGGTATTTGTTCCATTCTCAAGTGGAACACTACTGAGATTGAATATTCCATTTGATACTGGATAGGATGCGTTTGTAATTGCATCGTTCACAAAGCTTGAAACATTTGTCGCAATTCCACAAGTTCCGTTCAGTGCAAAACTGTTGCTTGGCAGATAATATATTGTGTCAGATGATGGTGAATCAATTTCAGCTTGACTTGTAAATACTGTAAAGTTCACAAGGCTGGAATTGATAAATCCTGTTATGTCCTGTGCATAAACTGTTATGTTGTAGTTTCCTTCAGTCAGGTTTAAGGTAGCATTGAATGAGAATGTATCTTCTTCTGTGGAATTGGTTCCATTATTCACATTATACCAGAAGTCGCATGATTTTCTGTTACTAATATTGATGTCAAAGACTTCTTCCTGTTTTACCGAATTTTCCTGAAGTCCTTGTATAGTTATTATGTTTTGCTCAGCACTAACATAGAAAGTCCAGCTATGGTTCAATTGCTCACTGAAGTTTGTCAGTGCATTGACAGAAACATTATGATATCCTTCAGAGTATGGTTGTGCTGTCAGATTCTCTATCTTGTAACCGCCATCTATGCTTTGGGCGGAATGTATTACTGTTGCCTCATCGATTAGCATAGCAACAGAACTCACATTGATACCATTGGTATGTGTAAGATTAATAGAAACAGCAGTTGTACTGTTGTTGGTATATGAATTATGATATGGGAATACATCAGAATCTTCATAGGTAACAACAAGTGAAAAGTTCTGAGGACCCTGTGGAACATTCGTTCCATTTACTTTTATTGTATAATTACCAGCAACAGTATGCGATAATTCTACTGCTTCAACATTGTTGATAGCATCTGGTCCGTCATTTCCGTAATATGTACCATTGGGGTTAGTTACGATTAGATCAAGGTTGTTTACCAGTTGTGGAACTACAGCAGCATCTCCAGGATAATCAGTCCATACAAGTGTCACTTTAAATGGTTCTGATGAACTTGGGATATTATAACTTGTATTCCAGGATTCACTGTAATTCAATGGTATACTGTCAAAATATTGAATTGTTTTACTACGTGGATATATTGAATTCTCGACATCCACACGTCCCCAACCCTGTGAATAGTCTGGTTTGTTGGATATTTCCTGGAATGCTCCTGTCCCATATTGCCCGGGACTTATGTCGTATGCCCCATTTATCAATGTAGCCTTCAAAAGAGCTGCACTTGGATTAGTTATATTTTCAACATCAGTATAATATTGTCTGACAACAGCGGCTGAACCGGCAGTAATAGGTGTGGACATACTTGTTCCACCTATGTAAATATAGTTTGGATCAATTATTCCCCAGTGTTTAACACTGCTCACGCTTGATCTTGTGGAAGCTATATATGTTCCTGGTGCAACAAGATCCGGCTTGATTCTTCCATCATCTGTTGGTCCTCGGCTACTAAATGCAACGATACCTTCAATATCATCAGCTGTATAGTCGTCTTTGATAGGATTTATTGGGAATAATGAGGTTGATAGATCATAGTAAGTAGTATTAATGGAAGGTCTGTAGTTCTCTGAAGCACCAATGGTTAGGCAATTCTTTGCAGTTCCTGGTGAACCCAAAGAATCATTATTGATGACTCCATCTCCGTCTTGGTCAGTTCCATCATTTCCTGCTGAAAAAAGAATGAGCATGTCAGGATGGCTCCACATGAATTGATCAACTTGCTGTGAATAAACAGTATATTCTCCAGTTGAAGAGCTTCCCCAACTATTGGTGTGTATTCTTGCACCATCGTCATATGCTGGCTGGAACACTTCATTTAAATTACCGGGCAAAAATACAAGATTGCTGTCATTACCAATTGCCTGGAATACCAGTTGTGCTTCAGGTGCCATTCCACTGTAGTTTCCACCAGAAAGGGAACCATTTCCAAGTACCGATCCAGTTACATGGGTTCCATGTCCATATTGATCCGCAGCACTTCCATCATTTGAAAGGTCAGTGATGTTTATTATTCTTCCATATATGTCTGCATGCATCGTGTTATTATTTACACCTGTATCAAGTCCGCTATCACAAACAGCCACGATCTGTCCACTGCCGTTTAAGTCATGAGTGTTGTGTACAGTATCTATGTTGACTATACCTGCAGCTATATTATTGTTCAATGTTGGATGTGTATATTTTTCAATCCAACTGATTCCATTTATAGAAGCAATTTCCGGTATTTTATCTTCAGGGATTTGTACTTTCAATACATTTCCTGATATGGACAGTATTGTCCCACCAATATTTCCGATGGAAGTACTTATTCCTTCATTATCCACTGTTGAAAAAAGGACTACGTGGTATACGTTATTATTATCGAGCTCAATTCCTGATAAATGCATATTTTCATTATTTGTCAATTGCTGTTCATATTTGTAGGATGCATGGTATTCTCCAACCCAATTCACAAACTCCAAAGATTGAACTTGTATCATCACATTTTCATTCATTCTGAACACAAATGCATTGTTTGGAATATAACTGAATATTAAAGCGCCTTTTGAAATTATGTTCTGCTTCCATTCTTCTTGTACGGGCCCAGTGAATTGTACAATATAGTATTTTTCTGCACTGATTACAGATTGGGTGGAATAACTTGTATTTGCGGCTTCATCAGTTTGCTCATCTGATCTTATGGTACTGCTAGTATCTATATATCCAGATTTCAGTAGAATTAGCTTACTATCACTATCTTCGATATCTAATCTTCCTGAAGCGTTTAATGTAGTAATTAAAATAATTGCAAGAACTAAAATTAGCTTGATATGGAGTTTGTTTTTGATATGCATGACCCAACGTCCTTGATTTTATATTGTGCAAGTTTATTATTTTCAATATACATTTACCTACTGTAATATGAAATATATATTTATGCAAATATGTATCAACAACGCCAATTCATAAATTTTATGATTATGTGCTTAAAATAAAAAAGAAATTACTACTTCCGAATAAGGAAGCAGACTATAGATAATATAAGGAAACATATAGATCCAGACAATGTATCAAGAGTTTTATCTGGGTTTGTAATATTTTCTACTGAACTATTTACATTTGATGTATCATCCTCAGTTGAAAATAGTGTGTCAGATGGGCTATTCAATTTGTTCTCAGCACTTGATTCTCCTGTGATAGCAAAAGATGAGAATCCATCAGTTCTGGCTTCAAAATAGAGATTCTTGACATCAGAGTTTGTATTGCTGGTTGAAAGTTGTTTCCATTTTCCATCATCATATCGGTTAAGTGAGATGCTATCCACATCAATCTCATGGATTTCGATCCAATCTTTTTTGACCTTGAATCCAATTACCGGGCCATAGATATTGCTTTCTGTTGCATAACCCGTTTTACCAACCCATATATTGATATTTCTGTAAACAATACCTTTTGGTGCACTGCTGACAAGTGCAGATGTATCGTGCAATACTTCAATGGTCGTACTTGTTTTTCCTGCATTCTTCAATGATTCGAATCTTATGTAGCGAATATCATTGCTTTCACTGTTGAATGCAAAATTTATCTTCCCTGTTCCTATGAATATTGAGCTTACATCCTTAAACGCAATATTTTCGTATGTTTCTCCAGTGTTGCCACCGCCTCCTCCGCCACCTCCACCTCCACTGGTGGTAGTTGCTAGAGTTGTTCTTGTGTCGGGGGCTATATCCACACTAGCAGTATAATTCTGGCTACTATTGTCTTCAGCTGTAACTGTGTAAATAATCGGACTTGTAAAATTTTGTTCTACTCGAATATTCGGTGATATGCTTTTTCCTGTATGATTTATTGTTGGAGTAAGCGCTGTGATATCTGTTCCATAGGGCACTTTTAAGGCAACAGTTTTTGTCTTTTCGTTAATTATTCCGACAACTGCTGGATCAAGTGTTTCAAACCTGAATGCAGTTATTGATTTAGTCGCATTTAGAGTTATAT
>JAIPUR010000010.1 GCA_020055655.1 Methanosarcinaceae archaeon | reverse complement strand
TTTCAAAACTTGATTTTCTTAAAATATTAAAACTAAAGAAAAATTTAAACACTTCAAATCTTCACTTAATAAATGAAAAAGGAGTTATAAAAAAATACAAAAACACAAATGAAATATTAGAAAATTTTATTAAAATAAGATTAGAATATAATGAAAAAAGAAAAAAATACTTAATAGAATTTTCTGAAAATGAAATTATAGAATATATTTTTGATTATGTTGAAGGATATAATAAAACTAATGATACAATTTATATAAAAAATATAAGTTTATCAGAATGAATTGTAAATGATTTATGATTTAAAGAAAGTAATATAAATATATCAGCAAATGTTTCAAATAAAGATACAATGAAAAGATTTTTAAATTTTTTTATAAATTCTAATTCAAAATATAATTTTTTTATTAATAACTTTACATTTCCTAATGATTCTAGAGAATGAAGTTTTAATATAAATATACCTTTAAAAATTTATTATTATTAGTATAAAATATGGAAACAATAAAAAATGAAATAAAAGAAGAGGATGATTTTTTAAATAAAAAATTTATTTTATTTAAAAAGATTAGTTTGAAAGATAAATATAATTTTTATGAATATTTATCTGTTATGATTGATTGATGAGTATCTATTTCTGAAAGTTTAGAATCTGTTTTAGAAAAAGTAGATAGTCCATATTTTAAAGAAAAAATTAAAGAATTAATTATATATATATCTTCTTGAGATTCTTTTTCAAAATCTATGAAAAAAATTCCTCAAATTTTTGAAGATTGAGATATAGCCATAATTGAAGCTTGAGAAACTAGTTGAAATTTAGTTGGTTCATTAGCTAGATTAAGTATTACACTTAAGAAAACTAATGAATTAAAAAATAAAATAAAATCATCATTAACTTATCCGATTATAATTTTTTTATTTTTATTTGTAGCTGTTATTGTTGTTTTAACTTATGTTATTCCTAATATAATTCCTTTATTTGAAAATTCTGAAGTTGTTTTACCTTTTGCAACAAAAGGAACTGCATCTTCACATATCACGACTCTTCCCTTAGGAGAAGGAATGTACTGATGTAGTGTGGCTGCACCATCCATACTAAGAGTCAGTGTACCGTCCTTTGCACGTACCGTTGCAATGTGTTTGCCATCATTAAGTATCTGTCTGACACGTTTTGTTTTTGAAAGCTGAAATGTCACAGTGTCAGGGAAAAGTACATTACCACTTCCTTTGCCAAACTGAAAATCAGCCATTATACGAACCTTTTTCAGATTCTTGTCACTATTGGTCATAACTGCTAGATAATACATAAGTATTAAATTGATAGCGGTCCACATTCATTGAAGGAAATAAGGATATTCTGGAATTTATTTGTAGTATATAAAGAAGTTCAAACAAATTTATATATAATAATGACCAATTATAAACTTGAGGAAGCGAGAATCGCTTGCAACTGTATTCAAAGTATAGTAACTGTAACCAAGCAAAACCATTCATCCCCTCAAACAACATCTCGCTTCCTCGATTATGATCCTTTTTGATCACAATTAATAATTCAATTTCTTCTTCTATAAAAATTTAGCATATAGACCATCTCAGATATACATCAGACAAATAAACATAAGTGCAATTTAAAAAATTGAATAAATGATTTGAAAAAGGAAGAGTGATAAAAGTAAATAATTACCCCTTAACCTTTTATAACACCCATTGGGAGCAATCTTGCCACCTTTCGCGCAATTCCAAGTTCGTGAACAACATTGACAACTTCACTACTGGACTTATAAACATCAGGTGCTTCTTCCGCTATCATGGATGGTTGTTGCGCTTTAACAAAAATGCCCCTTGATCCAAGATCTTTCTGCACTTCTTCGCCATTAAGCTCACGTTTTGCATGTGAGCGGCTCATAACACGCCCTGCACCGTGACATGCGCTTCCAAAACTAATGTCCATTGCAGCTTCAGTCCCACATAGCACATATGATGCTGTGCCCATACTACCTGGAATAATTACGGGCTGTCCGGTTTTACGATAATCCTCTGGCAAGTCATGATGTCCAGGAGGGAAAGCACGCGTGGCACCCTTTCTATGAACATATAGTTCTTTCTTTTCACCATCAACAGTATGTTCTTCGAGTTTAGCAACATTGTGTGCCACATCATAGACCAGATCAAGGCCAAGATCACCAAATTGATCTGCGAAGAACTCTTCAAATACCTCACGTGACCAGTGCATGATAACATGACGGTTTACCCACGCATAATTTGCAGCACATGCCATTGCCTTGAAATAATCCTGCGCTTCAGGAGACTTGGCAGGAGCACATGCAAGCTGTTTATCAGGCAAAGATATCTTGTATTTTTTGGAAGCCTTGCTTATTGCTTGAAGATGGTCTGTGCATATCTGATGACCTGCACCGCGAGAACCACAGTGGATCATGAAAGTTACCTGACCTTCCTTCAGACCAAAGGCCTCAGCAGCTTTTTCATCATAGATCTTATCAACATATTGCACTTCAAGAAAATGATTCCCACTTCCAAGCGTACCCACCTGCGGCCTGCCACGCTTACGTGCTTTTATGCTGACCTTTGAGGGATCTGCACCGGATATCCTGCCCTGGCTCTCGCAGTGCTCCATATCGGCTATCGTACCATATCCATTTTCCACAGCCCACTGAACACCATCTGTAAAAATGCCATCTAATTCATCATCCGTAACTCTCACACGACTCTTTGAACCTACACCTGTGGGGATAGCTTCAAAGAGCGCATCAAGCAATTCAGGAATCATAGGACGAACATCAGTAGCCATCAGATCGGAGCGTATCAGGCGAACTCCGCAGTTAATATCAAAACCGACACCACCAGGACTTATAACACCAGTATCTTTGTCAAAAGCTGCCACTCCACCTATAGAAAAGCCATATCCTACGTGTGCATCAGGCATTGCCATGGAGTATTTTTGAATACCGGGAAGAAAAGCAACATTTGCCACCTGATCAATTGCATCTGGCTCAAGAGCTTCAATGAGAGATTTTGAAAGAAATATCCTCCCAGGTACTTTCATTCCCTGTTTATAATCAGTAGGTAGTTCCCATGTATTATCATTGATACGAATAAGACTGTTATGGATCTGCCTTTCATTTTCCTGCGTCATTGTGACTATTCCTGTTTAAATAGAGATACAAATCGATTGTATAATCAAGATTACATTTCAATACGTATGAATATATTGATGCTATGATGATTTAAAAGATATTTCACCATACTGCAACTATTTGCTGAATAACAAGCTGAGAAGGATCATGTATCCACAGTTGCCTGAACAGTCCACCCTGATTCTGTTTCCTGAATAGACATATCATTATACGTTGCAGCTTTAACTTCAGTACCGAACTTGTGCACTGATAGATCAATGGGTTCACCCATGAGCTTGGCAACTAAATGGAAATCATCTGATTCCTGCTTGATATATTCAATATCAAAGCCATTAAAGACCATGTTCTCTACTTCAAATACGAAAAGTAGTTCAGAAAGCCATTCAAAGAGCAAAGCATCCATGTCAGAGGACATAAGTTCTACTATTTCTGACTGTGTATTCTTTACCGTATCTGTATCTATCATTACGTTCATCATAGCAAGAGCTGCATTCTCAAAAGCTTCTTCGAGAGTGGCACCATAGGCTTTGAATTTGGCATCGGCAGTATGTTCCAGATATTCGTATTTTTCCGCGGAGGAAGACATGCACCTAGATTGCCTTTACTCCTATTAAACAAATTCCTCAAACAAAAAGGATAATCATGAGAGTTCTTTCCATATGTGGGCCACACGCTGGAATGCAGTGATATGACTACCTACTGCAATGAATAGGATCATCCATCCAATTGATGTAAAACCATACACTTCAAAGGGATAGAAGAAATAAAGCAACGATGAGAGCATAATAAGCACCAAGCGATCAGCCCTACCGGTTATACCTCCGTAATATCGCCCCAGGTTCAAAGCCTGAGCCTGTGTACCAAGATAACTGGTAAGGAGTACTCCAACTATTGCGATAGTACCGATCTGCCAGTTGACATGAGCTCCAAAAAATATACCACAAATTATGAATGAATCCGAATATCGATCAATCACATGATCTAAAAAATCACCTTTTACGCTTGCAATTCCAAGATATCGAGCCATCAAGCCATCCATTGCATCTAAAAATGAATTCAATGCGACCAAAACACCTGCTGCGAGCACTAAAGCAGGACTGTTGGCAGAAAAATAGTACAGGATACCGGAAAGAGCTGCGAATACTAAAGATAGTATTGAAACTGCATTCGGAGATACACCTGCGTTTGCCATTGATCTTGCAATGGGTTCCAATATCTTTGAGGCGAGAGGCCTCAGTGCATTAAAGGTCATGAATATAGTACCAATGAACCGTTTTTGATTTAACTTTTTCCTGTTTTTGGGTCCTCAATTCCTATTTTTAGCAAGATCGTACCAATATTTGATCTTACAAGAGTGCTCTATCTGAGTGGTCAACACATAAGCTTCCCCCAATATCTTACCTGTTGCGAAAGTACCATGACTGTAAACAATGGCTGCCTTATTTGATGCAAGCGATGTTGAAAGGTTGATCGCAAGCTCATCAGAACCTATCCCGCCCTTGACAATAGGAATACTCCCAAGGAAATACTGCCCTTCGCTATCCACAGGATCTATGTTATCAGCTTCAGCGAGAAGTGATTGGGTCACGGCAAATGGACAGTGGGCATGAACTATAGCAAGTGCCGGGCTACTTTTGTAGATCGTACGGTGCACAACGGCCTCTGAAGAGGCGATCATATCAAGTGGGCTACTACCTTCAATTGAAACTTCAACGACACTGTTCTCATTAATTTCATCGAGTGCGGCACCACTTCGTGTAATTACCATCCGGCTGCCAGTCCTCACACTAATATTTCCAAAGTGTGATTCAACCAGCCCATTATCCACAAGTTTTTTTCCTATCTTTGATATTTCACGCCACATTGGTGTCACCTAAGAGAAAATAACCATAATATTTATCTGCTATTATGCTATGTAAGGGGATGCATGGCATAAATAGATGCACAATGCGAATCATACGATAGATGCCTCGGTGGCTCAGCCCGGCAGAGCGAGTGATTTGTAATCACTAGGTCGCGTGTTCGAATCACGCCCGGGGCTTCTAACTTTTTTAATATGATAACTCCGGCTTAGAGTTTTGCTTTTATATCCACATAGAAAATTCAGTTTTCGTCGGTATCCTGTACATAAGGGATAGTAAAATAGAAAGTACTGCCAACCCCATATTCAGATTCAAATATCAAATCCCCACCCAGAAGTTGAGCAAGACCTTTTGATATGGACATTCCGAGACCAGTTCCCTTATACCTTCTGGAGTGAGAATCATCAACCTGTTGAAAACGAGCAAATATACTGGAGAAATTCTCCTCAGGTATTCCAATACCAGTATCTTTAACATAAAATTGCAGAGTATTATTGTCCAACAGATCATAACCAAATGTAACAGAGCCTTCATGAGTAAATTTCACTGCATTTCCCAGAAGGTTGGTGAGTATCTGGCTCATCCTATCCCTGTCGGATACCATTATTGATTCATCATCATCCAGAGACTTATTCAAATTCAGCTCAATAGGTGGCTTTTTTGACTCAAGCTGAACCTGAAAGATCGAATACATCTCATCCAATAAATAATTAAAATTAAAACTATTCCTGTAAATGTTTATTTCCCCAGCCTCGATCTTGGAAATGTCCAGGACATCATTGATCAAATTGAGCAACCTATTACCACTAGTTACAATAATATCTGCATACTGTTCTTTTTTCTCAGCCGAAAGAGTTGGTAATTTCAACATTTGTGCAAAGCCAATTATACCATTCAATGGTGTGCGTAATTCATGGCTTATATTGGCAAGAAATGCGGATTTTAAATGATCAGCACGTTCTGCATTTTTTTTCGCCTCTAATAGTTCCATCTGAGTATTATAAAGATTTCTTCGATTCATCATAAGCAAAACAACCATTGATACTAAAGCTAGCATTACCACAAATGCAATATTTATCTCTGTTCTGTATTGATCCGAAAATGCAAGCTCTTTGTTGACAATAATACTACCATCAGGAAGATCATCTTCGGATATGGAAAAAAGCTGCATCTGCTCCCAGTCGAACATGAATTCATGATACTTACTGGTAGTAACAGGAATATCTGCAGGGTTTGCACCATCCATCACCCTTATAGCAATTTCACCCGCATGTTTTCCTTCATTATAAGCACTTGTCAGTTTACCCCCAACAATTCCCTTCCCAAGATAGAATTTCCATGAAGAATATACCGGTACTTTTGAAGACTCAGCGATCAATTGAATAGATTCCGTCATGGTAACTTCTTTTCCGGTGCTATCCCTGTTGTAAAGAAGAAGGAAGATAACAGTATCATCAGATACGTTTGAAACTGTTTCATTCATCCTAGTTACCGTCATATCTTCAAGATATTGGATATTCAGTTGATCTTCATAAGGTGCAAATTCCTGTTTTGTCTGTTCTGTGACTATATGAGATGTATGGGTACGACTGTCACTCAACACAAGCAAATTCTTCGTTTCCGGATGAACCATCAGGATATGTTCAAGAGTGTTCCCAGGTTGGATAGATTCAACCACCCCAGTCATATTTGGCCTATTCTCAAGCCATGTAGGGTCATAATCGTTGGCTCCGCAGAAAACAACAGGCATATCTGCAGGGAATATTTCAAGCCCTGTTTCAGAGGCCAAAAAATCAATTGCATGATTATCAGACACTACAATGAGATCAAACTCATAGGGATCATTATACCTTAGCCGGTATACCTCACCCAGACTGGCCATGTACTCCGGGCTAAAATGTCTTTTTGCATCCATAAACTCAAAATACACTTCTGCATCACTGTAATCGCTATCTTTAAGAACATCTGCGATCCCGGCGGAGATCTCATTAGACCACTCATACGTAGGATAATATGAATGCAGTACAAGAATAGAAATCTCTTCATCAGTACTTTGTTCTGATGTAGCCGATATGCTTGTAGCTTGAAAGGTTAATAATAAAGAACAAATTAAGCATAAGAATAACGTTTTTTTATAAGATAGCATAATATTACCGGAAAATTTGCAAACTGTATCAAATACACGATTTGTGTAAATAATGCATACCAGTTGTAAGTACAATTTAGTTATATATAATAGTATCATATAATATATCTCAATACCAATTTTCAGATCCACTCATTTTTAAAATTCCCAAAAACAATAAATGCATATAATGAATGAAATCACAGGATAATACAATGCAACAAAAATCTTGTGACTATAAACTCGATCCAAGTATTGATATGCAAAATGTAAGCGTATCCAGGAAGGACAGGATGATCCTGAATTCCATAGATCTTCGCATACATCCAGGGGAAAATGTAGCAATAATAGGACCAAATGGCTCGGGGAAATCATCCATAATCAAACTTATAACCGGAGAATACAGGCCATTACAAAAAGAAGACACATCTATTAGGATGTTTGACCAGGATAAATGGGATCTTCTCAGCCTTCGCAGTTGTCTTGGAATAGTCTCGGGAGGGTTACAGGAGGAATACACCCGGGAAATATACGGTTTTGATGTGGTCCTTTCAGGATTTTTCAGCAGTATCGGAATATACCCAAACCATAAAGTCAAACCTGAAATGCTAGAGACCGTTTTTGAAGTGATGCAGTTTCTGGAATTAACACAGCTCCGCAACAAATTGATATCTGAGATGTCAACGGGAGAAGCACGTAGATTACTCATAGCAAGGGCACTGGTACACGACCCGGACATACTTGTACTGGATGAGCCTGCAAACAGTCTTGACCTTAAAAGCCACCATCAGTTCAAAGAGATCACAAGGAAAATCGCAGCTTCAGGAAAAAGTATCATACTGGTGACCCATGACCTTGAAGATGTCATCCCTGAAATTGGGCGTGTTATTCTTATCAATGATGGAAAAATATTCGCAGATGGGAAAAAAGAAGATATTCTCAATGATAAGAACCTGTCTGATCTATTTGGCATTTCGATCAAGGTTTCAGAATCCGGTGGATACTATCATGCATGGTGTAAGTAATAATAGATGATCCTGTGGCTAAGATAACGATTTAAAGTAGGAATTTACATTAGTAACCCAGACATTTATATGGATGATAATATGAGGGAATTTATCAACAAACTCAGAGAGTCAGGCAAACTGGTCGAGATCACAGAACCTGTTTCCAAGGTGTTTGAAGCACCGCGTATTGCAAAGAAAACACCTGCACCAGTATTATTCCATGACATCGATGGTAACAAGGCCATTATGAATGTTCTTGGCTCAAGAGATGAACTTGCTGCCATGTTTGGTGTTGAGAAGGACATGATCATCCAGAGACTCTCAGAGATTACACCTGATGGAGAAGTCGTATTTGTGGATAATTCCCCCACCATGGAAGTTATCGAAGACGATGTAGACCTTACAAAACTTCCAGTTATGACGCATTTTGAAAAAGATGCAGGACCTTACATTACAGCAGGTATTGTGGTTGCTGAATACGATGGCACCATGAACGCTGCAATACACAGAATGCTTGTTGTTGATAAAACAAGAATTGCAGCAAGACTTGTAGCTCCAAGACATACCTATGTGCTTCACAAAAAAGCTGCTGATAAAGGAGAAAAACTTCCGGTTGCGATCGTACTTGGAGCAGACCCCACAGTCACATTCGCATCCACCACAAGAGTTCCCACTGGAAAGGAATTCAATTATGCTGCAGCCCTCATGGGCAGACCTGTTGAAGTTTTCGAGTGCAGTAATGGAATAAAGGTACCCCATGCTGAAATAATACTTGAAGGATACATCGATCCAACAGAAAGAGTTGACGAAGGACCATTTGTGGACATCACAGGTACATACGACCTCATCAGGCAGGAACCAGTTATCCATATCACAAGAATATTACACCGCAAGGAACCCATATATCACGGAATACTTCCTGCAGGCCCTGAACATCTGCTTATGATGGGAATTCCATATGAGCCAAGAATATACAATGCAGTAAGCGAAGTAACCACCGTGAAGAACGTGGTGCTCACCGAGGGTGGATGCTGTTATTTGCATGCTGTTGTCCAGATAGAGAAGCAGACAGAAGGAGATGCGAAAAATGCAATTATGGCAGCTTTTGCCAGCCACACCAGCCTGAAACACGTTGTTGTAGTGGATGATGACATCGATATATTCGACCTGAACGATGTGGAATTTGCCATTGCCACCCGTGTAAAAGGTGACATGGACATTATGATAATACCAAATGTACGCGGAAGCTCCCTTGACCCAAGAGGGTCAGCTGACGGCACCACCACCAAAGTAGGTATTGATGCTACAAAGGTGCTTGCCGAAGCGGAAACTTTTGAAAGAGCTAAAATGCCCGAGTAAAACGGAAACGAATCATATGCACCTTACAAGAGAAGAAGAAAGAACCCTGAATGGGGAAGATGGGGAAACACTGCAAAAAGCAATAGAGATACTTGTAGCACTTGGAGATATTTACGGAGCAGATAAGCTCATACCCATCAAGAGTGCACAAATTGCCGGTGTTTCCTACAAGACCATTGGGGATGCAGGACTTGAATGGATATCCGACCTGAATGGCAAGGTAAAAGTTCCCGCCGTACTCAATCCTGCTGGCATGGACATGCTACGCTGGGAAGAGATGGGAGTTGATGCTGAATTTGCAAAGAAGCAGCATGAGATCGTTGCTGCCTATGAGAAGCTTGGCATTCAGACCAAATGCACATGCACACCCTACTACCTTGACGGATTTGATGTAAAATACGGAGACCACCTGGCATGGAGTGAGTCTTCCGCAGTATCATACTCAAATTCCGTATTGGGTGCAAGAACCAACAGAGAGGGCGGACCTTCTGCACTTTCAGCAGCACTAGTTGGGAAAACTGCTAATTTCGGATATCATCTTGATGAGATGCGTGAGCCAGTTATTGCAGTAGATGTAGACTGTGAACTTACGGGCTCTGATTATGGAGCATTAGGATATCTTGCCGGCAAGACCATTGGAAGCAGAGTTCCTATTTTTTACATGCAATCCAAACCATCGAAAGATGAATTGAAGTCACTTGGAGCAGCACTTGCAGCATCCGGTGCAGTTGCTCTTTATCATGTTGAAGGAGTTAGCCCTGACGCAGTTAAGCTGAATTATGAAAGACCTGATGAAACATTAAGTGTCGGAAAAGAGGATATCCTTGAAGTATATGAGAAAACGGCAATGATAGGTGATGAGATCAGGGACACCGATATTGTTACAGTAGGTTGCCCGCACTGTTCACCTGATGAGATGCAGAAGATCGCTGCTATGCTTCACGGAAAAACTTTGCAAAAGGAAATGTGGGTATGCACTTCGAGAGAAGTTGCAGACCGATACCCCGAACTTGTCAACACCATAGAGAAAAGTGGAGCTAAAGTTGTTTGCGACACATGTATGGTGGTCTCACCTGCAGCCAACAATTTCCAGTGCATGATGGTAAATTCAGGCAAAGCACTATCATACGTTCCAAGCATGTGCAAGGTCTCGGCAAAGTACGGAAGCATTGAAAAATGTATAGAAGAGGCAGGTGTTCTCGATGAGAATTAAGTGCAGAAGTATCTCAAGAGGAGCTGCAGAAGGTGAAGTTCTTCTTACACACGATGCCATATCATTTTTGGGTAATGTTGATCCGAAAACGGGGATTATTGAGGAACCACAGCATGAGCTTTATGGGAAATATATCAAAGACAAAGTGCTTGTTTTTCCACATGGAAAAGGTTCTACCGTTGGTTCTTATGTGCTTTACCAGCTCATCAAGAACGGTGTTGCACCGGCTGCAATGATAAATGCAGAATCCGAACCTATCGTGGCAGTTGGAGCGATCATATCAGGCATACCTCTTGTAGATAAGATGGAACATGACCCATTTGATATATTGAAGGATGGAGATACTGTCAAAGTTGATGCAACTGAAGGCTTTGTTGAAACCACTGATTGAACAAAACAACCTGAACCAAAAGAACATGGATGTCTGTTTTCGCTGGAACAAGAAAAATGCCTACAGCCTTGCTGCACTGGCACCCCTGATACCTGATACACTCAGAGTGAAATCACCGCATGACGGGATAATGATCTACAGTCTTGTAAGCAGGCAGGCAGAGTCTGTTTTCAAAGAAGTAGCTGATTCCAGCACAAATTCTATTTTTATTTCAGGCGGACCACACCCATCAGGTGCACCTGAAGAGACATTGAAGTATTTCGATTACGTGATTATGGGAGAAGGGGAAGAAACATTACCAGAACTTGTCCAAGCCCTGAAAGCAGGAAAGGATGTAAGCAAGATTAAGGGTATTGCTTACAAAAATCAAAATGGAAAGATCATTTTCACCGAAAAGCGTGAACCTGTTGACCTGGATAAATATCCCTGCTTTGACCCAAAGATACTCATGGCACCTATCGAGATTAGTCGCGGATGCCCTTTCCGCTGCAAATACTGCCAGACACCACGACTTTTTAAAGGAAGACTCAGGCACAGAAGTATTGATTCTATTGTTGAATGTGCAAAAAACTATGACGATCTGAGGTTCACATCATCCAATTCCCTTGCATACGGCAGTGATGGAATACATCTTCGTCTTGATAAGGTTGAGAAACTACTTTCCACCCTAGACCAGATGGAGGGAAAGACGATATATTTCGGGACATTCCCCTCTGAGGTCAGACCGGAATTCATTAGCAATGAGTCACTGGAACTTATCACAAAATACTGCAGCAATACCAAAATTAGTCTTGGTGCCCAGTCGGGTAGTGACCGTATACTAAGAGAGATACTAAGGGGCCACACTGTGGACGATGTTGTTCAAAGCATTGAGCTCTGTTTTGACCATGGACTTACACCCATGGTTGATTTCATGGTGGGATTCCCCGGCGAGACCGAGGAGGAACAGGACATGAGCCTTGAACTCATTGAATGGATATGCAAAAAAGGCGGAAATGTACATTCCCATTACCTCACACCTTTACCTGGAACACCTTATGCAGATGTTGAGACTGCGCCTGTTAGCAAACGCTTCAGGAAAGTCATGGGAAAGATGGCACTGAATGGCAAAGTTACAGGCACATGGGAATAAAGAATTAATGTTAATTTTCATCTAATCCTGCATAAATATCCTTTGCCAAGTAAAGTGAAATTGCTGCTGCAAAAGCAATGATGCTTGAACTTACAAATACCACAGGTAAACTGAAATTGAAAAGTACCAATGCGAGCACCAGAGGTGCTGCGGTCTGTCCGGCATATTTCATAATATTATAAATGGAGACAACACCGCCCATCATCTTTGATGGAGCCACCTGAGTTATAAGAGTGTTGAGGGATGGTTGTGCCATACCAAAACCAATCCCAAACATGAAGATGAAGAGCATATTCAAGATCAATGAATTTGCCAGGGAAGTACCTGCTAAAGCAATACCTACTACAATAAAACCAATTCTCACAGTAAGCTGTTTTCCACATCTTTTGGTCATTCTCTTTGCCCTGGAAGCCATTATTGCCATGGCAATTCCCTGAAATCCCAATGCAAGGCCTGCATCCCGTGGATCAAAGCCGTAGTTATCCTTCAGGATGAAAGGAACGTATATTACCATAGTGTAAAGCAAGAAGAAAATTGAAAAACCCAAGAACATGGTATATGATACACGGATATCTTTCAGACTCTTTGCAAGATCGAATACACCATTTTTTGCCCTTTTTTCCGGCAGGTTAGTTTCGGGCAGTGCCAGAACAGCAATAATGGCCAGTGGGACGGTAAGGAAATAAAATAAGAATGGAACATTCCATCCATATAGTGCCATAGCTCCACCTATTAACGGAGCTGAAACTCCCCCAAGACCCGTAGTCATACTCATAATACCCATTGCATTGACACGATCAAGGCCACTATAGAGCTCACCTATCATTGTCATAACAATAGGAAGCATGCCTGCGATACCTATTCCCTGGACGAATCTCAGTATGAGCAATGTATTCAGGTCTTGTGAAAAATAGCATGCACCACCTATTATTCCATTAATTAGCAGACAGGGTACAATAATGGTTTTCCTGCCTACACGATCCATAATGATACTAAGGAAGAGCATAAAAAATGCAGTTGAGAAGGTGTAGATTCCAAGAACAAGCCCTACTGCCTCACGGGATGTATTTAGGGGCTCGACCATAAAAGGCAGGACAGGAGCTACAATTGCACCTGCGGACATTGCAAAGAATGCCACCAGCAAAAGAATAGGAAGTGTTAGTTTTCCAGACATCCATAAACCAAACCCATTGTATAGTATTTTGAAAACGACCTGTGACTGATAAATGCTGGAGACATATCAAAGGCGAATATTGTGTTCTTCGAATTCACCATTGAAAAAGACAAATACCTTAATATCTTTTCCTTTTTTGTATGCACGCATTTCCCGGTCATAAACTCCCTGGACATGACGGAGTTTGTTCTTTTTGAAATAGTCCTTGATTTTGTCAAGGAATGCGATCTTTTGTTTAAGATAGGCTTTTTCATAGGCTTTGATATCACATGCAATACTTTTGCATTCTTCATCACTTATATGTGAATGATAACATCCATGCTGATCAAGACCACTTATCTGACGCCATTCCAGATTCCCGTCATCATCTGCCTCGCGGTTTAACATATATGGGTAAAGACTACAGATAGATGGACGCTTATTATAGATTCTACACTTATTATTTTCATTCAGAAATATACATGAGCCATCCTCTTTTACGCGCAGTGCATAACCTGAAACGTAAAAATTCCCATTCTGATCACAATATTCAGGATATGGTGCCGGCTCAAGTCCATCAGGATCTATATCCCGGATCACAGAAACATCTTTTTCCAGTAAGAAAACATGGTCATTGAATTCCCTTGTGCAGCACCTGCCACAGAGATCACACTCAAACCCAACTTCCTTTATAATAGAACAAAGCTCATCGTTGGAGTATTCTTTAACACCCTTAAGCTCGCCTCTGAAAAATGTGATCTGGTCTTCGATAGATGCAGTTAAAGCAATCAACTCCTATGATAGGCGTTTCATGGCTTTTGTCGATAAAAGCAATTTGGTCAAATATTCCCGCAAAGTTTAATAATAAGAATTACATCTATGAGTAAACTCAATACACGATAATCAAATATTATTGGAAATATCATACTACAAATCATCTGAGGATTTAACAATGGGTAAAACAGGCAGCATTGAATGGGTTAAAGTAAAGGGTAGAAACGGAAGAACAATTAAGGTGCCAAAAAGCAGAACAAATAAATCACATCCTGGCCCTGCGCAGAGATTTATGTCATCCGGCTCAAAAAGAAGATGGCTTCCAAGATCACCAAAAGCAATTGCAAAGTGAGTTGATCTCACTTTCCTTATCTTTTTTTATTTTCATGATCATTAATTAAGAGTAGTTATTTGCTGTTTTTTAGAAATTGTCAGCTTATTGGGATTAGAACAATACCCGATACGTTTATATAGAACTACAATCATTAAAAAACGGCTTTGATTAAAGATTAATCACTCTAATACCATTACTAGGAGGATAAAATATATGTCAGGACAGCAGCCTATTTTCATATTAAGAGAAGGTAGCCAGAGAACTAGAGGAAGAGAAGCACAGAGCAATAACATCATGGCAGCAAAAGCTGTTGCTGAAGCAGTCAGAACAACACTTGGCCCAAAAGGTATGGACAAGATGCTTGTAGACGGCCTTGGTGATGTCGTTATCACAAATGATGGTGCAACCATCCTTAAGGAAATGGATATCGAACACCCTGCAGCAAAGATGATCGTTGAAGTTTCAAAGACACAGGATGATGAAGTCGGAGACGGAACAACAACAGCTGCAGTAATTGCTGGTGAACTCCTCAAGAAAGCTGAAGATCTTATCGAAGACGATGTGCACCCAACGATCATCGCATCCGGATACAGAATGGCTTCAGAAAAAGCAAGAGAACTTCTTGAAACACTTGCAAAGTCAGTCACAAAGACAGACAGAGATGTGCTCATGAACATTTCCGAAACAGCAATGACCGGCAAGGGCGCAGAAGCTACAAAGGGAATACTTGCAAAAATCACTGTCGATGCTATCACAAGCATCATCGATGAAGAAGGCAAGGTTGACATGGAAAACATCAAGGTCGAGAAGAAGGTCGGTGCACGTATTGAGGAATCCGAGCTTATTTCAGGAATGATCATTGACAAGGAACGTGTACACACCAACATGCCAAAGAAGGTAGAAAACGCAAAGATCCTTCTCCTTAACTCCGCGATCGAACTAAAAGACACAGAAGTTGACGCAGAGATCTCAATCACATCCCCTGACCAGCTTCAGTTATTCCTTGACCAGGAAGAACAGATGCTCAGAGACATGGTTGACAAGATTACAGCAAGTGGTGCAAATGTAGTATTTGCCCAGAAGGGTATTGATGACATGGCACAGCACTACCTCGCAAAGGAAGGTATACTTGCAATCAGGCGTGTAAAGAAGAGCGACATGCAGAAGCTCTCAAGAGCAACTGGTGCAAAGCTCGTTACAAACATTGACGAGATCACTGCAGCAGACCTTGGTAAGGCAGACCTTGCAGAGGAAAGAAAGATTGGCGGCGACAACATGACCTTCATCACCGGCTGTGACAATCCAAAGGCAGTATCAATCCTTCTCCGCGGCGGTACAGACCACGTTATTGACAACGTCGAGAGAGGACTTCACGACTCACTTAGAGTAGTTGGAGTTGCGATCGAAGACCAGAATCTTGTAGCTGGTGGCGGATCACCTGAAGTTGAAATTGCACTCAGACTCCAGGAATACGCAGGAACTCTCAGCGGCAGAGAACAGCTTGCTGTTAAGGCATTCGCTGAAGCACTCGAGATCGTACCAAGAACCCTCGCAGAGAACGCAGGTCTTGACCCAATAGACATGCTCATGGAACTCCGTGCACACCACGAGAAGGGCGAAAAGACAGCAGGTCTTGATGTCTACACCGGTGAAGTAATCGATATGTGGGAAGCTGGCGTTGTTGAGCCACTCAGAGTAAAGACACAGGCAGTTAATGCAGCAGCAGAATCCGCAGTAATGATCCTCAGGATCGATGATATCATCGCATCCAGACAGGGAGGAGATGCTGAGATGATGGGCGGAATGCCACCTGGTGGAATGCCACCTGGCGGAATGCCACCTGGCATGATGTAAACCTGAAAAATAAAATAACAAAATGAGCGCAGAGTTTTCTGCGCTTAAAATCTTTTTTTGCTTAATTTTATCCAATATGAGAATATTGAAGAAATGTACACACCACTAAAAATTAGTGGAATTTGTTCATAAAAATACGTCCTATAGCTACTACTCAAGACATTTCATAATATCTTTTGAGTCGTACCTTGACTTAATAATACGAGTTCTTCCACGCATACCTTTTCCTGAAAAATCAGCATCTAATAGCTGGGAAGATGACATTTTCCCGATTATTTCATAAAAACGAGTGTATCCAAGACCGGTGATATCATGGAAGGATTTGTACAGGTCGCCTGCCTGCTGATCAGTAGCTTTTGCAATCAATTCAAGCAATGTTTTTTCATGATTTGAAAGAGAGCGAATATTGCGGCACAAATAAAGAAGCCTGGAAGCTTCGTATGCTTTTTCCACATCTTCAACTGATACGCTTCGGCTTGCACGACGCTCTGCATTCAATGCCGAGCGCTTGAGGAGATCAATACCGACACGCAGATCACCCGCCGTATCCACATATTCCGTAATCCTGTCACATATTTCATCAGACATAACATCCCGATAGAAAGCATGCTGGATCCTGTTACTTATAATATCACGCACTTCATCAAAGCCATATAGAGGGAAGGAAATCTCTTCAGGCAGGAAAACAGAACCTACGCGAGGATCAAAAATATAGGGAACACCAATATCGCTTATAATTGCGATAATAGAGATCTTTGCACCAGGATATTGTTCGTGTGCACGAAGTAGTGAATACATCACCTCATCTGCATGCCCTTCATGGAACAGATAATTGATATCATCAAGAACCACCACAAGGATCTTATTGGAATCAATGAGATATTTCACAGCTTTTTCAAATAGCTTTCTAAAAGCCACACCGGATGTGGGCGGTTTGATACCCACAAGTTGCTCATATATTTGCGAAACCACAGCAAAGCGAGTGGAATCCATCTGACAATTGACTTTTACAAATACCACATTTTCAGTGTATTCCTTCATTTCCTTGAGCACTTTTAGAACAGCTGAGGTCTTTCCTGTACCAGGAGAACCTTTTATGAGACAGTTGACCGGCCTCATATTCCTCATTGCTGGTTTTAAACTAAATTTAAGGGACTGGATCTGGGAATCCCTATGAGCAAAATAATCCGGAAGATAACCAAGTTCAAGTACTTCACCATTTTTAAATAAAGTCTCATCCCAGAGAAGCATATCATTGCCCAATTAAATCCCCTCTTATCGTTTAATAAATAATAATGATTAATATTATAGTTATTATATTAATTATATCTGCGCATAATAAGCTTTTGCCTTCCACCTGCTGCCATTGCAAAAATGAAGAGAATTGAAACTATTTACATATGTGAGCGACACTCAATCAACAAGTGATGTTATCTTTGAAACAGTATCTACCAGCAAGTCTACCTCTTCTTCAGTATTATAAAGAGCAAAAGATGCCCTGACAGTACCATCCACACCAAGGAAATTAATTCCGGGCATAGCACAATGGTATCCACTGCGCACACATATTGCCTTTGTCTGGTCAAGTATCATGGCAACATCATGTGAGTTCATACCTACAACATTGAACGGAACTACACCCGACCTTTCCTGAGGACCATAGACCTCCACAGCATCAAGTTCATCAAGACGCTTTGCAGCATCACGTGCAAGAGCAATTTCATGTTTCTCAATGTCTAATACTCCAATATCACGAACATATTCCACTGCCCTTCCAAGTCCAATTGAACCCGGAATATTAGGAGTGCCTGCCTCAAACTTTGTCGGGCTATCCTCAGGAACATAACCGGATTCAGTTACTGAGTTAACCATGCCACCACCAAAGAAAACAGGCTCTATCTCATCCGGGTCTTTCATAAATAGAATACCAGTGCCCTGTGGACCCAGAAGTCCCTTATGACCAGGAGTTACAAAGAAATCAGGATCAAGTGATTTGAGGTCGGTTGGCATATGCCCTGCTGACTGAGAACCATCAACAAGTATCTTAACATCTTCTTTATGTACAAATTTTATAACACGCTCAATATCCTGAATAGAGCCAAAAACATTGGAAATATGATTCGCTGCTACAAGACGAGTCCTATCATCGATCGCATCTGCAATATCCTGAGGATCGACAATACCCGTAATATCAGGCTTCACTATTTTGAGTTCAACACCCATTTCCTTCAGGCGCATCCAAGGGAGTTGATTTGAGTGATGTTCAACAAGAGTTACGATAACATTGTCGCCAGCCTTCCATGGAAAACCTCTGGACACAATATTGATGCTTTCAGTAGCATTCCTTGTAAAAACTGTTTTATCTGCATCTGCATTCAAAAAATCAGCTATAGTTTCTCTTGCATCTTCATAGCGATTAGTTGTTTCACGCGCAAGCCTGTGTGCACCCCTGCCATGATTTCCTGCATATTTATAAAAGAATTCTTCCATGGCCTTAACTGCCGGCACAGGAGTTTGAGTTGTAGCGGCGCTATCCAAGTAAGTAACATCTTTTAGAACAGGAAAATCTTCCCGGACAGAATGGACATCATACATAGAAGCCGGTATGTTTAGAAAATAGAAATAGTTTTGCAGGCTATTTTGCCTGCATACCGCCTACCATGAAGCGATATAGGTCTATTTCTTCAGCATTTAGTTTGTCTGCCGAGACACCGCTGACAATAGAGTGATAGTTACGTGTACCCTCATATGTATCAGACTTACTGCTAGTTTTAGCTTCTCTCATAATATACCTCCGGTCTCTTATTCAATACAAAGCAGCCACATGCATATTTTATATACATATCAATAATATTTATTATGGCTGTGTTGCTTAAACATTAATGTAGTAATTAATATTATAAAAACGTGTTCCTTGAAAAAAAGTTTTTAAGCCAAAACTCTAATTTGATGATCCCTTTAGAAAATAAAAAGTATAGGAAAGTAAAACCCTATACTCAAGCACCTGAGAAAATGAAATCATTGCTTGCTTTCTTTTCGTGACAGTTTATACATCCATCTACCTTACCTTCAGCAGAAACAGCACCACCAGGAGAATAGAGTGCCCAGAACCAATCATTATTGTCAGGGTCATAACCTTCGACCTTGTACATAACAACTAATTCTTCAAGTTGATCTTCGGAATTAAAACCCTCTTTTACAATGACACTCTCAAAAGGCATGATAGTATCCCCTGCATCAATAGCTGCTGATACATCATTGGAAACATAGATACTTACCTTATCTCCATGCACACCTGCACCAGGAGCAAGCTCTTCAGTACCTGGGAACAAAGCCCATTTTTTATATCCACCATTTGAAGTTATTTCAGAATATAGCTCATCTGCACTAACTTCAACCTGAACTTCATCAGATACTCCTGCATCATCAGATTCCGCACAACCTGACAAAAAGACAGCACTGATCAGAATCAAAGACAATAATATCATTCGTTTCATAACATCACCCATTATTAATTGACTACATCCACTATAACTATGTTTCCAGCACGAAAAATGAGGGAATATCGTAAGAAATATAATAGATGCATGAGACTTTGCCTAATCATGCCAAGAATACTCATTGACAGATCAATTTCCTTTATTGATGGGACCCAACGTGTACTTGATGAAAAGAGTACTCTTGAGAAAACAAAGCCTAGTCTGGATAAAATTGGCGTCACAAGAATTGCCAGTATCACAGATCTTGACAGAATAGGAATTCCTGTTTTTTCAGCCATCAGACCCAGTTCTGCCGATGGTGCAATATCAGTTTATTCAGGAAAGGGTAGTCACGAAAGTCAGGCAAGAATATCTGCAATGATGGAAGGATTCGAACGTTGTCTTGCTGAAAGAATGGGAGTGAATCAAAATGTCAGTGATGACGTATCAAGTCCACACACCATTAGTTCCTACGATGGTATCAAATTGAGCATTGAGGCAATTGATCCAAATACGTTGCTTTTACCAGAATCATACCCAGAGGAGCAGCTTGTTGAATGGATAATAGGCTGGGACCTAATGAAAAATGAAGAAGTTGCTGTACCTGTTAATGCCGTTTACCACCCATATGAGGCTCCTGGGCAGACAGCTAAGTTATTCAGGAGCAATACCAACGGGCTGGCATCAGGAAATACAATCGATGAAGCTATTTTCCATGGGCTGCTTGAAGTAATTGAAAGGGATGCATTGAGCATAGCCGAATTTAACAAATACCCTGAAAAACAAATTATCCTGACGGAAGAAGATGGTGAGAATTATGAAATACTCCAGAAATTCAAGGATAATGATATTGATGTAAAATTGTGGCTATTGCCGCACGATACAGAGATCACAACGGTTGTTGCATCCACTGATGATGTTAAACTCAAGGACTCTGCACTTCTTGTAATGGGGGCAGGGGCCCACCTTAAACCGGAGATAGCGGTAAAAAGAGCACTTACTGAAGCGGCCCAGTCGAGGGTTGTACAAATACACGGAGCCCGTGAAGACACTAACCGAGAGGAATTTGTTAGGACCCTTGGATATGACAGAATGAAACGCTTGAATAGATACTGGTACGAAGATGCTGAGGTCACAAGTCTTGCTCAAATCAGGGACCTATCTAAGAACAATCCTGCAGAAAGCATTGAAGTAGTTCTTGAGCAACTGGGTAAAGTTGCAGAGAGAGCCGTTGTCGTAGACCTTTCAAGAGAGAGCATAGAAGTTCCTGTTGTAAGAGTGATCATACCTGGTTTTGAAGTATATACCCTGGATAGAGAAAGAGCAGGAATAAGAGCAAAATCCGGAAAGAAAAGAAAATTATCTCCTGAAGAAAGGCCATGGAAACGAAGAGCAAGAAGATGAGCGATGTTCAAGTAATATCAAAAAAAGCTTTGATATTTGCCGGAACAAGCATTAGCCATGATGATGCTAAAAAAATATTGGATGCAACATACTGGCCACCGATATCCAGAGGAGATATTGAAAAAGCAGTTTCCCAAGGGTACAATATCATAGGAATAATTGATGGCATATTCTTTAGCCGGGCAGCAGTCGCCCACAAAGAGATCATCAAAGCCATGGAGTCCGGGGCAATTGTCATAGGTGGTTGCAGCATGGGCGCATTACGTGCTTCTGAACTTGACATACATGGAATGACAGGCATTGGCAAAATATACCAGTGGTATAGAGATGAAGTTCTTGAAGATGATGATGAAGTAGCTGTTGCTACCAATCCCGATACTTTTGAGGCAGTATCAAGCCCCATGGTCAACATACGGGAAACATTGAAGGCCGCCAGTGCAGAAAAAATAATTGCCGAAGACGAATGCAACGATCTTGTGAACCTTGCCAAAAGAACACATTACAGTGAAAGAAGTTATTTTGGAATAACAAGAGAAGCTGTAAAAAAGGATACTATCTCCAAAGAAATAGCCAGTGAACTTTTTACATTCTGCAAATATCATGAAGTGGATGTGAAAAGAAATGATGCCATTGAAGTCCTGAAGAAAATAAAAGGCATCATGGAACAATAGTTTGATTCACACCTACCTTGCAAGTTTTGGTTTTAATCCATCGTAGAAGAAATGGAGCATATATACCGAAGACATCACCAGAATTATCGTGGCACCTGAAGGTATATCAAACATGTATGAAAGAAATAGACCCATGATGCTGAAAAAGGCACCGAAGAATATTGCCAGATACATCATTTTTTGTAGGTCACTTGTATAGTGCCTGCTTAAGGATGCAGGCATTGTAAGCAAGGCAATTATAAGAATAATACCGACTACTTTTATCAAAAGCACAATTGTCAGTGCTATAAGACAAAGCAACAGAATATACAATTTTTCTACAGAAAGTCCGGCGACCTCTGAAAACTCTTCATCAAAACAGAGAGCCATGAATTCCTCATAGAAAGCATACACCACCAGAATAATGACGATATCAAGCCCCAACATGAGATAGATATCTGAAATCGGGACAGTAAGTATATTCCCAAAAAGATAGGTCATCAGATCGGGGGCATATCCCGGCGTCTTGTTGATAAGAATAATACCAATGGCCATTCCAAGGGACCACAGTATACCAATTGCAGTATCTTCTGCCACCTTCGACCTTTTACTCACAACCCCCATAACTATGGCCGAAAGCAAGCTAAAAGGTATAAGTCCGTATAAAGGATTGGTACCAAGGTAATAGCCAAGACCAATACCACCAAAGGAAGCATGGGATATTCCACCACTTATGAATACTATCCTTTTCACCACAACATAGACACCGATTATACCACAGGCTACACTGGCAAGTAAGGCAGCAATAAGCGCATTTCTCATGAAATCATATTGAAGGATTTCCAGCATCATAAAACCTCAGTGTTGCTCCAGTACCCTGTGTGGGATGCCGTGTGCTATCAGATCCACAGGGCAGCCATATACAGCCTCAAGATCAGGTGCATGCAGATTTTTCGAATCATGGTAATGGAGTTTTTTATTCAGGCAGGCGATCTTATCAATATGAACGGAAACTGCACCGAGATCATGGGTTATCATGACTATTGCTATCTCTTCTTTTAGTTTTTTCAGAAGTTCATAGAAATCCTTCTGCCTTTGTGCATCGATGCCTGCAGAGGGCTCATCAAGCAGAAGTAAACGAGGATTGTTCACAAGGGCTCTGGCAATGAAAACCCTTTGTTTTTGGCCACCGGATAATTCGTTTATCTGGCGGTCTTTGTACTCAAGCATGTCAACTTTATTCAAGGCATCGTATGCTGCTTGCCTATCCTCTTTACTATAACGTTTAAAGGGGCCTGCATGACTAATGCGGCCCATAAGCACCACATCCCGGACGCTTATGGGAAAATCAAGATTGGAAGTAATATGTTGTGATACATAGCCGACATATTGACGAGTTTTGCAGGGAGAATCCCCCAGAAGTTTTACTGAGCCCTTGCCTGGTTTGATGAGCCCCAGGATGACTTTGAGCAGTGTACTTTTTCCCCCACCGTTGGGACCCATTATAGCCAGGAAATCATGATTCCTGACAATCAGGTCCACAGATTCAAGGATTGTAGTATCCTCATAGTTCACCCAGACATCCTTGAGCTCAATAACATTTTCCATCTTATGCCAGTCCTTTTTCAAACGCTTCTGCTACTTTTGAAAGGTTATCTATATAATCCTTTGCAAGAGGATCAACTTCCACAACCTCGCCGCCGATCTCACTGGCAACAGCAGATGCACTCACTGTACTAAATCCTGACTGCACGAAAATTACTTTAATGCCTTTTTCATTTGCCTCATCAATAACAGCCTGCATATCCCTGACACTTGGCTCCTTACCCTCTATCTCTACAGGGACCTGCACCAAATCATAGTGATTGGCAAAGTAGCCCCATGCCGGATGATAAACCATAAAGCTGCTTCCCTCTTTACCGGAGAGTGTATCCCTTATGTTTTCGTCCAGTGCCTGAAGTTCTGCAAGATATGCATCCTTGTTCCCAAGATATGTAGCCTGATTAGCAGGATCTATTTCCACAAGTCCTTGGTAAATGTTCTCAACCATTACCTCAACATTGTCAGGTGAGGTCCATATGTGAGGGTCAAGCCCTTCATGGTCATGTTCTTCTTCGTGGTCTGCTTCATCTTCATGGTCATGCTCGCCTTCGTGGCCTGCTTCATCTTCATGGTCATGTTCTTCTTCGTGGCCTACTTCATCTTCATGCTCATCTTCGTGGCCTGCTTCATCCTCATGGTCATGTTCGTGTTCTGCCATTTCCACCAAAGTAATCCCCTGTGAGCAATCAACCACAAGCATATCAGGATTAAGGTCTTCAATCTTGTCCATCATGACATCTTCAAATGTAAGTCCGGAACCTACCATTGCATACATTTTAGCATTACTAAGATCTACAAACTGGCTTGGAGTTGGCTCATAGGAATGAGGGTCCGCACCCTGAGGAACCATCAAAAGAACTTCCACATTATCCCCGGCCACCTTTTCCACAAATTCAGCCTGTGGTGCAATACTTACAGCAACAACTATTTTTTCCGATGATGCAGAATCGGCATCATTCTCATCAATGCAACCACTTAACGTGACTGCAAATACAATCATGAACAACGTACATAATAACGCAATTTTCTTCATAGAAACACCTATTTTAATTAATACCAAATAATTTGCATATACCCCAAATTTAACAAAACAACATCAAGCTTCAAGATACGTCACAGAAAGCATGATCGATCCTACCACAGCCGCCAACAGACGGGTGACCCATTGAACAACATATCTTGTCAATTGCAGATCGAGATACGAATGACTCAAAACGGGAAACTTCCTCACATGTCTCTTCGGAAGAAAGACCATAATGACTCAACATTAAAGTCAATATATTATGCCGGTTCACAAGGAATTCCGCATATTTTCTCCCGGCCTCGGTCAATTCTGCTCCACGGTAAGGAGTGTAATCTACAAGGCCAATGGATGCAAGATCTGATATTGTCTTGGTTGTCGTAGAAGGATCAACTTTTAAACTGGAAGAAATATCCGTAGTTCTCACAACTCCACCTTTCCTGAAAAGGAGCTTCAAATATTCCACTTTTTTAGGGGAGAGCTCCAGGCCTGTAATTTCCTTCATGGAAAACATACAATAATCGAGCATATATAACTATTGGAACATACTCCAAATTTGACTTTGTATTTGGATGTTGTCCAAAGATCTAGAAGGAAATAATTGATAATTCACAAGCCAATATCAAAAATAATCTGATAAACTATTTGTAAACAGAGACAAATATAATCAGAGAAGGGAGTTGAATTAATGATTATACAACAATTTTTCATCGGAGGAATAGCACACAGTTCCTACATTCTTGGAGGAAAAAACACATGTGCTATCATAGATCCACGACGAGATGTAGATACCTACGTCCAGCACGCAAGAGAAATGGGCATGAAGATCACACATATACTCGAAACGCACCTTCATGCAGACTTTATATCCGGGCATCTGGAACTTGCAAAGGCAACTGGAGCAAAGATTTATGCACCAAAATCTGCTAACTGCGGTTTTGATCATATAGCCGTTGCAGAAGGAGATTCATTCAGCATAGAAGATATGGAGGTCAAAGTTCTTGAAACACCTGGGCACACACCGGAACACGTGTCCTATGTCGTTACGGACAATTCAAGAGGCAATGAACCTGTAGCATTATTTTGCGGAGATACCTTATTTGTAGGAGATGTTGGAAGACCAGACCTATTCCCCGGAAAAGCCGAGCAACTTGCAAAGCAATTGTATGAAAGCCTGCATGAGAAGCTTCTCAAACTACCTGAATTTTGTGAAATATACCCGGCACATGGTGCAGGTTCATTATGTGGCAGAGCAATGTCTGCTAAAAGAACCAGCACTATTGGCTATGAAAAAAAATATAATTATGCTTTGAACATTACCGAGCCTGAAGACTTTGTCCAGACACTGACAAACAATATGCCAGCTGCTCCCGACCATTTCAGCCGCTGTTCCGCCACCAATGGAAACGGACCAATAATTACAGATGATCTTCCGGAATTAAAAGCTTTCAACAACGCTGATTTTCAAGAACTGATAAATGAAGGCAAGCATATTGTCCTTGATGTCCGTTGCTTTGAATCATTTGGGGGCCAACATATTCCAAATGCATATAGTATTGACATCAAAAGTAATTTTGCTACTTTTGCAGGATGGCTATTGCCTCCTGAAAAGGACATATTGTTGGTCACAGACAGTTATGAACAGGCCCTTAACGCTAATATATGGCTCCGCAGGGTCGGAATTGATAATGTCGCAGGATACCTCGAAGAAGGAATGTTTGGCTGGGTTACAGCAGGACTTGAAACGCAACATCTTATCCAGATATCCATAGTAGAATTACATGAACGAAGTAAAGAGGGCAGTGAATTGCTTGTTGTTGATGTCAGATCGAATTCCGAATACGATAAGTTCCATATTGAGAATTCAATTAATATTCCAGTAAATGAGCTACGTGAGCGCTACATAGAGCTTGATAAGGAAGCGGAAATCGTTCTGATATGTGGTTCAGGACACAGGTCTAGTATGGGGTGCAGCATACTACAACAAAAAGGTTTTAAGAACGTGTACAATGCATCAGGCGGAATGACAGGTTATGCTGCGGCAGGATATGGACCAGAATGCCCCATGTGCGTACTTTCATGGGCACCTGGACTTGAGTGAAATGGATCACTCCATTTCAACTTCCAGTTCCAAAGCACCGGCAAAACCTGTTATGAAGTTATAAAACATGCCAATGAGCACACCAGAAATTAATCCCATTACACCATAAAATAAAGGGAAGGCGACTATAGCACCGACTCCAAAAAACATACTGGTTGCACCAAATCCACCATACATCATATTTCCCATGCTGATCAGGCTAATCAATGCACCTATTATCAATCCAAAGATCGTATACATTAAACCCAATATTTTACCAAGGGATATTGGGCCTATTTTCTTTACAAACAGCATTTTTGCCACCATTGTTTTAACCCCTGTAATAAAATAATAGATTAATATTGTTTTTTCGGAGTGATAAGATATTTGCTCAAAAGATCATACGACCAGAGCAAATTCAGTTCATTTTCATGGAGATACTGGTGATGCAGGATATACAAAAGAGACCCGTATGAGATCAATAAAATCTATGATCTCATCGAATGATATGGATATCAGTATCAAAACCATCAGAACCACAATGATTTCAGCGTAGTAAGATAGCGAATTTATAATTTGTCCAAAATTACTATTGGCCACTTTTGTAGAATTTACCATATTATGCCCCGATAAAACATCTGGCATAATACAATAAAAAGGTATAGAATATTGTTCATGATTTATTATGATAATAAAGATTTGTTACAATCAAACATTCAGCCACCTGAAATCGATTAAAAAAGAGTGAAGAAAAATTAAAGCTCTACTGAGTATCCCACTGAGATCTCAGCAAAATTTTCAGGATACAGTGCCTTAATTTCTTCTTTATGAACTGTGCAGTGACCAGCACCGATCAAGTTGAAGTTTGTAAGAAGTTCAAAGTCCTTACTGCCATGTAAACCACCAATAATGCTAAGTGGTTTACAGAATTGTGAAGCGCTTTCAAGTATCTCCAGCAATCCAGGATGTGCACATCCACAGAGTATACAGGCAGATGTAGCAGATATAAGTACCAGCGACTGTTCCTTTATATCACTTCCAAGTTCCCCGGTGCTGTAAATTCCATCACAGATTTGTTGCGAGGAAATTACCTCATAAAAACGAGGATTTCTGGAGAAATGAACTGGTGCAGAAGTGATTCCAGATGAGATACTATTTGCAGAAATAATGTTGGATATTTCCTGTTTAAGTCTGGGAGAGAAGGAAGATGGGAGATAAACATCCACATCAGGATTTGCATTTAGAAATGTTGCCACTCCACCAATATGATCCCAGTGTTGATGCGACAATACAAGAATGTCAATAGCATCAGGAGAAATACCAAGTATCTCCATATTTGAAAGAAGCAGATTACCATCCCATCCTGTATCGAAAAGAATGTTTTTTTCAGCGGTTTCAATTAGACATGAAAATCCCCAGGCAGCTTTCAAGCCTGATCCGGCAAGGTTATCGTAAAGAATTGTAAGTTTGACCATGAAAAAAATAGGCAAAAGAAGCATAAAAATGCTACCTTTTGTATCGACTTTATATCAAGCATACCCCAAACTACCAGAATATCTCCCGGAAAAGTAAGATACTACAGAATTATAGATCTTTTTTCTTTCCTGAAGCAGCGGAAGAGATCAATGATTATAGGATTTAGCTTTTTATTCTTCTCTCGAACAGTTATAGAGTAAAAGCCGGAATGGTTTTTCTTATATGATAATACTTATATGTTTGTATCGCCATTAGAACAACTAAGATCCCGGAAACAGAAAAGCGAGGGTTGATACAAATTCAAAATCACTCGAAAATGAGATATCAGCTCTTCTTTTGACTGCAATATTGTTCAAAGACAAGTCGGGGCAAGTTATCCAAAAGTACCAGAGGGGAAAACATGAAAAAAATTGATGAAACAATGAGCATATACAAGATCTTAACTGAATATCCCTTTTTACTGAAAACATTCAAACAACATGGAATGAGAAAATTCGAAAACAGTGAAATACTCGAAAAACTTGGCCCACTACTTAAATTAAAAACTGCCCTGTCGATGGTATCAGTCAATCAGGATGCTTTTATTGAACTCCTGAACCAGACTGTTTCGGACAATGAAGAAAAGAGAGACTTCACGCTTGCAGATTCTCCGGAAAGACAAAAGGAGCTGACAATGCTTGCCCTTTTGCCCTGTGGTATGAAGATGCCTTTTAATCGTGCACTTGATGATTTCTCAGACGATTACAGCAAACAAATGGATAATGTGATCCATTCACTTGTAGAGGGTAATGTCAATCATGAAATGTCATATTATGCCTATATGGATTCGGTTACATCAATTGAAGAATTACCGGATATAATCATCAGCTCTGACATAAACAGTTTCTACCACAGACCATTCCAGGAAAACTTTCTTAGCAAGGATTATTTTCTAAACCTGAATCCATCTCCAATGAACCCTGATCTGGAAAATATCGACTTTGCAGACCCACGGGATCAGTTTACCATGATCTCTGCAAACCTTCTCGTCCTGGTTACAATAGACGAACTCATGGAAGGAGATTCAAGGCCACGATCCTGGGAAGATATTCTAAAAGAAGAATACAAGAACAAAGTTATTATGCGTGGACAGAACGGATTTTTCTGTAACGGCGTGCTGATCCCGTTCTATCAGATGTATGGCATGGAAGGAATCAAAAAACTTGCAGCATCAATGTATACAGGACTACATCCATCACAGATGGTTAAAATGATAGACAGCAAAAAAGATGACGTAGCGCCCATGTACATTATGCCTTACTTCTTCACAAAAAAGATCCAGAACAAGTCCAGAGTAACTATCACCATGCCAACAGAGGGTGCAATCGTAAGCCCAGTTCAGATGCTGGTCAAAAAAAGCGGAGCTGAAAGGGTAAAGGAGATCACGGATTTCCTTTGTGGAAAAGAATTTGGCGAGATATCTGCCAAGGCGCTCTTCCCTACAACAAATCCGGAAGTTGAGAATAAACTTGAGGATGTTGAATCACTCTACTGGGTCGGATGGGATTTCCTGATGAATACTGACGTAGGACAGTTGAAAAAAAATATCTCAGAGGTCTTTAATAAACAATTCACGATTACGGGAGGTGTCTTTTGAAGCTTGTTACTATAGCAGGCCCTCCATCTTCAGGAAAAACCAGCATCATTATCAAGACCATTGAAGAGCTCAAACACAGAGGTTTTTCGATTGGTGCGGTTAAATTCGATTGCATCTCAGCCCAGGATGAGGAAATCTATTCCACTCACGGAATTCCCGTCAGAACCGGGCTTTCCGGAGGACTATGCCCGGATCACTTCTTTGTAAGTAATATTGAAGAAGCTCTCAGCTGGGCCAAGGAGAGAAACTTCGATTTTCTGATCACCGAAAGTGCCGGACTTTGTAATCGATGTTCCCCTCATGTCAAGGACGTTCTGGCAATTTGTGTTATTGATAACCTCAGTGGTGTCAATACGCCAAAAAAGATAGGCCCAATGTTAAAAAGTGCAGATATTGTTGCTATTACTAAAGGGGATATTGTTTCCCAGGCAGAGCGTGAGGTTTTTGCATACAGAGTCAGGCAAGTCAACCCCCGGAGCACCATCGTTCACATCAATGGAGTTACAGGACAAGGTAGTTTTTACCTTGCAAAGCTTGTGGAAAGAACACCTGCAATTGAAACACTTCAGGGAGCAATACTTCGCTTTACCATGCCAGGAGCTCTATGTTCATACTGTCTTGGAGAGAGAAAGATCGGGGATGACAGACAGATCGGCATTTCAAAGCTTATGAATTTCAGAGGAGATGATTAGATTGAAGATGGAAATGCTTGAGTTGAGTATAAATGAACTCATAGAGAGAATTCCCTGGGTAGAGGAATACTTCTCCTCATTTGCTATCGATGCTGCAAAATTTGGAGACAAGAAGCTGGAAGAACTCGAAACGTCACCCTGCAATGAACATTTTATTGAAAAGGGAAGTAATTATTCAGCTTTTTTAGATGGTTTCTTTTTATTTATTGAACAGGTCAGAGATCTTCAGCAGGGAGATGGATTCACAGTTCAATCCCTGAAAGTGGTTCCCGGACATGATAAGAACGGCAAAAAAGAAGCTTATTCAGTTGAACTGAAAAAAGGCGAAGTAACAGCAATTGTGGGCCCTACAGGATCAGGCAAGTCACGCCTTCTGGGCGATATCGAATCCCTTGCCCAGGGAGATACACCCACAGGGCGCAAAATACTCCTGGATGGCCAGGTCCCAACCGATGAGGAGCGTTTTTCAACAGAAGGGCGTTTCATCGCTCAACTTTCACAGAACATGAACTTTGTTATGGACCTTAGTGTCGAGGATTTTCTGACCATGCATGCCGAGAGTCGTATGGCGGATGAGCTGTCCCACACAGTCCAGAAGATATATGATACTGCAAATATTCTGGCAGGAGAGACTTTCAGCAAAAAAACTCCAGTTACAGAACTCTCAGGCGGACAATCGCGCGCCCTTATGATAGCAGATACAGCACTTCTCAGCCCTGCATCCGTGGTGCTGATAGATGAAATAGAGAACGCCGGAGTCGATAAGATCAGGTCCCTGGAGCTTCTGGTAAGTAATAACAAAATCGTTTTGATCAGTACGCATGACCCCCTTCTGGCACTGTCAGCAGATCAGAGACTGGTAATAAAAAATGGCGGCATACATAAACGATTAAAAACTACAAATGATGAGAAAGAACATCTGAAATACCTTGAAAAGATGGACAGGAAGATTACCCTCCTTCGAGATCAATTGAGAATGGGCGAGGAGATAGAACTCACTGAACTTTTAACATAGCTAACAACACCAGAGTGATATTCACACATAATTTGAATGTACAAAAGTCGGCATCAGCTATCCAGACCAAATCTCTTTTTCAAGTGATATCCTGAATAGATCGCAGCTGCAGGGTTATGACCCAAAACCCTGTCCTTGACTATTAAAGTAGTCACCGGAGCTTTGGAATTTTGTGTGAAAATAATATCGTGCCCCATACATAAACCAACAATGATATTCAATTGTGTATCATTTTTTGCAAGCATCATAGCCTGACCCAAGGGATTACATGTTGGATCATATTTATCAGGATTTAATTTTTTTAGACCATATTCACTCTTTTCGATCCCACAAACCTTGCAGCATACAGAATACACATCAAAATCCTGTTCAAGGATCTTTTGGATAAGCTCAGCTTCTTTTTCCAGTCCAACACAAAAAGCAATACCGAGTTTTTCATAGCCCATTTGCTGAGAAAAGAGAATTAGTTCCTCAAGCCGGGTCTTTTGCATATAATATTCAGACTCTATGGCAGCTGCAGCCTTCATTGATTCAAGGTCATATCCTTTGTAAGAGATTTCTTCAGTTATACCAAAACAGTCCTTACCTTCCCGACATTTCTTTTCAGAACACAGTGCACATTTCATAATAATACCCCTTAGAATGGACTAAGACCTCACATAAGAGAGCTTTTCAAAGTAATATCAACAGTTTCCGCACTGGAAACTAATCGGTCATGTAGATTATCCCAAATAGAACGAACAACTGATGTGAAGTCATCATCTGTGAATTCAAGTACTGTCTTTTCATTTAACATGGCATCAACGGGCGTTCTGCTATAAGGAAGTAAGCCAATAACATCTACACCCATTTCAGTGCAAAGCTCCCGGATAGACAACGTATTACTCTCATTCAGATCGTATTTGTTAATGCAAACTGCAGCAGGTATCCTGAAGTGACTGGAAAGTTCGAGTACTCGTTCAAGATCGTGAATACCTGAAGCAGTGGGTTCAGTAATTACAAGCAACATATCAACACCCGTTATTGCAGCTATCACAGAACATCCAGTTCCAGGGGGACCATCAATTATGATAAGATCCTTATTGAATTCCGCAGCAAGATCCCTGGCATTATTTCGAACTGTTGAGACCAGTTTACCACTCGCTTCTTCACCAATACCCAGTTTTGCATGAGCCATTGGCCCAAAGCGAGTCATTGAACTGAAGGACTCACCGGCTTTCTTTTCGATCATTGATATAGCATTTTGCTGACAGACATATTCACATACCGAACATCCCTCACATGAAAAAATATCAACATCAAAAGATCCATCTATTGCATTAAACCTGCATGCATCCAAACAGTCCCCACAAGCAGTACACAACTCTGTGTTAATATTGGCCACTTTTAGGCCATAAAAATCATCAGTTTTCAGGAGAGTCGGATCAAGCAAAAGATGCATATCAGCAGCGTCAACATCACAATCTGCAATGACAAGATCATTTGCAAGAGAAACAAATGCAGAAGAAATAGTGGTTTTACCAGTACCGCCCTTTCCACTTACTATTGTAATTTGCTTCACCATTTATTCAGCCGCCCTTGTAGAGAGTTGTTCACATATATTAGCAAACATATGTACAAACCTATTATTCCAACCTGGTAAGCTTGTTACAAATGGAATTCCTTTTGAATAGAGAACAGCTATTTCCCTGTTATTTGGCACCTTCATCAAAATAGGAATATTTTCTGAAACACAGTACTCTTCAACTCTGCTATCACCAATGTCACTTCGGTTGATCAGAACACCAAATGGAATACCTAGCTGACGAACCACATCCACCGCAAGCTTAAGGTCATGCAGACCAAAAGGAGTGGGTTCTGTTACCAGAATACAATAATCCATCCCAGATAGTGAAGCTATCACAGGACAGGCAGTCCCAGGAGGAGAATCTATTATTGCAACATTATTATCTTCAGATATATGTTCCTGCAACTGATGAATAACTGGAGATGCCATAGGTTCCCCAATATGCAAAAGTCCCTGCCACAGGTCAACATGACTCCAATCTGCCGAGCGCTCAATAATTCCGATAGAACGCGTATTTTCTGTAATTGCATTTTCAGGACAAACAAGAGCACAGCCGCCGCATCCATGGCACAGTTTTGGAAATACCATTACACCAGAAGGAAGAGAAGCAATTGCATTGTATTGACAGAAGTTTGCGCAATCTCCGCAGAGATCACATTTTTCTTTATCGACCAGAGGAACAGGAAGAGTTACATCTTCGAACTCTTCCATATCGTGCCTAAGAAAAAGATTACAATTGGGTTCTTCAACATCACAATCAAGCAATTGTGCATTGCCAAGTGATATAGCAAGATTGACGGCTATTGTGGTCTTCCCCGTGCCCCCTTTACCACTTGCGATTGCAATCTTCATACCCACACCTCAAAAAAGATCAATGACAATGTCCGTCACTGTGATCATGATCGTGGTCATGTCCACTACATGAATTATCCTTAGTAGCTTTTGCTAAATTACCAGAGTTCCATGAATCGATAGCATCTTTTACAAGGCCATTTGCACCAACAAAAACATCAACCTCATATCGCTCGAACATATCAACTGCTTTTTTCCCAAGTCCACCACATAGCATTACGTGGACACCTTCCTTTGACATAAGTTCAGGGGGAAGACCTACCCCACCATTGTGTTCACTGGTATTTGGGATTATCTTTACTTCTTTTGACTCCGTGTCATAGACGGTGTAATTTGGAACCTGTCCAAAATGCTGACCAACCATATCACCAAGTCCACCATTTCCATTTGAGGGTACACTTACTTTCATTATATCATATCTCCATGCGTATTGTTATTGATTAGTTATTTTTTTGGGAACTTCCATTGCGCTGCTTTCCACCTTGTTTTCCAGGTGAATTAGAAGCCTCGATGCGCCCTAATGAACCGTTTTTGTAAGAAGCAATGGCTTCTGATACCGAGCCTGTAGCACACTCATAAATTTCAATATTTTCAGATGAAATTAATGGAAATGCATTTGGACCAAGGCTTCCAGTGATAAGCACATCTATACCTTTATTGAGCACCTGTTGAGCTGCCTGAATACCAGCTCCTCCAGATGCTGAAAAACTTTCATTTGGTACTGATTCAAAATCCATTGACCCATCATCCACAATTAGGAAGTACACACATCGACCAAAATGAGGGTCAACGGAAGATTCTAGTCCTTCTGCAGTAGCTGTGACACATATTTTCATTAGATATCCCTTTTCTAAGATCAATTCCGATCGCTGCATAAGCAAACAAGTAGTTGCTAAACATAGACCTTATATCGACAGGTTAACCCAACCTGACATATAGTACACATGAGAGAGGAAATATAAAAAGATATTCAATTAACTTAATATATTTACTCCCAAAAGAGAAAATAATGAGGGAAGAACCACCCATTATAAATACAAATACAGCAAGTTAAACAAAGATGTTAACAGTCTTTGAAGCAGTTGTACTTGGAATTGTTCAGGGAATTGCAGAATGGTTACCGATTAGTAGCGAAGGAATGACCTCTCTTGTTATGATCAATGTATTTGGAAAGAGTCTTGCAGAGTCTCTGCCAATAGCCATATGGTTGCATACCGGAACTCTTCTTTCAGCAATGGTCTATTTCAGAGCTGAACTAAAAAAAGTAATAAAAGAAGTACCGGGATTTGTCAAAGAGAGAGATCTGCAAAACAAAGATCATACCTTGATAATATTTCTCATAATATCAACTATGCTAACAGGATTTGTGGGACTTCCATTGATTCTTTTTGCTACAGGATGGGAAGATTTTTCAGGAAAAATGGCAACTGCATTCATAGGATTTCTGCTTATTTTCACCGGGATTTTGCAAATAACGGCATCAAAAAATATTAAAATGAAAACTGATCCTGTATTGAAAGATTCCATCATTGTAGGCATAACACAGGGATTTGCAGCACTTCCTGGTGTTAGCAGATCAGGAATAACAGTTTCCACTCTGCTTCTAGGGAAGTTTCAGGCAAGTGACGCATTGAGACTCAGCTTCCTTATGAGCATACCTGCGGTATTGGTAGCTGAGCTTGGAATGGGAGCAATGGGACTGCTGATAATTGATGCAACATCCATATTGGCATTATTCTTTGCGTTCATAGTGGGAATTCTGACAATTGACATATTCATAAAAATGGCTGAGAAATATGACTTCTCGAAATTCTGCATCGGTCTTGGCCTATTGAGCATAGTTTCATATTTTATTTAAATGTTTATTCCATTAATTATACGCAAATGAGAATAAATATAAATAATTATGGAAAACATGTAAATAATAGTTTTAACAATGACTGCATTATATGCCCTGTAGAGGAAGACCAAAGTCACCCAGAAGAGTTCAGTGCTCACCTGAAGTATTATATTTCAAACCAAGAGGTGTGCCCCTCAAAGAACTTGAAAACATATCTCTTGCAATTGAGGAATTGGAAGCATTGCGACTTGTTGATCTTGAAGGAATGCAACAGGAAGATGCGGCTTTTAGCATGGGGATCTCAAGACGTGCTTTCTGGGAAGATCTGCAAAATGCAAGAAGAAAAGTTGCATTAGCACTTACCATGGGGAAAGCCATTGAGATAGCAGGTGTAAATTACGTAGACTCCGATGCAGAATAGCACAGTTATTTTAACATTATTTAAGTAATATTTCAGAATTGTTGATAATAATAATATCAGAGGAAATACAAATGACACAAAATATCCAGAGTCCTGAAGACCTGATGAAGAAACCACAGGAATCAAAGCTTATCAAAAATATGAGAGCTATCAAGAATAAAATAATGGTCATGAGTGGAAAAGGTGGTGTTGGAAAGAGCACTGTTGCCGCAAATCTTGCTGCGCGTCTTGCAGAACGTGGACACAAAGTAGGCCTTCTTGATTCGGATATACACGGACCAAGTATTCCAAAGATGTTTGGTATTGAAGATCAAAAACCAACAGTTGATGAGAATGGGCTTGTTCCTATAGCAGTAACAGAGAATCTCTTTGTAATGTCAGTTGGACTCCTCTTGCCTGACAAGGATGCTCCTGTAATATGGAGAGGACCTGCAAAGATGGGAGCCATTAAGCAGTTACTGGAGGAAGTTTCATGGGGTAAACTTGACTACCTTATCATTGACCTGCCACCTGGTACAGGGGATGAACCACTCAGCATTGCACAATTGATCGAAACAGTTGACGGTGCAGTTGTTGTCACAACACCACAGGATGTTGCTATTGTAAGTGTCAGAAAATCAATTAAATTTGCAGAAGTGCTTGAAGTTCCCGTAATAGGACTTGTAGAGAATATGAGTGGAATAATCTGCCCACACTGTGATGAAAAGATAGAACTGTTCAATAAAGGTGGAGTCGAGCAAGCTGCATCTGATTTCAATATAAAGATCCTGGGAGAATTACCACTTGACCCTAAACTTGCGGAAATAGAAGATAGTGGCCGGGTACACAGCGAAATGAACAACGATATGGAGTGGTCTAAAAACTTCAGTGATATCGTGGACAACGTTGAGAAATTCAGTGAATAATAATTAGCTAGATAAAGTCAGATCAAATTGATTGCTTAAATAATAAAAAGCAGGAAGAAATTATTTCTTCCTTGCCTTTTCCATTGGACCATCATGGATCTTTTCAAGAGCTTCAAGCATTTTATCCATATTCTCAAAAGGAATTCCAGCAATCATTTCTGAATTTTCTATATCTGTTGCTTTACGGCAGCCAAAGCATCCAAGACTCATATTCATTTTACCAGTCAGGAGAGGAATTACCGTAGAGTCCACACATGTAGCCTGAAAAGCTGCTGTATTGAAAGCTTGTCTGCCACCCTCAAAGAATGTAGCTGCAGGAATAAGCCAGTAAAGAGTTTCAGGAAGATCTACAAGAATGACCACATCAGGTTCTACAGCAAAGTCTTTCAGTGGGCCAACGTATGTAGCAACATTTCCACTATCCAGTACAGAACGCTGAGATATCATATTTGCAGCGGCTTCTGAGCAATCAAACATACCCAGATTTGCATGGAAGTCACCAGCTTCAACTTTTTCAGGAGTATCTACCAGGCCAAGACTTGATGCACCTACCACACATGCATGCTTGTCTAAAGGAACAAGGAATGATTCCCCTTTTCTTGCCTTCATTATAGATTGGCAATGTCTTATTTTACCCTCTGTTTCCTCAAACCCCTCAGGAACAGAATCTCCTTCCTTTATGACTTTGACAGCCACAGGATCATATTTCAGGTCAAGTAACTTTACAATTCTTTCAGCAATTTCACGATTATTCATTATTAGACCAACCTAACTTTGATAAATAAATGGAACTTACTATATTAATTACTTTTCTAATTGCAATCGCCATGAATAATGCAAATACATAATTTTAGTGTGCAGATAAGAAGGAATCTACAAAGAAATAAATAACTATCAAGGCATCTACTTCATCATGTATTTTAAAAAGGAAAGATCGTTTTACTGGCTTTTGTCTCAGGATATAAGTAAGATCAAGGAAATATCAAGAGTTTTACTGGCATTTCAGCTATGGAATGTGGAAACTGATCTTGCCAGAAAACTCATCGAAGAAAAAAATGATGGGCATTGGAATAATTCTATAAGAGATACATCCAGGTCCATATCTGCACTTGCGAAGGTCGAAGAAAATCAGGAGAATACTAAGAAATGGATTCTGGCACAGCAGGAAAATGGAGCATGGAACAATGATGTATATGATACGACTTATGCATTGATGGCTCTTGCAGACATGGGAATATACAATTTAGAGGGATGTAGATGGCTTGTAGACAATTACTCTTCTGAGTGGGAATATCCCGGAACGAATTCCCTGATAATAAATGCCTTGATAAAGCAAGGAAAACTTGATCAAAATGACGAGTTTTCTGCTTTCATAAATGAGCATGCTAAATGGATACTTGGCCAGAGGGATAAAAACGGAGCATGGAAGACCATTGCTACCAGCAATATATGCATACAGGCACTCATTCTTGCAGGATACCATGAAGAACTCAGCAGCGATATCGAATGGGTACTTGAGAAGATGAATCATAACGGATCATGGGGAAAAAATGAAGCTAGTGTTACAGCAACGGCATTGTCACTCATCACTCTTGCACAATTCACTAAAAAGAATGGAAATTAAAGCTCTTTGATCGGTAGCACAACATGAATCGTAGTGAAAAGGTCTTCTTTACTTTCTGCCCATACACTACCATTATGGGATTCGATAACCTTTTTGCAAATATAGAGGCCAAGCCCATTGCCACCGTATTTACGTGTTGATGAGCCATCTATTTGATAGAATCTTTCAAATACATGAGGAAGATGCTCTTCAGCAATACCAATTCCATCATCAGTAATTCTTAAATGGATTCGATCATCTTCTTTGATAGCGGATATCAATATTTTTCCACTATTTGGAGTGAACTTTGAAGCGTTGTCAATGATATTGACAAATGCATCTTCAAGATAATCAAGGTCACCTTCTATTAAAGGCAGATCATCAGGGAAATTTGTTTCCACTTCATGATTCTTGCTTGTTATTTCAGGAGAACGGTTATGGATAGCAGAGCTTATTACTTCAGGTAGCCGAAGTGGAACAAAGCTGTATTCAACATTACCTGCTTCAGTAATACTGACATAAAGAAGTGAATCAATTAGTCGTTTCAACCTTTCGGAACTGAGCATTACTTTTTCCATGGCATCCTTCTGCTTGTCGCTCAATTCCCCAAGTGCACCATCAAACATGAGCTCACTATAACCCTTGATAGGGATAAGAGGAGTCTTGAGTTCATGCCTGAGATTGGAAAGGAACTCATCTTTCATACGATCAAGAGATGTTAGCTCCTTATTAGCTTTTGCAAGGTCTTCTGCATACTGGTTAAGTTCTCTTTCAGCAGCTTTACGTTCTGTAAAGTCCTCTACAACGCAGACACCGCCCATCAATTTACCTTCATCAGAAATTACGGGGCTGAAATCTGCTTTAATAGGAATTGATTTTTCAGAGAATGGTGATACAAAAATGTCCTCATATCTGGCAGGAATACCACTAAGTACTCTCTTTACTGCATTTCTTAGAGAATTTTCTTTCAAGCTGAGAAGATCAAAGCCCATAATATCACTAATGATATGTTCTTCATCAGCTTTTATTATGTTAACAAATTTTTCATTGCACTGAGTGATAATACCATTTTCATCAAAGTGGAAAATACCAAGTGGAGATTTCTCGAATATCATCCTGTACTTGTTCTTTGAAATGGTCATCATTCTTTCTTTCATCTTACGCTTTGAGATATCATTCAATATTGCACTGTGGAATACTTTGCCATTTGACCGGGTTGTGGATATTGATATCTCAAGTGGAAATTCTGTACCATCCTTACGAAGACCCGTAGCCTCAAATATACGCCCTACAACTGCAGATTTACCAATTGATATAAGGTGTTCCCAACCTTCGTGCGCTTTTCTATAGCGCTTTGGCATCATTATAGTGAGAGGTTCTCCCAGGACATCATCCTGACTAAAACCAAATAATTGAGATGATTTTTTATTCCAGAATGTGATTCTGCCACCTGAGTCTGCAAGTACAATTGAATAAGTTGCAGAGTCTAAGAATGAAAAAATAGCTTGCTTTTCGTGCAGTGACTGCTTTTCAATGTTGTCTTTGATCGTGACGTCTGCACCTGACAGTACAAACCCTTTTAACTGGCCGGCTTTATCCTTAAGTCGGGTAAGCGACCAGTTGATAACTATCAGGTTTCCGGCTTTATTTACAAATCCATACTCCAGAGGATTGGTTAATTCAGTACTTTCAGACATCAAGGATCCTACATCAGCAAAGAAGGAACTGAAGCCTGAAGAAATTAAAACATCCGTCCAATCTTCTTCCTGCAATCTTGCTTCGCCATTACCAAAAAAAGATTGAAAATTCCGATTTGCCAGAATAACAGTTGAATCAGTACCTAATACTACTATTGGAGAGTTGATAAGATCAAAGAAGGGTCTGGATTTATCAATATCCTCAAATTGAAAATCTGCATCAAGTACCGAGGAGCCTGAATTATTACAAGCGATTTCTGCATCTAAACCCTCTGGGCAACAAGATCCGTTCTTTTCCACCATTAATACACCTTAATTCGTGTAAAACCGACTAAATACATTAGATGTAGCTCCAATATCCACAGATAGTAAATATATACATATAGATATATATAATGTTTATTACTCTAATCAGGATGAATCACTAGAAAATGAAGAAAATGAACATTGCACCAACAGATGTACGCCAATGCTAATGACAATATTCAAGTATGTAGTAGATTTATAGTCAAGAAAACTATTAGAATAAAATGGTGAATGAGATGAGTGAAGAGATGATAAAATATCATGAAAAATCTAACACCTTCATAGCACAAAAAAAGGCATTCTTTGAGAATGAAGTTAATATTGATGGTAATTTTATTGTTGGAGCCGGGGCTAATTTCTGGGGAGACCTTGCCGTAAAGGGTACATTAAAACTTGGAAAAGGCTCTATAGTAAATGGAAATATTGAAGCTGACGATATTATAATAGGCCCCAGATCTGAGATAAAAGGAAATGTTGAAGCTGGGAATGACCTAAATGTCTTTGATTCTGTAAAAATTAGTGGATCTGCCACTGCAGGAAGAGACATGCATATTCGCCCGGGATGTAATATTGGTTTTGCAAAAGCTAAAACCATACTTGAATTAATAGGCAAGGTCGAAGTAAAGGAAATTGAATCCGGAACTAAGGTTATAGTTCGCTCTGAATAATACAATATTCACTTTCACTTCTCTTTATCTTCAGATAGTATCTGAAGTATCTCATCCCTTAGAACATTTACATCTAAACTGGTTCTGCCACGTGGTCTTGGGATATTTACATCTATAATGGTTTTTATTTTGCCCGGTCGTGAACTCATCATAACTATGCGATCTGCCAGAAATACAGCTTCATCGACACTATGAGTGACAAAAAGAACAGTTATGCGTTTCTTTTCCCATATTTGCAGCAATTCTCCCTGAAGAACGTTCCTTGTTTGTGCATCCAATGCACCAAATGGTTCATCCATCAAAAGTACCTCAGGCTCATTTGCAAGGGCACGGGCAATAGCAACCCTTTGTTTCATACCACCTGAAAGCTCATGGGGAAAACTATCTTTGAATTGTTCAAGACCAACTAGCTCAAGGTAAATTTCAGCCTCTTTTAGAGCATCTTTCTTTTTCATTCCGCTCATTAAAGGGCCAAATATCACATTCTCCATTACTGATTTCCATGGGAAAAGAGAGTATTCCTGAAAAACCATACCCCTCTTAGGACCAGGACCTGTGATCTTTTCATTGTGTAAAAAAACAGCACCCTCATCCGGTTGATCTAGACCCGAAATTATCCTTAGAAGTGTTGTTTTGCCACATCCCGACGGACCCAAAAAGCAAACAAACTCTGCATCATCAATCTCAAGACTTACATCATCAAGAGCTACCATATGAGTTCCATCTTCCTTGACAAATCTACGAGAGATATTGCTCAAGCTAACATTTCGCATTATGCCATCACTCCTGCGCGCCATTTAAGAAGCCGAGCTTCAAGATAATACCTCAGTACACGATCTATGAAAAGTCCCAAAAAACCAAGTATAAGCATGTAAACAAGCACGAAATCCATGCTATGATGATAGTAATGATTCCATATCTTAAATCCAAGGCCGTTTCTGCTAACACCGAACATCTCAGCTGCCACCAGGCACATCCATCCCACACCCATGGCAATCCTGATCCCTGCTGCAATGGAGGGAAGAGAAGAAGGAAGTGCAACGTATCTCATAAGTTCAATGTTGCGATTACATCCCAGCACCTTTGCTGCCTCTACATAGACCTTTGGAACACCCTTGAACCCGGTGTATGTGTTAATTACAATTGGAAATAGAGCACCGATAAATATCACAAATCCAGCACCCATTGGATTAAGACCGATCCATATAATTGCAAATGGTATCCATGCCAGCGGAGGAATTGGGCGAATTATCTCTATTAATGGGTCAAGTATTCTATTAACGATCTTGAACCAGCCCATGGTCATCCCAATTGGAATTCCAACTATTAGTGCAGATAAGAGACCTATCCAGAAATGTAAAAGACTATAAAGAAGATCAACTACCAACACAGGGAGTTGAATATCCCGGGAGAATAAGAAAAAATCATCCTGCTTTGTGACCACTGTAAAGAATGCAAATGTTACATCGGTGAAACTGGGAAGGAAAAAGCTGTTCTTAACCCAATAAACAGCTATTAATTGCCATATTATAATAGCAGAAAGAATGGAAAATATCTCCACACTTTTACTTTTAATATTATGAAAATGAGTTTGAGCCATTGTTCCCCCTTATTTTGAAAACCAAAGTAACATTATCGCTGCTAAAAAGATTTTCTTGCCATTGAAATTTATTATTGGATACTATTATAAAAAAAAGGATTATTGACCCAGAGCTTCATAGAAGCTCAGGTCAAATATGTCATCCTCTGTCAATTCTGTTGAAATGTACCCAAGATCATACTGGACCTTAGCGTAATCAACTGTTGAATCGACTATAAGATTTGGATCAGCTACCCATGCACCATCCCAATCTGCAAGAGATGTTTTTACAAGCTCAACATCCCAATCCTGGTCATCAGCAAATATCTGAGCTGCTTCGTTCAGATTCTCTGAATTATACTGGGTTGCACGCACATGAGTTGCTACGATCTGCTGCACAAGCTCAGGGTGCTCACGAATCAAATCACCACTGACTGCAACAACACAGCAAGCATGTTCAGCCAATATTTCATTGGATTGAACAATTGAGCGAGCATTACCACCATCTTCTATGAGAGTTGGTGCTGGGTGTGGAAGGAAAGCTCCATCTATCTGCTCAGCAGAGATAGCAGTAATTGCATCTCCTGGACCCATGGCAAGTATGTCTACATCCTTGTCAGGGTCAACACCATTTTCCTTAAGCCAATTTCTAAGGAGTGTATCCTGAATAGTTCCTGGTGGGAAAGTAGCAAGTTTCAAACCTTTGAGGTCTTCCGGACTTTCATATGGGAACTCATTACGCAATACAAGGTCTGATCCCTCTATCTGCACTGCTGCAACTATCTTAGCGTCAAGTCCACTTGCAAGAGCAGATATCACTGGTGCTGCACCAACGTACGCAACATCGATGTCACCGGCAAGCATAGACTGCATTTCAGGTGCACCTGTCGGGAATAGATTGTCATTGATAGTTTCTATGCCAAGCGGAGAAAGGTCCTCATTCCACCAGCCTTTTTCCTTTGCTGTAAGATAGGCTATCTGATGTGTACTTGGCTGATAACCAAATGTCAATTCTGTAAGTGCTTCAGTTTCTTCTTCTTTTTCCGTACAGCCAGATACAAGTACCATAGCCATAATGACAGTTACTAGAAGTAAAAATGAAACTGGTTTGATCATTCTTTTCGTGTTCAAATTACCACCTAAATTATCGAAAATATGTATTCAATTGGCATGATACTATAGATTATATACATTTCCTTCTTTTACAGCATATTTATGCCAAACGTATTAATATCAAACTATTCATTGCCCATATAGGATAATTTTTGACGTATAACAGGTGTGTAGGAAAAATGAGCATTGCAGAGAAAACAATAGATTCAATATTTGATTCGAACGAGAGTTTCAGAAAAGAACTATCAAGAGCAATAAAAGAAGACCTTGAGCTCACAGCTGTTGACTTTGCAGAAAAGGCAAACATACCCCCCAGCACCCTTTACAAAGTACTTTCCGGGAAGCGTGAACCTAATCTGAAGACTCTGCGCCAGATAATCAAAACAATCAAAACAATAGAATGTTCAGAGAGGGGAGAATTCATAGCAGTTATTGCTGCAAGGCCGGTACTGGATAATATCAATGAGACAAAAAGAAAGATATGTGGCAATCTTTGCACCATTAGAGAATATTCTGCCACCTCAATAGAAGAAGCTATTATAGCTGCTGTCCGTGCTGAAAGAGAGGGAGCAAAAGCTCTTGTGTGTGCACCAATTGTAAGCCCTACTGTGGAAAAGATATTGAAAATACCGGTAGCCACCATTATGCCAAAGAACAGTTTAATAGAGGCAATCGAACATGTAGCTAAAAAGATCAACTAAAAACGAATATTGATTAACTAATTAAATATTTAAGAAATAAAAAGAAAAAGAGTTATCGGACATTTCCGATTAACTCTTTAAGTGCTACTATTGCTTCTCCGACCTTTGCCTGGGCCATCTCAACTGTCCATCCACCTGCTGTGAATAGATAACCAAGACCTCCTGCAACAGCAAGCACGATCGCACCAAGTGCGTAGATTAATACACTTGATTTTTCAACTACTTCGTATGTTTGCTCCAGACCACCTACTATTGCGAGGTAAGTACCAGGTTCCTCTTCTGCATGCTTGAATTCAAGAGTCTGTGTGTCCCCTACTTCCATGCTGATGGTCTGACTGCCTACGACAGTTCCATTAACCTTCAATTCAACTGTGTAGTCACCTGCAGCAGTTCCGGTATTTTCTACATCCACATTGAAAGTTGCTTCATTACCCTGCTTGACACCAACAGGAGTTATCACAAGATTGCTAAACTCGAACTTAGCTGCAAGCTCTTCAACCTTGAAATCAAGCTCAGCATCAAGCATTCCTGACTTTGTTGCTTCGAGCTTGTGCATACCTGGTTCTGTAGGTGTGTAAGTAATAGTACCATCGCTTGAGGTCGAGCCCAGTGATTTACCATCAAAGGTTACATCGGCACCCTGAATTGCATCCCCACCTATGGACTTGAGCACATAGATGGTCATTGGACTTCCTTCAAATATCTCTTCAGGTGAAACTTCAATGCTGATCTTCCTGGTCTCATCATCAGGATCAATTACTTCTATTTCATCAGTTCCGGAAACGTAGCCTTCCTTTTCAGCAACGACGTCCAGAACTCCTACTTCAGTAGGAGTATAATCGATCCTGCCTTCATCATCAGTCTCGCCTATCTTTGTACCCTCTACTTCAACGCTTGCCTCTGCCACTGAAGCACCGCGTGAAGTCACTGTTATGGTGAATTCCTCACCTTTCAAAGCAACAGAATCCTTGATCGTAACTTTAAGTTCCTCATCAGGAGAGGTGGTTACCTCCGTATATGGATAATACCTGACAGTATCAGAATCTGCCACCCTGATACCAACATTCTCCATGATCTCGATGTCATTATCCTTTGAAAGAGATATGGAATCATCATTCTTCATTACAATAGAACCACCGAGACTTGTTATTTCCATCTCACCGAATGTGTCACCAGTTTCAAGCTCCTTGTATTCATCAGATATCTGGAAGATACCCTCCACGAAAACAGCATTGCTCTCAGATCCCCTGAATATCTCATCGAAATGAACCACGATGATAGGCACATCATCGGAGTCACCGAGATCTTTCTCATAAATGTAGTCATCATTTGCAGAAGCTATATCCGTGTCGACCTCATCCCCATCCTTGCTGAGCTCAACAAGAACCTGATTTCCATCCCTGTCAACTTCTACGATATCAAGGGTGTAGCCTTCGCCAAGTGTAAGTGAACTGCCTGAGAAAACTGAGCGCTTCTCATCCTCATCCAGAATTACTTTGGACAATTGGCCATCTGATATCAAATCAACGCTCTCGCCTCTATCAAAAGCCGTGGATGGATAGCCTGCAAAGTATTTCTCAGCCTGGAAACCAATTACATTGAAGCTATTCCATTCAGAATGTTCGAACTCAACAGCCTGTGGAGTACTGGTATAGACCAATTGATCATCATCAATAGATCTGCTACTGATAGATAGTACTTCAAGATTTTCTGTCTGAATACCTTCATCGATATCATAGTAGAATCCTTCGAAGTTAAGAGGAGTCCAGGTTAACAACTCGGAGCCTTCTGCAACTGTTCCACGAAGCTCATAAGTTCCCGGTTCAGACATATCCACAAATGGTGCGAACCTCAGATCGTCATCGTCTGCAACAATAAGTTTGATCTTGCCCATGATGTCTACAGTCTTGCCCTTGGAAAGTGATACTGAGTCATCATTCTTCATCTGTATCATGGTGTCACCTACAGATGTGACCTCCATCTTTCCGAAAGAATCGCCGTTTTCGACCTGAGTATATTCATCTGATATCTGGAAGATACCTTCAACGAATACAGCATTTGATTCAGTTCCACTGAATATGTTGTCAAAGTGAACTGCAATGAGTACTACATCATCACTGTCTCCCACATCTACCTGATAAATATAATCTTCATTGCCAGAGACAACACCACTGTCCAGTTCATCCCCATCTTTTACGAGCCTGACAAAAACACTGTTACCATTTACGTCCACTTCCACGATCTTAAGCTCATAACCTTCCTCAAGGACCAGGGACGAACCGGAGAAGACGGATTCCTTTTCATCGTCATCGATGAGCACTTTTGCAAGCTGGCCGTCTGACATCATGCTTATGATCTCAACATCATTGATGCTTGTGTTTACAGTATATGCTGCAAAGTACTTCTCAGCCATAAAACCAATGACCTGATATTTACCCCATTCACTATGTTCAAAATCAGTCTCTACAGGACGGGTTTCGTAAACAATATCATCATCACCTATTGACCTGTCAATATCACTTATTGTCAGTGTCTCAGAACTGAGTCCAGATTCAAGGTCATAGAAGAAACCAGAGAAACTCTTTGCATTCCATTCATAATCAGTGGATTGACCTGCATTCTCATCCCATATTCGGTCACCGCTGAAATATGTTTTAGAACGTACATCCCACGTCCAGCTTTTCGATACATTGTCAGTTGAATTTGTAGCTGTTACAGTTACATTATAGTTTCCAACTGAAGCATCTGATTTTGTAAATTCTGCATCTGCGGATGAAGAATTTGTCTGAACAAGTGAACTATCAATGTACCAATTAATATCACATACCTTGTTCACAGTTATGTTGAATATCTGGGGAACATCTACAGTGGTTTCAGGATCTGATGTTGGTTTAGAATCAGTAATACTAAGAGGAATATCAGTAACTGTCCAATCCCATTTCTCCTGATCAGTACCATTTGCATTTTGTGCAAACACCGTAAGATTATGACCACTGCTGTTTTCAGGAACAGAAATAAATGCATATGAGGAAGTTGTAACTGAATTATCAGTTCTCAAAGTAGTACCATTCATAATCCAGGTCAAGTTAACTGGCTGATTTATACTGACTTCAAAAGTCCTTGAATCTCCGGTATTGTCGTTTGGAGTTAGATCAGTAGGATCAACGAGGGTTATAGAGGGAGCTGGAATTGCCGTTACGTCCCAAGTCCATATCTGATCAGCAGTACCATTTACGTTGTTTGCAGTGGCTTTTATAGAATATGAATCAACCGGTGCAGTACTGTTTGTATAACTGGCAGATGTCTGTGACGCATTGGTTTGAACCAATGCTCCATCGATGTACCATTCAATATTTGCTAATTGATTTGTATCTACTGTAAAAGTTTGCTCATCGCCAACTGTTGTACTTGGATTTGGTCCCGGAGAATTGCCATTTATTGCCAAAGATTCATTTACAATCCAATCCCATTTATGACTATCAGTTCCATTTACATTTTCTGCAAATACCGTGACATTATATAGACCTACAGAAGCACTTTTAGAATAAGAATCAAAAATTTGATTTATGGCAGATGATTGTTCAAGCGAACCATCGAAGTACCAAGTTATGTTAGAACTTTCATTCACCGTGATACTAAATTCAAAAGGCAGATCATCTGTAACATTTGTAAACGATGCATCTCCCGGCGTGGGAGTTATCGCAGGTGCAGCATTTGTGGCACCTACAAATAATATGGATAAGATTAATCCGAATAAAATGAATTTATAACTATTTCGCATTGTTAAACTTCCTTAATTATGATTTGATTAAATTGATGTTATTAAAGCATAGTATAATCTGATATAAGCTAATCTTAACTTTACAATTGTAGATAACCTTTTCGATTTATCGACAGGATTGTGTCATCACCGCGTATAATAGTAGTACCAAGCGTTTGATCAACTACATCCCCTATAACAGTTAGACAACATATGTTTTGTACTTTATTAAGCAAATCAGGTGACACAGTGAAAAGCAATTCGAAATCACCACCTGTATACATGGCAAAGTTGAGTAATTCATCCTGGTCATCAGTCACGTGATTCAGAACTTCATACTGAATAGGAAGTGAGGATTCATTTATCTGGAAACCTACAGCATTAAGGTCTGAAAGGTCATGTAGAGATAAAGCCAGACCATCACTTGTATCCATCATGCAGCTTACAGCACGAGATTGTGCAAGTTTTTGCCCTTCTGTAACCCTGGGATAAGGCTCAAAAAGAGTATTGAGTAAAGAAGCAGGAATTTCAATATCATTGAACAGTGCGTGAAGAGCTGCTCCTGCGGAGCCTGCAAAACCGGTTACACAGACCTTATCTCCCACTTGTGCACCCCTTCTTGTCAGCAAATGACGTTTCTTTACTTTTCCAAGAGCTGTACCATTAATAGTTAGCTCGTCATGAGTATCAATATCCCCACCTATCACTGAGGTACCACACTCTTTTGCACAATCGGCCATTCCTTTTGATACCTCTTCAACAAAGGATACATCTGTATCAGGCGAGATGCCCAATGAGGAAAGAAAACCAATTGGCCTTGCACCTGTGGATGCAACATCACTGAAATTCACAGCCGCTGACATCCATCCGATCTGCCATGGAGTCATTTGATCTGGAAAATCTGTTTTTCTGTGCAGCATATCTGTCGTCACCACAAGATATCCTTCGTCTGAGATATCCAGTACGGCACAGTCATCCTCCCCGGGACCTATTACAAGATCAGGATTTGTGCTATTCTTAAACGATCGCGATAGAGCACTAATAAGGGATCTCTCGCCCAATTCCGATACCTTTTGGGATTCTGACATGTATTTCCTGCTTTCACTGCTATGTAGATATAGATTCTCATTTCAAAAAAAGATAAAGGAAGATAGCTACAAAACTAACTTCCAGACTATCTGCGCATTCTACGCCTTACTGCAATGCCTGCCCCACCGAATATCACTAGCAAAATGACCAGTGGAAGAATATATCCCACCATTACTATCAATGCATTGACCATTGAGATAAAGCCATTCACAGATTCTGAAACGGCATCCCTGAGTCCCCATGAGCGAGTAATTGGACGGGGCTCTGTCACATGTACGTTGATAGTGGAGAAATCGATCCTTTCATTGAGATAGTTCAGGCGACCTGTTAGACTATCAATCTCACCGCGTACGCGCTCAAGTTCCTTTTCCACACTGAGCACTTCTTCAACAGTCTCACTCATATTAAGTATCTCAAAAAGGCGTGTTTCCTGCCTTTCCAGGTTTTCCAGACGAGCAGTAACATCAATGTATTCTTCAGTGACATCCCTACCACTTTCGCTTTTAGAAGTAACCTTTCCAAGATTTCCCAGCTCCTCGATAAATTGAGGATAATCCGACTCAGGCACTCTTACAGTAATATATCCCTGTTTGGCACTATTTGAATCATAGTAACTATCATAAACCGATGAACTGGAAACATACCCATCTGCATCACGGGCGGCTTTGGCGATAGTTTCAACCGTTGCTTGAGCATCATCAACCTCTATGGAGATATCAACAGTGGTTATAGTCTTACGTTCAGTGGAAAGTTCACCGGCACCCCGCGGCGATTCCTCCATGGATCCTTCCATGGCATAATTCCCCCCATCATCAACAGAATCATAGCTAATTGCTTCTTTGTACTGGCTTTGACCAGTTTGATTCTCCACCCCCATACAGCCGGAAGCTATTACTCCAAGCAATATGAGAAATAATACAGATAAATGATATATTTGTTTCATAGTCTCACGTCCATTTTGAACATGCTAAACTATGACACATACATATAAAAGAATTATTTAAACTTCAACTTGATTCGAAGTTAACTTTTTCGTTGCCTTTTTCTTTGCTGCGAATATAAACATTGTCAAGGAATTCATGAGCAGCTTCGGCAAGTTCAAGCATTTCATCACGAGTATAAGGCAGCATAGAATGCATAGTTTCAACTATTGCATTGTCAGGAATCCCTTGCTGAAGAACGTAAGGAACATCCCTGGCCCCAGTTAATTCAAAAATGGAGTGTGATATTTTAGAAACATTATCAATAGTACCTATGAAATCACGGAATACAGTAGTACGCAATTCGAGGTCCACACCTGAATTCAAAGTCAGCTGTATAGACCTAAGGATATTTTCCAGTACATTTTCAGCGTTCAAAGAAAATGAAAAGTCATCACACCCAATGGCTTTCGCATACATACTTACATCATCCAGAGGAGCTTTTACATCAATGAAAAACTTGTCAACCAGTTTTTTCCGGATCATTTCATCCATGACCTGTGGGAAAAAGCCATTTGTATGAATTCCTACAAGCATATCATTATTTTTTGCAAAATCTGCAAGGTGAATGCTGGCATTTCTCTGAACAAGAGGTTCTCCACCTGAAAGAACCGCACTACTGACAAATGGTTTTGACTTTTTGATGGCCTTTTCGATGTCCGAAATACCCACTCTGCCATTTTCAAATAAAAGTTCGTGATTATGGCAATAGGGACACCTAAAAGGACATCCTCTTAAAAAAAGAACAACTGACACTTTTCCGTGCCAGTCTACCGTAGATATAGGAATCGTATTCCCGTAATTTACTTCCATGGGATCATATCATGTCTGCTGAACCATAGCGTAGTCTGTCTGCAAGTTCCTGCTTCTTAGCATTGTTCCAGCCATTTACAGCCTGCACATAGCCAGTAACTCTTGAAACCTGTTCAACATCCTCAGAGCCACAGTTCACACATTTCTCTTTAAGTCCGGACATTATGTGGAAATCATTCAGACAAACAGTCATATCCTTGGTGAAAGCAAAGTAGCCGATCTGAGTATTCTTTGCAATGTTCATTGCAAATTCCTTCAGACCCTTTGCATCAGGAGCTCCTTCACCCATCCATATATGGCAGATGTTACCACCATCGACTATCGGGAAGAAGACATGCTCGATATTGATCCTGTCGATCAGAGATATGTTCGCACCTGGTGGTACGTGAGTACCGTTGGTGTAGTATACAGGGAGATTATGGGTCTTCTTAAGATTTGCAATTGCAAATTCCTTATCGCCCTTTACAACCTCTGAAACAGAATCTGCATATTCCTCATGGAGGAAGTCAGATACTGCAAATCTCTGGCCAGTCGTTTCCGCAGGAGTACGTGCAAGTGCTATTTCCAGACCATGTTTCTGACTAAGCTCATTAGCATACATTTCCATCTCGGTCATTACCCTTATTGCAAATTTGAATGAATCCTTGGATTCATGCATTTCTGCACCAGTGTGATACTGGACCATTTCATTGATACCTATTACACCAATGGTACATACAAGAGCGTCAATATCCACTGCAATTGCACCTTTCTCACCGGTAACAGGGTCCTTTGGCCTTTGTGTAGCAAAAGGCATTCTGTTGTTCTCAATGATACTTTCCATCCAGGTACGTTTTGTTTTAAAGAGGTCTATACACTGATCCATCAGATTCTTCAGATCAGCGAACAGCGCATCATCCTCCCCACTGCTCCTGTATGCTGCCCTTGGACAGTTAAGAGAAACCACCTGCCAGGAGCCCATTGAGAAATGTTGCCCATCCTTGAATACAAGCTTGTCATCAAAACTATCATCTGCATCTGCATTTGCAGAGAATTGGTATGCACAGCATTGATAGCATGATATACCTTCGCCTGCACCTCTGTACTCAGGAAGCTGATTATCGAAATAAGGAGTTCCGAATTTTGCAGCCAGTTCAAATGTCAGGTCATAAAGTTCTTCGTAAGTTGGAAGCTCAGGATGTGCCCTATTAAAGAAATCATCCTCTTCTATGAAATCCGGTTCAATGGAAATCTCCGGTTTTGGGAAATTGAATGGCTTACCCCAGTTATCACCTTCGATCATTACATCCATAAGGGCCTTGAATGACAGGCGAACTTCACGCTCGAATTCACCATAAGTGCGCTTCTGGGTACCATTGGTACCATCATGCACACGGCCTTTGTAAACAGCAGGCTTGTCGACCCAAAGCTTTGGAACACCAGGTGAGAGCTGAACTGAGGAGAACACCACTTGTCCGCCACGCGCAACCATCATCTGAGTCATCTCATAAACGAACATTTGCATGAGCTGTTTTATATCCCCATAATCCTTACCTTCGAAGTATGGTGCAAAGAATGTCAGGAAATTATAGAATCCCTGGCCACCTGCAAAGTTGGTCTGGGCACTTCCAAGAGCCTTAACTGCATGAAGTATAGCAACTTCTGCCTTCATTGCAGGACCAGCAACACTTGCTTTTGCACCAGAGCCATCTGGCATGAGGCCATAGTAGAAGAAATACCTCAGATCCCAATCCTGACAAAATGCACGTGTTCCGAGATATTCAAGATCATGAATATGGATGTCACCATTAAGGTGCAGGTCAGCAAGTTTTGGAGGCAAAAGAAGGAGGTATTGTTCCTTGGATATCTTGTCTGCCTTTTTCTTATGAGATGTCTCTGCATTTTCCTGGAGGTTTGCATTATCGTTTGCTTCAAAGCCACTTCCAAGATCTATTTCGCAGGCATCATAAACAGGAGTACCTATTCTGGTAGAAACATTTCTCCATTCGACATGACCTTTCTCAAGAAGGATCATGTTGACCATTTCTCTTATGAGCGGTCCTGAAAGGAATTTCAGCTCAAGAGCTCTGACACGGCGCTCGACTTCCCTGGCAATTTCGTGAGCTTCATCCTTGCCCATGGCAATCTTTCCATGGAACCTCTCAGCAAGTTTGGTCTCTTTTATCAGTTGATCTATAATGACATTACGATCCCAGTCTACCATATGCCCTGCTGTGGTACGCACCTTTGGCATTATGGATATTGAATGACCATCAAGTGTTTTCTGAATAGCATGTGATCTATTTAATGAATTCATTGAATCCCCTTTATCTTCGGTTCTTTGAGTTTGGATCTCTGAGCTAGATTTGGATATTGCTAATTCTGATTCCCTCTTTCCAGCATTATCCCCATATTTAGTAGTACATTCCATCATTTCACCTCTCCCACCTAATAGATCAAAGTATACTGCTCAAAGATTCCAGGTTCACATCAGAACCATTGAACAGATCCTTATGAGTTAAAAAATCATCATTGATCTGAAGAACTGGTGCAGTCATTGTGAATACCCCATTGAATTTTAGCTCTGTCAAGGCCTGCGGAGTGGACATGTCCGATACATTAAAAGGCACACCTTTTGAGTCAAGAAGATTCTTGAGTTGTTCACATTTCGGGCATGTTTTTGTTGTGTATATAGTTATTTCAGCCATGTTACTCTCGTCCCATAAATTATATTGATATAATTGTATATTTACACTAACAGAAGAGAGGACACGCAACATAAATTGAAAAAACGCAATCAATAGACATTGCAAATTATAGAAGACCTCTCGCCATAATGTAAATTATACAAATGAAGTTTTGCTTAATAATGCTTTTTCAGACTGCATTTGATAACATTCACCAAACAATACAAATCAAATATGAAACATAACTGATAATATATTCGATAACATATCTGATATTAGATTTATTTCATACGCAGCACAGAAAAATAACCAATCTCTGCCAAAAGATGTATATTAGGAATTCCATTATAGCAATAGTTCAGTGCAAGAGGTGTAGACAATAAACATGCAATTAGCATCAGGATGCCAACCCATAGATGAAATGCTGGAAGGCGGATTTGAAGCAGGAGTAGTAACCCAGATATTTGGAGAAGCAGGCAGCGGAAAAACAAATATATGCCTCCAGCTGGCAGTTGAATGCGTAAAACAAGGAAAAAAAGCGATATACATAGATACTGAAGCAATCTCACCCCACAGATTCAAGCAAATTGCAGGAGAGAATGCAAAAGAGATCGCGCAGCATATAATTATTTTCGAGCCACATAATTTTGAAGAGCAGTATGCAGCTACAAACGAGATAGAGAAGCTCATATCAGACAAAATTGGCATAATAGTAGTCGATTCTGCAACTGCATTTTACAGATTTGAACTGGACCAGGAAGACTCCAGCATCAGAACAAGGAGAGAGCTTTCAAACCAAATAGGCTTTTTACATGGGATCGCACGTAAATATAACATAATTGTTGTCATCACCAATCAAGTATACAGCGATGTGGTTACAGGAAAAATGAAACCCATTGGTGGCAGCGGAATTGAGCATATTTCCAAGACCATCGTGCAATTTGAAAAAACTGGAGAAGGCTCCAGAAGAGCAAAACTCTGGAAACACCGCTCAATCCCTGAAGGCCGCACCTGCGAGTTCACCATAACAAGTGAAGGCGTAAGATAAATAAAAATAATTCAGGCTCTTGCTATTGTTATAAAGCCCGTATGCCCCACTCGCATAGTGGAAGGTCGAGTGCCCCTTTCTGAGAATGATATCTCACGCTCTGAGCATTCTATTGTCCGAACATCATAGAAATTTGCAGCTTCTATGGCATCACGTATTTCTTTGGTCTGCTCGAAAAATGGTGAATAGGTGACCAGAAATCCACCCGGATTTAAAATAGCAGGAACATAAGGAACTACATCATTCGAATCCTGAGTATCAAGAGTTACCACATCAAATTTTTCTCCAATGGATGAGATCTCCTCGACGATATTTCCAAAGCGGACTTCCACGTTATCGAGACCGGCATTTTGTACATTTTTGCGAGCAACAACAGCAAAGTTATCCCGAACTTCATAGCTCAGTACTCTTTTAGCAATAGAACCCAGATACATAGCAAGAATACCGGAACCAGTGCCGGCATCAAGAACAGAGTCCCCTTTGTTCAGACCAGTGTATGCAATGATAAGACCAATATCCTTGGGCATCATTGGTGCACCGGTCCTTTTTGCATGATGGAAGAAATCAGGCATCCTTGGGCGTTGTATTACAAATTCCTGACCCTTATGAGCACTTATATGATCCCCAATATCCAATTTCAGCAGAAGTGAGAGATCCACCTTTCCAAAATCCGTATGTAATTCATCATCAGACACAGTTACAATAAATTCCCTTAACTTCCCCTTATGGAAAGTTTTAAGCATAACAAGTTCACCAGTTTCCATTTAACACACCTGATCAGCGTTTTTTAGAAGAATATCGACTCAAAGGAATGGTTACTATATCCCGAGGAATCGAATGTTTATTGACCCGAAGATATTCCATGATCGCATCAAACTCCGGCCCATAAGCATTTGCAAGAACCTTCGCATATTCAAGGCCATCCCATGTAAGCACATATTCATAACTCTGCCGGAAGCGACCACCTTTTTCATAGTAGCGCAGATCCTCATCCACAATCCCCATGGCAACCAGTATCTGAATATCCTCAAACACCTTGTCACTGTAAGGAAAACCATACCTTTCATGAAAATTGTAATCAAAAAGATGTACTAACTTTGGCAGTTTATGTAAAGCAACGATACTACGATAGACCCAAGTTATATGCCGTAAACGCGGAATAGAGATATAGTTCACAGTTTCACTTTCAAAAGTACTATGAACTCCGAAAAACAGCAGTATAATTCCTTCTATAGGCAGATATTGCTCAGTACGTATAAAGCGAAGCAGTTTGGGAGAAAGTTCATTTACCGCCTCCTTTAGCTTATCAGATCCTGAACCATCCCCCATTGAAGGGAGCACTGCAGAGTTCACAAAGACTGTAAGGGAGAGTTGGCGCGATATGGCACGTACAAGGCCATTGGCAAGAGCAGATTCATCATAGAAGAATGAATCTTCACCCCCCATTGCAATACGCATACTTTTGGGCACACCGGATGCAACGCTCAGATCTATGAGTACATCCCCCAGCTCTTTTGTGAGCAGAGTTTCAAGTTTTTTACTTGCAGCCCCATGACGTGCAATTGTAGAAAGAGCCATACGCGTAGATGGGGAGAGAGTTTTCTGACTTAATCTGGATATTGGAATATAAATATCCCCATTTCGCAGTTCAGACAATAATTGCAAGGACCGTTCAGAAGCATGCTGCCGGATAAAGTTTAGAAGATCACTGTCATTATATTCAGTAAAGAAACGCACAAGCTCCTGTTGAGTATGCTCAAGACCGTATTCAGCTCTGAAGTCCACAAGGGCATCTTCAAGAGCATGAAGCAGCATCACACGAGTAGCCTGGGTTTTAGGATTGTGGATTATTGCAGTATAGTGATGTGCCCTTGAGATCAATAGAGATTCTGCTGCAGTCAGAGCCATATCCTGACCATATCCAGAATCATCTGAGCTTCCCAACACAACACGTCCATCTTCAATAATGAGATGTCCAATTATTTGGTCCACATCTATCAGACCAAATGAAACACCGGTATGATACGAATCACGCAGGAGGAAATCAATACGATCCGCGTCAACATCCCCTGCAATTATTTGAGCAAGATAAGGTTTTTCCAGTGAAAGAAAATCACCTGTCGCAATTTGCGCAATTTCCCTGAAGAAGTCCATTGCTTCAACACCAAACTCTTTTTCCACATAATGTGAAATGTAGTTGTCCTGAGGAAGAAGATCAGAGATTATATGTTTTGAAAAAGCCTCGTGCCTGACGATTTTTCTACCATCAACAACAGGTCGCAGAGAATCATCTCTTTTAAGAATATATTCAACGGCATGTGAAAAAGCGGAGTGACCAACGTCATGCAAAAGTCCGGCTGCCCGGATCTTGCGAATATCCTCCGGTTCAAGACCCAAAGATTTCCCAATAACAGATGCCATGTGCATGGTGCCAATACTGTGCTCAAAGCGCGTATGATTAGCACCGGGATAAACATGATCTACAAGACCCAGTTGCTGTATGTTGCGCAGGCGCTGCACGTGCCTGGTATTTAGTAACATCTGCTCGAACTCATCGAGTATGATAGTCTTGTGTACAGGATCATGAATTATCAAAGGTTTATGCATTTGCGGATACTATGTAGTTTGAGATATATAAAGTTTGGAAAAATGAACTGCTAAAGAAAACAAGATGAAAGATGAAAAGGACAAGAATAACTACCAAACCCCCATGTTTTTATCTAAGTTCATCTTTTAAGTCAATCAGATCAACATGAGAACTATAGACTGGAATGAAGAAAACAAATCTATTGTAATGATAGACCAGACGCTTTTGCCAGTGGAATACAAGGTCATCGAATGCAAAACACTTGGTTCGCTTTGTGAAGCTATCAAATCCTTGCGCGTACGAGGAGCTCCGGCACTTGGAGCGGCAGGTGCATATGGTGTTGCACTTGCGGCAACCCGTAGTAGTGCAGACAACATGGAAGCCCTGGAAAAAGATCTCAAGGCAGCAGCAAAGATCATAGTAGCCACACGACCTACAGCAATTAACCTTGCATGGGGAGTAAACAGAACTATAGCTGCAATGGCTGACGCGTATGATCTTGCGGGGATCAAGGATGTTGTACTCTCAGAAGCGAAGAATATTGCAGACGAAGATGTTGCCACAAATAAGAAGCTGGGAAAATACGGTGCCAAGTTGCTGGACGATGGAGACACTGTCATGACACACTGCAATGCAGGAAAGATGGCATGCGTGGATTGGGGAACGGCACTTGGAGTTATTCGTTCTGCAGTGGAAGCTGGAAAGGAAATAAATGTAGTTTCTTGCGAAACACGTCCACTGAATCAGGGAAGCAGAATCACCACATGGGAACTCATACAGGACAATATCCCGGTAACACTTATCAGCGACTCCATGTCAGGACACGTTATGAGAAAGGGCATGATAGACAAAGTGATAGTTGGCGCAGACAGGATAACCGGAGATTCGGTGTTCAACAAGATCGGAACATACACACATTCCGTACTTGCTATGGAACATGAGATACCATTCTATGTAGCTGCTCCAGTATCCACATTTGATCCGGAAGGATGGGAAGATACCATTACTATCGAGCTTAGGGACGAGAATGAGTTGCGCTTTTTCAAGGATATTCAAATCGCTCCTGACAATGTAAGAGTCTACAATCCGGCCTTTGATGCTACGCCCATGGAAAATGTGACGGCCATTATTACAGAAAAAGGTGTATTTTATCCACCATTCTTAATTGATGAAGTTCTTGCCTGAAGGCACAGTCTTTTAAATCATGAGAGATATGAAGGAAAGAGAATATACCATTAATACATTAATTAAATCATAGCTTTAAAAAATTACATGGTGATCAAATGTCTAATAAAAATACCGGCGATGGCGGCGGCGGACTTATGTCATCCGCAGGGCTTATGCGCTATTACGATGCGGACAAAAAAGCAATTCACATCAGCCCAAAAACTGTTATACTTACAGGCGCAGTAATTGGATTTGCAGTTCTACTACTTAATGCATCTTTTGGATTCTGGCCAATATCCTAAAAAGGCTGAATTCTTTTTTTCTATTTTTAAACACTAAGCAGTGCTAACTTTAAAATGAGAGGAACCTATTTGTTTTTAGGTTCAGAGCGCATTTTCTTGATAGTGCTGGATATCTTTCTGGCAAGCGCTGTTTTTGGAGCATTATTATCAATGAGCATTCTGCCACTTGCCTCCCACCACGATCTAGGATAGCACTTATCAGCCTCAAGCTCAGGATTCAAGCCTAATTCACCAGCCGCAAGGCCCATTTCCTTAAGAGTTGGCTCAATTACCGATGATTTTTTGGAGATGATACGTCCTTTGCTTCGAGCTTTGTTCTTGTCAATATAAACAGGCCATATGACAAGCTTGCCTTTTTCTTTCATCAACATGGGACATACATTGTAATTCATTCAATTTAAATTTGCCCGGAATAAAGGCATTGCAAAGATAAAACTTAAGTAGCCAAAGAACTGCTTAAACTCCATGATAGAAGTTCCAAGAAATATACCGGTCAATCAAGACGTAAAGGACATTATTAGTAAAGCAGAAACTGATTTCAGACTTCGCACCACATGCGGAGGGCCTGTTATCGTCCCTATTACATATTCACCTAAAAAGGAATCAGATATCAAGATATCCATTGGAAATAACACCCTATACGTTTCAAAAGTTCAGGCAAAATACCTGCGCGAGATCAACATGAGAATGCTTGAAGGATACATCCTGAGCATTTCCAGATAAATTATCTTAATAATCCTCATCCAAGGACTCGTTGATCCGCCTCAGAACATCAGCTATCAATAACTGAACATCTGTTGCGTGCTCTTCGGGAACTTCACTACCTTCAGTATCCATTAATTTTTTTATATCCACGACTATTTTGTGGATAATAGCTAGCATTTCTTCCTGGGTTATAAGGCCTGCATAGTATGCATAGAAAAAGGTGGAGCCACTGCGTTGGACTTTTTTCTTAAAGGATGCACGCGCATTAGAAACTTCCTGTCTGGAATAAGCTTCGTCCATGAATGGTGCGATCTCAGGAAGGTGTTCCCCTACCCAGGTCATCTCAGACTGGTTGGAAAGATTCTTAAAATCTGCACAGAGGCGAGCAGTCACCCATTCACGCGCAGTCAAGTGCGTAGTCTCTTTCAAAAAACGAGTCACATCAGAGTAACTCTTATTATCCATTTTCTTAAATTTCTGATATTTATTCATGTAAAACACCCTTGAAAAAATAATCCAATATTTAGTATTGCAGCCAGTGTAATACATAATGCAAATACAAATATTTAAGAATACCTCAATATAAAACACATTTTAATGAAGATACTTATTCCCACTGATGGATCAGTATATTCCAGGAACGCGGCAAAGGTAGCATCCAAAATTGCCCAAAGTCACAGCTACAAAATTATCGTACTCCACGTGGTAGATGACAAAGGCCTTAAGAGAAAAAAATGGCGCAATGAAGGCGCTAATAATATCATCGAGGAAATTTGTGAGCTGTTAGTAGAGAATGGATGTAAGCAGGAATTTATTGAGAAAGTAATAAAGGATGGAAATGCACCTGAAAGCATAGTTGAAGTTGCAAAAGAAATGGAAGTTGACAGAATCGTAATTGGCACACAAGGAAGAAATGGTATCAAAAAAATAGTGGGATCAGTTACTGAAAAAGTGCTTAAGCTATCAGATGCCCTTGTTCTTGTAATTCCACCCAACTACATAGAAGCATAACTCAATATTTACAAAAAATTGAAAATTGGAAGCAGCCAGAAATAACCTTTGCATCACTGTTTTTTCAATGCATTAGCAATTGTAGATTTACCCAGCAGAGCATCTTCCATAGAGAAAACCTCCATATTGAATATTCCCTGGTAATCCTTCAACTCATTAAGTACACTGTAATCAATGATACCTGATCCAGGTGCAAGGTGTTCATCACCATCGTATTGATCAGTCCATACGCCAGCATTATCGTGCACATGCACATGTACTACATAAGGTGCGATCTCTTTTGCAAAACTACGTAGCTTTACCACATCTCCACCACAGGTCAAATTAGCATGGCCAATATCAAAAGTAGCCCCAAGATTATCAGAATTCACAGATTCAACGGCTAATATAAGTTCAGAAGCCACGCAGCAAAGATTACCAGGGTCAGTACCCTCCTTATTCTCAAGCCCCAGCATAACACCATACTCTTCAGCGGTTTTAGCCAGAATTTGAAGATTTGAGATCATACGAGAAAACGATGCCCCATGGTCAGCACCTATTCTCCCCGGATGTAAGACCACGGCTTTTGAACCAAGTTCGCCAGCAAGCTTGATGGATTCATCCATCAACCTAAATTCCCTATCGCCCATATTAGCAGTGTCCACAACTACATCTTTAGGATATGTTGGCACATCAGCAAAATAAGGAGCATGCAATGAAGTATGTAAATCTAAAGTTGATAATTCATCAAGAATGAGTTTAAGAGCATCTTTCTGAAGAACGGAATCCCTGTAAACACCGAGTTTTGGAATATACAATTCCACAGAGGAGATTTCTGAAGCGATTTCTGCCAGAGTGCCGGCAAATGAAGATGCACCGAGTATCATAGTCTAGAGGAGATGACTGGAACATGATAACACTTTTGGTTTTTAGACTAACCAAAAAATTTATTTAAATTAGAACTTACCAGTAACAATGAAAATATACGCACCACACATAGGGCACCTTGAGGGACTTGAGGACCTGCTGGAGAATTCTAAGGACATACACGGAGTATATATGGCCGGCACTCCTGATTATGTCGGGACTGGAAGAACGAACCTGAGCGCTCCGGGACTGGAGGAAATATTTGAACAAACAGAGTACGCCCATGAAAAGGGAGTAAAGATGGAGATCGTGCTCAATAGTTCGTGCATGGGAGGACTACATTTAACCCCGCAGGGATATAACAAGATCAACTGGTACTTTGAACAACTTAACAATATTGGAATTGATTCAGTTACAGTTGCTGAACCATACTTCATAGAAATGCTTGCAAAAGATTTCGATATGGATGTTGTGGTATCAGTTTTATCTTTTGTGGACTCACCCCAGAAAGCTGAGTTTTATGAAGAGCTGGGAGCCGATACGATTGTCATTGATCCGGCAATAAACAGAGATTTCCAAAAGCTTGAGGCTATCAAGGATTCCACATCATGCGACCTGAAATTGCTTGTAAATGAAGGATGTCTCTATCAGTGTCCATTCAGGTATGCACACTTTAATTTCTTCTCACATGCAAATGGACCGGGACCTAAACTAAACATACTTGATGATTATTACTATTACAAATGCCTTTCACTAAGGATCGAGGACCCACAACAATTGATCAAATCCCCATGGATACGCCCGGAAGACCTGAAAGAGTATAAACATATTACTGACACTTTCAAGATCGGAGGACGGACACATTTTGTAAACTGGATATTGAACAATGTTCAGGCCTATAGTAATGAGTCATATGATGGTAACCTGATGGACTTACTTGACTGCCCTAAGGATATAAGGGACCTGTTCTACATACCCAACAAAGAGCTGGAAAGTGCCATTGATCAGTGGAAGCAATGCAGTAAAGTCTGCGTAAAATGTGGATATTGCAAAAGGCTAACAGAGAGAATAGTAAAGGTTTACTCCAATAATGGATCAGGAAAATGCCTTGAAGAATTAAATATGTTCGGAGAATCAATATGACTTTAATAGAAACAGTATCAAAAGGCCGTAGTCAGCTGGAGAATAAACTAAGGAACCTGCTTGCAAAGCCAGTTTTTTTAATAGAGATGGATGTTTTTTCTCTGCCATGTGGATGTAATGGAACCACCATTAATACACGAGGAATACAGCTGGATGACCTTGAAGTATTTGAAGAACGTATGATCAGTGAACTGGAAAATGCCTCATTAGGCCTCGAAATAGAACCATCTTTCCTTTTTGCAAGACTTATACCAGGTACTGCAGAGATAGCATCCCTTAATTCCCGTTTGCTTTGTGAAAGATGTTATGCAGATTTTGCCAAAGGAAGTGGAAAACGCCCACGACCTGACATTTATATACTTAAGTTTAATCGACGAGCGTAATTTGATCAACTTCCTCCAATTTTATTTTTAGTTAAATATATTTATGATTCACCCCGTTATTGTTTTGTGGAGTGGAAATTAGGGAGCTCCGACGGAAATGATTCGAAAGGTTTAATAAGTATTTAATATAATCAATTTCATCTTACGTTAGTCTACGCCATATCAATTATAATTCAGCGATATCCCAAGAGCGATATCAAAGCATTGGCATGATTACCGATAGAAAATAAAAGGAGGAAAATGTATGGAACCGCTCACAGGTATGGGCGTCTTAGCACTAATGGGAGCAGCCGCAACTATTGCTGGTGCTTCTGAGGATCTTGAATCAGATGTAGGATCCCAGAGTAACCCGAACTCTCAAGTGCAATTGGCACCCCAAATGATGTATCCACATAGGATATACAATAAAGCCATATCCGGAGAACCACCATCTAATGCACTTATGTGTGCAATTGGTGGAACTGTAGCAACAGTTCTGTTAGGCATGAATGCGTCAGTCATTCTTGCGCTTACAATCGGATCCCTTGTTGCAGCAATGATACATGGAACATTTTCAGTTTCATCACACTTAGGAAGAATAGCAAGTCAGAATCGTTTCAAGCAACCACTTTATCTCGATATAGTTAAAAGTCACACACCAGTGATCATTGCTTATTCGTTTATCACAACAATATGCATACTTGTTATATCATATCTTATGGTTGTAGTGCTCGGACACCCATTCCCATTGCCACTTCTGGCATTCATATGGGGAATCACTATTGGTGCAGTAGGATCATCAACTGGTGATGTACACTATGGTGCAGAACGTGAATTCCAGAACGTAGAATTTGGATCAGGACTCAACGCTTCAAACTCAGGAAATATTGTGAGAAAGGGAGAATCAGGTGTTAGAAACGGATACGACAACTCATGGTTCTGTGCCAAGTTTGGCGGACCAGTGACAGGAATCGCATTCGGCATGGTCGTGTTCCTCAGCGGATGGATCACAACCGTATTCGATGCATCAAAAAGTGCAGCAATGGGATGGGAATCCGTTCTAGCAGGAGTCATTATTGTAATTATTCTGGCTATATGGAACAGAAAGATTGAAGTTGCAGCCCGTAATGCATATGGTACATACAAAGAAGACCAGGACGCAGAGGTGGCAGCATGATCGATATAGTAGGAGCTTTAATGGATAACATCATCAGTGTGTTACTTATCACACTCGGTGGTGTTCTTATTTCATGGAGTGTTCACTTCGTACCAGTAGGTGGTGCTCCAGCAGCTATGGCACAGGCAACAGGTATTGGAACAGGTACTGTTCAGCTTGCAGCAGGTGCAGGTCTTACAGGACTTATTACAGCAGCTACCATGATGGGAGTTACAGACAGCATTCTCCTTGTTCTCGCATCCGGTGCAATCGGTGCTATGATCATGATATCAGTCACCATGCTCGTAGGACAGTGGTCATATGTATACGGTGTAGGTTGTGTACCTTCATCAGCTAAGGTAAAATACGACCCGATTACAAAAGACAGGCAGGACCTCTACGTATCCCAGGGTACAGAAGGGCACGACCTTCCAACAGTGTCTTATGTAAGTGGTATTATCGGCGGTGGGCTTGGTGGTATCGGCGGTGCAATGGTCTACTACTACCTTATGATAATAGAGAATAGCTTGCCAGCTACTGAATTAGTTGGTATCGCAAGTATATTTGCAGTGGGTATATTCTTTGTGAATGCAGTAATTCCTTCATACAACATTGGAGGAACCATCGAAGGTTTCCACGACCCTAAATTCAAGAAATTCCCAAAAGCTGTAATATCATCCCTTGCTGCAACATTTTTCTGTGCAATCATGGGTGTAATCGCAATTGGAGGTCTATAAATGTCAGCTGGAGGAAGCGGAGAGGCCGCTGGAGGAATGTCCCACAACACCATCATTGGACTGGGCTTACTTGGCGCACTCATCGGAATATATGCAGCTCATTTCCTTGGATCATACGCATCATTCCTCGGTGGAATTGGTGCCATCGCAAGTATCTTATGGGGCGCAGAATCAGTTAGAAGAGTATCAAGTTATGGACTTGGTACCGGTGTACCATCCATTGGTATGATAGCACTTGGTATGGGTGTTGTAGCAGCAACATTCGGACTCGCCGTTGGTGGCGTTGCCGGACCTGTTATTGCAGTGATATTTGCAGCACTTATCGGTCTTCTGGTAGGTCTTCTTGCAAACACAGTACTCAAAATGGGCATCCCTATCATGGTACAATCCATGGCAGAGATCTCCATCGCAGGAACACTAACCATCATCGGACTTAGTGTCGCAATGGTAGGTTCATTCACATTTGCTGATGTGCTTACCGGTGTAATTGCAACCGGATACATTGCAGTGATATTCATTGCAGGTGGTCTCGCAATTCTTCACCCATTCAATGGAAACCTCGGACCTGATGAGAAACAGGACCGTACACTCACAACAGCTGTAGAGAAAGGTGCTATTACAATGATAATTGCAGGAATCGTAGCTGCCGTTAATGCAGGTGCATCAGGAGCACTAACAATAATCATTGGAGTGGCGATCTGGTACATTGCTTTCAGCAGATTCTACAAGCTCGTAAAGAGAGATTCTTTCAGCGTAGTGGGAACAGGATTGCTTCCTAATGAGGAGGAATTGGCATGAGCATGGTTCACGTAGTACCAGAAGCTAATCTGGTAATGGATCCACTCAGTGGTCTGCTTGCTGAAGAGAGAGAAGACATCATACAGTACAGCATGGATCCAATAATGGCACAGGTCGATGAGTTGGACAAGATTGCTGACGATCTTATGAACTCCCTCGCACCAGATAAAGAATTACTCAACTCATACCCAGGGCGTGCAAACACTGCATTATCTGCAGGTTTCTACGGCAATACATTCTACGGAATAGTTGTTGGTCTTGCAGTTGCAGGAATCATACTTCTGGTCATGGGCGCAATATCCGCGGCAGGGGTGATGTAAAATGGCAGAAAAGAGAGATGCAGCACCAGACTGGCCAAATATCAAAGGCGAATACGACGTAGGAAACATACAGAACTGTGTAGCAGTAATCACATGTGGATCCCATCTTGCTGGTGGCCCAATGCTTGATGCAGGCGCAGCAGTTACTGGCCCATGTAAAACAGAGAACCTAGGTCTTGAGAAGGTTGTAGCACACATCATATCGAACCCAAACATCAGATACCTCATCGTAACAGGTGCTGAAGTAAAAGGTCACATTACCGGACAGGCAATGGTCAGTCTTCATGCAAATGGTATCAAAGATAACAGGATCATCGGTGCAAATGGTGCAATACCTTATATTGAGAACCTGACAGAAGCAGCTATGGAGAGATTCCAGGCACAGGTTGAATGTATCGACTTCATCGATACTGAAGACATGGACGCTATCGTTGCTAAGATCAAAGAGTATGCAGGCAAAGACCCTGGAGCCTTTGATGCAGACCCAATGATCCTTGAAGTCGATGGTGCTGATGAAGAAGCTGAAGAAGTCGGCGGAATCAAGCCAATGGCAGCTGAGCTCGTAACAATTAAGGACAGGATGCTTTCACTCGACAAGGAGATGGTAACCATTGGTAACCTTAACAAGTTCCACTCTGGTGTCCACGCTGGTAAGGTCGAAGGTATCATGATTGGTATGGCAGTAACACTTGCTTTACTTGGATCACTATTGATCGGAGGTTTCTGAAATGGCAGACGAAGAATATGGACAAGGAGTTCCAAAAGTAATTAGTCCACAAATGGGATCTATCGACTCTACAGTTGAAAGCATCAGATACAGAGCACAACTTATTGCAAGAAACCAAAAACTTGATTCTGGTGTGGCTGCAACAGGCATATCAGGGCTTATTGCAGGATTTGTCTTTGCATTGATAATGGTAATCGTACTCCCAATGGCTATTTGGGGGATGATGTAAATGAGCAATGCAAATAATATACCAAGCGTAGTAACAGACTCAGAAGACTTTAATGCAGTAATCGAAAAGCTCGATATGATAGATGAGAAGATCGAGTTTGTAAGCAGTGAAGTTTCACAGCGCATTGGTAAGAAAGTAGGTAGAGATATAGGAATATTATACGGAGCAACAACAGGTATCGTTTTGTTCCTCTTATACATATTATTCCTGAAACCCGCACTTGGAATCTAATAATAAAGAGGTTATTCATATGTTCAAATTTGACAAAAAGCAGGAAGTATTCGATGTTGCCGGCGTAAAATTCGGTGGGCAGCCAGGACAATACCCAACAGTGCTTGTCGGAACAATGTTCTACAACAGACACAAGATCGTGACTGATGAAGACAAAGGACTTTTCGACAAAGCAGAAGCAGACAGGCTTTGGCAGACAATGGTTGACATGAGCGATGTCACAGGCAATCCTATTGTGAACCAGATCGTCGGAGAAACACCAGAAGCGATCAAGAACTACATTGACTGGTTCGTAGAGATTGATGACAAAGCACCATTCCTCATCGACTCATCAGCTGGTGACGTTCGTGCAGCTGCAGCAGCATACGCAACAGAGATCGGTGTCGCAGACAGGGCGATCTACAACTCCATCAACGCAAGTGTCCACGCAGAAGAGATCGAGGCAATCAAGGAAAGTGACATTTCAAGTTCCATTGTACTCGCATTCAACGCAACAGACCCAAGTGTACAAGGAAGGATAGACATCCTTGAAAGCGGTGGAACAGGACAGGACAAGGGAATGCTCGATATCGCAAAAGACTGTGGAATCACAAAGCCTTTAGTAGATGTAGCAGCAACCCCACTCGGAGCTGGCTCCGGTGCATCAATCAGAAACGTAATTGCAGTAAAGGGCCACTTCGGCCTTCCTGTTGGTGGTGGATACCACAACATGGCATCTGCATGGGACTGGATGAAGGCATACAAGAAGCAGTACGAGACAAGAGAGGAGAAGCAGGCAATCTACATGCCAACAGATATTGGAACTAACCTTGTAGCACAGATCCTCGGATCCAACTACCTGTTGTTCGGTCCAATAGAGAACACTGACAAAGTATTCCCTGCAGCAGCTATGGTTGACATCATGCTCGGAGAGACCGCAAAAGAACTCGGTCTTGAGATCATGGATGAAGAACACCCACTCAACAAGCTGGCTTAAACCAGCTTTCTTTTTTTCTTTTTTGAATTAATTTATTCTGCCTTCAAGTAGCATATTTGTAAAAATGCTCAAATTCCCTTTTAGAAAAATAATTAAACCAAAACCCGCTATTAACCATCATGACTGACGTAATGTTACTCTGGGACATGCCCATCCTTTTTGAGAAATTATTTGTTGAACACAAAGTAAAGTGCCAGAGAATAGTCTCAGAATCGATCGGAACTCCTTTTTTGCCAGCCTGTAAATGCCTTATGATACCAACGGGATTTGCGAACACCGATTATACAAATACGGGCAAGGGCGTAGAGCGCAATGGAAAACAACTCGAAGAATTTGTCAGCAAAGGTGGAAACTTAATAGTATTCGGGCCCATGGTGGGCGAATATAATTATCCGTGGCT